>USBY01000005.1 GCA_900553015.1 uncultured Clostridium sp. | reverse complement strand
TTGAACATGAAGTATCTATAATAACTGCACTTCAAGCAATAGAAAATATGAATAAGGAAAAATATGATATTGTACCAATATATATTGCAAAAGATAATAAAATGTATTGTGGAGATTTTGTTGATGATATAAAACAATACACAAATATAGATAATTTAAAAAGAATAAGTACACAAGTAACACTTTCTTTAAAAGATAATAAAACAGTTTTATTAAGAACAAATAAGAAATTTTACGAAAATGAA
This sequence comes from uncultured Clostridium sp., assembly GCA_900553015.1. Lineage (GTDB taxonomy): Bacteria > Bacillota > Clostridia > TANB77 > CAG-508 > Merdicola. Next base: position 107,004 of record USBY01000005.1, on the reverse strand, counting down.
GTATATGACTATATAGATGTTGCATTTCCTATTGTTCATGGTACAAATGTAGAAGATGGTACACTTCAAGGATATTTAAAAATGTTTAATTTACCATATGTTGGATGTGATGTTACATCATCAGCAGTTGGAATGGATAAATATGTATCTAAAACAATTTTAAAAGAAAACAATATTCCTGTTTTAGACTGCAAATGTTATTATAAAAATGAAGAAGTAGAAGATATAGTAAAAAATGTTGAGGAAAATATAGAATATCCAGTAATCGTTAAACCAATTAATTTAGGTTCAAGTATAGGAATTGTTGTTGCTAAAAGTAAAGAAGAACTTGAAGAGGCAATAGAAGATGCATTTACATATGCAAGAAAGATTTTAATAGAAAAAGCAATAAAAAATTTAAAAGAAGTTAATTGCTCTGTTCTAGGTGATTACGAAGAATGTAATGCCTCAGAATGTGAAGAACTAGATAAAACAGCAGATATTTTATCATATGAAGATAAATATATATCTGGAGGTAAAAAGACAGGCGGAGCTAAGCAATCTATGAATGCAGGAGTTTTAAAATTACCAGCAAATATAAGTGAAGAATTAAAAGAAAAGATTCAAACTTTAGCAAAAGAAACATTTAAAATATTAGGTTGCACAGGTGTAATTCGTATAGATTTTTTAATTGATGAAGATACAGATAATGTATATGTAAACGAGGTAAATACTATTCCTGGTTGTTTATCTTTCCATCTATGGAGAGCAGCAGGTATGGAATATCCAGAGTTATTAGATAAAGAAATAGAATTAGCATTAAAAAGAAATCGTGAAGAAAATAATATGGTATTTTCTTTTGACACAAATGTATTAGAAGGATATGCAAATGGCGGACTTAAAGGTGGAAAAGGAAAGCTTGAACTTTAGGGACGGAGCTTAAAGTTCAAATATTATGTAACTCTCGTTATTACTGTAAAAGGTAATAATGGGAGTTTTTGGATTTGAATTAAATAGTTGCTAAATTGCCTTATAGGTTGTATTATTATATGAATATATATTTTAGTAAAGAGGTAGAAAATGATTTTAAATGTAAGTGGAAGAACCGATATAGTAGCTTTTTACACAGACTGGTTTATGAACAGATATAGGGAAGGCTTTTTCGATGTGAGGAATCCTTTTTATAACCAGCAAGTTAGTAGAATATATGTGGAAGATGTTGATGCAATTATGTTTTGTACAAAAAATCCAATGCCAATGATTCCATATTTAAAAGAAATAGAAAAGCCAATATTATTTCATGTTACTTTAACTCCATATAAAAGTGATATTGAACCGGGGGTTCCAGCTAAAAGAAAAATAGTAGAAGCAATCAAGCAAATTTCGAAGATAGTTGGAATAGATAACATATATATAAGATATGATCCAATATTTATAAGTGATAAATACACTATAGAATATCATATAAAAGCATTTAATCACTTATGCGAGTTATTAAATGGATATATAAAGCATTTTATCGTTTCATTTATAGATGATTATAAAAATGTTAGAAATAATTATAAATTTTTAAGATTAAAAGAATTTAAAGAAAGTGATTATGAAGCAATAGGAAAGAGTTTTAGTAAAAGTGCTAAAAATAATGGAATGACAGTACAAACCTGTTTTGAAGAAAGAAATTTAGTGGAATATGGCTTTATACAAGCAGATTGTCTAGGAAAAGAATTAGCAGAAAGACTAACTGGAAAAACTAAATTCAAAAAATGGAAAGCACGTAGCGGTGGAAAGTGTAATTGCGTAGAAATGGCTGATATAGGCGCATATAATACGTGTAAGCATTTTTGCAAATATTGCTATGCAAATTATGATGAAAAAATTGTAGCACAAAATAATAAATTACATGATGTAAATTCATCTTTATTAATAGGCAAACTAGCAGAGGACGATATAATTAAAAGAAGAAAAAATTAAAAAATATGTAACAAAAATAAAGTTTTTAACACTAATAAAATGAAAGGGGGAAATTATGCAGGATATAGAAGAGATTTATAATAATTATGCTCAAATAGTATATAAATACATATTCTGCTTAACCAAAAATAAAGAATTAAGTGAAGATATAGTACAAGAAACTTTTTTAGTAGCTGTTAAAAACATAGATAAATTTAGAGGGGAAAGTAAAATTTCTACATGGCTGTGTCAAATCGCAAAATTTATTTTATATAAAGATATAAGAAAAAAAGAAAAGCAAAAAAACATATCTTTAGAAGATGTAGAAAATGAATTAATAACAGAAAATTCACTAGAAGAAAATATATTTTTACAAGAGGATAAGCTAGATTTATTAAAAAAGATTCAAAAGTTAAATGAAGAGACTAGAAATGTAATGTATTTAAAATTATTAGGTGGGCTAAAAAATGAAGAAATAGCAGAAGTAATGAATAAAACACCAAATTGGGTAAGAGTTACATATTTTAGAGGAAAGCAAAAAATAAAGGAGGATAAATCCTAAAAATAATATGTGTACTTTTAGTAAATTATAGTAAGAGAGGATTGGAGATAAAGATGAAAAAAGAATGTGATATCGTTCAGGATTTATTATTTAGTTATAAAGATGGATGTTTAAAACAAGGTTCAAAAGAATTTGTAGAAAAACATTTAAAAAAATGCGAAAATTGTGCAAAAATATATTTAGAAATGAATAACGAAGAAGAGAATCCTACTACTACTCAAAATGAAATAGATTATTTAAAAAAGATAAAAAAGAAGATGAAAAAGAAAACTAAGATTATTATAGCAATTTCAATTATATTAATTATTTTAATTATCTTGAATATTGCTGTATTCATTAATTATGATAAATATATAAGTGAAATGACAATATTCTTAGAAGATTCTATAACAGATGAAGAGCGAGTAGAGATAGAAAATATAATAAAAGAAACTGACAAAAATGCAGAAATTATATATAAATCAAAAGAAGATGCGCTAAATGATATGAAGCAACACTTTGCAGACAGACAAAATTTATTAGAAGGATATGAAGAAAATAATATATTTCCAGCTTATTACGAAGTAAATTCAAATAAAAAAGCGATTGAAGAGATAGAAGCAAAACTTAGTAACAATAAAAAAATAAAGCATATAAGTAGTCGTAAAGGCGGAAATCCATATGAATTGTTTTTTCTACAATGGATATATGCGCCATTAACAGGAAAGAACAAATAAAATAAAGCTCCTCTACACAGAAAGAAATTTATTTCTTGTGTAGAGGAGCTTTTTGTGAGAGCCACTTAAGCAACGTAGAAGTTGTTAAATGGATCCCGTATTGTTTCTTGCAGACCGATTAGGTCCAAGGTTTCCCCATTTTTGGAGAAGTATGAGTCTAGTTTGACCTTTTCTGGGTCAAAGGTCACTTTTATAGCAGTTTGCCTTCTAGAATCTGCTTCCTTTTCTTCTGGTGTAAGTTCTTTGCTGGTGTCTGCTCCATATCTTTCATCTTTGTGTGAAAGATGTGTTGCAACATATTCTGCGTGGAAGTGGCTAGCAAATGTTCTTAATTGGACTTCGATTGTTAAGCCACTCTTTGTTACAAACACCATGTGAAGAGCTTGATAGCCCTTCTTTTTAGGAGCAACAAAATAGTCTTTGACATATTTTGCGTACTCTGGGTAGATGAGCCCTTTTGGCGGAACAAATACCTTTGGAAAAAGTTCCTGATTAAAGCCCAGACCATTTGCTGGCGACGGTTTTATCAACTGGTAACCTTTCCTAATAACGAAGAAGGCGATTACTTTGTTGGCTACTTCGTAGAGTTGAGCAATCGATTTTTCATCATCATATCGGCTTGTTCCTATTACTATCCTAAAGCCCAACTCGTCGTTGATAGAGTATGGATCAAGACCATCATAGATGAATGTTCGCACTTTCTCTAAAAAAGCGACATAGTTTTTTAGTCGACCAGAAATGGAACAAGGAATCTTTAGACTTGCTAAAAATTTCTTTAATTCAATAATCTCCTTTTCAAGTTCAGCCAATGAACCGTAATTATAATAGCGGTTCAAGTAGTTTTCAAGTTTCGTGTGATACATGTCCAAATAATTTGGGACGAATTCATTTCCACGAAGCTTATCTGCCTCAAGCATAACTTCATCTAGATATAGGCGTTGAACCTGTACTAGACTACCGACTCCCCGATAGAGAATTGGAGCAATATCTGGAAACCAGATATTATTTCGCTCGTTTTTTTGACCGTTGGACATAAATTGTCCTCCTTTCTTCTGCTGTTTAGTGTCTATATATTATATCATATTTACATAAAAAAGTAAAAAATATTTTTTCAATTAACCTAATATATACAATTTTCTTATAGTATAATTAAAAAAATTTATAGACTATTATGTAAATTTATGCTAAAATAAAAAAGATAACTCGTAGACCATAGCAAAAATAAAGGAGAAAGAACAATGAAAGTGTGCGAAGGTAAAACAAAAAAATGGGAGGAACTTGAAAACGATATTTCAAAGGAATTTGCTACAATGTGGGCAGATGAAATGGAACGGTTGTTGAAAGAATTTCCATCATTGCATGACGTTGCATTTCCTGCGTTCGAAAAATGTTTAAATAAACTGTCTATTAATGGCAGTGAGGAATATGCAGCGGCAGCTCTTTTAGGGCAATATTGGTACAAAGGTAATGAATTGTATCAATTATGGATCGATGGAGGGATAATTCCTGACTAAATATTAAAGAAGGTGGATATTTTCTTTTCGGGGGAAATATCCACCTTCTTTTTTGTATATAGAATCAAACGTTGATATATAAACGATTAAAGTGATATACCCCTCTATTGACTACATACCTATACAGGGTATATTATATACCAAGAGGTGATTAAATGAATAAAGAATGTTGCAACAACAAAAAGACAGTAAGAAGTGAAGACGAAAAGAAAATAATAAATAATAGATTAAATAGAATAGAGGGGCAAGTTAAGGGCATAAAGAATATGATAGCAGAAGACAGATATTGTAATGATATATTAATTCAGCTATCAGCAATAGAAAGCTCAATAAAAAGTTTATCTATGCATATATTAGAAAATCACTTATATTCATGTATTACAGACAGTATAGAAAAAAAGGATACAGAAGTAATAGATGAACTTATGAGTTTATTCAAAAGATTTAATAAATAGTACATTAATAAAAATGTATAGTTATAAATTATAGAAAGATATAAGGAGGAATAAAAATGAATGAAACAATTTTAAATGTAGAAGGAATGGTATGTGGAGGATGCGAAAAAAGAGTAGAAAACTCATTGGGAGATATAAAAGGAATAAAGAAAGTAAAAGCAAATCATGAAGATGGAACAGTAAAAATAGAAAGTAAAAAAGAAATAGATATGGATGTAGTTAAAGAAAAAATAGAAAATTTAGGATTTAAAGTAAAATAGGAAATAGGGACAAAGAAATATAGAATAGGGAGAAGCAAAATAGAAAAATGGGAAAATAGAGAAAAAGGGGAAAAAGAAAAAAGAAAAAGGGAAAAAGGGAAATAGGGACGGTGTTAAAATCCCGAATTAAATATCTTTATAAATTTTTTATCGGGATTTTAGGAACGTCCCCACAATCCCGATTTCTCCAAATCCCGAATAGGGAAAAAAAGAACGTCCCCAAATCCCGACAAAATCCCTATATTAAAATCTCGAAGGAGTAAAATATGAAAAAAATTGTTTTAAATATAGAAGGAATGACATGTAGTGCTTGTTCAAATGGTTTAGAAAAATATTTAAATAAGCAAGAAGGAGTAATTAGTGCTTCTGTAAATTTGGTCATGGCAACAGCCTTAATAGAATATGAAGATAATTTAAGTGTTAAAGATTTAAATAGATTTGTTAAAGAAGCGGGTTTTAAAAGCTTAGGAGAGAAGAAAGAAGAAAAGAAAAGCAATGAGCTTGGAAAACTTATAATATTTGCTATTCTTGGAATTATTTTAATGTATATATCAATGGGACAGATGATCAATTTACCAACTCCTAAAATATTAAATATGATGGAAAGCCCACGAGTATATGCAATAACATTAATGGTGCTATCATTATTATTTATATTTTATGGATTTGATATTATAAAAAACGGAATAAGAAATATTATTCATAAAATGCCTAATATGGATTCTTTAGTAGGTGTTGGAGTAATAGTAAATTTTGTGTATAGCTTGTGGAATACAATTCAAGTATTTATGGGGAATACATCATTGGTACATCATTTATATTTTGAATCATCAGCAATAATAATTCTTTTTGTAAAAATTGGTAGATATATAGATAAGAAAAATAAAGATAAAGCAGTTGATACAATTAAAAATCTTGTAACAATAACTCCTAAAAATGGAACAATTTTAAAAGACGGAAAAGAATTACAAGTTACTATAAATGAAATACAAAAAGGAGATACTGTTGTAAGTAAACCTGGTGAAAAGATTGCGGTTGATGGAACTGTAACAAGTGGAAAAACACATACTGATGAATCATTTATAACAGGTGAAAGTAAGCCTGTTAGCAAAAATGTAGGCGATACTGTAATTGCAGGAAGTATAAATTATGATGGATATATAGAATACAGGGCAGAAAAAATAGGTAGAGATTCTAGTATTTCTAATATAGTAAAAATGGTGGTAGAAGCTACAAATACAAAAGCTCCAATCGCAAGAATTGCAGATAAAATAAGTGGATATTTTGTTCCAGCAATATTTATAATTGCATTAATATCATTTATTTTGAATTTTGTAATAACAAAAGATGTTAATCAATCAATTCTTGCATTAGTAAGTGTTTTAGTTGTTGCATGTCCATGTGCATTAGGATTAGCAACACCACTTGCAATGGTTGTTGCAATAGGAAATTGTAGTAAAAAAGGAATTTTAGTAAAATCAAGTGAAACTTTAGAGGCAATTAATAAAGTAGACACAATTGTATTTGATAAAACAGGTACATTAACAACAGGCAAGATGAGTATAGCAGATGGAGTGTATAATGAAGTTACTTTAAAAATATTGAAAAGCTTAGAAAAAAATTCAAATCATCCATTAGCTAAAAGTATTTATAATAATGAAAAAGATATTTTCGAAGTCAAAGATTTTGAAGAAGTTCCAGGACTTGGAGTTAAAGGAATTATAAATGGAAAGCAATATTATGCAGGCAATTACAAATATGTAGAAAAAATGAATGTAGAAAATAAACTAAAAGATAATGAAGCAGTATTTGCAAGTAAAGGTGAAAGCATAGTATATTTATTTGATGAAAAAGAGACTGTTTTAATTATCGGGTTAGCAGATACAATAAAGAAAGATATTATAGATACAATTAAAAATTTAGAAAAATTAGATAAGAAAATCATAATGCTTACTGGAGATAATGAAAAAACAGCGAGAGCTATTGCAAAACAAATAGGAATAGAAAATATTATAAGCAATGTAAATCCAGAGCAAAAACTAGATAAGATAAAAGAATTGAATAAGAATAATAATGTAGCAATGATTGGGGACGGAATTAATGATAGTCCAAGTTTAAAAGCTGCAACAGTTGGAATAAGTGTGGAAAACGGGACAGATATTAGTGCAGATTCTGCAGATGTTATATTGCTAAATGAAAATATGGACAATATAGTAAAAATATTTGACCTTGGAAAACGTACAATAAGAATAATTAAAGAAAATTTATTTTGGGCATTATTCTATAATGTATGTATGATACCACTTGCAACAGGACTCTTACCAATTGCATTAAACCCAATGATTGCAAGTTTAGCAATGACATTAAGTAGCTTGACAGTTGTTTTAAATAGTTTAAGATTATTAAAAAGATAAATGGATAGTTTTTACTATCCATTTTTGCTTGTTTGTATTAAGTAGTTGTGATAATATAGCAGAAAAAGGAGGTATATTGTAATGGTAGAATCTAAAGCATGGAACTGGAGCAAGGCGAGTAAACTTGATATTTGGAAAGAGCCAAGTATTGAATCATATTACTTGCTTAACAGATGGAAAAAACAAATGAAAAAAGACTTTTTAGATTTAGGATGTGGAATTGGAAGACATACAATATTATTTGCACAAAATGGATTTAATACTTATGCTTTTGATTTAAGTGAGAAAGCGGTAAATGCTACTAAAAAGTGGGCAGAAGATTTAAATTTAAATGTAGATTATAAAATTGGAGATATGCTAAATCTGCCATACGAAGATAACTCTTTTGATTGTATATTATGTAGAAATGTTATATCACATACAGATACACAAGGAGTAAAAAAAATTATAAAAGAAATAAATAGAGTATTAAGAGATGATGGAGAATGTTATTTAACTCTGGGTTCTAAAAGCTCTCCAGCTTTTAATAATAAAGATTTTCCAGTAGTTGATGAAAATACAAAAATAAGAGTAGAAGATGGACCGGAAAATGGAATACCTCATTTTTATGCAGATTATGATTTAATACAAGAGCTATTTAAAGACAACATAATAGAATTAGTAGAACATATTGAAGATTTTTATGAGGAAAAAGGAAAAACTAGTAGTTCTTATCATTATCATCTTTTAATAAAAAAATCTGTAATTAGTCCAGAATTAAAAGAATATATTGAAGAAAAGATATTTCCCGAATACAATAAGAATGGAAAATCACATGATATAAGACATATAAAAGAAGTGATGAGGAATGCCTTAATATTAGGCAGAAAGTATAATGTGAATTTGGACATGCTATATACAGCTGTAGCTTATCATGATATAGGTGATCATATAGATAGAGAGAATCATGAAAAAGTATCTGCAAAGATAATGGAAGAAGACAAAAATCTAAATAGATTTTTTAACGCAACAAAATTGCAATTAATAAAAGAAGCCATAGAAGACCATAGAGCGTCAAAAACAGGAGAACCTAGAAATATATATGGAAAAATATTAGCATCAGCTGATAAAACTGTTACAATAGAAATATTTTTTAGAAGGACATATGAATATGGAGAAGAACATTATGGAAACATAGGAAAAGAAGAGCATATGAAAAGAGCATGGGAGCATGCAGTAACAAAGTTTGGAAAAGAAGGATATGCTGCCAAAAAAGATTATATAGAAAACGAATATAGAGAAAAAGAATTAAAAAAATTACAAGAGTTAATTGAAGCTAAAGAGAGATTTTTTAAAGTAGCAGACGAAATGTATAAAAAATATATGGAGTAATCAATACTTGACAAAGAATAAAAAAACAATGTATAATATTCCTTGGCTGATTTATTTGTCGGAAAAAGTCGAGAAATAAATTAAAGAGAAAATAACATATATTATAGGTATAAAATTGGAAACGTACATTATTTAATATAATGATTAACGAACAACACATAGAAATATGTGTTGTTTTTGCGTCTAAAAATAAATAATGAAAGGAGAAAATTTTATGCCAAAGAACAAATTTCAAGATGCAGTATTTACAGTAATAATGGTTATAGTAATGGTTTATGCAATGGTTTGCTATAACATTTCAACAAATATGGGAGGTTTATCAAACGAAGTATTTTTAATGGCGCTTAAAGAATTGCCATTAATGGGAGTAATTGCCTTTATATTAGAGTTTTTCTTAATAGGTAAATTAGCTCAAAAAATAGCATTAAAATTATTAGACCCAAAGAAAACGCCACCAATTTTAATAACAATGGGAATATCAACAGTAATAGTATGTTTTATGTGTCCAATAATGAGTTTCTTTGGAAGCATATTATTTAATTATGAAGGAATGGAAAATATAATATCTAATTGGTTACAAATAGCTGTTTTAAATTTCCCAATGGCTTTATGTTGGCAATTATTTTATGCAGGACCATTCGTAAGATTTATATTTAGAAAAATATTTAAAGAAAAATAGATGTAGGAAAATAAAAAATCCTGCATCTTTTTTGTATATTAGGAAAGTTTGCCTAGTAGGAGAAATTTCTGTACTAGACAATTATGGCGAATGTTAGATTATCTAGCATTTACTAATGGTTAGAAAATCTTGAATTCGGTTTTTTGTTTGATAAAAAATATCAAATATGATAATATACAAAAAATAAAAGTAAGGAGGGTCAAGATGGCTAGTAGAATAGAATTAGAAGCAAGTTATCATCTAGGAGAAAATTATGAGGATATACTAGAGAAAATAGAGGAGCAAAATTTTAAACTTGTAGAAGATAGCGTAGAAGAAGATACATATTTTACAGATAAGAATTTAGAATTTGTTAAGAGTAGGACTTGTTTAAGAACAAGAAAGACAAATGAAGATTTTTTAGAACTTACATATAAGCCAAAAACAGATAATAGCACAGAAAAATATGGAAAAAAAGAAGTGAATTTAAGATTAGACCCAAAAGATTACGAAGATACGAAATATGTTATAAATCAGCTTGGATATATCGAATATGTTTCGTTTAAGAAATATAGACAAGTATATTCAAAAAATATTGACGGATTTGAATATAACATTATGATAGATAAAATAGATGGAGTAGGAAATTTTATAGAATTAGAGATTTTAGCAAATACGGAAGAGGAAAAAGAGAAGTTAAGAACAGAATTAGATAAATTTGTTGAAAGAATGAATTGTAATAAATTAAAAGAAAAAGAAAAGCCATATAGGGATATTGTAAAAGAACATATGGACAGGAAGAAGTAAGGAGATACGAATATGTCACTAGAAAAAGCAAAAGAATATTTAAAAAAATTTAACTTAGAAAATAATATAATGGAATTTAATACTTCTTCTGCAACAGTAGAAGAGGCAGCAAAAGCTTTAAAATGTGAAGAAAAAGAAATAGCAAAGACTTTATCATTTTTAGTGAATGATGAAGCAATTTTAATTGTAGTTGCAGGAGATAAAAAGATAGATAATGCTAAATATAAAGCAGAATTTAATACAAAAGCTAAAATGATACCATATAATGATGTCGAAAATTATACTGGACATAAACCAGGAGGAGTTTGTCCTTTTGGCGTAAAAGAAAATGTAAAAGTTTACTTAGATGAATCATTAAAAAGATTTGATGTCATTTATCCTGCATGTGGAAGTAGTAATAGTGCAGTAAAATTAACAATTGATGAATTAGAAAAAACTTCAAATTATGAGAAATGGGTAGATGTATGTAAAGATATGTAAGGAGGCTGTTATGGAAAGTAATGAGTATTTAAATTTTGCAAAAGAGATGTGCATCGAAGCTGGTAAGATAATGAAAAAGTATTTTTACCAAGATAACGGAGCAAGTTATAAAGGTGATAAAACAATTGTAACCTTAGCTGACAAAGAAATTAACCATATTTTGATAGTGAAAGTAAAAGAAAAGTTTCCGGCTCATTCTGTAGATGGAGAAGAAGAAAAATTTGGAAAAAGTAAGTATGTATGGGTATGTGATCCTGTGGATGGAACAGCTATGTATGCAAGACATATTCCAGTTGCTGTATTTTCTTTGGCATTAGTAGTAGATGGAGTACCAGAAGTGGGTGTAGTATATGATCCATTTTTAGATAAATTATATTCAGCAATAAAAGGACAAGGTGCATATTGTAATGACGAAAAAATTACTGTAAATGCTTATAAATTAGAAGATGAAAAAAGTATAAGTCATTTTGATATGTGGCCAGCAGCTGGATATAATGTTATACCAATGTTAAATGAACTATACAGAAAAACATATTTTATAAGTGTTGGAAGTATTATAAGAGCATGTATGTGTGTAGCGACAGGAGATTTTACTTGTTGCATATTCCCAGGAACAAAAGGGAAAAATTGTGATATTGCAGCAGTAAAAGTAATTGTAGAGGAAGCTGGAGGAAGAGTAACCGATTTATTTGGAAATGAGCAAAGATATGACGAACCGATAAATGGAGCACTTATAAGTAATGGAATTGTACATGAAGAATTAGTAAAAAACGCAAAAGAAAAATTAGAAATATGAGATTAAAATATCCAAAATTTATATGTAGAAGATTGGATATAAAAGGAGAAAATTTATGATACAGCCAGACTATAATAATAGTATATTAAATTTAATAACGTCAATTTTAAAATATTATAACGTAAAAAGTAAATATAATAGTTTACCAGAAATTGATGAAATGTTAAACAAAGATTATAATAATGTGGTTTTGCTAATATTAGATGGTATGGGAGAAAATATATTAAATGAATTAAACGAAAATGACTTGTTTAGGAAAAACAGAATAAAGACAATAACATCTGTGTATCCAACAACTACAGCTGCAGCCATGACTACATATTATTCAGGCAAACCTCCAATAGAAACTGGATGGATAGCGTGGTCGCAGTATTTTAAAGAATTCGGAAGAAACATTAACTTGTTGCCATGGGTTGACTCTTATACTGGAGAAAAAATAAATGTACCAAATTTAACTAGAACAGATATTATTGGATATAAAACTATTTATGAACAAATCAAAGAGCAAAATGAAAATATCAAGGTGTACGAAGTCTCACCAGATTATTGTGATCAAAAAACTAAAATACCTATTGATGCAAAAAAAATGGATGAAATAGCAGAAGCATTAGAAATGTTATGTAAAAATAAAGATAAAAAATTTGTACTAGCATATAGTGACAATCCAGATGGCTTGATTCATAAATATGGTTGTAAATCAAAAGAAGTAAAAGAATTTTTGGAAAATGCCCAAAATGAACTAACTAAATTAATTGAAAAAATAAAAGATACAAATACATTAATTTTAATATCAGCAGACCATGGACATAAAGATATAGAAGAAACTATTAGTATATTAGATTTACCAGAAATTTATGATTGCCTACAAATGCCACCGACTTTTGAAGGGAGAATGGTAGGATTTTTTGTAAAAGAAAATCGTAAACAAGAATTTGAAGAACTATTTAAAAGTAAATTTAAGGATAAATTCATTTTATACACAAAAAAAGAATTTTTAAATTTAAAATTATTGGGAGAAGGAGAACCACACAAAAAGATTGATGATTTTGTGAGTGATTATGTAGCTATATCAACAAGCGGTACAAGGATTTTAATAGAAAATTATCTAACTGTGGCAAATGGAAAAGTAGATAATAAGCTATCAACACATTGTGGATTAACAAAAGAAGAACTAGAAGTTCCAATAATAAAAATAGAGATTTAATATTTTTTTATTGCTTTGGAAAATCTATCGATTTTTCTGGAGCAACAAGGTTTAGTTACATATAGTAAATCTACTTTTCTTATAAACGAATACGCCATGTTAAGTATATTAATTATACTTAAACAGAGGCGTGTTTTTTATTTTTGTGAAAATGATTAATCTAGTCCATCCGTAGAAATAGTCAGATTGTTTTTTATAAAGGTTCATATATATAGTATTAGGTAATCAATAAATACAAATAGAACAGTAGCACATAAAAACAATTAAAAGTCTACGGATACAAGAAAAATGTGTTCAAAATATGGACAAAAAATGGTAAAACTGTTTACTTTTGTAAAGAAGTGTAATATAATGTTTCCGTAGCGGAAAGGGGAGAATAGAATGAAAAAGTTAAGTTCTAAAATTTTATTAATCGTAATGGCTGTTATGCTTATTTTAAGTTTAAACGCCACTGTAAATGCTACAGCCGAAGATATGGCGGTATTAGAAAATGCCAATGGAGATTATCTTATATATTTAAATGAATATTTAAATGATGAATATTCATATGCAATAACAACTAGTGCAGATGTAGAAGAGAATAATTTAAATTGGTATACAGCCGAAGATACAAAAGGAAATAAAGTAATAAAAGTTTCAAAAGACCAAGTAGGAGAATATTTATGGGTAAAAGTAGGAAACGAAATTGTAAAAAGAGCAGAACCTATAAATGTATCAGAAGTATCAACTGAAGCAGAAATAAATGATATGAAAACTTTAACAACTAGAATTAAAGTTGATGCAACTCAAACTATAACAGAAGAAACAAGAGAAGATAATGTAATAAAAACAGTAACACAAGGAACTTTAAAAATTACTGATGATGCAAATGCAAAATACAGTTATGATGTTGTTTTATTAAACGATAAAAATTCAAATTGTCAAGAACTAGTTAATATTATGAGCAAAATAAATAATGAAATGAATATATTTGATTCAATAAAACTAGCGAATGAATACACAAATTTATGGAACAATATTATAACAAATACAGAATGGAAAGAAGTAACAAATGCTACAATAGCTCAACCTGTTGATGCAGAAAACGGTACACAATATGTTGTTTTATTAAAGAAAGAATTAAACGGAGCTACAACATATGATGCACAAGTTTTAACTTCTAAGAAAGAAACTTCAGAGGATCAAGTACAAGAAGTTGTTAAAACAGAAACAAGAAGTGAGCTACCAGTTACATTCGATAATCCAATATTATTTGTTCTATTAGGAGTTGCAGTAGTAGCAATAGTAATAATAGCAATTAGAATAAGAAGTTTATCTAAGAAAAATGAAAAATAAAAAGTTAGTATTTTATAAAGTATTACTTTTTATAGTTATTATTTTTGCGATTATTGTAATTGCACTTATAGCGAAAAAATATATTGGAAATCAAATTAATGAAGAAAATAATGCACAAATAGTAGAAGAAATTAAACAACATGAGGAGACAACAGAACCTATTAAATTTGGTAATAATTCTGTTATAGGAATTATTAATATACCCAAAATTGAACTAGAATATCCAATTCTAGATACAACTACAAAAGAAAACATGAGAACATCAATAACACGTTTTAGTGGTGGAAATGTTAACGAAATAGGTAATTTAGCCTTAGCTGGTCATAATAATTATGATGGAACAATGTTTGGAAGAAATGATGAACTTGTAGCTGGAGACAAAATCTATTTAACAGATTTGCAAAAAAATACTGTTGAATATGAAATTAAATCTATTTTTGTAACAGATCCAAATGATGTTAGCATATTAGAAACGAAAGAAGAAATTAGAGAAGTCACCTTAATAACCTGCGAAAACGGAAACAAAGCCAGACTTATTATTAAGGCGGAAGAAGTAAAAAAATAAATTATAGGGGGATAATTTATGGAAGGAAAAAGTTTAAGCAAGAAAGCTATAATTGCCATAGTTATAATTGCAATATTAGTAATCGCTGCAATTTCAATGGTAGTAGTTTTCTTAAGAGATCAAGGTGAAACTGAAGCTACAGCCATAGGCGAAAACAGTAGCAATAGCGAACAAACACAAGATGCAGTTCCTGAAAATAATGGTGATAACAATCAAGGAACTGCAACACAAAGTGAAGAACCACAACAAGAAGAACAAACAACAGTAGCTGATAATGATGGTGCTACAACTACTAATGTTGGAACTACAACACCTGCAACAACTACTACTACCGCACCAGCTCAACAAACAACTACAACAACAGATGGTAGTACTCAAGTAGCAACAACAACTACTACAGAAACAATTCCAACACAAGCATTAACTTTAGCTTGGAGCAATATGACAGTTTCTGGAGGAGAATTATTAGCAAATCTTGATGCAGATGTAACAGATGTAACAGCACCTGTTAGATTAGCTACAAACATTCTAAAAGATGGTGAATCAAATGACTTAAGAGAATATTATGTAAAACGTGGAGATACTATTTATATGTATATTGCTGTTAATGAAGAATTAGCACATAATCCAACATTTACATTAATAAATAATGGAAAAGAATATGTAATGGAAGATTCACTAGTAACAGTTAGACAAAGTGCAGAAAACAGATGGGATTATTCAGTAAAATATTTAATTCCAGAAGATACAACTTTTGTAGATGGAGAAATTACCTTAAGAGTATCTAATATAGAAGATGTAGCTGGAAATTCAATCCCAGATGAAAACGGACCAACAAATGGCCATAGAGTATTTTATGATGGTACAGCACCAAGAATTATTGTTAAAGGAACTGAAAATATTAATGAACCAGATGAACAATATGTAGGTGATGCTACACAAAAAATATTTAGTAAAGTAAGCTTTAAATTTAATGATAATTTAATGTTAAAAGGTGAATATGAGGTAAATGATACTTTAATTACTGGAATGACACCTGCTACTTTGGGAGATGCTAATTTCTCAGTTATAGAAAAATATTTAGTTCAAGGACTAAATAAAATAAGAACATGGGATATGGCTGGAAATGAAGTAACATATGAATTTACATATGATTCAATAGCACCAGTTTATTCAAAATTAGGAATATTAAATAAAACACGCTATGTAAACGATGTAAAAGATGTAACATATGCAAAAAGAGGAGACGAAGTTCGTATTTTAATTTCTTTCCCAGAAAGATTAGCTGTTGAACCAACAGTTAAGGTATTTGGAAAAGAATATACAGCAACATATCGTCCATTAAGTTCAAATCCTGAACAAAATATTTATTACTATATGGTAGATTTCACATTAGATGAAACTATGCCAGAAGGTGAAATACCATTTGAAGTATATGGATATGCTGATATAGCAGGAAATGTTGGAGAAAAATTAGATCAAACAAGAATTAATCGTGATGAATATCCAAGAGTTATATATGATAGAACAAAACCTGTTGTAAAATTAGAGGGAACAGGAGTTAATAATTACTTTAGATCAGACGTAATAATTACAGCAGAAGATGCAAATCTTGGAACAATCCATTTAAGAAGAAATGGTGAATTAGTTAAAAATTATGAATTAGGAACACCATTAACTGAAGAAGGAAATTACGAAGTAGTTATGTCTGATAAAGCTGGAAATAAATCAGAACAAATAAACTTTACAATTGACAAAACAGTTCCAGTAATAACATTAGAAGGAACAGGAGTAAATAATAACTTCAGAACAGATGTAAAAGCAATAATAGAAGAAGAAAATGTTCATAACATTAAATACAAAAAAGATGATGAAAGATGGATAACAGTAAATGAAAAAGAATTAACATTTACAGAAGAAGGAACATATACAGTAGAAGTTATTGACTTAGCATATAACAGAACAGAAGTTACATTTACAATAGACAAAACAGTTCCAGTAATAACATTAGAAGGAACAGGAGTAAATAATAACTTCAGAACAGACGTAAAAGCAATAATAGAAGAAGAAAATGTTCATAACATTAAATACAGAAAAGATGATGGCAGATGGATAACAGTAAATGAAAAAGAATTAACATTTACAGACGAAGGAACATACACAATAGAAGTAATAGACCAAGCATATAACAGGACAGAAGTTACATTTACAATAGATAAAACAGCTCCAGTAATAACATTAGAAGGAACAGGAGTAAATAATAACTTCAGAACAGACGTAAAAGCAATAATAGAAGAAGAAAATGTTCATAACATTAAATACAGAAAAGATGATGGCAGATGGATAACAGTAAATGAAAAAGAATTAACATTTACAGACGAAGGAACATATACAATAGAAGTAATTGACCAAGCATATAACAGAACAGAAGTTACATTTACAATTGATAAAACAGCTCCAGCTTTAAGAGAGCTAAGGGTACAAAACTTCTATAATCCAACAGGAAATCAAAATTATTCAGGATTAACACAAAATCCAGGACAAAATAAAGGAATAGCAATAACAGTAAATACAACAGAATTATTAGCAAAAAATCCAATAATAGTAGTTGGAGGAAAAGAAATAGAAGTTCCAGTACAAGAACCACAATATAATAAATATGTAGTATATGTTGACTTAACAGAAGACATGGATTTAGTAGAAGGAGAAAAAATTCCAGTAACAGTTAAAGGATTAGAAGATGCAGCAGGAAATACTGGAGATGAAGTTACATCAACAGGTAATGATAATTACTATGTAATTTTTGATAAAACACCAGCAGAGCTAAGAGAATTAAGAGTGCAAAACTATTATAATCCAACAGGAAATCAAAATTATTCTGGATTAACACAAAATCCAGGACAAAATAAGGGAATAGCAATAACAGTAAATACAACAGAATTATTAGCAAAAAATCCAACAATAGTAGTTGGAGGAAAAGAATTTGAAGTACCAGTACAAGAACCACAATATAATAAATATGTAGTATATGTTGATTTAACAGAAGATATGGACTTAGTAGAAGGAGAAAAAATTCCAGTAACAGTTAAAGGATTAACAGATTTAGCAGGAAACACTGGTGCAGAAGTTACATCAACAGGTAATGACAATTACTATGTAATTTTTGATAAAACACCAGCAGAATTAAGAGAATTAAGAGTACAAAACTACTATAATCCAACAGGAAATCAAAATTATTCAGGATTAACACAAAATCCAGGACAAAATAAAGGAATAGCAATAACAGTAAATACAACAGAACCATTAACTGAAAATCCAACAATAGTAGTTGGAGGAAAAGAATATAGTGTAAATCCACAACCACCATTAGAATATAACAAATATGTAATATATGTTGATTTAACAGAAGATATGGATTTAGTAGAGGGAGAAAAAATTCCAGTAACAGTTAAAGGATTAACAGATTTAGCAGGAAATACAGGTGCAGAAGTTACATCAACAGGTAATGATAATTACTATGTAATTTTTGATAAAACTGCTCCTTCAATAAAACCAACAGCTGATTCAGTAGGATCAGAAGGATATTATAGTAAAATTGGCTTAACATTTGAGGATAATGTAGGAATAGCTTCTTATGAAATTAATGGTGATACATTAATTATTACTAATGGAGAGATTTCTTATGAAACACTTCAAAAATATTTGAAAGAAGGAAAAAATGCTGTAACAGCAAGCGATGAAGCTGGAAATGAAGCAACATTTACATTTAATTATGATATAACAGCTCCAAAAGCATCATTTGTACGTATTCAAAATAATTCACAACAAAATGAAAAATATGCTAAAGTAGGAGATAAAGTTTGGGTATATGTAACAATACCAAATTCAGAATTAGCAGGTGAACCAAAAATAACAATTAATGGTAAAGATGCAAAAGTAATTATAAATGAAAATAATAAAGAATACGACTATATAAAATATGTTGGAGAACTTGTTATGACTGATGATATGACTGAAGGCCCAATTAAAATTGTAGTTAATGGATATAAAGATTTAGCAGGAAATGATGGAGTTGAATATACAACAACAACAGATGGAAGTTCACTTATATTAGATAAAACAGCTCCTGGTTTTAGTTCATCAGCTTGGTATATAACTGTAGAAGCTGATAAAGATGCAGAATTTCCAAAAGATTTATTACCAACAGTAACAGGTAATGATAATTATTCTGGTACAGTACAACCAGAATTAGTTAATACTTATGTAGACATGGGAAGACCATCAACTAGTGATACTGAATATAAGTTACAATATGTAACGAGAGATGAAGCAGGTAATGAAGCATATAATGATGTATTTGTAATTGTAAAAGATACTACAACTCCAATAATTAAGGTAGATGGAAAAGATGAGACAATAGAAGCAGGATCACAAAAAGTATATGATGTTCCTAAAGCAATTATAGAAGACAATGCTGATATAACACATGATTATAAAGTTAGAATAGTTTATTATCCAGATTATGAAAATGATGGACATCATAAAGATGTACCAGCAGTAGATACAAAACAACCTGGAGTATATGCAATAATATATTCTTATACAGACGACGGTAATAATACAGCACGTGAAGCAGTTGTAAAAGTAACAGTTACAGATAAAACAAAACCTGTAATAACTTTAGAAGGAGAAAAATATAATACATTAAAAAAAGGTGAACAATATATTGAATTAGGTGCCAATATGACAGATAATAGTGATGCATCAAAGAAGTTAACAGAACCTTCAAGAATTGATTGGTATGGACCTAATGGAGAAGAAGAAATTTCAATTAAAACTGGTGTAGATACAAGTAGAGTAGGACGTTATGTATTATTCTATTCATATGAAGATGCATCAGGAAATTATCAAGAAGTTATGAGAGTAGTATATGTAGAAGAGTAGTAATATAATTTATATAAAAGGTAGAAATTACTTTCTACCTTTTATATATAATAAAACTTTAAAACGTATGACCTAAGATTTTTAATAAGGGGGAAATATTTTGGCAAAGAGATATAAAACATCAGAAAAATCTAGTTCTCATCAAAAAACAAGAAGTAGAAGTTCAAGAAAGATAGATAAAAGAAAAGTATTAATTTTCTTTGTCATAATTATTATATTAATAGCAGGATATTTTGTTATTACTAATTTAAATAGTAGCCGAACAAATAATGAAATAAGAATTAGTAATTCAGATAAAAAAATATCTTCAGATATTTTAGTTTTAAATGATTTAAATAATGAGGTAATAGAGCATTTGGATATGAAAAACATGCAATTAGTAAGAGCTCATTATAAATTAGAAAATTTAGAAACAGGAACAGTAAATTTATATTATAAAGTTGATGATAAAGAAATAGTAAAAGTAGATATAAATATTAAAGATAAAGTAATAGAAAAAGCCGAAAAACAAGAAAATGCAGAAGAAATGTCTTTAGCACAAATTGGAGATAATATAAATAAAGATATAAAGAAATATTTTACAGATAATCAAAAAAGATTAAAACCAGATGAAGGAAAAAATATTTTAAATATAATTGTAGCAAATGAACAAATAATTATAAATGCTAGTGAAAACTAAAAATAAGTGCTTCTTAATAAAAAAAGAGGCACTTATTTTTTATGACATAGCTAAAATGCATTTGTTCTTGTAAATAAATGTAGCATGCAATTATTATTTTTACAAAAAATAGGGATTTTAGGAACGTCCCTAAAATCCCAGTATTGAATATATAATTAAACAAAGACATTTAACAAAGTTAAACAGATTGCTGCTAAGATTGTTTTAACAGAAATTGTTATAGTTTTCTTAACTGCTTTGTTAATAACTACTAACCTATGTTCTTTTCTGATTGTTAAAGCTAAACAATCAGTTTTATTATAATTTTCCATCGTATTTCTCCCCTTTTTATCTATAGTATCTATGTCAAAAATCTTTAGTATTTTTCATAATATAAATTCATTATAGAGCAAATATTAAAAGTTGTCAACATTTTTGTTACAAAAATGTAAAAAAAATATATTAAAAAAGTAATATTGGAAAATTTTGTGAAATTTACCAAATGGACATAAAAGTATGATACAATTTAAATATAGAAGGTATAGTTTAAAAGAAAATTATTTTCATTTTTTATGTGTACCTTCGAGCGAACCGAGAAAGGGAAGGACTTTAATATGCAAAAAATACTGTTTGTATGTCTTGGAAATATATGTAGATCTCCAATGGCAGAGTATGTTTTTAAAGACATAGTAGCAAAAAATGGAAAGGAAGATAATTTCTACATTTCTTCTGCTGCAACTAGTACAGAAGAAATTGGAAACGATATGCATTATGGCACTAAAGAAAAATTACTTGAACATAATATACCATTTCAAAAGCATAGAGCTAAACAGTTAAAAAAAGAAGATTATAATAAATATGATTATATAATTGGTATGGAGAATAGTAATATTGTAAGAATAAAAGCAATTGTAGGAAAAGATACAGAAAATAAAATATATAAATTATTAGATTTTACAAATGAGAAAAAAGATATAGCAGATCCTTGGTACACAGGAAACTTTACCAAAACTTATGAAGAAGTACTAAAAGGATGTCAAGCTTTATATAATTACTTAACAAAGGAGTGATTATTATGTCATATATCGAATTTAAAAATGTATGTAAAGATTATAAAATGGGAGAAGTTATAATACACGCCTTGAGTAATGCAAATTTAAGCATAGAAAAGGGAGAATTAGTAGTAATAGTAGGGCCAAGCGGAGCAGGCAAAACTACAGCATTAAACATATTAGGTGGTATGGATAATGCTACATCTGGAAGAGTTATAGTAGATAATAAAGAAATCTCCAGATTAAAAAATAGGGACTTAATAAAATATAGAAGAGAAGATATAGGTTTTGTATTCCAATTCTATAATTTAGTGCAAAATTTAACAGCAATAGAAAATGTAGAACTTGCAACACAAATATGTAAGAAATCTTTAAATCCAGAACAAGTAATGGAGAAGGTAGGCTTAGCAGAAAGAAAAAATAACTTTCCTTCACAATTATCTGGAGGAGAACAACAAAGGGTTGCTATTGCAAGAGCAATAGCTAAAAATCCAAAGTTATTGCTATGTGATGAACCTACAGGAGCATTAGATTATAAAACAGGTAAACAAATTTTAAAATTATTACAAGATATGTCTAGAAAAGAAAATATGACAGTTATAATAATTACTCATAATGGGGCAATAGCCCCAATGGCAGATAAAGTTATAAAATTTAAAAATGGAACTGCAGAAGATATGATAATAAACGAGAATCCAACACCAATCGAGGAGATAGAATGGTAACAAGGAGGTGGAAGTATGAAAAAAGCACTACTTAAAAATAGTTTTAAAGAAATAAAAACCTCATATAAAAGATTTATTTCTATTTTGCTTATAGCACTATTAGGAGTAGGCTTTTTTGCAGGTTTAAGAGCTACATCTCCAGACATGGTAGATACTATAGACAAGTATTATAAAGAACAAAATGTGTATGATATACAAATAATGTCTACATTAGGTCTTACAGACAGTGATATGGATGCTATAAAAAATATAGAGAATGTAGAAAATGTTTATGGTACATATTCGGAAGATATTTTAGTAAAAGTAAATAACAAAGAATTAGTATCAAAAATATTAACAATAGAAGATGTTAACAAGCCAAGATTAATAGAAGGAAATATGCCTGAAAATGCTAATGAATGTTTAGTAGAACAGTCATTCCTAAATGCAGCAAATAAAAAAATTGGTGATACTATAACATTAGAAGCAAACGAGGAAAATGAGATCCTTAAAGAATTAAATTTAAAAATAGTAGGAACTGCAGAAAGTCCTTTATACATATCAAGAGAAAGAGGAACAGCAAGTTTAGGTTCTGGAACAATAAATAATTTTATTTATGTTTCGAGAGATAATATAGAATCAGATGTATATACTGAGATATACGTAACTTTAAAGGATGCAGAAAAATATACAACTAGTTCTACTAAATACGAGAATTATGTAGAAGAAACAAAAGATAAAATAGAAGGAATTAAAGAAGAACGAGAAAATGCAAGATATAATGAACTTATAGATGATGCGAATGCAGAAATTCAAGAGGCAGAAAACGAATTTAATACTCAAAAAGCTGATGGAGAAAAACAAATAGCTGATGCAGAGGCTAAAATAGAAGATGGCAAAAAGCAAATAACAGATGGTGAAAATGAGATAAAGACTAATGAGGAAACAGCCAATAAAGAATTTGCAAATGCAGAAAAGAAAATTCAAAGTGCAAAAGCTGAAATAGAAAAAAATGAGAAAACGCTAGAAGAACAAAAACAAAATGCTCAAACTCAAATTGATGAGGCAAATACTAAAAAAACAGAGTTAACATCAACATTACAGACGGTAAATCAATCATTAGAACAAGTAACACAAGCATATAATGATGTGGTAAATAAATTAAATGATAGTAATTTGAGCGAAGAAGAAAAAGTTACATTGGCAGCTAAAAAACAAGCTTTAGAAACTCAAAAACAAGAATTAGAAACAAATAAAGCACAGTTGCAAGCTGGAATTACAGAAATAGAAAATCAGATAAATTCTGCAAATAACACAATAAGTGATGCTCAAGCCAAAATTGAATCAGCAAAAGCAGAAGTAAGTAAACAAGAAAAAACTTTAGCAAGTACTAAAAAGAAGACAGAAACACAGCTAAGTAATGCAAAAGCTGAATTAGAAACTTCAAAACAAGAAATACAAACAGCAGAGGCAGAATTAACTACTCAAAAAGAAGAGTTTAATACCAAAATCGCAGATGCAGAAACAGAATTAATTGATGCAAAAGAAAAGGTTAATGAAATAGAAAGTGCAGAATGGTATATATTAGATAGAAATCAGAATAGTGGATATGTAAGTTTTATACAAGACACGCAAAGTGTAGATAGCTTAAGTATTGTATTCCCAATTGTATTTTTTGCAATAGCAATATTGGTGTCATTAACTTCAATGACAAGAATGGTAGAAGAAGATAGAACAGAACTAGGAACATTAAAATCTTTAGGATATAACAAAGCTCAAATAATGTTTAAATACATATTGTATTCTAGCTTAGCTTGTATAATTGGTGGAGTAATAGGAATAATTATAGGATTACAATTAATACCAAGAGTTATTTGGATGATGTATAGTATGATGTATACAATTCCGGAATTTGTAGTAGGACTTAATTCGGAACATTCATCATCTGGTTTAGCACTTATATATATTTGTATTGTTGGTGCTACAATATATGCGGCAGCGAGAGATTTAAAAGAAAAGCCAGCAAACCTATTAAGACCAAAAGCTCCAAAGCTTGGAAAAAGAGTTTTATTAGAGAGAGTAAAATTTATATGGAAAAGATTAAACTTTTCACAAAAAGTTACTATTAGAAATATATTTAGATATAAAAAGAGATTTTTAATGACAATTATAGGTATCTTTGGTTGTACTTCATTAATATTAACTGGATTTGGAATAAAAGATTCTATATCTACTATATTACCAAATCAATATGAAAAAGTATTTCTATATGATTTTCAAGTTAGTATGAAGAGTAGTTTGACTGATGACGAAAGACAAAGTGTTATTACAGAAATACAAAATACCGAAAATGTTGATAATATTGTAGAAACATATATGGTAGCTGATACTGCAAATCATAATGAATATTCAGAAGATTTACAAGTAGTAGTTCCAAATAATGCAGAAGAGTTAAAAAATGTGATTACAATAAATGATGTAGATAATAAGAAAGAAGAAGTTAGCTTATCATCAGATGGAGTTATTTTAACAGATAAATTAGCCCAACTATTAGATGTAAAAGTTGGAGACACAATAACATTAGAAGGAAGTTCGGAAGAAAACAAAGAAGTTAAAGTTTCTGATATAACAGAAAATTATATAGCACATTATATATATATGACAAAAGATATGTATGAAAGTTTATATGGGGAAAAATATAATACAAATGTATTACTTGTAAAGGCTGAGAATTTATCAGAAGAAGCACAAGAAGAGCTTTCTAAAAAATTATTAGATGGTGGTAAGGTATCTACAGTTTCGCTAAATTCAAACGCAGAGAAAACTTTGGATGATACAATTAGCTCATTAAATTATGTTGTTGTAATATTAATTGTTTCTGCAGGATTGCTTGCATTTGTAGTATTATATAATTTATCTAATATAAATATTAGTGAAAGACAAAAAGAACTTGCGACAATTAAGGTATTAGGTTTTTATGATAAAGAAGTATATACTTATGTAACAAGAGAAACAGTATTATTAACAATAATAGGAATTGCACTAGGACTAATTGGAGGTTATTTCTTAAATTACTTTATAATTGGTACATGTGAAATAAATATGCTTAGATTTGCAAAAGTTATACATCCATTAAGTTATTTGTATGCTATTTTAATTACAGTTGCTTTTACAATTATAGTAAATGTAATTACGTATTTTGCTTTAAAGAAAATAGATATGATTAGTAGTTTAAAGAGTGTGGAATAGGGATTTGAGGCATCCTATAGGGATTTGGGGACACGTTCTTGCAGGGATTTTGGGGACGTTCCTTAAATCCCTATTTATTTGCTTTAGCAAAAGAAATGCCCCCGTCACAGCGTGGCGAGGGATAAAGATTTGAAAAGAGATGTGTTTTAGTAATGCAATAGTGCATTAAAGAAATTAGAATGTAATTGTTTGAATCCACTGGAATAACTCAGTAAGAAGTCTTCCGGCTTCTGCGAACACATTTGAGAGCGTATCTCCTGCAGCAGGTAAGTTCAGCGTAAAAAGCTGAATAAAAGCCTTGAGTGCAGTAAATGTGGCTCTCAGAAGGAATTCGTAAAAAACTAAAATTCCTTCGCATAGCTGGAAAAATGTAGGGCATTGGTCCGCAACATTGGGACAGAGATTAACAACGAGCATGGCTACTAGAGCCAGTAACAAGTTGAATTTCATTGCCCGTGCGAAACTGTTGATAGCATTATCTATGCTACGAGCAACAGTTTTGGCAGTAGCTTTCCGTGCTTTTTCTGTTCCAAAATTTTGCTTCCACCAAGCTTTTAACCGCTCAAGCGGTGAGGGTTTGTAAGTAACTTTAGGAAGCACAGAAGCAGGTTTTGCCTTAGTTGTTCCAGGGTTAATATTTGTGTTAATTGTTTTTTTGATGCTTTTCATAACATTCTCCTTTTCTTATCTAGTTGCAAAGTATCAATTATGATACCTAAGACACAATGCAACAGTTTATAGTTAAATTTTATTATACCATAATTATGTTAATTATTCAACTGAAGTGCTTGGATAGGCTATATTTAGAGCATATACCAAAATATTGTAATAATAAAATATAACTAGAAAACTATAAAAAAGTATGATATATTAAATAAGATAATTGTCGAAAAAAGGAGAAAAACGTGAAAGAAAAAACAAAAGAAATGTTAAATAAGGTTATAAATTCTAGTTTCTTTATCATAATACTTGCAATTTTTATAATATTAAAAACTATATTATTCTATAAAAGTACAGTATGTATAAATGAAAGAATTGATATAAAAACAATACAAAGTAGTATAATATATATTTTATCATTATTTGGAATATTATTCTTATTACCTAAAAAAGGAAGAAATATAGGTGGAATAGTATTAGATACGATAATAAGTATAATTTTGTTTGCAGATAATATTTACTATACTTATTCAAGTAATGTTTTATCAGTATTACAAATAACCAATCTTCAATATGGCGAAGAAATAATGTCAACATTACCAATGCTATTAAAGCTACACCAAATACTTTACTTTATAGATATATTGGTGTTAATAATTTTATTTGTATCAAAATTTGTAAAAATAGAAAAAGGCCAAAAGAGCAAAGTACAATATATTGTTATTAGAACATTAATTGGATTATTTGCAATATATGTATTTATTACATCAGCAATAGAGGGAAATGAAAAAGCTTTAGAAGACCCATATAATAGAGATACACAAATAAAGAAAGCAACAATTTATGGGTATCATATATCAGATATATTAAATGCTATTGATGGCTCAAAACAGGCAAAATATAAAAATAAGACAGAAGTAATGGAAGCATATAATTCTTTAAAAGAAGAGTATAACCAAGAATATGAAGAAAGTTACTTGGATATTGCAGGTTCAATGGAAGGCAAAAATGTAATAGTTCTTCAATTAGAATCTATGCAAGAATTTGTATTAAATAAAACAATAAATGGTAAAGAAATAACACCAAACCTAAATAAATTTATAAACGAAAATATAAGACTTTCTAATATGTATATGCAAAGCTATTCTACAACTGCAGATTCAGAATTTTCAACAGTAACATCATTATATCCTGTAGAAAATGGAATGGCATATAGTAGATATTATAAAAATACCTATGATGACATTTTTAAGATGTTCCATCAAAAGGATTATACAACTTCATATATGCACGGAAACTATGGATATTTTTGGAATAGAACTAATGTATACAACAATATGGAAGTTGACCATATAGAATTAAAAGATACTTTTGCAGATATTTCAGAAGATGTTATGGGATATTTATCAGATGAACTATTATACAGACAAGCCGTAGAAAAATTATCAAATTATGATGAACCATTTATATCATATATTGTTGCAGCTTCATCACATACAGGTTTTACACTAGATGGATTGCAAGATAGAAGTAAAGTTAGTATAGATGTTGGAAAATATAAAGATACTTTCTTTGGAAATTATCTAGAATCAGTAAATTATGCAGATTATGCATTTGGTATATTTATAGATGAGTTAAAAAAAGCTGATTTATATGATGACACTGTAATAATTTTATATGGGGATCACAATGGACTAGATATGTATAATAACGAAATGATAGAATTTTTAAGTGAATTAGATGGAAATGTTACAGATGTAGATATAAAATTAAATTATATTAGAGTGTTAGCTGGAATGAGAATACCTGGTATTAGTAATTTAAGAATAGATAAACCTGTTAGTAAATTAGATATAAAACCAACGCTTGCATACCTATGTAACTTAGATCCAGGAGTATCTTTAGGAACAAATATGTTAGCTAAAAAAGATTTTATATGTTTAAATAACGAAAGAATCGTTACAGAGGACTTTTACTATGATGAATTATGGTTTAATATACAAACTGGAGAAATAGTAGAGGAAAATGAACAACTAAGAAAATATCATGATTATATGAAAAGAGAACTAGATATATCAAAATCTATAGTTTTAGAAAATTTATTAAGATAAGGTGATAAAAGATGAATATCCTAATTGGAACGAAGAATAAAGGAAAAATAGAAGGTGCCAAAAGAGCCTTCGAAAGGTACTTTAATGATGTTACAATAGAAGGAATAAGTGTAGAATCAGAAGTTGCTGATCAGCCAGTTAATGATGAAATATTACAAGGTGTACGAAATAGGGTAAAGAACATAAAAAAATATGCAAAAGAAAACAATTTAGAAGCAGATTTTTTTGTAGCAATGGAATCTGGAATAACAGATAAGTTTGGAACATGGTTAAATTTGACAACAGTATATATTGAAAATAAAGATGAAGAAGGAGCTATTGGTTTTGGACCTGCATATCCAATTCCAGATAGATATATAGATGAAATAAAGGAAAAAGAGTTAAGTTATGTGCTTGCAAAACTTTTCGAAACTAAAGAACTTAAAGCTCCACAAGGTGGAATATCTCAACTAAGTCATGGACAAGTCACTAGAATTGATTTAGCAGAGCAAGCATTTCTAATGGCACTAACACATTTTATTAATGGGGAGATTTGGAAATAAGATGAACTTTTTTGAAAATAATAGTAAACTAGAGCCACATAAGATTTTGGTAAACTTTATAAAGAATAATCCAAGTATAAAAACAGCAATTGATTTAGGGTGTGGTGCAGGGCGAGATACTAAATTTTTAGTACAAAATAATATAACTGTAACTGCTATTGATAGAGTTGATGTAACAAAATTTTTGTATAAAGATTTAACAGAAGAAGAAAAAGCAAGATTAAATTTTGAACAGGCTAAATTTTCTGAAGCACACTTACCAAAAGCAGATTTAGTTATATCATATGAAGCTTTACCTTTTTGTAATAAAGAAGCATTAGTTAAGTTGCTAGATAAAATAAAAGATTCTTTAAATGAAAATGGATATTTCTTATGTAATTTCTTTGGAAAGAATGATTCATGGTTTGGAAATGATAAAATCCAATTTTATGAAAAGGAAGAAATAGAAGATTTATTAAAAGATTTTAAAATATTAAAATTAAATGAGATTGAAAGAGATGGAGAATCTGCAATGCATCAAATGAAACATTGGCATGTATTTTGGGTAATAGTAAAAAAGAATCTATGAAAGGGTGAATAAAATGAAAAAAATAATAGGACTTGTACCAGCATCTAATAATTTATTTAAAACAGATTTTGTATATGAAGATAAATATTATTTTATAAATAATTATATAGAAAGAATAAATGAATCTGGAGCTATTGCTAGTGGGGTATTGCCATGTAGTGCATATGTAGATGAGGAAACTTTAAATTCATATGATGCTTTTGTATTGTCAGGTGGTGGAAAAATACATCCATATCATCTACAAGTTGTTGATTATGCAGTAAAAAATAATAAACCACTATTAGGAATTTGTATGGGAATGCAAACTTTAGCTGTATACTTTTTACTATGCAAAGAAAAGAAAGATCGAAATTATGAAGGAAGTATTATAGAGCTATTTGAAGATTTAAGAGAGAATAAATATAATTTTACAGAACCTGTAGAAGGTCATAGAAATGCAGATTTAACAAGAGATAATATAGAAGATATAAAGCATAAGGTAATATTGGATAAAAACAGTATATTATATAATTTATATAAAGAAGAAGTTTTAAATATGCCAAGTATTCATAGATATAGAATTCCACAAGTAGAAGAACCATTAAAAGTAGTAGGAAGGGCAGAAGATGGTACTATAGAAGTTATAGAATATAATGATAGGATATTTGGAGTGCAATTTCATCCAGAAAATGAAAGCATAAATAATTGTATTTTTAAATATATTATAAGTAAATGTTAAATAAGAACTAGATAAATTATAATTAATATATAAGAAAGGAATGGGATTATACATGAAAGTATTATTAATTAATGGAAGTTCAAGAAAAGAATGTACATATACTGCATTAAGTAAGGTAGCAGAAAGCTTAAATGAAGAAGGAATAGAAACTGAAATTATAAATTTAGGTGGAACTCCTGTAAGAGATTGTATTGGATGTGGAATGTGCGCTAAAAATGGAAATGCTAGATGTGTATTTAATGATGATATCGTAAATGAAATAATAGAAAAAGCAGAGGAAAGTGATGGTTTTGTTTTTGGTACACCAGTATATTATGCACATCCATCAGGAAGAATTTTATCTGTTTTAGATAGAGCCTTCTATGCAGGCAAAAAAGCTTTTGAATTTAAACCAGGTGCAAGTATTATAAGTGCTAGAAGAGGTGGAACAGTTGCTTCTTTTGATGTACTTAACAAATATTTTACAATTAGCCAAATGCCAATAGTTTCATCTACTTACTGGAACAATGTACATGGAAATAATAAAGAAGAAGTTGTACAAGATTTAGAAGGTATGCAAACAATGTATAATTTAGGAAAAAATATGGCATGGATTTTAAAATGTATAGAAAGTGGAAAGCAAAATAATATTAATCAACCAGTAAACACAACGGTTAAAACTAATTTTATAAGGTAAAATCCTTGAAATTTAGCTCAAAATATGTTAACATAAATGAATGAAAAAGGATGTTGATGTAATTTGAGTATGGAAGCAAAAACTGTAGAATACTGTTTTGATTCTAAAATATATTCTGGTGAAGATATAAAAAGAAAAATAGAACAGATTAAAAGAGATTTTAGTAGAATCTCTAATAAGCCAGTAGAAGTAAGAGTAGAACTTAACGAGTTAGGAATGTATGTTTTAACTTTTAGGTTTTATGCAAAACGAACTATTGTTAAAATGAAACCAGAAAAAATAACTAAATTATATATAGAATCATTAGGAGAATATTCGGATGGTTATATAAATAAATTAATTGGAAATAAAGATAGTAAATATATTAAAAAGTTAAAGAATAGAGATAAAGAGCATAAACAATTGCAAAAAAGACTTAAAGAACAAAATAAAAAGAAAACATATGCAAGAGTAGAATATGTAAAAGAGGATAAAAAGAAAGAAAAAAAGAAAACAGAACCTGTAAAGCAGAGACAATATAATAATTATAGTAAAAAAGAAAATAAGATAAAACAAGAGTCAGTAAAAAGAACACCACATATAGAATATTTACACAGAGAAGAGGAAGAAAAAAAATTTACAGAAAGATTAAATGAATATTTGCAAATGTTAAAAAATGTTAAGGCGCCTAAATTAGAACGTAAAAATAAAATTAAGGTAAAAAATAAAGTAGAAAAGAAGAAAATCCAATATGAGCAAAACATAACTAAAAGAACAAATTATGATAGCTATAAAAAACATGATAAGAAAGAACAACAGGTGGGAGAAAAACATTATTGGAGTGATAATTATATTCCAAAGGAATATGGTAAATATAAAGAAACAAAGAAATTTAAACCACTATAAAATCGGGATATTAGAACGTCGGGATTGGGGGACGTTACTAAAATCCCGATTTTTTGTTGTAAGGAAAATAAGTATTATTTATTATTTTATATAGGGAAAAAAGGACCGTCCCCAAGTCCCGAAACGTCCCATAATCCTATAGGTGTGTTACCCTTGCTTTAATTTCTTTGGTTTTACCAACATTCCAGAAGTTTTCTCCTAAGTAACCACATGTTCTTCTTGTCACATTCATTTTACTTTGGTCTTTGTTACCACAATTTGGGCATTCCCATTCATTATCGTCATTTATAATTATTTCTCCATCAAAGCCGCATACTTGGCAATAGTCAGATTTTGTATTAAATTCTGCATATTGAATATTATCATATATAAATTTAACAACTTCTTCTAATGCTTTTAAATTATTTTGCATATTTGGTACTTCAACATAAGATATAGCACCACCACTAGAAATTGGTTGGAATTCACTTTCAAATTTTAATTTAGAGAAAGCATCGATTTTTTCTCTAACATCTACATGATATGAATTTGTATAATATCCTTTGTCTGTAACATCTTTAATATCTCCAAACTTTTCTTTATCAATTCTAGCAAATCTATAACATAAACTTTCAGCAGGGGTTCCGTATAAAGCAAAGCCAATTCCTGTTTTTTGTTTCCATTCTGAAACTTTAGCTTTTAAATGATTCATAACGCTTAATGCAAATTCTTTTCCAATAGGCTCAGTATGAGATACACCTTTCATTAATTTTGTAAGCTCATATAACCCAATATATCCTAGTGAAATTGAAGAATAACCACCATGTAATAGTTTATCAATTTTTTCACCTTTTTTTAGCCTTGCTATTGCACCATATTGCCAATGAATAGGACTAATGTCAGATAAAGTACCTTCTAATGCATGATGTCTGCACATTAATGCTTCATAACATAAATCTAATCTTTCATCAAACAATTTCCAGAACTTATCTTCATCGCCATTCGCAATAATTCCTATTTGAGGTAAGTTGATACTTACAACACCTTGATTAAATCTTCCTTCAAATTTATAATTTCCATTTTCATCTTTCCAAGGAGCCAAGAAACTTCTGCAACCCATTGGACTAAATACATTACCTTCATAGTTTTCTCTCATTTTCTTAGCAGAAATATAGTCTGGATACATTCTTTTAGCAGAGCATTTTACAGCAAGTTTTGTAAGATAATCATATTTTCCACCTTTTAAGCAGTTATGTTCATCTAAAACATAAACAAGTTTAGGAAATGCAGGTGTAACATAAACACCAACTTCATTTTTTACTCCTTGAATTCTTTGGTTTAGAATTTCCTCTATAATCATTGCATTTTCTTCTATATAAGGGTCATCCTTTTTTAGATTTAAGAATAGTGTTACAAAAGGAGTTTGTCCATTTGTAGTCATTAATGTATTTATTTGATATTGAATTGTTTGAACACCAGATCTTAATTCTTCTTCTACACCAATTCTAACAATCTTTTCTATTTCTTTATCTGATAATGTATCTCCAAATGCAACTTTATATTTTTCTTTTAATTTATCATGTGATTTTCTTAAATATTTGCCTAAATGACTGATATCAAGAGATTGACCACCATATTGATTACTTGCAACAACTGCAATTATTTGGGTCATTACAATACATGCTACTCTAAAACTTTTTGGCTCTTCTATTAATTTGCCATTCATAACAGTACCATTTTCAAACATATCTTTTATATTAACTAAACAACAATTATGGATTGGTTGAATAAAATAATCCATATCGTGAAAGTGTAAAATGCCTTCTTTATGTGCATCAACAATTTTCTTTGGTAATAAAACTCTTTGTGTTAAATCTCTAGAAACTTCACCAGCAATATAGTCACGTTGTGTTGAAGCTAGCATTGTATTCTTATTAGAGTTTTCTTCTTTTAATTCTTTGTTTTCATTTCTAATAATTGATAAAATTGTTTTATCTGTTGTATTTGTTTTTTGAACCATTGTTTTTGGCTCTTTTGTTTTTACTGTCTCCATTTTTTTACCCCCTGTTATGTTTAAATACTTTGCTATATATGGTATAATCATATAGGTAAAAAATGAGATAGTAAATATGCAAAATTTAAATTCCGACAAAATTTTTACATATCTATAATGTTCGTAAAAAAATATGTGGGGTGAGGACGTGAGAGTTCGTGATAAAACGAAGAAAAAAATTGCAAGTTCACTAATGGATCTAGTCGAAAAGAAGCCTATAGATAAAATTACAATTACTGATATAACTGTAAATTGTGATATATCAAGACAAGTAT
Organism: uncultured Clostridium sp.; assembly: GCA_900553015.1. Taxonomy (GTDB): domain Bacteria; phylum Bacillota; class Clostridia; order TANB77; family CAG-508; genus Merdicola. Next base: position 72,864 of record USBY01000005.1, on the reverse strand, counting down.
TCTATAGATATTTTTTAGATAAGAAAGATTTAATTAATTGGATATATGAAGAAGATTGTGGTTCTGTAATTTATACTGGGGAAGAGAGATTTAGCGTAAAAAGTTGGCTTAAATATATTATAGATATTTTAGCAGAAAAAAATAAGTTCTATATGCATGCTATAAAAGATGATTCTAGTAAAACATTTGAAAAGCTAATTTTAAATAAAACGAGATTTTATTTAAAGAAGATTATAAAGCATAAAACTAAGGTGGAACTTACAAAACAATTAGAATTTCTAGTGGAAATGACTGCAAGAGCTTTAGTTGATATGATAATCTTTGAAATAGAAAGCGAGATGCCTGTAAAAAAAGAAATTTTATTAGATTGGCTTATGAATGGAATGTCAAAAGAAATATCAGATTTAGTAGAAGATTATGAAGTTCCTATGACTGTGGTAAAAAGGTGGAAAATGTAAAACATATGTTGAAAAGTATACATAAAAGTGGTAAAATATCATGAAGATAACTTGTTGATTTTAGCTTAATGAAGGGAGAAATAATTTTGATCTATTATGAAATTAATCTTCGGATAGAAGAACTCTATGATGAATTAAAAACTATTTATGTAGGCAGTGGTATTGTATGCATAAAGGATGGTACTATCGAAGGCTATATTGCAAGAGACTATATAAGTGGTAGTATATCAAAAAATAGGTTATATTTATCTACGCTTGATGTAGACTTTAGAGATGGGTATGAATTAATAACTGAAGGAGCATGTGATATAACATTGCCGGGGCAGTATATTCTTTATGGATATAATGATGGAGTATATGCTATTGCAGAAATTACATTTGAAGAAAAGTTACCCGAAGACAAAATCGTAGACACTGCAGAAAAGCTTAAAGAGATAAAAGAACTTGCTTTAAAGCGAATTTAAGTGTCTAAATAAGCTATAGTTACGAAAAGGTGGTAGTGATGAAAATTGCTATCACTTTTTCTTTGTTTATATAATTTTAAAGATGAGATAAAAATTGAAATATAGAGGAAAAATTAGATTGTTAGCATTGACAAACAATTGCAAATATAATACAATATGTATGTGCAATTTAAAAGTTGCACATATTATATGTATAAAAGTTAGCATAAGCTAACAAAAAATAAAAATGCTTTTAAAAATAAGCATAAATATAAATAAAAAGGAGACTTAAAATGAGTGAAACATTATTAGAAATAAAAAATCTACATGCAAAAGCAGGGGATAAAGAAATAATAAAAGGATTAGACCTAAAAATAAATAAAGGTGAAGTACATGTAATAATGGGACCAAATGGTGCTGGTAAATCTACACTTTCTAATGTAATATTAGCAAATCCAGAATACACACAAACAGAAGGAGATATTATATTAGATGGTGAAAACATAAATGGACTAAAAACAGATGAAAGAGCAAGAAAAGGAATATTTATGTCATTCCAATCACCAAAAGAAATTCCAGGAGTTAGTGTAACAAACTTTTTGAAATATGCAAAAATAGCAACAACAGGAAAACCTGTTAAAATATTTGAATTCAAAAAAGAATTAGAAAAAAATATGGAAGAATTAAAAATGAAACCAGAATATGCAAACAGAAACTTAAATGTTGGTTTTTCTGGTGGAGAGAAAAAGAAAAATGAAATATTACAAATGCTTACATTAAATCCAAAACTTGCAATCTTAGACGAAACAGATTCAGGACTAGATGTAGATGCTATAAAAACAGTTTCTAAAGGAATAAAGATGTATAGCAATGAAAATAATGGAGTGCTAATAATAACTCATGGAACAAAGATTTTACAAGGCTTACATGTGGATTATGTACATGTTTTAGTGGACGGAAAAATAATTAAAACAAGTACAGGTGATTTAGCAAACGAAATAGAAGCAAAAGGATATGAAGAATACAAGAAATAGAGGTGAAAAAATTGTCAGAAAAGAAAACACAAATTGAAGATATTTCTAGAAACATATATGACATAAAAAATAAAGACGAATATAGTTATAAATCTAAAAAAGGTATAACTAAGGAAATAGTAGAAGAAATTTCTAAACAGAAAAATGATGCTCCATGGATGAGAGAGTTTAGATTAAAAGCCTTAGAAACATATAATAAATTAGAACTTCCAACATGGGGACCAAACTTAGACGAATTAAATATGGACGAAATCGCAACATATGTAAGACCAAAAACAGACATGAAAAGTAGTTGGGATGACGTTCCAGAAGATATAAAAAATACATTTGATGCACTAGGAATTCCAGAAGCAGAAAAAGAATCTTTAGCAGGAGTTGGTGCACAATATGATTCAGAAGTTGTATATCACAGTATAAAAGAAGATTTGGTAAAACAAGGTGTTATATACACAGATATGGAAACAGCAGTAAGAGATTATGAAGATATAGTAAAAGAACATTTTATGAAATGTGTACCAGTATCAGACCATAAATTTGTTGCATTACATGGAGCAGTTTGGTCAGGAGGATCATTTGTATATGTGCCAAAAGGTGTACAAGTAGATATTCCTTTACAATCATATTTTAGATTAAACTCACCAGAATCTGGACAATTTGAACACACTCTAATAATTGTAGATGAAGGAGCAAGCTTACATTTTATAGAAGGCTGTTCTGCACCAAAATATAACAAAGTAAATTTACATGTGGGTTGTGTAGAATTATTTGTTAAGAAAAATGCACATTTAAGATACTCAACAATAGAAAACTGGTCTAAAAATATGATGAACTTAAACACTAAAAGAGCACTAGTAGAAGAAGGCGGAAAAATAGAGTGGGTAACAGGTTCTTTTGGTTCAAAAGTTTCTATGTTATATCCAATGGCAGTTTTAAATGGAGCAAATTCTAAAATGGAATATACAGGAATTTCTTTTGCAGGACATGGACAAAACCTAGATACAGGTTTAAAAGTTGTGCATAATGCACCAAATACTTCATCAGTAATTAACTCTAAATCAATATCTAAAGATGGTGGAATTGCAACATTTAGAAGTTTAGAAAGAGTTATGCCAGCTGCTAAAAATTCTAAATTATCTGTATCTTGTGAATCATTAATGTTAGATAATAAATCTAAATCTGACACAATTCCAGTAAGTGATATAAGAACAGAAGAAGTAGAATTTTCACACGAAGCAAAAATAGGAAAAATAAGTGATGAAGAAATATTTTATTTAATGTCAAGAGGAATTTCAGAAGAAGAAGCAAAAGCAATGATAGTTAGAGGATTTGCATATCCTATTTCTAAAGAACTTCCTTTAGAATATGCAGTAGAAATGAACAACTTAATAAATCTAGAATTAGAAGGGAGTATAGGATAATGAAAAATATAGTATTAAACGAAACTCCAGTTAGAACATCTAAAAATTATGGAATAAACAATATAGAAATAAAAGAGTTTGAAGAACCAGTTATAAAAGAATTTAAAAATATAAAAATAACAGATAATGAAAATTGTGTAAGTTCAGAAAAAGAAAATATAAACTTAAAATTTGGTTTGGGAGAATATTTCTTAAATCAATCAAATGAGCAATCAAATGTAGATTTAAAAATAAATATAGATAAAAAATTAAAAGAGCCAATTATAATAGAATATAATTTGGACAACTCTAATAATGTTTTAGTTGATAATATAAATATAAATGCAAAGGATAATACAAAAGCAAATATAATTGTTATATATAAATCAGCAGATGAAATCAATGGATATCATAATGGAATTTGTAATGCTGAAATCGGAGCAAATGCAAATATTCATGTAACAATTGTAAATTTATTAAACACAAAAATGAATAATTTTTACTCTGTAAATTCTAACATAGAGGATGAAAGCAAATCATTATTTTCTATGGTAGAGTTTGGCGGAAAATATAACGTAGTAAATTATTATGCAAAATTAGCTGGATATAAGTCAGTAAATAAATTACATTCAATTTATTTAGGAAAAGAAGAACAAAAAATAGACCTAAATTATATTACAGAACTATATGGCGAAAAAACAAATGTAGATATAGAAGTAAATGGAGCTTTAAAAGATAAAGCTAGAAAGAATTTTAAAGGAACAATTGATTTTAAAACAGGTTCTAAAAAAGCAAAAGGAAAAGAAAATGAATATTGTACATTACTTTCTGATACATCATATTCTAAAGCATTGCCAATGCTTTTATGTACAGAAGATGATGTAGAAGGAGAACATAGTACAGCAACAGGTAAAGTTGACGAGAACGAATTATTCTATATTATGACAAGAGGAATAAGTGAAAAAGAAGCAAAGAAAATGATTGTTAAAGCTAAATTTAATTCTGTAATACAAGGAATTAAAGAGGAAGAGATACAAAACTTGATTTTGGAAGAGGTTGATAGGAGGCTAGATTAATGAATCCTGAAACAATTAGAAAAGATTTTAAAATATTCGAAAATAGAGATATTGCATATTTAGATAGTGGTGCAACATCACAAAGACCTTATCAGGTATTAAAAGCAGTAGAAGAATATTATAATAAAAATAATGCAAATCCACATAGAGGAACATATGATTTAAGTATAGATTCTACAGCAGAATATGATAAGGCAAGGGCTAAAGTTGCAAAGTTTATAAATGCTAAAAGGCCAGAAGAAATAGTATTTACAAAAAATGCTACAGAAAGCTTAAATTTAGTTGCAAATTCCTATGGATTAGAAAATCTACAAGAAGGAGACAATGTAGTTATTTCTATTATGGAGCATCATTCTAATTTAGTACCTTGGCAAAAAGTTACAAAAATAAAAAATGCTAAATTAGAATATATGTATATTAATGAAAATTATGAAATAACAGATGAAGAAATCAACAAAAAAATAACAGAAAAAACAAAGATTGTAAGTATAACAGAAATCTCTAATGTTTTAGGTGTAAAAACACCACTAGAAAAAATAATAAAAAGAGCACATGATGTAGGTGCGGTTGTAATTGTAGATGGAGCACAAAGTACTCCACATATTAAAATTGATGTACAAAAAATGGATGCAGATTTCTTTGTATTTTCTGGACATAAATTAATGTCACCAATGGGAATAGGTGTACTTTATGGTAAATATGAGTTACTAGATAAAATGACTCCTTTCCTTATGGGTGGAGATATGATAGAATATGTTTACGAACAAGAAACAACATTCGCAAAGCCACCATCAAAATTTGAAGCAGGAACACAAAATATTGGTGGAGCAGTTGGACTAGCTGCTGCAATAGATTATCTAGAAAATATAGGAATGGATAATGTAGAAAAAATAGAGAATGAACTTTTGGAATATGCAAAAGCTGAAATGAGCAAATTAGATTTTGTAGATATATATGCACCAAAGACAAATGAAAATCAAATAGGTGTATTATCATTTAATATAAAAGATGTTCATCCACATGATACAGCAACAATCCTAAGTTCTTGTGGTGTTTGTGTACGTGCAGGTGACCATTGTGCACAACCATTAATTAGATTTTTAAATCTTCCTGCAACATGTAGAGCAAGCATGTATATCTATAATACTAAAGCAGATATAGATAGATTAATAATGGCACTTAATAAAGCAAATGATATGTTTAAAAAATGGAGAAAAGCTTAAAACTTAATATTGCAGACAGAATGCTTTAAGAAAGGAATGGACTAATGGATAATTTAGATTCAGTTTATACAGATTTAATTATGGAACATAGTATGGCATCACATAATAAGAGAAAATTAGATCATCCAGACAAATGCGAAATGGGTCATAACCCAAGTTGTGGTGATGAAATAGAATTAGAAATAAAAATGAATGGTGATGTAATAGAGGATTTAGCATTTACTGGACATGGTTGTGCTATATCACAAGCTTCTACTTCTATTATGATAGATACTTTAATTGGTAAGACAAAAGAAGAGGCATTAGAAATTATAGATACTTTTATTGGAATGATTAAAAGAGAAATAAAAGATGATGCCGAACTTGAAAAATTAGAGGATGCTATAGCATTTAAAAATGTTTCTAATATGCCTGCAAGAGTTAAATGTGCGGTTTTAGCATGGCATACAATTAAAGATTTGTTAGATAAAGAAAAATAAATTTTGACCAAATATTAAAATGGAAAAAGCGGTGGGTATAAGTTGCATATCCACCGCTTAAAAGAAGGTTTAAAGAGGATTAGTTATTGTTTTTTCTGTGTTCTTCCAAGGCTAGATAGATTATCTAATAATCTTGCTCTTTAAGGCTAGGAAGATCTATTTTAACAAATCTAAATTAATTTGACATGGATTAGTAAACAGAATATAATATCAATATGAATTTTATAAGTTATACGGAGGAAAAAGAATGGAAAAAGAATTAAAAACTTCTGGAAAAATGACTTGGGCATTTATTTGGAGATTTATATTATACTATATTGTAATATCAATAATTTTAGCAGTTATAGAATATTTTATGTTAGGCAAAGTTAATATGTTAGTATTATCAATATTTTCTATTCTTACAATGGGAATATTAATATTTTTTCCAACAAAACTTGCAACATCAGATATATTTAAAACAAGAAAAATGGATGACAAAAATTTATTTAAATTTAAAAGAAATATTATAATTTTTTATATTTTAGTACTAATAGTTGTTTCTTTATTTAATACATTAAATTATGCTGTAACATTAATAGGGCTAGAAGATACAAGAGCTGCAGCAGAAGAACAAATACAGAATAGTGAAGATATAGATGATGAAGAAAAAAGTACTATGATAGAAAGTCAAAATAATTATGTAGAACAAGTAAATAATGTACAAAAAGAAACATTTATAATAATTACCTTAATAGATGCAATATTATTTATATTTGGAGTAATAATTCAATTTAGATTTACAAAGAAGTACATAAACGAAGAAGAGTAATGAAATATGGATTAAGGGATTTGAAGGGATTTGGGGACGGTCCTCAAATCCCTATTTTCGTATAAAATAATAAATAATATATTTTAAGTTTTTGACAAAATTTTTAGGTTTACAAAAAAAATAAAATGTGGTAAACTATATTCGTATTATGTATATACAAGGAGGAAATAAAATGTCTAAAAAAGAGAAAAAACATTCAGGAAGTAATATTTTTGTAAAAATTACAGCAGGCATTTTAGCAGCTTTAATGGTAGTTAGTGTAGGAGGAACATTAGTATACTATTTAATTGGTATGTAATAGGGAGTAAATAATGAAAGATGATATAATTACAGGAATCTCAGACTTTTACGAAACTAATATTTTGGCTAGAATTATGCAAATGTGGGAACACCCAATAGATTTAGTATTGTTTTTAATAGATATAGCAATAGTTATATTTTTAGCATATAAAATATTAAGACTTACAAAAGATTCTAGAGCATGGCAAGTATTAAAGGGAATTGTCTTATTATTAGTAGTAACATGGCTAAGTGGTGTATTTAAACTTACAATACTACATGCAATTTTAGACAAAGTAGTAAGTTGGGGAGTTTTAGCTTTAATTATTATTTTCCAACCAGAAATAAGAAGAGCTTTAGAACAATTGGGAACTAATAAGTTAAAGAAATATCTGGGATTTACAGAGGATATAGAAACAAAAAATAAAGAAGATATATATAAAATAGTAATAGCAGCAGAAGAAATGTCAAAAAGACAAATAGGAGCATTAATAGTAATAGAAAGAGATATTGGAATAAAAGATATTATAGATACAGGTATTTTAATTGATGCAGATGTATCTCCACAACTTTTAACTAATATATTTGTGCCAAAGACTCCACTTCATGATGGGGCTGTTGTTATTAGTAATAATAAAATAAAAGCAGCAGCATGTATGTTACCATTAGCAAGTGGGCAAGACATAGCAAAAGAATTAGGAACAAGACATAGAGCAGGTATAGGAATATCAAAAGAATCAGATGCAATAGCAGTTATAGTTTCTGAAGAAACAGGTAAAATATCAATTGCTAAAGATGGTAAATTAATAGCTGATGTAAATGAAGAAACTTTAAAGAAAATATTAATAAAAGATATTGTTACAGATAGAATACCTGAAAAGGAAAGAAAACCTAACATTATATGGAAAAAATTCAAAAAAGATAAAAATGATTAAAATATTTGATTTTATAAAACATATATGTTAAAATAAAAAAAGTTTGAAAACTTGGGAGGAATTTACAAAATGGAAATATTAAAATATGCATTAATAGTAATATATATTATAGTTGCTGCAGCAATTATTATATTAACATTGGTTCAAGAAAAAGAAGATAACGGAGCATCTGGAGCTATTACAGATACTGCAACAAACAATTTTTATGATAAAAATAAAGGTAGAACAAAAGCAGGAAAGCAAAAAAGATGGACAATTATATTAGGAGTTATATTTGCAATTTTAACAATTATATTAGGAATTGTATTTATGTTAATAAAATAATCGGGAGGAAAAAGCAGCTAATGTCTGCTTTTTTTGCGTTATGTTATAAAGTATATTAAGTTTGGAATAATAAATTAAATAGGGAAAAAAGGAACGTCACCAAATCCCGCCAAAATCCCTATTTCGAAAGGAAGAGATAAATGCAAGAAGAAAATAGATTTATAGAAGGAATATTTAGAAGACATGAAAGAGGTTTCGGTTTTGTTGTTGTAGAAGATCAAGAAGATGATATATATATTGCAAAAGAAGATTCAAAAGATGCTTTTAGTGGTGATAGAGTTTTAGTAAAATTAAAGAAGAAATCAAATGGTGCAAGACAAGAGGGAATAATATTAAAAGTTATAGAACACAAAAAAGATACTTTAGTAGGAACTTTCAAAAAGAATAAAAATTTTGGTTTTGTAATACCTGATGATAAAAAGCTTTGTAGAGATATATTTATTTCTAAAAAGAATTTTGGAAAGGCTAGAAATAATCATAAAGTTCTTGTACAGATTACTAAATATCCACAAAAAGGTAAGAAAGCAGAAGGAAAAATATTAGAAGTTATAGGAAATGTAAATGAAGCAGGTATAGATATGCTTTCTTTAATTAAAGATTATGATTTGCCATACAGGTTTCCAAAGGATGTTGTAAAAGAAGCACAAAAATTTGGAGATAAGATTAATCCTAATGATATAGCAGGAAGAGTTGACCTCCGTGGCAAATATAATATTTTTACAATAGATGGTGAAGATGCTAAAGATTTAGATGATGCTGTATGTGTTCAAAAATTAGAAAATGGAAACTATAAATTAGATGTTCATATAGCAGATGTAAGCCATTATGTACAAGAAAATACACTACTAGATAAGGAAGCTTTATTAAGAGGTACTAGTATATATATGTTAAATAGAGTTATTCCTATGCTTCCAAGAGAACTTTCTAATGGGATTTGTAGTTTAAATGAAGGACAAGATAGATATACATTATCTGTAAGTATGGAAATAGATAATAAAGGAAAGATAATTTCTAGTGAAGTATATAAAGGAATTATAAATGTTACAAGAAGAATGTCATATAAAGATGTACAAGCAATTTTAGATAATTCAAATGAAGAGATAGTAACAAAATATAAAGACTATATATCAGATTTTAAACTTATGGAAGAATTAGCTAAGATATTAAAAGAAAAGAGATTAGCAAAAGGATATTTGAACTTAGATATACCGGAAAGTAAAATTATATTAGACCAAGATGGTTATGCAATAGATGTATGCAAATATGAAACAACTTTTGCAAATGAAATAATAGAGCAATTTATGCTAGCAGCCAATGAAACAATTGCAGAAAAATTCTATTGGCTTAAAGCACCTTTTATATATCGTGTACATGAAGAGCCCGATTTAGAGAAGGTAAACGAATTAAATAAATTATTATTTAATTTTGGATATAAAATTCATGTTAAAGAGGGAAAAATTTATCCAGCAGAATTTTCTAAAATATTAAAAGAAGTAGAAGGAAAGCCAGAGGAAAAAATAGTTTCTAATATGATTTTAAGAACTTTAAAAGTTGCTGTATATGATTCAGAAAACAAAGGACATTTTGGAATAGCCAGCCAATATTATTGTCATTTTACTTCTCCAATTAGAAGATATCCAGATTTATTTATACACCGAATCATTTCTAAGTATTTGAAGAATGACTATACAATGTCAGAAAAGCAAGTAGAGTTTTATAACAAAGTGGCAGAAAGTGATGCTAAACAATCATCAGATAGGGAGAAAATTGCAACACAAGTAGAAAGAGATAGTGTAGATATAAAGAAAGCAGAATACATGAGTAAAAAGATTGGTGAACAATATGAAGGTATTATTTCTGGAGTTACACAATTTGGAGTATTTGTAGAATTAGAAAATACAGTAGAAGGTCTTATTAGATTTGAAAATTTAGGTGACGAATATTATGAATATGATGCAGATCATAAAATTCTAATAGGAGAAAGAAGCAAAGAAACTTTTAAAATAGGAGATAAAATAAATATAGAAGTAATAGATGCAAATAAACAAGAAAAAAGAATATCTTTTAAAAGAATACCCGAAATAGAGCAAGAAGAAAGTCTTTAGTTTTTACTAAAGACTTTTTTATGATTTTATTAAAAGTTATCTAAATAAAGTAATAAATGGAGCAAAGATTAAAACTACAAAAGCCATAATAATAATTGTTACACCAGCAGATTTATTGCTATTTACTTTTATCTCATAGATTGCATAATTAATAGTTTTACAAAAAATAATAATAGAAATAATTAAAATTACAAAAAACATAAGAAACTCCTAACTTGATAATAAAAAGCTTGATTTAATGTTTGTTGTTACATCAATATCAAAAAAAGTATTTTTATAATTTGCAGACCAGTTGTAATTGCTCCACTCTTTATCATTTTTAAAATGTTTAATTAAATTTTTACCAACATTATCTATGTCTGCTTCAAATATTTTAGCTGTTTTATATTGATAATTTAGAAATGCATTTTCCAAATATGAATTTATTAAAACTTCCAAGTCATTAATTTTTTCTGGTGTTAAACTTTCAGAATTTTTATCTACAGACAGTAACCTTGCATTAAGATATACTTTGCTTTTTACATATGGTGAACCATTAACTAATTTTGCATCTATTTTAGTATCTTTATGGTAATAAAGAGCAACATCTATAGAAGAATTTTCTTTGTAAGGATTATTTATCGAAATTATGCTAGATTCAAATTGATTTGTTAATATTAGATGTAATAAGCTTTCAAATGCTGTTAGCTCACCTACTAATTTATCTTGTTTAAAGACTGCTACACCCAAATTTTCACTTTTTCGATCATATTCAATTAAAGGATTTTGACCGGCTACAATGTTAAATTCTTGTTCTGGATCTATCGAGGCATCAGAGGAATTTAAATTTAGTTTATTTCCATTTCCTAAAATTGCAACTGGGTCACTATAATTTGCACTTAAAGAATTAAAAAAGCTTGAGATTGTAGCATTTACAATATGACCGGTATATTCATTAGAATAAGGTGTTAATTCATAATATTTTGCTACTAAATTTTCTAATTCAGGTTTTGAATTTGTAATATATTCTTTAGCTGAAGATTTAGAGATAATTATATTACAATCTGGCCTTATTTCTACTTGGTTAGAAAGAGTATATATTTCAGATCCAATTCCTCTATTGGCAATAGCTTCGGAGAAGATTATAACTTTACAATGAGATAAGTTGATTTCTTTACTAATATAGCTGTTTAGTAAACTTATACCACTATTAATAGAAGAACATTCAACACTATTTATAATTGTTGGAGCTGCTTCACCAGAAGTAGAACTACTGTCAGAACTATTAGGAAAAGTAAGTTGTATTGTAAGTTCTAAATTATTATCCTGGCCTAGGTCAATTCCAAGTGCAACTACATATGCTAAATCATCTATACTTTGAATACTATAGCACCCAGAAAGAGAGAAAATAAGGATAGAAATAATACAGAATACAAGAATATAGAGTAAAAATCTACGGAACTTCTTCATTTTTTCCACCCCTCAATCTCTTTTTTATATTGGCAAATATTAAAACTAATGGGCTATAAGCAAATAATAATATAAATACTACATATTTAAATATATTAATTTCGATAAAATTTAATTGTGCTAGATTAGTAGGTATTAGGCTTATAAGAAAAATTATTCCAGCAAAGCAATAAAGAACGCCATTAGTATCTACTATATTAGAAATCTTTTTAAATATGTTTATAGAAATGCTAGTCGCTATACATAGGTAACTTATAACTGCAACTGTCCAAATTAATAAAAATATAGCATCAAGTCTTTGGAAGAACCTACCAAATTCAATATATCTAGTGGCTAGGTATAATGCCATTATTTCTTCACTGTTTCTTATAAAAGGAAATAATGCTAGAAAAGATACTATACTAAAAAAGAATAATACTACTGATAGAATTGTTGAAATTCTCGCAATTTTTTTAAATGAATTTGTGTCTTCTACCATCGGTGGTAAAAAATAAATTATAGAAAGACTAGAAAATGCAAACATGTTGCTTAGTCCTGTAATAAAAGTTGATTTTATTCCACTTCCTAAAATAGGGAATAGTCCATTAAAATCATAATTTTTAAAATTAGCAAGCAAAACAAATATTATGCAAAAAAGAATTACAGGAAGTATTAATAAATTAACTTTTGAAATTACTTTAAATCCTAATTTATTTCCAAATGTAATTGCAAAAATAAAGAATATTACAATTACTACTATAGGAAGTTTATCTAGATATATTATTTTTAAATTTTCAGAAAAGCTTCTAAGTAGGACACTTGTAAAAACTATATAATAAGCTATGAAAAGAAATCCTGTAATTACTTTTAATATTTTTCCTCCTAAATATTGTGAAACATCTAAAATATCTTGCCCAGAAAAATGCTTAAAAAGAAATAGTAGTAATTGAACAAACAATAGAACTATTATTCCAATAAATAATATGTTAAGAGCAGAGGCAGAACCTGTATTAGCTATTATGCTTTTAGAGAAATTAAGTATGACGTGATTTATAATTATTATAAGGACTAACCCAATGGATTCTAGATTACTCAATTTTATATTATTCATTAGGATGCCTCCATTTCATACTTATATTGTTTTGTGCACGTTCTTTTTTGGGATGAAGATAATTATGTCTAAATTCTTGCATCCATGTTGGCATAACAAAGAAATTGTTAGATTTTTTATTAAAATTAATACTATCATTTGGGTTTAGATAAGGTACACCAAATGATTTAATACTACAAAGAATACACAAGTAAACGTATAAACCAATTGCAATTCCAAGAAAACCTGCAATATATGCAGCTATCGTAAATAAGAATCTAGTAATCCTTAAGTGAAATCCAAATGAAAAATCCGGAATAGCAAAAGATGCAATACCTGTAATTGCAACAATTATTATAAGGAATGGACTAACAATACTAGCACTTACAGCTGCTTGTCCTAGAACAAGTGCACCTACTATTCCAATTGTGGGGCCTACCGGAGAAGGAACTCTAAGACCAGCTTCTCTAATTAGCTCAAATGAAATTTCCATTACTAGTAATTCAAAGATTATAGGGAAAGGTACGTTTTCTCTTGATGCCCATAAGGAGAACAATAATTCCGTTGGTAATAATTCCTGATGAAAATCAACAATTGCAATATATATGCTAGGAAGTAATAAAGTTATAGCCATAGCAAGGAATCTTAGAAATTTTAAAAAGTTAGCAAAAGCTGGTCTTAAATTTGTATCTTCTGGTGAAGAGATGAAATCAACTACAGTTGCTGGTAAAATAATACAATATGGATTTCCATTTACTAAAATAACAACTCTGCCTGCATATAAATTTTTTGCAGCTTTATCTGGTCTTTCGGTTGATAATACTTGTGGAATATTGTATTTATTATCTTCACATATTAACTGTTCTAATTGACCTGTAGAAAGAAGTGTATCTATTTCTAAATTGTTTAAACGATATCTAACTTCTGCTACTAAATCTGAATTTGCTATATTTTTTAAATAACATATAGCACATGGTGTTTTACTTAGCTTTCCAACTAAAACATTTTCAATAACCAAATTTTCAGTATTTGTTGCTCTACGTAACATAGAAGTGTTTACACGAATAGATTCTACAAATGCTTCTTGAGGACCTTTAATAATTATTTCATTATTTGGAGAACTTACACTTCTTTGTTTAAATCCTTTTACATCCAAATTAAAAGCAATATCTAAGGTATCTACAAAAAGTACACAATTTCCCATATTAATAGCAGAAAAAATATTGCTAAACTCTGTTTCTTTTACTAATGAATTTTGTGGTAATAATGAATTTTCTATTTCTACTGCTAAGTCATTAGAATCTCTTTGTATAATAACTTTTTTATCTTTATTAATAGTTTTTAGACTCTGAGTTTTGTACGTATTTGCTTTATTTCTTAACATTAACGGTTTTAATATAAATTGATTAATTAAATTTGAATCAGACATTCCATCAATGTATATAATAAAAGCTGAATAAGGTTTGTTGTTAGATTTTAATTTGAATTTTCTAATTATAATATCACTATTTATTAAAGTATTATATTTTCTATCAATAATGTTCTTATTATCTTTTAAATTACTAGAAACTTTTTCATTAGCCTCGTAGGTTATATTTTTTGAGGTAGATATGTTTACAGAAAAATCATATGAATCTTGAGGACCTTTATATGTTATTAAATTAGCAAGAGATTGTTTTAATCTTGAAAAATTCATTAATTTACTCCTATATATAATTATTAAAATTAGTAATTTCCAATAAATAAAAAAATATGTACAATTTTGAAAAAATTACTATATACAACTGTATAATTTAAATGTTATAATTAAATAGATACTAGAAAAATTAGGAGATTTTTATGAAAAATAGAATTTTAACATTTATATTAATAGTTTTAATTTTAGGAATAATTGGAGGAATAGCATATGCTTTTATCCAATATATGGGGATAGATACGACTGATATTTTATCATTAGTTACAGGTACTAATGAAGTTAGTAATGAAACAATAAAACCATTAGAACCAACAGGAAGCAGTTCTAATACATTATTGTCAAGCCAGCTAGATGTCCAAACTGCAAATCAAAATACTAGTACTACAGTATCAGCTGGAAAATATAAATATTATTATGATCAGTTAGATTCAAATGCTAAGATAATATATTCAGCTGTTGAATCAAATATAGAAAATTTAAAAACAGGTACTGCAAAAATTGATTTTGGTAGTCAATTCAATTCTTTGTTAAACGAAGAAAATGGAAAAGAAAGATTGAATGTAGCGTATCAAGCAGCATTGGATGCATTTGGTTTAGATTATCCAGAAGTATTTTATATAGATGTAACTAAAATGGTATTAATGATATATTCAACTACTAATATTTTTGGAACAAAATATGAAGTTTCAATAGAACCATCAGAAGTAGGGAGCTATTTAGTAGATGGATTTGCGTCAAAAACAGATGTAGATTCTGCACTAAATAGATTAGAAGCTATTAAAGCAGATATTGCAAGCCAAGTGGCAAATGATGATCCATATACTAAAGTAAGAAGAATACATGATTTTTTAGTAGATTATATAGAGTATGACTCTTCAATGACGAGAACAAATACTAGAAATATATATGGTGCATTAGTAGAGCAAAATGTCGTTTGTGAAGGGTATGCAGAATCATTAAAATATTTATTAGATGCTGTAGGTGTACCTTGTGTCGAAATAGTGGGAACTGGAACTAATTCTGCTGGTCAAACAGAAGCACATGCGTGGAATTATGTTATGTTAAATAATAAATGGTATGCGGTAGATGTTACTTGGGATGATCCAACAATTATAGGAAGTGGAAGAGTACCTAGTTCAACTAAAACTAGATATTTCTTAAAAGGTGAGACTAATTTTAATCAGACTCATTTTCCAAGTGGTCAGGTATCAGACGGAGGTTCTGTATTTATATATCCAGAGTTAAGTACAGAAGATTATGAATAATTAGGTATAAGAGGAACGAAAAAGTTTCTCTTATTTTTTGTTAATTGATTTACATAAATTGACGGGGCATGTATAATCTGCTATAATAGAAAAGATAACGAGTAAACCAAACTAAATATGGCGTAATGCCAGGAGGAAAAAAGCATGAGAGAGCTGATTTTAAAAATCAAATTAATGTTGATTTCATTTGGTATAGTAAATGAAATCACAACTGAAAGTCGCTATTATGGCAAATTGAAAAAGCATAATATTCGACTTTTCGAGAGCAAACGGAAGATTTATGTAGTATGGGAAGATCAAATCATTCTAAAAAGTATCGTGCAACATTTTGAAATAATTTGTGCCGAAGAAAGGGCGGCTATTATATTTAAAATATGGGACAATTATAAGGAGAAAAACCAGGTATATGAAATAAATGAGTATGGATGTGAATACCTGGACTTCCTTTCCGGATATGAAGATTTTATTCATATAAAAGAAAGATCACTAATTCTGGTAAGAGAAGGAGCTCTTCATTCACTTATTTACAACTATGAGGTGAAAAAGGTCATATTAGATGAGCGACGACCAGTTTATTGGTTGGAAGAATCGAAACTGTTCGTGAAAAAAGTATCTGGATATTGGCAATTACTATTTCCAAAATTAGTAGATGGATATACTGTTTGGGAAAAGAAAAAAGATTTTTCTTTTTCTGCTATGCCTAACGATATATTTAGACCACAATTAATCGGGGAAAAAGTCATTAAGCTATCGATAGAAAGTGCTGATATTCTTGATGAATTTGAGAAAGTTAAAGCAGTTTCTTGGCTCCCAAAGCCATATACTCATCTGGCTAGAGAAGATGGATGCTTATATATGATAGGTATCACATCGGATGACTATAAATGCCTTGAAATTGAGGGAAATAATGTGAAGCCATTAGCTCCAGAAATTCCTAGCATGCAAAATTATATGATTGTGCTAGGAGACAACATCGTAACAATTGTTGAATACGATGGGGAAGATGACAACATTACAGAGATAGAGTCGTTTAATGGAATTGATATTAAGTTATCAGACCCAGAGCTGGATATTAAAGCCGGTTGCCTTAAAATACCGTTAAAGGTATTAGAAGAAAGATTTTTAAATGAGTAACATGCGAAACAATGCGAGAGGAAAATGTACGTTCCACTCGCATTGTTTTTTATAATATTATACAAATTAATCCACCACTACCTTCATTTACAATTCTTTCTAGAGTTTCTTGTAATTTTATTTGAGCATCTTCTGGCATATGAGCTAACTTACTTTGTAATCCCTCGTTAACAAGTTCATGTAAACTTTTACCAAAAATATTAGATTCCCAAATCTTTTTAGGGTCATTTTCAAATTCAGATAGTAAGTAATTTACTAATTCTTCAGATTGTTTTTCAGAACCAACTATTGGAGATACTTCAGTCTCTATATCGGCTCTTATCATATGTATAGAAGGAGCTTTCGCTTTAAGTTTTACACCAAATCTAGAGCCTTGTTTAACCATTTCAGGTTCATCTAATATTAATTCATCAATCGAAGGTGTAACAATTCCATAGCCTTTTGCTTTAACTTCTTCCAAAGCAAAAGAAATCTTATCATATTCTTTCTTTACTTCTGAAAATTCAGCCATTGTTTTAAATAAATCGCCATCATTTGAGATTGAAACACCAGAGATTTCTGTTAGTACACTATAGAATAGAGTTTCTTTAAGTACAATAGATATATAGACACTTCCAGTTCCAAGTTCAATTTTATTTACACATGCTTGTTGTATAACTTCAGAAGATGATAAATTTTGTATGCAGTTGTCAATTTGTTTTAAGATTTTAACTTTTTCAAATGCATTTTTTAGATCATTTAGTAATGTGCATTTTAAAGGATGGCTTTCATCTAGAATATCTATCCACTTTGGAAAATTAATATTAATTTGATTAATAGGAAATTCATATAAAACTTTAGAGAATATATTATTTATATCATCAAGAGTTAGTTCAGAACAATTAATACAAATTACGGTGGTTTCATACTTTACTTCCAAACTTCTAGCTAATTCCTTTGTATATTCAGAATTAGGATTTTCAGAGTTTAATACGATGACAAATGGTTTATTTAAAGATTTTAATTCATTTACAACACGTTCTTCTGCATTAACATAATCTTCTCTAGGAATATCTGTAAAACTACCATCTGTAGTCATTACAATACCTATTGTAGAATGTTCTTCTATTACTTTTTTTGTTCCTATTTCCGCAGCTTGTTCGAAAGGCATTTCTTCGTCAGACCAAGGGGTTTTTACCATTCTGGGCATATCATCTTCTAAATATCCTATTGCATTATTAACTAAATAACCAACACAATCTACTAATCTAGTTCTTAATTTAATATTATCTCCAATAGTTATTTCGACAGCTTCATTAGGAACAAATTTAGGTTCTGTTGTCATAATTGTTCTTCCTGAGGCACTTTGTGGTAGTTCATCTGTAGCACGTTCTTTTTTATATTCATTTTCGATATTAGGAATAACTAACAAATCCATAAAATTCTTTATAAAAGTAGACTTACCGGTTCTAACAGGTCCAACAACACCAACATAGATATCACCATCTGTACGTTTTGCAATATCTTCGTATACATTAATATTTTCCATTTATAAAATACCTCCTCATAGAAAATGTTTGTACTAAGTTACTTTAGTTAAGTATATTAGTGGTTTGTCAAAGATATTCCACAAATTGCAAAAAATGAAGGGAAATTTATAAACATTGCAAAATAAAAAAGCATATGATAAAATAAAGCGATGAAATCGGAGGTTTAATATGAAAGATGAGAAAGTAATAGAGAATTTAAAAAAATATAATCAGACTAGAACTTTAAAAATATTAGAAAATGTAGATAAAACAACAAAAAATAAGATAATAGAGCAATTAAAAGATATTAATTTTCCACAATTAAAAGAATTATATAACAATATTAAAGAAGAAGCAGAAGTAGATGTTGGTGAATTAAAACCAATAAAATCACTAAATCCAGATAAAATATCTAAAGAAGAAAGAGAAGCTTACGAAGAAATAGGAGCTGATGTTGTAAGAAATAAAAAATTTGCAGTAGCAACAATGTCTGGAGGTCAAGGAACTAGATTAGGATATAAAGGTGCAAAAGGAACTTTTAAAATTGATGTAGAACCAGAGCCAAAATATTTATTTGAAATAATAGTAGATACATTACAAAGAGCAAATAAACAATACAATACTATAATTCCATGGTATATTATGACAAGCCATGAAAATAATCAAGAAATAGTAGATTTCATGGAAGAACATAATTACTTTGGATATAATAAAGAATATGTAGGATTTTTCGAACAAGGCGAATTGCCATTAATAACAGAAGATGGGCAAATAATGCTAGATGAAAATTACAATATTAAAAAAGCATCAGATGGCAATGGAAGTATATTTAAGTCTATGTACATGAAAGGTGTACTAGATGATATGAAAGAAAAAGGAATAGAATGGGTATATATAGGTTCTATAGATAATGTTTTATTAAAAATGGTAGATACACTATTAATGGGAGTAGCTATTAAAGAAGGTTCAGAAATTGCAACAAGATCTATATTTAAAAATACTCCAAGAGAAAGAATAGGGTCTTTATGTATTCAAGATGGAAAAGTTAAAGTTATAGAATATTCTGAACTTCCAGAAGATATGATAGAGGCAAAAGACGAAAATGGTGAAATTCTATTTGGCGAATCACATGTAATGTGTAATTTATTTAGTTTAAAAGCCTTAGAAAAAATTAGCTTACGAAATTTGCAATATCATAAAGCACATAAAAAATATAGCTATATGGATGAAAATGGTAAAATGATTGAACCAGAAGAACCAAATGCTTATAAATTTGAATATTTTATATTTGACTCATTTGAATTTTTTAATCAAATTTCTATTGTAAGAGGAAAAAGAGAAGAGGATTTTGCACCAGTAAAAAATAAAGAAGGTGTAGATAGTCCAGCAACAGCAAGCAAGTTATATAATGATTATTGGAGGAAACAAAATGGAAGAGTGTAAAATAAAAAATTTATATAATTTAGATGAAACTATTGCTAAAGATATTTTTGATGGAGTTACATATCCTTGGGAAGTTTTAACTAAAATAGAAGAATGTATTATTAAATTAGGAAAAACTTTGAATCCAACAGAATATGAGGAAAAAGGGGAAAATATATGGATTGCTAAAAGTGCTAAAGTAGCTCCAACAGCATATATTGCAGGTCCAGCAATAATTGGTAAGAATGCAGAAATTAGACATTGTGCATTTATTAGAGGAAAAGCAATTGTTGGTGAAGGTGCAGTAGTTGGAAATTCGACAGAATTAAAAAATGTTATATTATTTAATAAAGTACAAGTTCCACATTATAACTATGTAGGTGATTCAATATTAGGATATAAATCACATATGGGAGCAGGTTCAATTACTTCTAATGTTAAATCAGATAAAAAACTAGTAATTGTAAAAAATGGCAAAGAGCAAATAGAAACTGGATTAAAAAAATTCGGTGCAATGTTAGGTGATGAAGTAGAAGTTGGATGTGGTTCTGTATTAAACCCTGGAACTGTAATAGGAAAACATACTAATATATATCCACTTTCATCAGTAAGAGGAGTGGTTCCAGAACATTCTATATACAAAAACAAAAACGAGATAGTAGAAAAAATAGATTAATATGCAAAAAGAGCAAGGAAGTATCCTTGCTCTTTTTTGCTATGAATATATAATTGCCAGAATATATACAAAATTAAATTATCCTAGAATTATACACTTTGAGTACCTGGAATAAAATAATCTACAACTCCATAAATTAAGGCACCAATTATTGCTGCCATCCAAGATATTGTATAACCTGCAACGAAAAATTGTGTAGCATATAATGTAGCGACTGCAAGTGCGAAACCGACAATACCTCTACCAAAGCTACTAGCATGTAAACCAGTAAATTTAGTAATTATATAGTCCATAATAGAAAGAACTATAGCAGCAATAGCTAATGTCCAAAGATTATTAATTGAGAAACCAGGAGTGAAAAATGCAGTTATAGCTAGAACTACAGCAGATGTTACTAATCTCCATAGTATTTGCCCCATGGTACTTGTAGTTGAATTTCCTTTTACATTCATTTGACTATCAGCCATAATATAAAACCTCCTTAAAATGGTTTCATAATAGTATTATTTACACAAGTTAAATAATTATTCAAAATGTATAAAAAAAATAAAAAATGACATAATAAAATTGAAAAAATTAAGTAGGTGATATTATGTTATCAAATTTTTTTAGAGCCATAATTATATACATATTTGTTTTGTTAGTTATGAGATTAATGGGAAAACGAGAAATAGGACAACTACAACCTTTTGAACTTGCTATTTCTATAATGATTGCAGATTTAGCTTCTATTCCTATGTCAGATGTTGGAACACCTATACTAAATGGATTAATTCCTATTTTAGGTTTACTTGTTATGCATTTGTTAATTTCAGTTCTTAATATGAAAAGTTTAAAATTCAGAGAAATAATATGTGGTAAACCATCTATCCTAATTTACAGAGGAAGAATTGATGAAAAAATATTAAAAAAAGAAAGATTTACTATAAATGAATTAGAAGAAAGATTACGTTCAAACAATATTTTTAATATTGGAGATGTAGAGTATGCAATATTAGAAACGAGCGGACAAATAACAGTTATTCCAAAACCAGAAAAGAGAAATGTGGTAGTAAAAGACTTTAATTTGGAACCAGAATATGAAGGAATTTCTTATGATTTAGTTATAGACGGTGTAATTATGAAAGAAAATTTAAGAAAATTAGGAAAAGATGAAAAATGGTTAGAAAAACAAGTTGCTAAATTCAAAATAAAACCTAAAGATGCTTTGGTAGTAACAATAGATGGAGAAGGACAATTTTTCTGCCAAGCAAAAGAAAGGAAAAACAAAAATGTATAAAGAGATTATTGTGTGCATTTTAGTAGTTATTTTAATATTTAGTATGGATTTACTTAGTAATAATTATACTAAAAAAGTTTTTTTTAGTATAAATGATAGTTTAGGAAATTTAAGAAATGAAATGCTAAAAGAAAATAAAGATGTAAATAAAATAAATGACGAAATAAAAAAAGTAGAACAAGAATGGAATGAAAAATTAAATCTTTTATCTTGTTATATAGAACATAATGAATTAGAAAAAGTAGCAAGACAATTAACGTTAATTAAAGGAAATATAGATGTAGGGGAATATAATCAAGCTGTTCCACAACTTGATGACTGTGTGTATGTCATAAATCATATAAAAGACAAAGAAAGTTTATTGATAAGAAATTTATTCTAGGGATTTTTCGAAGTTTCCTTGGAAAAATGGGGACGTTTCTGGATTTGGGACGTTCTTTTTTTTCCATTTCGGGATTTAGGGATTTTGGGGACGTTCCTTAAATCCCGATTTTTTGTGGGGGTAGAAATTTTAGAATCCCCATATTGGCGTTGACAATTATATCTCACCAAATCAATTAAAAGATTTTGATGGTAACTTAAAAAATCTGATTGTTATAAAAAATATTTTAGTATATAATAGTAACCAAATAAAATAATCGAGGTAAAAATGGATAGAAGAGCGTATTCTGAAGCAAATTATATAATAAATAGTATGCCAGAAAAAATGAAAAATAAAATTCCAGATGATATAATAACAAATATTCAAAATAAAATGGATAAAGAATATATAGTATCATTTAAAGATATTGAATATGATGAATTATTACCAGATACGGAAAAGCTTTTGGCTGTTCTTTATGCAGATTATATAGCTACAGAAGAAGAAAGAAAACTTATAAAAGATACAGAAAAAAGAATAAAAGATAAAAAAATACAAGAAATAAATAAAAATGTAATTAATCCATTTAAGAAAGTTAACACAAGTACGACTAAACAGAGTATTACAATAATAAAAAAGAAAAAATGGTATGAAAAAATTTTTAGCTGGATAAAAAAATGTTTTAAATAAGGAGAAAAAAATGCCTATAATATTAAAATATAAACATCAGCAAAAAACAGCTGTATTATTAAGAAAAAGATTAAAATACCATAATAGAGTAGCATATGTATATCCTACTGGTGGAGGAAAAACTTTTCCTGCATTAGAGTATGTAGAAGAATGTGAAAATTTAAGTAATGGCGAAAAATATGCATTAATAATTGTTCCTAGTTTAATAATAAAAAGTCAGTATAAAAAATATATAGAAAAATATATGACAGAATGGAGTTCTCTATTAAAAACAAAGAAAATAAGGTTAGCTACATATCAAGCTTTAAGTAAAATAAATGAAATGAAAGACTTTAAAGCAGATGTAGTTATTTGTGATGAAGCACATAGGATTGGGGCTGCGACTTGGGAACCAGAACTAGATATTTTTATGAAAAATCATCCAAATGCAAAATATATAGGCATAACAGCGACTCCTAAAAGAACAGATGGTAGAAATATGCTTTATGAAAAATTTGCAGATAGTATAATCTATGAAATGTCAATGACAGAAGCACTGGACGGTTCTAAGGAAGGCGAAGTCGTGTTACAAGGAGCAAGATATGTAAGAATGTTATCTGCGTTAAGAAAAGAATTAATAAGATATAAAACAGAAATTGATAAAATAGAAAATTTAACCCGAAAAGAAAAAATAATGGACATATATCAAAAATTGGAAAGTTTAGTAAGTAATGAACCAGATATGCCAGATATTATGGCAAAAGCAATGATAAATAAGAATGGAAAATATATTGTTTTTTGTGCTAATAGATATGATATGCAAGAGAAGATGAAAAGAGCAAAAGAAATATTTGGAAAAGTAAATGAAAATATATCTATATATTATGTATTAAGTAGAGATGAAAAAAATGATACTTTTGGAAAAACCCCTTTTTCTAATAGAGAAACATTAGAAAATTTTGAAGAAGCAGAAGAAGATGGAACACTACAATTAATGTTTTGTGTAGATATGTTAGATGAGGGCAAGCATATAGCTGGTCTAGATGGAATAGTAATGTTTAAGCCGACCGAATCTTGGATAGTATTTAGCCAAGAAACAGGCAGAATAATGAGTATCGATGCAAAAAAAGATAGGGTTATAATTGATGCTGTAAACAACTGGATAAGACAAATAGATACTTTTATGGAAATAGAACATGCAATGGGAAAAGGAAAAGATAAAACAGATAATAGTTATTATAATTTTTTTAAGTTGCAATCAGAAGAATTGGAACTTCTAGATTTATTAAGAGAGATTGATGAACAATTAAAAACTCGTACAATACACGATACATTTTCAGAGTACATAGAATTTTATGAAAAAAATAAAAGAAGGCCACATGGACATTTTTCAAAAGATGGTAAAAGATTAAAAGCTGATGAGCTTACAGATGAAGAAAAGGATGAAATGCATTTATACCATAGATGGAGAATATCTGAGGAAAGAAAAATGCTAAAAAAATGTAAAGGAAAAGCGATAGAAGAAGTTCCAAAAGAATATAGATATAAAATAAAAAAACTAAGAGAACTTGGATTGGAAGAAAAAACAACATATGAAGAGGTTGTGGAGTATTTAGAGCAAAATGGAAGAGAGCCTAAGCAAAATTTTTCTGGAAAAGGTAAAACAATTTTAATGAAGGATCTAAGCGAAGAGGAACAATATGAAAAAAGATTAGCTAAAAGATGGGCATATTCTACAGAAAAGAAAATATTAGACGAATATGCAGAAAGAGATATTCAAGAAGTACCAGAACAATACAGGGAGCAAGTAGCTACATTAAGAAGTTTTGGCTTGGGCTTAAAGAAAAAAATTAAACATGATACATATGAAGAATTTGTAGAGTTTTTAGAGGAAAACGGTAGAACTCCTATTGGTAATTTTGGAAAAGATTCTAGAAGATTATTAATGGATGAACTAACACCTGAACAAAAAGAAGAAGTTAACTTATATGGCAGATGGAAACATTCAAAAGAAAAAGAAAAATTGGATAAATATACTGGGGTAGAGTTAGATGACATACCAGAAGAAGACAGAGAGAAAATAGCAAAATTAAGAAGTTTCGGTTTGGGTATAGAGCAGAAAACGACTTATGAGGAATATATAGAATTTATAGAAGAACATGGGAAAGCCCCATCACCAGGCTTTAGAAAACGTGGCGAAGGAAGGAACTTAAAAGTAGATGAATTAACTCCAGAACAATTAGCAGAAGTTCATTTATCTGCTAGATGGCGTAATGCACCAGAAAGAAAAGTGTTAGATGAGTTTGCTGGTTGTGATATAGCAGAAGTTCCAGAAGAATATAGACAAAGGATACAAAGGTTAAGAGATTTAGGAATTATGGGAAAGACAAAAAGAAAAAAGATTGAAGACAGAATGAAGAAAGCAGTTGTAGATAATATAGAAGATTTAGAAGAGGCAAGACAAGAATTAAGACCACAAAAAATAAAAGAACAAGGAAATATTACGTAGAGTAAGTAAAATTATAAATGTAAAAATCCCTCCATTTTTTGGAGGGATTTTAGGAACGTCCCCCAATCCCTAAAAGGAAAAAAAAGAACGTTCCCCAATCCCACTACCTCTAAAAAATCCCGATTTTTTACTGTAAAGCTCTTGACATTTACACTAAAATAGTGTAAAGTATAATAGCATTACAAAAAGAGAAGGTGTAATGATGGAAAAAAACATAGAAATAAGTATATTATCTCAAATTTATAAAAATACTTTAACAGAAAAACAATTCGAGATATTAGATGAATATTATAACAATGATTTTTCTTTATCAGAAATTGCAGAAAACTATAATATTACAAGGCAAGCAGTAAGAGATAATATAAAAAGTGGAGAAACAAAATTATATGATTTAGAAAATAAATTAGGTCTTATGAAGAAAATGCAAAAACAAGAAGAGCTAGTAAATGGTATTATTTCTAAATTAGATAGCTTAAATATACAAGATAAGAAAACACTAGAATCAATAAAAAAAGATTTAAAAAAATTAATTTAAAGTAAGGAGAAAATAATGGCTTTTGAAGGATTATCTTCTAAATTACAAAGTATAACAAATAAATTCAAAGGGAAAGTAAGGGTTACAGAGGCTGACTTAAAAGATATGCTAAGAGAAGTTAAACTTGCATTACTTGAGGCAGACGTTAACTATAAAATAGTAAAAGAATTTATAACTGTAATCCAAGACAAAGCTTTAGGTCAAGATGTTTTAAAATCTTTAACACCTGGACAACAAGTAATAAAAATAGTTAAAGATGAACTTGTAGAATTATTAGGAGGAACAGAAAGTAAAATTACATTTTTACCAAATGCTCCAACAGTAATAATGTTAATAGGTTTGCAAGGTTCTGGTAAAACAACAACAGCAGGTAAGCTTGCAAATGTATTAAGAAAACAAGGTAAAAAACCACTATTAGTTGCATGTGATGTTTACAGACCAGCAGCTATAAAACAACTTCAAGTTGTTGGTAAACAATTAAACATTCCAGTATTTAGTGATGAAAATTCTAAAAATGTAGTAAATATAGCTAAAAGATCAATAGATGAAGCAATAAAGAAATTAAATGATGTAATAATACTAGATACTGCAGGTAGACTTCAAATAGATGAAGACTTAATGCAAGAATTACAAAATATAAAACAAAATGTAAGACCACAAGAAATCTTATTAGTAGTAGATAGTATGACAGGTCAAGATGCTGTAAATGTGGCAACAACATTTAACGAAAAAGTAGGAATAGATGGAATAATCTTAACTAAGTTAGATGGTGATACACGTGGTGGTGCAGCATTATCAGTAAAAAAAGTAACAGGCAAACCAATAAAATATATAGCAACAGGAGAAAAATTAAGTGACATAGAACCATTCCATCCAGACAGAATGGCATCAAGAATTTTAGGAATGGGAGATGTACTTTCTATAATAGAAAAAGCTGAAGAATCATTCGATGAAGAAGAAGCTAAGAAAATGGAAGACCAATTAAGAAAACAAAGCTTCGATTTAAATGATTATTTAGCACAATTAAGACAAGTAAAGAAAATGGGTTCTTTCTCATCTTTATTAAAAATGCTTCCAGGAATGAGTCAACTTAAAAATATTAAAGTAGATGATAAAGAATTTGATAGAATAGAAGCTATTATTTGTTCAATGACAAATGGAGAAAGAAGAAATCCAAAATTGTTAAATGCAAGTAGAAGAAAAAGAATTGCAAATGGTAGTGGAACATCAGTACAAGAAATTAACAGATTCATGACTTCATTCGAAACAACACAAAAAATGATGAAAAAGATCAAGTCTGGTAAAGGAATGAGGAATATGATGAAAAACTTAAATATGAATGACTTAAAAGATTTTAAAATGTAGATTATTAATAACAATTAATAATAGATTACTTAGATTTTTAGGAGGTGAAATAAATGGTAAAAATAAGACTACAAAGAGAAGGAAAGAAAAAAGCACCTTTTTATCATATAGTAGTAGCAGACTCTAGAAGTCCAAGAGATGGAAAAGTTATAGCTAAAGTAGGAACATATGACCCAATGACAAAACCATCAACAATAGTTTTAGATAAAGAAGCTGTTGCAACATGGATCAAAAACGGAGCAAAACCTACAGATACAGTTAAAAAATTAATAGACTTAGCAAACAAGGATTAATGACAGGAGGATAAACAAATGAAAGAAGTTTTAGAAGTAATGATAAAAAATTTAGTAGATAATGCAGATGCAGTATCTATAAAAGAATTAAATGGTGAAAAATCAGTTGTATACGAAGTAAAAGTTGCTGAAGATGATATGGGTAAAGTTATAGGAAAACAAGGTAGAGTAGCAAGAGCAGTAAGAGCTATAATGAAATCTGTAGCATCAAAAGAAAACAAAAAAGTTACAATTGAATTCATTAACTAAAAGGGGTTAATATGGAATATATAGAGATTGGACAAATTGTTAATACGAATGGGTTAAAAGGTGTTGTAAAAGTAAATCCTTTTACTGATGATATTAGCAAATTTGAAGATTTAAAGTATGTATATATACAATTAAAAAATGAACTTAAAAAAGTTAAAATAGAACAGGTAAGATATAATAAAAATCAAGTCTTACTAAAACTTGAAGGAATTGATTCTATAGAAGAAGCAGAAAAATATAGAAATTTTTATTTGAAAACAGAAAAAGAAAGTCAAGAAGACTTAGGAGAAGATACATATTATATTGTAGATTTAATAGGTCTTGATGTTTATTCGGATAAAAATGAATATTTAGGCAAAATAGAAGATGTATTTCCAACTGGTAGTAATGATGTATATGTAGTAAAAGACAATCTCGGAAAACAAATATTAATTCCTGCTATAGCAGATGTTGTAAAAGAAGTTGATTTAAAAAATAAGAAAATGATAATTAATCTTATTCCAGGTTTAATATAGGAGGAAGAATGAAATTTAATGTTTTAACTCTTTTTCCAGAAATGTTTTCAGCATTAGATGAAAGTATTATTGGAAGGGGAAAAGAAAAAGGACTAATAGATATTAATTTAATAAATATTAGAGATTTTTCTAAAAATAAGCATAAAAAAGTAGATGATACTCCTTATGGTGGTGGTGCCGGAATGGTTATGGAACCAACAGTTGTATATGATGCATATTGTTCTGTTAAAGAACCAAATGCTAAAGTTATATATATGTCACCACAGGGAAAAACTTTAAATCAACAAATGGTACAAGATCTAGCTAAAGAAGAAAATATCATATTACTTTGTGGACATTATGAAGGTATTGACCAAAGAGTAATTGATGAAATCGTAGATGAGGAAATTTCGATAGGTGATTATGTATTAACTGGTGGGGAACTACCAGCAATGGTTTTGATAGATAGTGTTAGTAGATATGTAGAAGGAGTTTTAAAAGAGGACTCTATTCAAGAAGAATCTTTTACAAATGGCTTGCTAGAATATCCACAGTATACTAGGCCAGAAATATTTTTAGGTAAAAGAGTTCCAGAAGTATTGCTTTCTGGGCATCACGAAAATATTAAAGAATGGCGAAGAAACCAATCAATAATAAATACATATTTAAAAAGACCAGATTTATTAAAAGAAATTGAATTATCTGATAAAGAACAAAAAATGTTAAGTGAATATAAAAATTTAAAAGAAGGAGGAAGTAAATAATGGATATCATTAAATCAATAGAGCATGAGCATCTAAAAGAGAAGATACCAGTTCTTAAGGTTGGAAATACTGTAAGAGTTCACCAAAGAATAAAAGAAGGAAATAGAGAAAGAATCCAAGTATTTGAAGGAATTATTATTAAAAAACAAGGTGGAGGACTAAATGCTACATTCACAGTTAGAAGAATAGCTTCTGGTGTTGGTGTAGAAAAAACATTCTTAATTCATTCACCATTAGTAGAAAAAGTAGAATTAGTAAGAGTAGGTAAAGCAAGAAGAGCTAAATTATACTACTTAAGAGACAGAGTTGGTAAAGCTGCTAAGACTAAAGAACAAATTGGTGCAAGAATTGAAGATAAAGAAATTACAGTAAAAGCAACTATAGAAGAAGAACCAGTAGTTGAAGAAAAAGTTGAAGCTCCAGTAGAAGAAGCTAAAACAGTTGAAACAGAAGCTACACCTGTAGAAGAAGTTAAAGCTGAAGAGCCAGCTAAAGAAGAAGTAAAAGAAGAAGCTTCTGAAGAAACAAAAAAAGATGAAGAATAATTAAAATAAGGGCGAAATTTTATGTTTCGTCTTTATTTTTTTGAATTAAGAAATAAATTGCTATATTTATGATTCAAAGTGTTAGTTATTTGTAGTATGCAGGAACATAATTTGATTTTTATGTTAATTAGTGATATAATAATATTATTAAACCGTTGAAATAAGGAGGATACATCATGCGAGGAATGAAATTAGAATTTACAACATGTATTGAGTACATGGAGTACATGGAAGGCAGAAAAAAACGGGCCAAGAAAATAATAAAAAAGCTTGATAAAATGAAAAAAATAAAAATCAAGCTCAAAGATGAAGAGCGATGGAAAGAATGGAACAACGAGAATGCTGATTCGCCCTATGGAAAGGCTATCATAAGTACTGCAACAAAATGGGCGAAAGCCATGGAATTGCTAATGGAGAAAGGCTTCGAGTTGGAGGAAATTGCTGGTGAGGCCCTTGACATCTGTGATCCTGATAGTGGATTGACAGGGTATGCAGAAAGCTGCTTGGTGAATCTGCTTTCTCAGTGTTGGAAACACGGAGATAATCTCCGCCTCTGGTACAACAAAAATCATGGAGGCTATAATGGCGACGGAGTCGCTAATCCTGCCAAAATGCTAATAGGTTAAAACCTATAAAAAGGTTTCTTTTCCTCTAAGGAGGAAGGGAGACCTTTTTAATATTAATAAAAAATAATTTAATATATCTTGACAGATTATTTTTTTTGTTTTATCATATGAATAAGTAATCATATGAATATCTGCTCATATGATATAAGAGGAGGTAAATATGGAAGAAGAAAAATTAGTGTGTGCAGAAAACTGTCCACATTTAAATAAAATAAACAATGTTAAATCACTTGAACCAAAAGCTGATGAATATCAAAAATTATCTAATATGTTTAAACTATTTTCAGATGAAACTAGATTAAAAATAATTTGTAGCTTATTAAAAGAAGAATTATGTGTTTGTGATCTATGTGAATTACTAGGCTTAAATCAATCACAAGTTTCTCATCAATTACAGCTTTTAAGAAATAGTAAATTAGTAAAATTTAGAAGAGAAGGAAAACAAATCTTTTACAGCTTAGATGATGAACACGTAGAACTTATTATACAAATGGCATTAGATCATATTTTAGAGGAGGAAGAAAAGCATGGCATGTTGTAGTCATAATCATGAAGAATGTGAAGTAAAAGAAAAAAATAAAAGCAAAATAGTTTTTTATATACTTTCATTAGTTTTATTTGGAATTGGATTTATTCCGGCTTTAGCAGAATATAAAATTTGGATATATTTAATAGCTGTATTACTTGCAGGATATGATTTATTAATAGAAGGAATAAAAAACTTATTTAAGTTTAATTTCGAAGAAAGTACATTAATGACAATAGCTATAATTGGAGCATTTATAAAAGGTGAATATCCAGAGAGTTGTTTGGTTGTTTTATTATTTAAATTAGGTGAATTTCTAGAAGAATTTGCAGAAGAAAAATCTAATAAGAATATAGAAGACATTACTAAAATTAAAGTAAATAATGCAAATTTAGTTGATGGAGATAATGTAAATGTTGTTAAAGTAGAGGATGTAAAAATAGGTGACATATTACTTGTAAAACCTGGTGAAAAGATTCCTGTTGATGGAATAGTTACATCTGGGACATCTCAAATAGATACATCACCGATTACAGGCGAGAGCAAACCTGTTAAAGTAGAAAAAAATAATGAAGTTATTTCTGGAAGTATAAATTTAAATAGTGCAATTTATATTAAAGCAGAAAAAGAATATAAAGATTCTATGGCTTCACAAATAATTGATTTAGTATATGAAGCAACAAATAATAAAGGAAAGACAGAAAAATTTATTACTAAATTTTCTAAGATATATACACCTATTGTAATAGTAGTTGCAATTTTATTAGTAATAATTCCATTAATATTAGGTGCAGATATGGATAAGTGGATAGATATAGCTTTGTTCTTCTTAGTGGCATCTTGTCCATGTAGTTTAGTAATTTCTATACCATTATCATTCTTCTCTTGTATAGGTGCGATTTCTAAAAAAGGAATGATTATAAAAGGAACAAAACATATAGAAAATTTATCAAAAACAGATATAATTGCGTTTGACAAAACAGGAACATTAACTACAGGAAAAATGGTTATAGATAAATTAGAAGCAACAAAAATTCCAGAAAATGAAATGTTAGAATATATTTATAGTATAGAAAGTTTATCTAATCATCCTATTGCAACAGCAGTTGCAAGTTATAAAAAAGACATAGAAAAATTAGAAGTAAAAGATTATATAGAATATTCTGGACATGGTTTATATGGAATTATTAATGGAAAAGAAATTTTATTCGGAAATAAAAAACTAATGGAAAAATATGATGTAGATACAGCAGAATATGTTGATAATACTATTACACTTGCAGTAGATAAACAAATTGTAGGATATATAACATTAAAAGAAGAGTTAAGAGAAAATGTAGAAAATATATTAGATAATTTAAAAGAGGCAGGAGTAAAAGATGTTGCAATATTAACAGGTGACAATAAAAAGGCTGCTAAGAATATTGCAGATAAATTAAAAATATCAAAAGTATATGCAGAATTATTACCACAAGAAAAATTAAATAAAGTAAAAGAATTACAAGCAGATAATAATAAAGTAACATTTTTAGGTGATGGAATTAATGACAGCCCGGTAATTGCAACAGCAGACTTTGGAATGAGCATGGGAACAGGATCAGAAATTGCAAACAATACAGCAGATGGAATTTTAATTTCTAACGACATTTCAACCTTACCAACTATAATTAGAGTTGCTAAAAAAACAATGAGGATAGTAAAATTTAATATAACATTTTCATTACTTGCAAAACTTGTTGTATTAATTGTAGGCTTATTTGGAACAGCACCAATATGGCTTGCAGTATTAGCAGATACAGGAGTTACATTACTTACAGTATTAAATGCTTTAAGAATATTGAGAAAATAGAAATGGAAGATAGGGATTTGGGGACGTTCTTTAAATCCCTATTTTCTTGCCTAAAAAATATATTAAAGTTATAATAAGAAAAATAATAGTAAGTAAAAGGGGAAAAAATGGACAATTTAAAATTCGAATTAACCAATGAAGATAGAAAATATTTGGGCATAGAGCCAGTACAAGATAATTGGGAAAGAGTAAAATTATCAGATACAATATATTTATATTTTGAAGGCAATACTATAAAAAAGTATATTTATATATCTAATGATGATTATTATTTAGAGGCAAAAATGGATTATGAAACAATTGAAAATAGAACAATATTATTACCAAAAACTGATAGAGGAAAGCAAAAAAAAATCACGCCATCATTAATGGAAAATAAAGATAGAATAGGTATATATTTTGCTTTATGCAATGAAAATGTTTTAATAGGAAATTATACTACACAGAAAATGTATTATTCTACATATAGACAAGAAGTGAAAATAAAGAATTTTTCAGGATTAAGAATATGGCTTAATAAGTGGATTACAGAGACTACAGAAGAGGATTTGTCTGACATAAAAAGATTTGCTATGGAAAAAAGAGTAAAAGTAAATTATAAAGAAGGTGATTTCTTCAGATTTAAATTTGACAGAAAGAACTATGGGTATGGAAGAATTATTTGGGATGTTGATAAATATAAAAAAAGCGGAAAGCCATTTTGGAATATTCTTATGGGATATCCTTTATTAGTAAATATATATCATATAATTACGGATAACAAGAATATAGAAATAAAAGAACTTAAAAAGTTAAAGACAATACCTTCACAATATATATTAAGAGATATTTTTTATTATGGAGAATGTGAGATTATAGGAAATGAACCATTAGAAGAGCATGAAAAAGATTATCCAATAATGTATGGTAAAGGTATAAGTGGAATTAATGAAAAGTCAATTTATTTACAGATTGGACCAAAAGTACATAAAAAATTAGATAGTAGAAAATATTTATTAATAGCAGATGGATTTAACTTTGGAAGTATAGGATATGAACTAAATATAACAAAAGAATTACTGGAAAAATGTATAAAAGAAAATTCAAATAACCCTTACTGGAATAGTAAAAGGACTAAAGCATATAAGGACTTAAGAAGTCCTGAATATGAAAACATAAGAGAAAAACTATTTAAACAATGTGATATAAAACCTAAACAAATTTTTTTGATGAATATGTAAATTTAAAATGAAGATGGTATGCTGAAAACGGCATACCATTAGTTAATTAAATGTTGAAAAAAATGGATTTTGCTGATATAATAGCGATTAAATGTAAGAGAGAGGAAGAAAAATGAAGGTAGCGTTTTATACATTAGGTTGTAAAGTAAATCAATATGAAACAAATGGAATGATTCAAGCTTTTTTAGAAAAAGGGTATAAATTGGTTGATTTTTCAGAAAAAGCAGATATTTATGTAATAAATACATGTACAGTAACTAGTATTTCAGATAAAAAATCAAGACAAATGATTAGAAGAACAAAGCAATTAAATCCAGATGCAATTGTAGTAGCAGTAGGTTGTTATGCACAAGTAGCAGCAGATAAATTAGAAGAAATAAAAGATATAGATTTAATATTAGGTATAAGCGAAAAAACAGAAATAGTTAAGTATGTAGAAGAGGCATTAGCTAATAAACAGCCACAAGAACATGTATCAGATGTAATGCATCAAAAAGAATTTGTAGATTTCGGTAGTGTAAATTATACAGATAAAAATAGGGTTGCAATAAAAGTTCAGGATGGATGTAATCAATTTTGTACATATTGCATAATTCCATATGCAAGGGGACGTATACGTAGCAGAAAGATTGAGAATGTAAAAGAAGAGGTTACAGACTTAGCTAAAAAAGGAATTAAGGAAATTGTAGTTACGGGAATTCATGTTGCATCATATGGAAAAGATTTAAAAGAAGATATTGGATTAATAGATTTATTAGAAGAAATTAATAAGATAGATGGAATTGAAAGAATTCGTTTAAGCTCATTAGAGCCAACATTAATTACAGAAGACTTTGTTAATAGATTAAGCAAATTAAATAAGATTTGTGATCATTTTCATTTGTCATTACAAAGTGGCTGTGATGAAACTTTAAAAAGAATGAATAGACATTATACGACTTCAGAATTTAAAAAAGCAACTGAATTATTAAGAAAAGCATATCCAAATGTTGCTTTAACTACAGATATAATTGTCGGATTCCCTGGGGAAACTGATGAAGAATTTAATACTACTTATGAGTTCTTAAAAAATATTGATTTTTATAAAATGCATGTATTTAAATATTCACCAAGGCATGGAACAAAAGCTGAAAAAATGCCTAATCAAGTGGATGGTAATATAAAAGAAGAAAGAAGTAGAAAATTAATAGAATTATCTGATAAAAATGAAAAAGAGCAAAATAAAAAATATATAAATACTAATTTAAAAGTGTTAATAGAAGAACTTGAAGATGGTTATTATAAAGGACATACTACAAACTATATAATGGTAAAAATTAAAGAAAATGCAGAAAATTTGCAAAATAAGATAGTTACAGCTAAAATTATAGGCGAAGAAGGTATAGATTTAATTGGAAAATTGGAAGAAGTCTATTGATAAAAAAGAAGAATTATAGTAAACTAAAAAAGAAGTTATACAAAGGAGAAAGCAATGGAAGGAAAAGATCCAAATAAATTTTATTTAGTTGTTAAAGTAAGTAGATGGACTAAAATTAGAAATTTCTTTATTTTAAAATTTAAAAGAAATAGGAGATATGTTAATGAATAAGACAAAAAGAAAAATATTTGAGACAGCTATGCAATTATTTGCAGATAAAGGGTATGAGGCTACAAGTATAGAGGAAATTACTGCTACAGTAGGTGTAGCAAAAGGTACTTTGTATTATCATTTTTCTAGTAAAGAAGAAATATTTAACTTTTTAGTAGAAGAGGGTATGAAACTCTTAAAAAATAGTATCCAAATAAAAACAGATAAAGTATCAAGCTATATAGATAAAATAAGAGCTATTATTTTAATTCAAATCAAAGTAATAGTAAAGTATGAGAGTTTAATTACAATAATTCTTAGCCAAATGTGGGGAAAAGAAGAAAGAAATAAAAGAAGTAGACAATATGTATTTGAATATTTAAATATAGTAGAAAAAATTGTTAGGGAAGGAATAGAAAAAGGAGAAATTATAGATAGAGATCCAGAAGTTATTGCTTCCGAAATATTTAGTCTTACAAGTTCATGTTTAATATATAAACTAAAAACAGAAAAGAATTTAGATATTCAATCAATGTATAAGGAAATAGAAAAGATAGCAATATCAGGAATAATGAAGTAATGTTACGAAAATATTACAAATATATTACAAAAATGAAATAAATAATTAAAGGTAATATTATTGTAGAATTATGAAGAAAGATGTATAATAAACTTAGTTTTTGGAATTTACGTATGATGAAGGAGGGAATTTACATGTCTAGATCTGGCATAGTAAATGTTAGAATGGTAATAACTGAGGAGAAGATATTATCAAATATAGAAAAAGTGCATAAAATGATTAATCCTAAGAGTAAGAAACAAATCATCCAATTAGATGATGATACTTATTTTAAGGATTTAGTAGAAGCTATAAAAACATATTTGGTAGAGTATCCAAAGAAACAAAATTTCCCTGCAAGTGTTTATAATGCGGCTTTTGATTTAGTTGAATTTGCTACAAGCCAATTTGAAGATAATACTAAACAAATAGAAAATTTAATTAGACAAAGAGAATTAAATATAAGTTTAGGAGGAAAATTAAAAGAACTTCTAAAGAAAGTTGAAACAAAAGAAAAAAATTGGAAAGAAGCAGTTAAAGAAGCTCAAGATGATTTTGATGAAGATATAATAAATACTTTATTAATTATCGGAAGAAGCAGAAGCAAAGAAACAGATCATTATAAAGATGCTTTAAAACTTTTAAAAGCAAGAATATCTAATTTGGAATCAAACTTACATATTGAAATAGATATGGAAAGAATAGAAGACAGATCAAAAGCATTAAGTTATATTGGACTTGAAATAGCAGATGCATTAAAAGAAATACCAGCACCAGTAGAAGATGTGATAGAAGAACAAGTAGAACCTGTTATGGAACCAGTTCAAAAAGTTAAGAAAGTTAAAGCTAAGAAAGAAAAGAAAGTTAATGTTGCTGCAATTGCTGAACCTTCAAATGTAGAAAAAGTAAAACAACAACCAAAAGTAGAAACAATTCAAAAAGTAGAAAAACCACAACAAGAACAATATGCAGCAGAAACATTTGAAGCTAAACCAAGCTTATGGCAAAGATTTAAAAACAGCAAATTTGTAAGAACAATTAAATATATTATGAGTATAAGAGTAGTTCTTGAAGTTCCAGCACTTCCAGAAGGAAAAACAGAAAATTAAAATTGTAGTAAAATCTACAACAGTATATACCAAAAAATACTATATTACCTAAAACTGGTAATATAGTATTTTTAAATGAATATAAATTTTTTCTAAAAAAATAAAAAAATAGTAAAAAAGTATTGACATATTATATTAAAAATAGTATACTAAATTTCGTTGACAGGCTCCCTTAGCTCAGTTGGTCAGAGCAACCGGCTCATAACCGGTGGGTCCAAGGTTCAAATCCTTGAGGGAGCACCATTTTTTAATTTAATAATATGGGTAGGTGGCCGAGTGGCTAAAGGCGGCAGACTGTGGTCTTTGGTTTATCAAAAACCTAAACTTGCAGCTCATATAAGTGATTATATGATGAACACCGGGCTAATTCGGGGAACTCTTAACAGTAAGGCTGATGACAATCCCGAGCTAGGAAAGAAATTTCCGAGTGTAGAGACTTTATACCTGGTATCTTAATTTTAAGATAAAGAGAAAGTCCAGACTACAAACATGTATATGGTAGTGAAAACTATAGTAGTAAGAAATCTGTTCTCATTTGAGTACGATGGTTCGAATCCATCCCTGCCCACCAATAAAGTACAAGCTAAACTTGTATTTTATTTTTAAAGTTAAAAACAAACAAAAGTTCGAAGGAGCGCTATGAAATTTTTTTCTAATAAAGAAAAGGGAAATTCAGGACTGGGGATGGCAATAGCATATTTTTCAACTAACGGATATGTAGTATCTATTCCTTTAAATGATACACAAGATTATGATTTAGTTATAGAAAAGGACGGA
This sequence comes from uncultured Clostridium sp., assembly GCA_900553015.1. Taxonomy (GTDB): domain Bacteria; phylum Bacillota; class Clostridia; order TANB77; family CAG-508; genus Merdicola. The sequence goes on along the minus strand of USBY01000005.1, from coordinate 34,785 downwards.
AAGCTAGATAAAGTACAGGTAAAGGCTACAGGGTGTAAAACTAAAAATAACATATATCAAGTTTCGTTAAAAAGCTGTGGAGGAACAAAAGGAAAAGAATATAAAACGTTAATAAATACTAATATAGATTATCTATTTATACTAAATGCAGATTTAAAGATGTATGTAATTCCAAAAAATGAAATCAAAAATAAAAGTACAATAAATTTAGGTGAAAATATGAATAGATTTATTGTAGAGTTTTAATGTATAGATAAAGTGTAACTTTATCAAAATTGATTTATGTAAATAAAAGTAGTATAATAAATACAAGTGATGTTTTTAGTGTAAAAGGTATTTTGATTACACGTCATCATTTAAATAACATTGAAAGGGGTAAACATTATGAGAAAGGAACGGAAAGAAGTAACAAAGTTGATCTATGTAGGCAATGCATCAGATGGAGGATTTGTATTCCATGCTCGGACGTTCGAGAATGTCAAATATGAAACTGATGTCAAACTTACAACCTATGAAAACGGTGTGGCGTGTCTAGCTTTTGACTATTCTGTGTCACTCCACAGAGTCGCAGAGATAGTTGCAGGATGCTTTGCAAAGCAGAGCAATTTTAAAGTTGACAAAATCGAAATTGCTTACCGAAATATTTCGGTATCTGTGACAAAAGCAGAAGGCAGGAAAAATATTATCTGCATCTTAATGAAGGCGTTAAAAACTTCAGAAGGTGTAAATGATGTTGCCGTAGATATGAAGATTTGCGAACGATTGGCAGCTCTTAAAGATGAACCAATTGAAGTATGGAAATTTATTGATTCACCTACTGCTAGTTTTGAATTTGAAGAAGTGGCAGGCTGGAGTAAGGACCTTTGGTTTAGAAATTACAGGAATGAATGCCTGATAATTTCATCACTTAAAGAAGGTCTTATAAAGGTAGAACCCATTGCCGGCGACCATATCAAAGACTTTGTGAAGACTATATCAAGATGCTTTAGTCCGTATAATAATATGTATGGAATAAAAGGTGTCGAGATAAGTTTCAACGAGTTTTCAATGATGGTTCGCGAATGGAATGTGAACCATATCCGGGAGATGTATGAAAGATGTTGCAATTTATGTAGTGAACTCGGTGAGAAAGAGTGGCAAGAATATATTCACTCTCCGGAGTACATCAGGAAACGTGCAAAGACATTGAAAAAGGAATGTCGACATAAGGTTGTACTGGAAAAGGTGAGAAAATTCCAGAAGAACGATGAGTTCCCTGTCAAAGCAACAGCAATAAATGACTGGGAAACATGCAAACGTTTAAACAGCGATGATCCCTATAGCAGGGCAATCATACGCTATACCATTTTATGGGTTCAGTACATGGAGTATTTGACCAAGAAATATGGCATGAAAATGTCAGAAATCTGGGACAGATGTTCCGATTTAGCTGATGTAGAAGGTGTCACAGGCTTCATGTATGGAGCTGCAGCAAGTATAATTTCACAAGTGTGGCAGTACGGAGAAGAATTCCGAAAATGTTATAACTCGAAGTGGAATTATTCTGGAGCTGGAACTGTTAATCCAGCAATGTTAACAATTTCCGCGACAGCATAAGATGTTAATGAAATGGAGGGGCAAAGATATTTTATATCTAGTCTCTTCATTTCTTTGTTAATTTAAGGTATAATAGTTAATAAACGTAAAAAGAAAGGTAGAAAAATGTTAGAAGAATTAAAAGAATGTAAACTATGTCCACATATGTGCAAAATAAATAGATTAGAAGGAAGAGGAGGAAGATGTAAAGCTACAGATAAATTAAAAATATCATTAGTATCATTACATCAGTTTGAAGAACCATGTATAAGTGGTACAAATGGTTCTGGGACAATATTTTTTTCAAACTGTAATTTTAATTGTGTATTTTGCCAAAACTATAAAATAAGTCAAGAAGGAATGGGGCAAGAAGTAGATATAGATTTTTTAGCAAAAAGTATGATAGAACAGCAAGAAAAGGGCGCACATAATATAAATTTAGTAACACCAGTAATGTATGTTTATCATATTATAGAAGCAATCAAACTAGCAAAATCAAATGGTTTAAAAATACCAATAATATATAATTCAAATGGATATGAGAACATAGAAACATTGAAATTGTTAGAAGGATATATAGATGTATACTTACCAGACTTTAAATATGCTAATAATGAATTAGGCAGAAAATATTCAAATATAAATAATTATTTTGAAGTAACATCAAAAGCAATAACAGAAATGTATAAGCAAGTTGGAACTCCACAGTTAGATGAAAATGGAATAATAAAAAGAGGTTTAATAATAAGGCATTTAATTTTGCCAAACGAGATAGAAAACAGCAAAAATGTATTAAAATGGATTGTAGATAATATAGGAAAAGAAGTTTATGTAAGTATTATGGCACAATATTTTCCAACATATAAAGCAAAGCAGATAAAAGAGCTTAATAGAAAAATAAATAATGAAGAATACAAACAAATAGAAGATTATATATATGAAATTGGGATAGAAAATGGATATATGCAAGATCTAGGTGAACACGAAGAAGAATATGTACCAGATTTTAAGAATAGTTTGACTTAAATAATAATATAATATAAAATATTATGCAGTAAAAACGAAAGGAAGAATGCTATGAAAATAACATATAAAGATAAAACTATAGAGATACAAGAGCCACAAAAAGTAATTGATGTGTTTAAAGAAGAATGTAATGAGCATGTAATTGCATGTATTTGCAATAATCAAATACAATCATTAAATCATATATTAAAAGAAGACACTAATATAAAATTTATAGATATATCAGATAAAGATGGGCTTAGAATTTATATAAGAGGATTAAGTTATATAATGGCAAAAGCATTTTCAGAAGTATATCCAAAAGCTTTATTAACTGTAGATTATCAATTATCAAATTCTATGTTTTTTGAAATTGATAATATGAAAGTTACAGATGAAATGCTAGAGGCAGTAAGTAACAGAATGCATGAAATAGTTCAAGAAGACTTACCTATTACAAAAGTTATAATGACCAAAGAAGAAGCAGATGACTTTTACGAAAAAAATAAAACATTAAAGGGAATATTACAAAAAGATATAAAAGAAAGAGACCATGTTACTTTATATTATTGTGAAGATTATTATAATTATTTTTATGGTGTTATGCCAATATCTACAAAATATATGAAAATATTTAAATTAGAAAAATATAAACATGGTTTTATTATTAGATATCCTAATAGAAAGGATATAACAAAATTACAACCATTTGTAGATAATCCAAAATTATTATCTGCACTTCAAGATTATGAGAATATACATAGATTATTAGATATAAATACATTATATAAATTAAATACAAAGGTTCAAAATGGAGAGGCAAAACATATTGTTTTATTAGATGAAGCTTTACACGAGAAAAAAATCTCACAAATAGCAGATAAGATAGCACAAAACAGAAATGCAAAAGTTATTTTAATTGCAGGTCCATCATCTTCTGGTAAAACAACTTTTGCACAAAGATTAGGATTACAATTAGAATTAAATGGATTAAGACCAGTTACAATATCAGTTGATAACTATTTTGTAGAAAGAGAAGATACTCCAAAAGATGAAAATGGAAATTATGATTTTGAAGATATAAATGCTATAGATATGAACTTATTTAATAATCAAATTTTAAGTTTATTAAATGGTGAAGAAGTAGAAACACCATCATTTAATTTCCATACAGGGCATAAAGAGTATAGAGGAGATAAATTAAAATTAAACAAAAATGATGTACTTGTAATAGAGGGAATTCATTGTTTGAATGATAAGTTAACAGAGAGTATTCCAAAAGAAAATAAGTTTAAAATATATATTAGTGCATTAACTGTATTAAATATTGATTATTTTAATAGAATATCAACAACAGATTCAAGATTAATAAGAAGAATAGTAAGAGATTATCAATTCAGAGGATATTCTGCGCTTCATACTTTAAGAATGTGGCCATCAGTAAATAGAGGAGAACAAAAAAATATATTCCCTTATCAAGAGCAAGCAGATGTTATGTTTAATACTTCTTTAGTATATGAGATGTCAGTATTAAAAACGATGGCATTACCATTATTAAAGGAAATTGATAGTTCTGAACCAGAATATTCAGAAGCAAAAAGATTATGCGAAATCTTACAATATTTTGAGGAGATACCAAAAGATTTAATACCAACAAATTCTTTGTTAAGGGAATTTTTAGGAAATGGAGATTTTAAATACTAGGAGTTAATTATGTTAAAAGATAGCAAATTTACAGAAATAGATGAAGAATTTATTTGTGAACATTGTGGAAAATTAGTACCTAAATTAGAATATTCTTGCAGAAATCATTGTCCATATTGTTTGTATTCTAAACATGTAGATATAAATCCAGGAGATAGGGCAGAAACATGTCATGGAATTTTAAAACCAATTGGGATAGAATTAAATTCTAAAAAGGGTTATGTAATTGTGTTTAAATGTGAAAAATGTGGAACTATTAGAAAAAATAAAGCTGCAAAAGATGATAATATGGATTTAATTATTAAATTGAGTAGTAATCCAATTTAAAACAGCTTAGAAATATTAAAATAGGGTAACAGTAAAAGACATCCTTAAACAGGATGTCTTTTTGAAAAGGAACCGGTTCAAGGAAAATTGTTTTCCATGAGACATTCTTTCAAAGTATACGAAGTATACTTTGAAGATACTTATTATAATTTACCATACAAAGCGCAAGGAATAGCTTTTGTATCTAGAAAACATTAACCCTCTTTAACCAACAGGCAGACACTGTAAAAAGTGTCTGCCTGTTGGTTAAAGAGTAGTAATAGTTTTGGAAAAGTATATAAAGAGTAGGATATGAGTTAAATATTCTGGGGTAAAAATAAAAAGATTTTAAATAGACATAGAAAAACAAAAGCACTAAGTATATAATTTGTTTTGACCAAAAAACCAAAAAAATACGAGGTGCTTTTGTTTATGAAAATGATAACAGATGAAAAGGTTAATTTCAATAGTTTAGAAGAAAATACATACAAAAAAGTTATGAAATTAGGAAGAGAATTAATAATAGATGAATTAAAAATAATAGATAATTTAATAAAACAATACCGAGATAAAGAAATATTTAAAATAAAAGACTTTCAAAGAACAACAATAAAGACAAAACTTGGAGAAATAGAATTTCCTAGAAGAAGATATGAAATTGAAATAAATGGTATAAAGAAATACATTTATCTTTTGGATGAATTACTTGAAATAAATTGTATAGGACAATATTCACAAAGTGTAGTGGAAATGATAATAAGGGAAATAACCAAGAAATCATATAGAGAAACAGCAAAGACCGTGTCAGAAGATACAGAAAGTCAAATAACATATACAGCAGTAAGGAAGATAGTTTTAGAATTAGGAGAAAAGATTAAGAAACTAGAAGAAGAAAAAATTAAACTTTACGAAGAAGGAAAAATTGAAGGTTCAAAAGAAGTAGAATATGTTTTTTGTGAACATGACGGAATATACATAAAAAAGCAGAAGCCCAAGCAACACAAAGGAAAGAAGAAATATAAGGTAAAGAATTTGAAAAAGAAAAAAGGTAAAAAAAGGAAAAATGGAATTGAGTTAAAAATAGCAGTAATACATGAAGGAAAAGAAGCAAGATATAAAAACGATTTTAAATTAAAGAATAAAATGATAGTAGGAACCGTTGGAAAAGCAAAGGACTTAAAGAAAATAGAAGATACAGTCATTGGAACAACGTATAAAGAATATGCAATAAAGAACATAGTAATAAATGGAGATGGAGCAGATTGGACAGGAAGTATAGTAGAGGGAGCCAAGGAAATATTTCAATTAGATATGGCACATATACAGAAGAAAATATATATGGCAGTAAGAGATAAAGAATATTTAAAGAAAATGCAAGAAATAGTATATACAGAAAAAGCAAAAGATGTATTTAGTTTAATATATAATTACAAAGTAGAATTAGAAACAGACCAGAATATAGATGAATTGAATAAAGTTAAAGAATTAGAAATGTATTTAAAAAATAATATAAATGGAATACTAAGGTATCAATATAAATTAGGATATAAGGAAAAAGATATATCAGAAATTCAAGAAGATTTTCCATCATTAGGATCAGAAGAGAGTCATATGTATTGTGTATGTAGAGATAGAATGAAAAAGAATAGAACAAGTTGGTCGATAGAAGGAGCAGAAGCACTATTAAAAGTAATAATGTATAAAATGAATGAAACAATAGAAGAAGTGATTACAAAGAAAGCGGAAGAGCAAATAAAGAAAGAATTAGCAGAAAGGATACCAGAACCAAAGAAAGTAAAAAAAGCAAGAGAAATAACAATACCATATGCTGGAAAATATGAAATAGAGAACAACTTTGAAGGAAGAACAAAAGATTTTATAAAGAATTTACTAAGAGAAAAGAAATGTAGTGAATTAATGTTAATAAACTAAAAAAGCCAAACATAAAAATGAAATTTGGCTTATTAAGGTTGTTTTTTAATAAAAATTATATTAAACTATGACTAGTTTAAATCAAACAAACTTGAATCAAATTATAAATTAGTGCTCAAAAATATTGAAATCTAAGGGAAACCCCAACGAACAAAACTCATACAAGAGTAGGTCAATATTTGAAAATTTACATAAAATGTGGTATAATAATAGATACAGTAACAAATTTTTTGCCACAAAGTCCATACGATATGCAATGCAATCGATGGCAGAAAGGAACAACATGAAACTGACATTCACAACCGCAAGCGGCATCACTTACACCTTGTTAAAAGATGAGATGTTTGGGGAAAACGCATATCTATTGAAGTCGGATGGAGAATATTCGAAAACGATTCTTATTATGGGAATCACAGTTGGTTTTCCGGATGGAAACAAAAAGACTGTTTATAGATATTCTCAGAAAGACACTGCTGGAATTGCAGATATCGCAGTTGCAGATTGTGTGTGTGAGTATCTTGAAGAAAACTTCGGTAAGTAAAGAGAGTTTTCTTCTAAATTAGCACAAAGTCCATGTGTTTGAAATACAACATATGGCAGAAAGGAGCCAAAAAACAGGCAGACACCGTAAAAAGTGTCTGCCTGTTGGCGTTGTATTGGCGTTGTATCTATTTGATAATTTGAAAAATATATTTTTGATAGGGAAAAAAGGAACGTCCCCAAATCCCGAAACGGGAAAAAGGAACGTCCTCAAATCCCGAGGAACGTCCAAAATTTCTGTGTATCTATATTTCTCTGTTTAAATTACCGTTTGTATACATATTTCCTTCTAATCTGTTTCCTTTTGAAACAGTATGTATAACTTCATTAATTTCATCAATATTTTCATCTAAAATATTGATTCTACATGATTTAACATTAAAATATTTTGTTTCAATAGATGTAATTCTACTATTAAAAACAGTTGTAATAGTTTGAATATTATCAGGAATAAATCTGAATTCAAAACCTAATCTATCAACTAAAGCATATTTTTTAGAAGTATCAAAACATTTTTTATCACAATTTGGATAGCATTTATTAGATTTACCCAAAAAGCAGTAATTTGTATTCATTACTGGAAGTTTTCCATATGCAAATACTTCTAAATTATTGCCATAAGAATTACAAAGTGCTGAAATATTAGTTTTATTTAATTCTGGTGAAATTTCTATTAAATCAATGTCATAATCAAGTAACTCTTTTACAGTATTATTATTAAAAACATTTAAAGTATAATTTGATATTAATTTTAATGTGTTACCATATTGTTCTTTAATAAATTTTAAATATTCAACATTTCCAATATTAGAAAAAACAATACCTTTAACATCAAAGTTTTCTATAGCAGATCTTAAATAATTAGCTAATAAATTTTTATAATTACCACGAATTATAATTGGCATATACACATAAATATCAGCTTTTTTGGCAATTGTATTAATAATCTCAAAATATTTATTATTATAAAAATATTTTAAAGGAATATACGCTTTACTAAAATTATTAAGCTTTGTATAATCTAATGTTTCATCTAAAATGTTAAAGCAAACAGATATATCCTTTTGTGTAACTTGTGGTGCAATACTGCTAGTTGGAGAGTATTTTATATCTAAATTTCTTTTGAATTTTTGTATAGCACAAGTTTCTATATTAGCTAAAGCTTGTCTTCTAAGTTCATTTATAATACTTATATTAGGTATAAACAAATTCGAATCTAACTGAACATTAATATCATTAAATTCAAATTGTGTATTAGAAGTCTTTTTTAATTGTGTAATAATTCTTTCTATATCTAATGGTTTATTAATTGCTTGAACAGGAAAGCTTTCAGAATTTTCGGTCACTGTAATATTATTATATATACTATCATTATTATTAATAGTAGAAACTCTTAATACAATTGGTTCTCCTTCTTTTATTGTAATATTTGCATTTAAATAAGTCTTGATATTTTCAGTATTTGTAAAAGAAGAATTTGCAGTATTAAATAAACTTTTACTTGTTAATTTATATATTTTAGCACCAATTGATATTTTTCCTTTCATTCTACCAATAGTAACTTTATCACCTTTATCTGCAGAAGATAAATTTAATCCACCTTTCATTAATTCAGAAACGGTATATTTTTTATGATCATTATCAAATGAAATAATATCTCCAATTGAAAGTCCGTCTTTTAATGTAAAAGAAACATACCCTTTGTGAGCAGAATAATTAGAAATATTACCTATATATATTCCAGCATTATTAGGTTTTTCTGGATAAACAAAGTCTGTATTTGGAGAATTTTTAAGATGACCAGATGAAAAACCTCCTCTATTAAAAACTTGAAGTAAATCATCTATATCTTTTTGATCTATTTCATAATCTTCTTTATTTAAGCATTTATCTATGTATTTACGATAAATTCTTGTAACTGTTGCCACATATTCTGGCTTTTTCATTCGACCTTCTATTTTAAAACAAGTAACACCTGCATCAATTAATTTAGGTATAAATTCTAGTCCACATAAATCTTTAGGACTCATTAAATATTTAAAAGAAGAATCTATATCTTTTACTTTATAGGGTAACCTACATGGTTGAGCACATTTACCTCTGTTGCCAGAACGACCACCTATCATGCTAGACATTAAACATTGACCTGAATAAGATAGGCACAAAGCACCATGAATAAATACTTCTGTTTCTATATTTGTTTTATGGCAAATATCATATATTTCAGAAATAGGTAATTCTCTAGAAAGAACAGCTCTTTTAAAACCAAATTTTTCTAAAGTTTGCACACATTCTAAATTATGAATAGTCATTTGAGTACTACCATGGACATCAAGACCAGGGAAATTTTTGATTAGATAACGTGCAAGTCCAAAATCTTGTACGATAATTGCATCTATTCCACAATTATAAGCATGTTCTGCAAGTTTTACAGCATCTTCAAATTCATTATCTGTAATTAGTGTATTTAATGTTAAATGTGTTTTTACATTTCTTAATTTTGCATAGTTAATTGCCATTTCTAAAGCTTCATTGTCAAAATTATTTGCAAAAGCACGAGCACTAAAAGAGCTTGCACCAAAATACACACTATCTGCACCATTTTGAACGGCAGCTTTTAAACACTCAAAATCTCCAGCAGGAGCAAGTAGTTCCAAAAAAATCACCTCTTTATTAATTTTGTAAAATTATATCATATTTAGTTAAGTTTAAGATTGATATTACTTCTATATTGTAACATAAAAAATGAAATTCGCATAATATATCATATAAAAAAGTGGCTTCGCCAAAAGTGTAGACTGCACTGCAATCGCACGGGCTAGGAAACTTAACTTTTTTCTTACACAATAAAAAGCAAGTTTAGGCTTAATTAAAGATGGGAGGGAAGAGAATGCAAGAAGATAGAGGATCAAACTGCGGATGTAATAATGGAGGATTATTTGGAAATATGTGCTGTGGATGTGGAGATAGCGAAATATTATTCTTTATAATCATATTCTTATTACTATTTACAAGCTTTGGAAATTCTAGATGTTGTTAATATTTCAAAATTACTTATTAAAAAGTTTTAATCAAACATATCTAATTACTTCCCCTATTTAAATGTTTAAATAGGGGAAAAATACTTGTAAAAAAAAGATAGTTAGTGTAAAATATGAAAATGAAAATAGATATACATTGGAGGAATTAAATTGAGATTTTTAGATATGAATAGTAAAGAAGATAGACAAAAATACACTGAATTTTTGGAACATCATGAAAGATGTAATTTTCAACAATCTTTAGAATGGGCAAAAGTTAAAAATTTTTGGAAAAATGAAGTTATTTTAGCTGAAGATGAGAATAATAATATAATAGGTTCATTAAGTGTTTTACTTAGAAAAATACCAATTTTCGGATATTTAATGTATTCATCAAGAGGACCAGTTTGCGATATTCACGATGAAAAAGTTTTAAAGCAATTAACAGATGGCGCAGAAGAATTAGCTAAAAAATATCATGCAATGGTATTAAAAATAGAGCCAGATATAAAAAGTGATGATAAAGAATTTAGAGATATAGTAACAAAACTAGGTTATAAAATAAAAGATGACGCAAAAGATTTTAGAGACGAAATTCAACCTAGATATGTATTTAGATTAGATATAAAGGGAAAAACAGAAGATGAAATATTTAAAGCATTTCATTCAAAAACAAGATATAATGTAAGACTAGCAGGAAGAAAAGGAGTTACTGTAAAAGATGGAAATAGAGAAGATTTAAAAGATTTCCATAGAATAATGATAGAAACAGGTAAAAGAGATGGGTTTATGATAAGACCATTAGAATACTTCGAGCAAATGTATGATGCATTAGCACCAGAACATATGAAAGTATTAATGGCATATTATGATGGTAAACCAATTTCTGGAGTTATACCTATTATGTATGGTAATAAAACTTGGTATTTATATGGAGCAAGTAGTAATGAACACAGAAATCTAATGCCAAATTATTTATTACAATGGGAAATGATAAAACTTGCAATTTCTAGAGGAGACGATATATATGACCTAAGAGGAGTTTCAGGCGTTGTAGACGAGAATCATCCTCAATATGGATTATATAGATTTAAACAAGGTTTTGGTGCAGAATTCACAGAATTTATAGGAGAACTTCACATGGATTACTCACCAGTAAGATATAAATTATATAAAATATCAGAAACAGTGTTTAAAAGAGTTAGAAGCCTTTTAATGAATAGACATAAAAAATAAACTTTAGGGACGGAGCTTAAAGTTCATAAGAGGAGAAAAGATGGGCATTTTAGTTATAGAAAAGCAAGATTTAAAGCATAATATAAAACAGATAAAAGAATATGCAAAAAGAATAAATGATAAATTAAAAATAATAGCAATCGTAAAATCCAACGGTTATGGGTTAGGTTTAGAAGAATATGCCAATTTTTTAATAGATAACGGAATAGATTATTTAGCTGTTGCAAGCACAGAAGAAGCTATAAAATTGCGTGAAGCCGGAATAAAAGAAGATATTTTAATGATGTCGAGTACAGCAATAGAGCAAGAACTAGAGGATATGGTAAAAAATAATATTACTATAACAATTGGAAGCACAGAAGCAAAAGATGCATTAATTAAAATTATAAAAAGAATAAATAAAAATCCTAAAGTTCATATAAAAATAGATACTGGATTTGGAAGATATGGATATTTATATACTGATACAGAAAGAATAATTAAAGATATAAAAGAGTTACAAAAATTTGTAACAATCGAAGGGATTTTCTCTCATTTTTCTACATCTTTTTACAAAGAAAAATGGACAAACCTACAATATGAAAGATTTTTAGAAGTCCTAAAAATAATAGAAGAGAATAAAATTAATATCCCTATAAAACATATATCAAATTCTTCAGCATTTATAAGATTTCCTCAGATGAATCTAAATGCAGTAAGAATAGGATCTGCTTTTTTAGGAAGAGTTGCAGTAGCAAATAAGTTAGGACTTAAAAAGATTGGTTATTTAGAAAGCGAAATTTCTGAGATAAAAAATTTGCCAAAAGGTTGGAATATAGGTTATTCCAATACTTATAAAACTAAAAAAGAAACTAAGATTGCTATTGTACCAACAGGGTATGCAGAAGGGTATCATATGAAACTTTCAAGTGATATGTTATCATTTGGAAACAAAGTAAGAGATGTAATACAAGCAATAAAGAGATTGTTTAAAGATACAAAATTATATGTAGAAATAAATAACAAAAGATATCCAATACTAGGAAGAATCGGAATGTATCATGTTACTGTAGATATAACAGGAGAAGATTTTAAAATAGGGGAAAAAGTTAAAATGAATGCAAATCCTTTATATGTAGATTCTTCAGTTAGGAGGTTATATAAATAATGGAAAAAACTAAAAAACAAGGTTTTTTTATGAGTATAAAAAATAGTATATTTAATTTTGATTCATATCAAGATTTTGCATTAGAAAATATGAAAAGAGGAATATTATATTTTCTAAAATTAACTGTGCTATTTTCGGTAATTATTGCAATAGTATTTTCTATCTTACAAGTTGTTATCACAATTCCAAATGTAAAGAATTTTATAGCAAATGATATTCCTGACTTTTCATATGCAGATGGAATATTAGATGTTAAAAGTGATGATACTGTTACAATAGATAATATTGCTGATCAGGTACTAATTATTGCAGATACCAAAGACTTAGATGAAACAAAAATAAATGAATATAAAGATAAAATAAATTTGTATGATATAGGAGTGCTAATACTAAAAGATAAAGTATATTTAAAGAATAGTTATACAGGTACTGGCTTACAAGAGATACCAATGAGTGATATTGGTAGTATATATGGAAAAAGTGAGTTTACAAAACAGGATATTGTAAATGATATTAATAGCATCAATATGATTTCATTATGTATTAGTTTAGCATTTACAGTATTTTTAGGATTTTTTATAACATATTTAATTATGAGTATATTGGATATAATTATTCTTGCATTGTTAAGTAATATTGTTGCAATGCTACTAAGAGTAAGAATGAAAGTTTCAGCACTAGTAAATATTTCTGTACATGCCATGACATTACCAATTATACTTTTATTAATATATGCTATAGTACTAATGACAACTGGATTTGAAATAAAATACTTTAATATTATGTATAGAGGAATTGCTTATATATATGTAATTACAGCTGTTTTCTTAATACGTCAAAATTTAATTAAACAACAGATGGAATTAACTACTATAGTACAAAAACAAAAAGAATTAAAACAACAATTAGAGGAAAAAGAAAAGGAAAAACAGGAACAAGAACCAAAAGAAAAGGATGAACAAAAAGATAATAAAGAAGATAAATCAAATGATAAAAAAGAAGAGAAAGATAATAATGTAGGAAAAGAAGCTAATGGAGAAGTATAGATAAGGAGGATATCATTTTGATGGAAAATTCAAATAAGAACAAAGATAAGAACAATGATTCAAAAAAGTTTTGGATTTCTTCTATAATATTATTAGTAATTATTATTGCTTTGGCTATAGTATCCTATTTAATCTATAGCAATAATGGTGAAAAAGAAAATGAATTGGTGTTACCATATACAGAATTAATTCAAAATATAAATAATAATACAGTAGAAAAAATAGAACTAACAACTGGAAGTACTACAGTAAAAGTTAAGTTAAAAGATGAAGAAGAAGAAAAAACTACTATTGTACCAAGTTTGCAAGCATTTACAGAATATGTTCAAACAAAAGTAGAGCAAGGAAATGAAATGGAAGTAATTCAAAATAGGCCAAATGTATTACTTTCAATAGGAGATACTATTTTTACAGTTTTACCAACTTTATTAATGATTGCATTAATAATAATGTTGTTTAAAATGCAAGGTCTTGGTGATAAAGGTAAAGTATATGATAGCGAAGAAAAAGATACCAATGTAAGATTTGAAGATGTAGCAGGACTTGACGAAGAAAAAGAAGAAATGGTTGAAATAGTTAATTTCTTAAAGAAACCAGAAGAATTTTATAAAATGGGAGCTAAAGTACCAAGAGGAGTTTTACTTTGTGGTAAACCAGGTACAGGTAAAACATTAATTGCTAAAGCTATTGCAGGAGAAGCAAATGTACCATTTATATCTATGAGTGGTTCGGAATTCATAGAAATGTTTGCAGGACTTGGTGCTTCTAGAGTTAGAAAATTATTTGAAAAAGCAAGAAAGATGGCTCCATGTATTGTATTTATTGATGAGATAGATGCAATTGGAGCAAGAAGAACAAATGCAAGTGGAGCAGAATCAGAGAATAACCAAACATTAAATCAATTACTTGTAGAAATGGATGGGTTTGATTCTGATGAAACAATTATTGTATTAGCAGCTACAAACAGACCAGAAATGTTAGATAAAGCATTATTAAGACCTGGTAGATTTGATAGACAAATTATAATAAATTCACCTGATCAAAAAGGAAGAGAAGAAATACTAAAAATTCATAGCAAAGATAAAAAGATTGATGAAAATGTTGACTTTAAAGATATTGCAGAAGATACAGCAGGATTTACTGGTGCAGAGCTTGCTAATATTTTAAATGAAGCAGCAATTATAGCAACAATAAATAAACATGATTCTATTACTAGAGATGATATAGAAGAGGCAATTAAGAAAGTTACAGTAGGACTTGAAAAACATAGTAGAGTCGTATCAGAAAAAGATAAGAAACTAACAGCATACCATGAAGCTGGACATGCAGTAGTAAGTAGATATCTAGAAACACAAAATGATATAAAAGAAGTTTCTATTATACCTAGAGGTGTTGCTGGTGGATATACAATGTACAAGAGTAACGAAGATAAATACTATATTTCAAAAACAGAAATGGAAGAAAAATTAATTGCATTATTAGGTGGTAGAGCAGCAGAAAAATTAGTTTTAGATGATATATCAACAGGTGCAAGTAATGATTTAGAAGTTGCAACAAACATTGCAAAGGATATGATTACTGTTTATGGAATGAGTGATACAATTGGACCAATATCTTTAAAAGATTCAGAAAATCCAAACCAGATGATTTTATATGGTGAAAAGATGCAAGATGCGATAGGTGCAGAAATAAAGATATTAATAGATACCGCATACAGAAATGCTCAAAAGCTATTAATAGAGCACAGAGATAAATTAGATGCAGTTGCAAATGTATTGCTAGAAAAAGAGAAAATAACAGAAAAAGAATTCTACGAAATATTTAATGATTAAAATAAATATATGTTATAAAAGTCAATTGTTGGAATACTAGTAATAGTTACAATAATTGACTTTTTATGTAAAGTACGGTATAATAATAATAGTCTTTGATACAAATTCCTTACTAACACAGAAGGACAAAAAGACAAAATGAATATAATATTAGGAGGAAACAAAAATGACAAAGATTTTATGGCTTAGCAGACACGAGATGACAGAAGCTCAGGTGGAGGACTTAAAGCGGATATATGGAGAGATGATTGAAATAAAGAAATTTGATCAGACCGTATCCGGATGGAAGGACGTCGTAGAGGCAGGTGCTGACTGCGATGTCTTAGCGGTGGTTTTACCTCCCGCTATTCTGGCAGACCTGACAAATCCGCGGAATAACGCGAAGCCCGTTATTAGGGCGAAAGCTAACCGTGTGCCGACGGGACGAACAATCACCAATCCGGCGACAGGAAAGGAAGAAGCGGAATATCGCTTCGAACATGCCGGTTGGGAGCGTGTCATAAAGATTGAAGTGGTTACAGAGCCACTGTAAATCTAACCAAAACTTGTCAAACCGGATTCACATTGTGAATCCGGTATTTTCATTTTATATATAATTAATATCATCTAACTTAATTTCTTTTCTATTTAAGTAATTCAAAACACCTGCATCTGAAATAAAATTAAACTTTATATAATAACTACATAATAATTGTGTTTTTTGATTAAACTTTTTATTAATTTGATTATTACCATATTTTCCATCACCTATTATAGGATGACCAATATATGCTAAATGTGCTCTTATTTGATGAGTTCTACCAGTTTCTAAATTAATATCTAAAATAGAAGTGTTTTCTTTTTCGTTAGAACTTATAACTTTATATGATGTAATAATCTTCCTGTATCCAGTCTTTGGTTTATCTGAAATATAAACCATTGATTTTTTATTATCTTTAAATAAATAGTGAACTAAGGTATCTTTCTTTTTAACTGGAATTCCAATAACTTTGGCAAGGTAACGTTTTTCTATCTCGTGATTTTTAAACTTTTCCATTAAAATGTTATTAACCTCATCACTTTTAGAAAAAATAATTAAGCCCGATGTATTCCTATCTAGCCTATGGCATGGCATAAATTTTGGACTATAATTTTCATTAACATATGTAGTTAAAGAATCGATACCTGTAACTTCTAATTCTTTAGGTTTATTAAAAATGATTATATTATCATCTTCATATATTACTGGAATCTCATATTTTTTATAAAGTAAATCATCTATAATATATACTCTAACTTTATCATTTTCATATACAATGCAATCCTTAGATACACGTTTTTCATTTATTAAAATATCTTTTTTCTTTAAAGCTTTAACAAATATCCCATATTTTAATGCGGGAAATGTATCTAGTAATAATTTACTTAATTTTTTATTATCATATCTTTTATCTACAACTAAATCTCTCATAATAATATAATTATAAGCTCTTTTTAGTATAATTTCAATAGAAAAATGCTGGATTAGCAATGCTAGTTCCAGCATTTTTCTATTGTTCTGATAAGATTATAACTGACGAGAGATATTTAAATATTTATCCTCGGTTCGTTTTTTATTACCAGTATGGCTTCTTTTTAATTCAGCAGATTGGTAGTTTCTGCATCCTGGTGACTCTAGCACTTGCAGATACCAAACTTTTTTAAAAAGCCTTGTCCGAACAATGATGCCATTAAGATTAAGGTTCATTCTTTTTGAATAATTTGGAATGGCAACAATGTAACCATATGGAGCTGCTTTATTAGGTCCTTCCGCGAAGTGGCACCATTTGTCTTCCTTTGTTACAGGTCTTACTTCGAAATCCTTCCGAGTGAAAACCCTTTCTGGTTTTGGTGCTTTAGACGAATTCAATTGTGCTTTTTGTTTTTCGTTTCATAGCACATACCTCCTATAGATTGATAATTATTAAGTTATCATATATAATGTGCAAAGTAAATAGAAATTGCAAATAATCGATTGACTAAATTAGACAAAATAAAATGTTTAAGGAGAAAGATTATGAAAGAAAAATTAAAAGATGTAAAAAGAATTTCTATAGTTGGAGGGCCAGGAACAGGAAAAACAACACTTGCACAGCAATTATCTAACATATTAAAAATACCAGCAACTCATCTAGATAGTGTGAATTTTAAACCAAATTGGGAAAAAATACCTACTGAAGAAAGAGACAAAAAAATATTAGAGAAGGCAGAAGAAGAATACTGGATAATTGATGGTAATTATGTAGGAACATTACCAAAAAGATTAGAAAGAGCAGATTTAGTAATTTGGCTAGATTATTCTACTACTAGCATTATAAAAGGAGTATTAGAAAGGACAATACGTAATTTTAATAAAGAGAAAAAAGAACTTCCTGGGTGTAAAGAAAGAATTGATTGGCATTTCTTAAAATATATGATTACATTTAGGACAAAAAAGCGCAAAAAAATCGAAGAAAATATTAATAAAATAGCTAAAGAAAAAGTTATAATATTTCATAATAGAAAAGAATTAAATGAATGGTTAGAAGATATCCAAAATAAAGCTAATTAAGGGGTTGACAAACCTTGGAATGATATGGTAAAATAATTACCTGTAAGCCGCCTAGGTCGGGCAACTAAATGTTAGCTATGCTAACTGCCTTGTATTTATGCTTAGCGAGTATACAAAAATAGGGAGGTGCATTTTATAATGTACGCAATAATCGAAAGTTGTGGAAAACAATACAAAGTAGCAGAAGGAGATGTAGTATTCTTCGAAAAATTAGACGTAGAAGAAGGAAAAAAAGTTACATTCGATAAAGTAATCTTAGTATCTAATGATGGAAAAATCGAAGTAGGAACTCCTAATGTTAAAGGTGTAAAAGTAGAAGGAAAAGTAGTTTCTCATGGTAAAGGAAAGAAAATCCGTGTATACAAATACAAAGCTAAAAAGAACTACAGAAGAACACAAGGACATAGACAACCATATACAAAGGTTGAAATTACATCAATAAAAACAGCTGCTGCAAAAGCTAAAGCAGAAGCTTAAGATATAAAGAGAGATATTATCCACGAAAGGAGTGAAATTTAATGGCACATAAAAAAGGTCAAGGTAGTGTTAAGAACGGAAGAGACAGTGAGTCAAAGCGTTTAGGTGTCAAAAAAGCAGATGGACAATTCGTTTTAGCTGGAAATATCCTTATTAGACAAAGAGGAACAAAATATCATCCAGGTAAAAATGTAGGAATTGGTAGTGATGATACATTATATGCATTAGTAAATGGAACTGTAAAATTTGAAAAATTCGGAAAAGATAAGAAACAAGTAAGTGTTTACGAAGAAACAGCAGCTAATGCTTAAGATTTATAAAAAAGGCAGGTTATGAACCTGTCTTTTTTGTATTTATAACAAATATTGCTAGTAATAAATATAATTATAATAGTGAATTTTAAATTTCAGCTATAATTTAATTGTAAAAAACTAGAAAATATAGTATAATATAGCAGAATTGACAATGATTGGAGATGGCGATATGGCAGATAAAAAAAGAAGTTTAACAGGAGATAGACCAACAGGAAGATTACATATAGGACATTATTTTGGATCTTTACAAAATAGAGTAAAGATGCAAGAAGATGATAGTATAGAAAGATTTGTTATGATTGCAGATGTGCAAGCTTTAACAGATAATTTTAATAATCCACAAAAAGTAAGAGATAATGTTTATCAAGTTTTACTAGACTATTTGTCAGTAGGAATAGATCCAGAAAAAACAACTATCTTTTTACAATCAATGGTACCAGAGCTTGCAGAGTTAACAGTATATTATTCAAATTTAGTAACAATCGCAAGACTAGAAAGAAATCCAACAGTAAAAACCGAAATTGCTCAAAAGAAAGATGTTTTTGGGGAAAGTGTAACATATGGATTCCTTGGATATCCTGTAAGTCAAGCTGCTGATATAACAGCATTTGAAGGGGAATTAGTTCCAGTTGGAGAAGACCAATTGCCTTTAATAGAACAATGTAGAGAAATCGTAAGAAAATTTAATAGTATATATGGTGAAACATTAAAAGAGCCACAAGCAGTATTAAGTTCAAATAAAAGAATTAAAGGCTTAGATGGTAACGAGAAAATGGGAAAATCATTAGGAAATGCGATATATCTTTCAGACTCAGAAGAAGAGATAACTAAAAAAGTTATGGGGGCAGTAACAGATCCAGGCAGAATAAAAAAGGATGATTTAGGAAATCCTGATATATGTATGGTGGCATATTACCATGATTTATTTACTAATCCAGAAGATGTTAAAATTGTATGCCAAGAATGTAGGGAAGGAAAAAGAGGTTGTGTTGCTTGCAAAAAGCAATTAGCAGCAAATATCATAGAAAAATTAAGACCTATTAGGGAAAAAAGAAAATATTATGAAGAAAGACCAGAACTACTAGATGAGATACTAATTAATGGAACTAAAAAAGCACAAGAGATAGCAAAAGAAACAATGAGAAAAGTTAAAGCAAATATGAAGCTTAATTATTTTGATAAATAAAGGAGAGAAAAATGTATACAGATTATACAAAAATATTTGTTAAATCCGGTAATGGTGGAAATGGTGCTATATCATTTAGAAGAGAAAAATATGTAGCAGCAGGTGGACCAGATGGCGGAGATGGTGGAAAAGGTGGAGATGTATATTTTATAACAGATAAAGATTCGAACACCTTAATAAATTTTAGATATAATAAAAAATTCAAAGCAGAAAATGGTCAAAATGGTAGTGGAGCACGATGTAACGGAAAACAAGGAAAAGATTTATATATAAAAGTTCCAATAGGTACAGTTGTTAAAGATGCAGAAACAGGAGAAATTGTAGCTGATCTATCAGAAGAAGATTCTAAAGAATTAGTGTTGCCAGGTGGAAGAGGTGGAAAAGGAAATTCTCATTTTGCAACTGCAACAAGACAAGCTCCTAGATTTGCACAAACTGGAGAAAAAGGTATAGAAAAAGAACTAATATTAGAATTAAAATCATTAGCAGATGTTGGATTAGTAGGTTTTCCAAATGCAGGTAAATCAACATTTCTATCTGTTGTTACAGATGCTAAACCTAAAATTGCAGATTATCCATTCACAACTTTAAATCCAAATTTAGGAGTTGTAAAGACAGAAAATGGTGATAGTTTTGTAATTGCAGATATTCCTGGATTAATAGAAGGTGCAAGCGAAGGTGTAGGGCTTGGAATTCAATTTTTAAGACATATAGAAAGAACAAGATTAATATTACACTTAATAGATGTTTCAGGTTTTCAAGGTAGAGATCCAGTAAAGGATTTTTATGATATTAATAATGAACTTAAAAATTATAGTGAAAAATTAACAAAAAAGAAACAAATTATTGTTGCTACAAAATTAGATGTTGCACAAGATGAATCTTTATATAACGAATTAGAAAAAGTTGCTAAGAAAGAAAATTTAGAAATATTTAAGATATCATCTATTACTAAACAAGGTGTAAAGGAATTATTAACAAGAGTAGAAGAACTTTTAAAAGAAATTCCAAAAGAAAATCTAATAGAAACAAATCAAAGAAAAGTATATAAATTAGAAGAAGACAAGAACGAATTCCAAATAGTAAAAGAAGAAGATATGTATGTAGTTATTGGTCCAGCAGTTGAAAAATTAATGTCTAGGGTGAACTTAGAAGATACAGAATCAATGTATTATTTCCAAAGAAAACTTGATGAACTAGGTGTTAATGAGGCATTAAAAAAAGCCGGGGTAAAAGATGGTGATACAGTAAAAGTTGTAGATTGGGAATTAGAATGGTATGACTAGTAAGATAGTGCCTAAGTAGTACTAATATATGAGAATATCAAGAAATGCTGTTAATAAAGTAAAACAAGTAGGCACAGATTTTATCTGTGTCTACTTTTGTATAAGAGGGGAATTAAAATTGATAGGGGAAAATATAAAAAAGTTAAATGAAGAGTATGATATTTTTATTCAAAAAGGACTATTAAAGAAATTTATCGATTCTAAGAAAAATGAGTTTTGTCAAATTATTACAATAAAAGATAAGAAAAATAAAATTAAATTAAAAGAACTACCTGTGTTATTTTGTATCCAAATAGAAAAAGGTACAAATTTAAAAAATATAATAAAAAACATTCAAAGAATACTAAAAAAATGCTATAGAAAGAAGCTTGATATAGGATTAGAATACAAAGAAAAGAAAATAATAGGTGAGCTTATAGATGATAGTACCCAAGAAAGAAAAACAGATATAATAAAATGCTTAAAAGCAGTTTTTATTAAAGAAAAAAGGAAAAAAATAGAATATATTTATGACCAAGTATGTGAAGAGTTAGATGAAAAATTTGCGAAAAATAATTATTGCGATTTTAAAGATGATGTATGTATAGGAAAAAGAAATTGTAGTGAAAGAGTAACAATGGGCTGTTGTCACAAATTTAAGCATCCACTAACTATGAATGGAGAGTTAAGGGAATGTCCATATTTAGTAGATAAGCAATGTTCTACGCAATGTATTACTTGTAAGCTATTTACTTGTGATGCAATTAAAGTAAAATTTAAACTAAATGGTATCCTACTTATAGAATGTTTTTTTAATCCAATTCAAAAATTAATTGTAAAAACTAATTTTTTTACTAAGAGGGAAAAGATTATTGATAGATTAGTATTATTTTGTATGTAAATTAAATATTTAGATTATTGGGGGCAAATTATTTTGCTCTTTTTTATTGACATGTAAGAACAAATGTTTTATAATAGCGATGGTGAAATAAATGGAAAGAGAAATCTTACATGTTGATGTAAATAATGCTTTTTTATCTTGGCTGGCGGTATATAAATTAGAATGTGGCGAAAAGCTAGATATAAGAACGATTCCATCAATAATCGGTGGGGACGAAAAACAACGACATGGAATTGTTTTAGCCAAGAGCAATTTGGCAAAACAATTTGGGATAAAAACAGGAGAGCCACTATATAGTGCGAGGAAAAAATGTCCTACAATAAAAATTTACGAGAGTAATTTTAAAGTTTATAGGAAATATTCAGATATGTTGTACAAATTATTGTTAGAATATTCATATAAAGTAGAAAGATTTTCTATAGATGAATGTTTTGTAGATATGACCGAATTCTTAAATGGTAGAAGATTAATAGATGTCGCATACGAAATTAGTAAAAGAGTAAAAGAAGAATTAAAATTTACAGTTAATATTGGTGTTGCACATAATAAATTATTAGCTAAAATGGCTTCAGATTTTCAAAAACCAGATAGAGTACATACATTATACGAAAAAGAAATTCCAAGAAAAATGTGGACATTACCAATATCCGAATTATTTATGGTAGGAAGAAGAACGCTTCCTAAATTATATAATATGAATGTAAAAACAATAGAAGATCTGGCTAAGGTAGATAAAAACTTACTAATAAAAAAATTTGGTAAGTTTGGAAAAACTATGTGGGAATATGCCAACGGAATAGATGAATCAGAAGTTGTATATACATATCAGAAACCAAAGTGTGTAGGAAATTCCACTACAGTATCACAAGATATAAATGATATAGAAAAAATAGAAGAAGTTTTATTAGCACTTACAGAACATACAACATATAGGTTAAGAAAAATAAAGATGCTTTGTAATGTTGTAAGTGTACAGCTTAGAACAAGTGAATTTAAAAATTATTCACATCAAAGAAAACTTGATTTTTCAACGAATTCAACTAAAGAAATATTTAATGCTGCAAAACAATTAGTAAGGCAATTATACAAAGGTGAGCCTATTAGATTAATTGGAATTCGAGTAGATAATTTATGTGAAGAAGATGAAAAGCAAATTTCAATATTTGAAAATAATGATACCAAAAAACAAGAAAAATTAGATAAAGTAGTAGACTTAATTAAAGATAAATATGGGTACGAAACTATAACTAGAGCTGGGGATATGAAACATACTAAAAATATAAATAGAAAAGATTAGATATTGCAAAAACAAGATATATAGTATAAAATCTTTTAAAAAACGGAGGCAAAAAATGACAGAAATAATAGATGGAAAAGGTTTAGCAAAAAAGATTAGAGAAAATCTAAAAAAAGATGTAGATGAGTTAAAAAAGGAAGGTATCAAACCAAAATTTGCAGTCATTTTAGTTGGAGATGACCCAGCATCAAAAATATATGTAAGAAATAAAAATAAAGCTTGTAATGAAATTGGTATAGAATATGAAGAACATTTACTACCAGAAAATACAACAATGGAAGAATTATTAGCTCTAATAGATGAATTAAATAATGATAAAAGTATTAATGGTGTATTATTACAAAGTCCATTACCTAAACATTTGGATATAAACGAAGCATTTAAAAAAATAGATTATAGAAAAGATGTAGATGGATTTAATCCAATAAATGTAGGAAAATTAGCTTTAGGACAAGATTGCTTTGTTTCTTGTACGCCTTATGGTATTGTAAAGATGATAGAAGAATATAACATACCAACAGAAGGTAAGAAAGCAGTTATAATTGGTAGAAGCAATATAGTAGGAAAGCCATTAATACAATGCCTTTTATCTAAAAATGCAACAGTTACTATATGTCATTCTAAAACAAAAGAAATCGAGAAAATTACAAAGGATGCAGATATAATTGTAACTGCAATGGGAAAACCAAAGTTTTTAAAGGCAGATATGGTAAAAGAAGGTGCTACAGTTATTGATGTAGGAATTAATAGAATGGAAAATGGTAAGATAACAGGAGATGTAGATTTTGAAGAAGTTTCTAAAAAAACATCATATATAACACCAGTTCCGGGGGGAGTTGGTCCTATGACAATAGCAATGCTTATGAATAATATCGTAAAAGCAGCAAAAAATCAAAGTAAATAATAAAAGGGTTTATATATAAATAAAGGGGGAAGTTTTTACTTCTCCTTTTGTGTTTTTTAGGAGGTTATATGACTTATAAAGAATTAGTTAATTGGATCATGTTAGCAGAATATAAAAAAATGACAAATAAAAAGAAAATAGAGTTATTACATACTTATAAGAATATAAATGAAATATGTAGTATTTTTAATTTAAATCAGAAGGAAAAGATAGATAAATACATTAAGTATATGCAAGAAAAAAATATACAAGTTATAAGATATCATGATAAATATTATCCACAACAATTAAAGAACTTATATGATGCGCCAATTGTAATATATGCAATTGGAAATTGTAGAATTTTAAATAAAAAAAATAAAATTGCTGTTATTGGAGCAAGAAAAGCTAGTAACTATGGTATAAATATTGCGAGACAAATAGGGATTTTTTTATCTAAGAATAATATTCATACAATAAGTGGTTTAGCATTAGGGATTGATGTTAATTCTCATTTAGGAGTATTAAAAGAAAATTCAGTAAATAGCACATCAGGTAGAGCAATAGCTGTTATAGGAAATGGATTAGATAATATATATCCATATCAGAATAGAGAAATTGCTGAAAAAATAGTAAATAATGGAGGTTGTATTATTTCTGAATATATTGTAGGTACCAAGCCATTAAAAAATAATTTTCCAGCAAGAAATAGGATAATAAGTGCTTTGGCAGACAAGCTTGTAGTTGTAGAGGCAGAAAATGAAAAAAGTGGAACAATGATAACAGTAGATTTTTCTTTAGAATTAGGGAAAGAGATATATGTTGTTCCAGGTAATATTACTAGCAAAATGTCAGTAGGAACAAATAAATTAATAAAAGATGGCGCAAAGATTATAACTGAATTTAATGATATAATAGATGAAGATTATTAAAATTTACTTAAAAAACTTTATCTTTTATAAATTTTATAATATAATATTCATGATTTAAGTTTTTGCTTAAGGAGGGTAAAAATGGGGAGTAAAGATATAAAAGAAAAAAGTAATAAAAAAAGAAAAAGTACCCATTCTAAAGGTAAGAGTGAAAAAGTAAAAAATCCAAGAAGAAAGAAAATATTAAAAATCATATTAATTATTTTTGTATTATTTATTATTGCAATAGCAGGAGTATGTGCAGGAATATTTTTTGGACTTTTTGGTGATGATTTTAAAATTACTAAAGAAGATTTAATTATTGAAAATATGAATACAGTAGTACTAGATAAAGATGGTAATGAAATTGCTAATTTATCAGGAGAAGAAAATAGAACTGTAGTTTCAAAGGAAGAAATGCCAGATTATTTGCCAAAAGCATTTGTTTCAATCGAAGATGAAAGATTTTATCAACATCATGGTGTAGATATTAAAAGAACACTTGGAGCAACATTCCAATACATAATTAATGGAGGATCATCTTCATATGGAGGAAGTACAATAACACAACAATTAGTTAAAAACTTAACAGCAGATAAAGATGATACTGGTGTTGCAGGAATGATAAGAAAAGTAAAAGAAATGTCAAAGGCATATCAAGTAGAAAGATTAATATCTAAAGATCAAATACTAGAGCTTTATTTAAATATTATCTTTTTAGGAGATAAAGCATATGGGGTAGAAGTTGCCTCAAAATACTATTTTAATAAATCTTGTAAGGACTTAGATTTAGCAGAATGCGCATTTTTAGCAGGTATAAATCATTCACCAAATGCATATAAACCATTCGAGACAGATAATGCAGAGATGCAAGAAAAAATAAAGAACAGAACAAAAACAGTTTTAATGAAAATGAAAGAACTAGGAGCAATAACTAGTGACGAAGAATATAATGCAGCAGTTGAGGAAGTTAACAATGGTCTAGCTTTTAATAAAGGTGAGACGACAACAAATGCAGCAAATTATTCTTATCATACAGCAGCAGCTATAAATCAAGTTAAAAATGATTTAATGGAAAAGAACAACTGGAATGCAGAATTTGCAGATTTACAACTTAGAAGTAAAGGATATGTAATTTATTCAACAGAAGATGCTGCAATTCAATCAACAATGGAAGAAGAATTCAAAAATACAAAGAAATATCAAATTAGTTCTAAGAATAGCAATGGTGAAAGTGTAAAATCACAGGCAGCTATGGTTGTAATAGATCATACAACAGGGCAAGTAGTTGGAACTGTTGGAGGTCTTGGAACAGATGTTAATGCAGCAGGATTTAATAGAGCAACACAAGCCTATAGGCAACCAGGTTCTACAATAAAACCAATAGCAGTAATAGCACCGGGATTAGAAAATAAAGTTATAACAGCGGGAACTGTATATGCAGATGTTAAAACAAATTTCGGAACAGAATCAAATCCTTATGAACCAAAAAATGATAGTGGAAGATTTGAAGGTTCTATGACAATGAGAGAAGCAATTGCAAGATCACAAAACATACCTAACGTAAAAGCTATGTCAGAAATTGGACCATTAAATTCAATTAATTTCTTAAGAGAGATTGGGGTAAGTAAACTTGTAACTGCAAGCGAAAATAAAGCACATAATGATGAAGCTGTTCAATTAGCTTTAGGAGGAATAACAAATGGTATAAGCCCATTAGAAATGGCGGCAGCTTATGCAATGATTGCAAATGATGGTGAATATATAGAACCAACATTCTATACAAAAGTAGAAGATAGAAATGGTAATGTGGTTTTAGAGCCAGAACAAGAAAGAAAACAAGTTATGACAGAACAAAATGCGTATATTTTACAATCTATATTAACAGCACCAGTTACAGAAAGTTATGGTACAGCAACATATTGTGCAATTTCTGGAATGGATGTTGCTGCAAAAACTGGTACAACTAACGATTCAAAAGATAGATGGCTTTGCGGATTCACTCCATACTATACAGCTGCAACATGGTATGGTTATGATGAAAACATAGAAATAAAATATAGTGGAAGAAACCCAGCAGGACAAATTTGGGATGCTATAATGACAAGTATAAATAAAGATTTGGAAAGTGCAAGATTTGAAGAACCAAGTGGAATAGTTACAAAGAGAATTTGTAGAGATACAGGATTACTTGCAAGTTCTAAATGTTCAGACACATATAATGAAATTTTTGTAAGTGGTACAGAACCAACTGAAACTTGTGATGGAGGTAGAACTACTGTTACATTGTGTTCTGAGTCAGGAAACATTGCTACAGAATATTGTCCAAGTACATATACAAGGACATATACAACAATCCCTGAAAGAGAGAAAAATGCTAAATGGAAATCTGATTACAGTGGTTATTATGGAAATGCTCCAACACAGCAATGTACTATTCATACAAAACCTGTAGAGGAACCAAAACCATCAACAAATACAATTGATAATACTGTTACTACACCGCCATCAACAGGAAGTGGAAATGAAACTTCAGGAGGAGAAACTAATCCACCAGATTCAGGCGGAGGTTCATCAGGAGGAACTGATAATTCTATATCAGGCGGAGGAACAGAACCACCAGCGACAACAACAGAATAGTGTATGATAAAACAGAAGAAAACATCCTAAAAGAAATACTTTTAAGATGTTTTCTTAATAATATAAATAATGAAGGAGGCTACTATGGATATATATTTTTATAATACATTAACACACTCAAAGGATAAATTTAAACCGCTAGATGAAAAAGAGGTAAAAATATATTCTTGTGGTCCAACAGTGTATAAAGATGCGACAATTGGTAATATGAGAACAAATATATTTCAAGATAATTTAAGAAGAACATTAGAATATAATGGTTATAAAGTAAAACAAGCTATGAATATAACAGATGTTGGACATTTAGTTTCTGATGGTGATGAAGGGGAAGACAAGATGATAAAGTCTGCAAAACAAGAAGGAAAAACACCATTAGAAATAGCAAATTATTATACAAAATTATTTTTTAGAGATTTAGAAAGATTAAATATTGAGATTCCAGAAATAATTTGCAAAGCAACAGATAATATTCAAGATATGTTAAAAGTAGTAGAAGAATTAGTAAAAAAAGGATATGCATATGAAACTTCAACAGCTATATACTTTGATATTTCTAAATTAGATAAATATCCAGTGTTATCAAATTTAGATGTAGAAAATCAAAAAGCAGGTGCAAGAGTAGAAGTAGATACAGAAAAAAGAAATCCACATGATTTTGCAGTTTGGATTAAAGCACCAGAAAATCACCTTATGAAATGGGATAGTCCTTGGGGACCAAGCTATCCTGGTTGGCATATAGAATGTTCTGTTATGAGTCAGAAATATTTAGGAGAAGTTTTTGATATTCATACAGGTGGTATTGATTTGATTCCAACACATCACGAAAATGAAATAGCACAAAGTAAAGGAATGTGTGGAAAGATACCAGCTAATTACTGGATGCATGGTGAGTTTTTACTAATAAATGGCGGAAAGATGTCAAAGAGCTTGGGAAATGTTTATTTATTACAAGATATAGTTGACAGAGGATATGATCCATTAGTATATAAACTATTTTGCTATTCAATACAGTATAGAAAAAAATTAAACTTTACTTGGGAAGGAATGGATTCTGCTAAAATAGCATTAGACAGACTAAGAGAAGCATATCAAAAACATTTAAATGGAACAGAAGATGTAGCAGAAGAGCTTATATCAAAATATGAAAAGGATTTTAATGAAGCAATAAATGATGATCTTAATATGCCAGTAGCAATGAGTGTTGTATGGGAAGTAGCAAAAAGAACAGAAAAATCTAAGAAGTTAGCAGAATTGTTAAAGAAATTTGATAGGGTTTTAGGCATTAAAATCGATGAATACAAAAAAGAAGAGATTCCAGACGATATAAAAGAATTATTAACTAAAAGAGCAGAAGCAAGAAAAAACAAAGATTGGGCTGAGTCAGATAAAATAAGAGACATAATAAAAGAAAAAGGATATATTGTTAAAGATTCAAAAGAGGGCCAAACAGTAGAAAAATTATAAGAAAATATAGGAAAAACTAGAAAATACTTGCAAAGAGCATATTTGTTGTGTTATAATAATACTCGTTGAAAAAACACATAAAGCTAATTTGCGGAGAGTGCTTTACATAACAGTAAAGTTTCCAAAAATGATGATACTTTATGGAAGATTAAAACTAAGAGGAGGAATTTAAAATGGCAGTAGTTGCAATGAAACAATTACTAGAAGCAGGTGTTCATTTCGGACATCAAACAAGAAGATGGGATCCAAGAATGGCTGAATATATTTTCCAAGCTAGAAATGGTATCCATATTATCGATTTACAAAAAACATCTAAAAAATTAGACGAAGCATATAGCTTTGTTAAAGAACAAGCAGAAGAAGGAAAAACAATTCTTTTCGTAGGAACTAAAAAACAAGCTCAAGAATGCGTAAAAGAAGCTGCAGAAAGATGTGGAATGTATTACGTAGATCAAAGATGGTTAGGAGGAATGTTAACAAACTTCAAAACTATCAGAACAAGAGTAGAAAGATTAAAAGAATTAGAAAAAATGCAAGAAGATGGAACTTTCGATGTTCTACCTAAAAAAGAAGTAATCGTTCTTAAAAAAGAAATGGAAAAATTAGAAAAGAACTTAGGTGGAATAAAAGAAATGGAAGAACTTCCAGGAGTTTTATTCGTAGTAGATCCTAAAAAAGAAAGAACAGCTATATTAGAAGCTAAAAAATTAAATATACCAGTTGTAGGTTTAGTAGATACTAACTGCAATCCAGAAGATGTAGATTATGCAATCCCTGGAAATGATGATGCAATAAGAGCTGTTAAATTAATAGCAGACGTAGTTGCAAATGCAGTTATAGAAGGAAATCAAGGAGAAACTTTCGAAACATCAGCTTCAGAAGAACAAGTAGCTGAAAATACAGAAAAAAGTATGGAAGAAGTTGCTGAAGAAGCAGTAGAAGAATAATAAATGAAAGGTGAGAAGATATAAAATATTAATTAAATCTAGAAATTGATGTTTTACATTCTCACTTTTTTTAGATAATAGTAAAAAAGAACGATAAGTTCTATAAATAAAAGGAGGAATAAAAATGATTACAGCTGCTCAAGTTAAAGAGTTAAGAGAAAAAACAGGTGCAGGAATGATGGACTGCAAAAAAGTTTTAACAGAAACAGATGGCGATATGGAAAAAGCAATAGAATTATTACGTGAAAGAGGTATTGCAAAAGCTGCAAAAAAATCTGGAAGAGTTGCAGCAGAAGGTTTAGTAGAATGCTATGTTTCAGAAGATGGAAAAGTTGGAGCTATAGTAGAAGTTAATGCAGAAACAGACTTTGTTGCTAAGAACCAAGAATTTAGAGATTTTGTTATGGATGTAGCAAAACAAGTAGTAGAAAAAAATCCAGCAAATGTAGAAGAATTATTAGCACAAGAATCAATTGCAGAAGCAGGAAAAACTGTTCAAGAAGTTTTAACAAATAAAATAGCAACAATCGGAGAAAACATGAATATTCGTAGATTTGAAAGATTTGAATCAACAGGTATTGTAGAAAAATATATTCATGGTGACGGAAAAATAGCAGTTTTAGTAGAATTAACAAATGGAACAACTGAACTTGCAAAAGATATATGTATGCAAATTGCAGCAGCAAGACCAGAATTTGTTAAAGATGCTGATGTACCAGAAGAAAGAGTACAAAAAGAAATGGAAATCTTAAAAGTACAAGCTATGAACGAAGGAAAACCAGAAGCTATAGCTGAAAAAATGGTACAAGGAAGATTAAAGAAATTCTATGCAGATATATGCTTAGTAGACCAAGAATTTGTAAAGAATCCAGATAAGAAAATTTCTGATATATTAAAAGAAAATAATGCAGAAGTTATTAGATTTGCAAGATTTGAAAAAGGCGAAGGAATTGAAAAGAAAGAAGAAAACTTTGCAGAAGAAGTTGCAAAACAATTACAATAAATATAGGTATAAAAGGGGCTAGTAATAGCCTCTTTTTGTGTGTAAAAATATTTCTTAAAAAAATCTTAAAAATGTATACTATATATATGTATTTGTAGTATAATAATAAAGAATTTTTAGGAGGGCGATATGGAAGAAAATAATTTTTCAAAAAGCATTTTTATAAAAAGTATAATATTAACAATATTAGTAACAGCTGTAGTAGCTTCAATGGTTACGATGATTGTAATGAACAATAATGAATCCAGCTCTTTATTAGATAGAATATCTACTAAGCTAGCAAGCATAGAACAAATAGTCGATAAAGATTATTTAGGTGAAATAGATGAAAATAAAATTTTTGATGAAACAATGAAAGGATATGTAGATGGATTAGATGACGAATATTCTCAATATTTTACAAAAGAAGAATTAGAAGAATATAAGACTGATAATATAGAAGGACAATTTGTAGGAATTGGTGTATATATAGTTCAAGATACAGAGAAGAATGCCATAAGAGTATTAGCTCCAATTAAAGGATCACCGGCAGAAACAGCAGGTATTTTAGCAGGGGACTATATAATTCAAGTAGATGGAGTACCTTACACAGGGGAGCAAATTACAGAAGCAACTAATAAAATGAAAGGTCAAGAAGGAACAACTGTAAAAATTCAAGTATTAAGAGGAGAAGAAACGTTAGATTTCGAGGTAGAAAGAAAGAATGTACGAGTAAATCCTATAGAATCTAATGTTTATGACAATAATATAGGCTATATAAAGATTTCTAGTTTTGACCAAGGATGTAGTAAAGAGTTTACTACGAAATTAGAAGAACTAAAAAATCAAAATATAAAATCATTAATTATAGATTTAAGAAATAATGGTGGCGGAATTGTAGACGAAGCAACAGCTATTGCAGATTTGTTTACAGATAAAGGAAGCACATTATTAATAACAAAAGATAAAGACGGAAATGAAGATATTACATATGCAGAAAGTGATAAAGCGATTAATGTTCCTATAATAGTCTTAACAAACGAGAATACAGCAAGTGCTTCAGAAATATTAGCAGGAGCATTAAAAGATAACAATGTGGCAAAGATTGTAGGAACCACTACATTTGGAAAGGGAGTAATACAAGAGTTATTAACAATGAAAGATGGAACAGGATTAAAACTTACGACAAATGAATATTATACTCCAAATAGAAGCAAAATAAACAAAGTAGGTATAGAACCAGATGAAAATGTTGAATTACCTGATGAGTATAAAAATGCAATAACAGTACCACAAGATCAAGATACTCAATTAAATAAAGCAATAGAATTACTAAAAGAATAAAGGAGATAAAAAATGAAACATGCACAACGTCAAAAGAAAAAGAATATTACAACGCAAAGAAAACAAATTTATATAATAATAACTATAATAACAATAATACTATTAATTGCAACAGGAGTTTTAGGTATTAAAATTGCAAAAAATGGACTATCACTAAAAGGTATGTTAATGACAAGTATAGGTCAAGATGAAAAAGATATTCAAAATTTAGATCCATTTTATTGCTTAGTAATGGGGATAAGTGAAGACATAGAAGCTAAATTAACAGATACTATCATGCTTTGTGCATATTATCCAAATGAACAAAAAGTATCTATTCTCTCAATACCAAGAGATACATTTGTAGGGAATAGTACAACTAGTGCAGATTCATATGATAAAATAAATGCATTATATCAAACATCACCAGAGAGAACACTAGAAGCGGTTAGAAATTTAACGGGAATAGATGTTAGAAATTATGTTGTAATTAGTAATAATGCATTAAGAGATGTAGTAGATGCAATTGGTGGCGTGAATTTTGATGTTCCTATAAACATGAATTATGATGATTGGGGTCAAAAATTACATATACATTTAGAAAAGGGATATCAACTATTAGATGGTGATAAAGCTGAGCAATTAGTTCGTTTTAGACATAATAATGATGGAACAACATATCCAGCATCATATGGTACACAAGATATAGGAAGAATGAGAACCCAAAGAGAATTTTTAAAAGCAGCTGCAAAGCAAATTTTAACAGGAAATAATATTTTCAAAATAGATGATATAATGCAAGTTATTTTTGACAATATAGAAACTAATTTAAAAATGGAAGATATCATAAAATATATTCCTTCTGCAATTGAATTTAATCCAGAGAATATACAGTCAGAGATGCTTCCAGGAGTAGCAGATTATATTGGAATATTATCTTTCTATATAAATGACGAAGAAGAAACAAATGAGCTAGTAAGTTCATTATTTGGACTAACAGAAGAACAGATAGAAGCTAATAAAGAAAAATTCGAAAAAGAAAGTGGAAAGAAAATACGTACTACAACAAATACAAAAACAAATAGCTCAAATAGTAAGAATACTACAACAAAAAATACTAATACTAATATGAATAGTACAAACACAAATTCTAATAAAAATAGTTCAAATACTAATACTTCAGGTGGAAACACTAATTCAGGTAAAACTCCTTCAAATTCTGATGATAACAACGGAGAAACAGGAAATGGTGGAAGTGGATCAAATTCAGGAAACGGATCAGGCTCTGGTAGTGACTCAGGAAGTGGTTCTGAATCAGGATCAGGCTCTGGCAGTGGAACTGGAAGTGGAAGTGGATCAGGTTCTGAATCAGGTTCAGGAAGCGGATCAGGATCAGGTTCTGGCAGTGAAACAGGAAGTGGTTCTGGAACAGAATCAGGAAGTGGAAATGGAGATTCTACAACTGAATAAAATAAAGAAAGAGAACAGTTATGTTCTCTTTTTCTATACAAAAATTATTTAGTTAAATCAATAACTTTAGTTAAAATATCACCATATTTTTCTAAGGCAGTTTCTCCTTTATTTACTAAAAAATTATCAATGGAAAGAACTGGTTTATCATGCTGTTCAACAGTATTATGGATGTTTTTATAGACAGTAGAAGATATAGATTGTTTAGTACCATTTATTAGATCTAATGTATCTTGTGCATTTACTTTTACAAGTCCGGTTACTTCATTTTGATCGAAATTAAAATCCTTTCCATCACCATTATATTCACAAACATAAACATTGGAAAATGCTCTGTCTCGAAACATAGAACCATCACTTTTTTGTTTGTCCATAGTAAAAGTATATATATTTACAAGTTCTGCTTTTTCATAATTTACATTGATTCCAATTTCTTCTTTTATTTCTCGTGCAAATCCTTGTTTAACTGTTTCTCCGGCTTTAATATGTCCAGATGCAGTCGTATATAATTTATTAACATCTGCTCTTATCTGAAAATAAACATTTCCTTCTTTATCATATAGCCAACAATGTACTGTTTTATGCCATAGAGCGTTTTTATGTACATTTTCTCTTGTTTCTTTTCCAATATAATTTCCATTTTTATCATAGATATCTAGGTATTCCATATTAGTTCTCCCTTAATAATAAATTCTATACATATTCTAACATAGAAACAATGTAAATAAAATGAAAATTTTTTATATAAGGATAAATTTATATGAGTTAAATATTCTGGGGTAAAAATAAAAAGATTTTAAATAGACATAGAAA
>USBY01000004.1 GCA_900553015.1 uncultured Clostridium sp. | reverse complement strand
ATATATATTAAATTGTATGAAAATTTTTCAAAAATCTCCAAAGTGCCTATTTCTCTATATTCACCTTGTTTTTTAGGCAACAAACTATATGCCTAAAAAATTAAAATTCCTTAGAATCGATTCTCGTGCGTCGCATTTTTGGCACTTTTTTGTATATCTATATATGATAGTAGTTTCTTCAAAAAATCTACTTTTTAATAGTAATTTTCTAAATTATCCATATTACACCTTCGACATTTCATATACATATTATAAGTCAAATGTATATGAAATATCAAGAAAGCTATTTGATAAATATGTATAAAAAATTATACATATCAAAGTTTTTAGCAATTCTATGTATACTAATATTCTTTAATCCATCTTTATTATATAAAGAAATAATCAAATGGAGAAGGTCACACGCTATTTGCTAAAGCGTGTGACCTAAAAAAATAAAATTAATAGTCGATTCTGATGGTAAGTTCATTTGCAATTATTTCGATGTCTTTATAGCATCGAATTGTATCTGGGAAGCCATACATCATGTCTATTATGATGTCTTTGAATACACCTATAACTTCTCTGTTACCATAATAAACTTTGTTAGCTTCGTACTTGAATTCCGCTTTTGGAATCCCTTTTTCCAACATTACCTCCTTTAAATACGATAGACCATTTTTATCTTGTTCTTTTATAACGGTCTCAGTATCAATAATTAGACTACCAATTATAGTATTGGTATCAGGAATCATTTCCAACCGATACTTATAAACCTTTGTCCAATTATGATTAAGGTTGTATGTTGTATTTCCGAGTATTGCCTGATTCATATAGGTTGCGATATCTCCATCCAGATTATACACCACAGTGGTTCCATCAGCCTTTTTCTCAGCTACTCCAAACGTGTCAGAAGAGATCGGAACAATACTTACCTCCGAATCTGCTGCAAAGAGCCATGAATCTTTAAAAAGCTGTTCATAATGCTCTACAGCTTCACTGCATAATGTTTCTTCCTCCCGAGAAGAAACTGTTACCGTGCTGTTTACATTATTGATGGAATTAGGCTCACAACCAGTGAACGCCAAAATTGCCATAACAAAAGTAACAAGAAGCAGTGTAAACTTTTTCATATTTTCTCCTTCTACCTTAAAAAATAATTTAAGGATTTTCCAGCTATGTAATACATTATAAAATAACAATTCGTATAGATATATCTTTTCACTACTAAAATTGATATTCATAAATGCATTACGTTTTAGGTTACATAATTAATTATAGCACAATTAAATTGTATTGTAAATCACAAGCGGCATCACAGTTAACGTATTTAAGCGGTAAGAAACATCAAGCTCCCTACCGCCTTCTTTTTTCTAAATTATTATTATTATCTATAAATTTTGTCTAAAACTATACTAACTTTTTCTAATGACGCATTTATATATTCTTCAAGCATATCAAAAGAAATTAAAATCAAATTTTCATTTCGTAAGTCAAATAGTTTAAAATTATCTTTAATTGTATTCTTTAAATTTATATCATCTGATATTTCTAGAAATTCTTTTTGTAATTTTTCTATGTCTAGATTGGTTTTCTTCAAAAGATATCTGTCTATAATTGTATAATCAGAATAGATATCATTTCTAAATTCATCGTCAGTATGCACAGAATTATCCTTTTTATAAATAATAGTTTTTTTATCCTTTTCTATAGTCATTCTAGGTATATATATACTAAACCAAAGCATATCTTCAATCAAATGAGCTAAATATCCTTGCATCATTTGGCTTTTAGGTAAAATTTCGGTATTTTCAATTATAAATCTTTCTATATCTGGATAATCACCTTCTGAACCATATAAGATACCATGACGTAAATAATGCGTCATTTCTCTCCTCTGAGCGGGTATAGCTTTATGCAATATATCTGGTAAAATTGCACCATATAAAAATTCGTCTCCTAATTTATATTTTTCTTTTAGTATATTCGATATATATACATGACTAATTATTGAACTCATTGTTATTTCTCCTTTGTTTATTCTTTTTCTGGCTCTTCTGAAATTTCTTTTGGCATATTTTCATATAAAGGTATTATAAAATTCAAATTAGAATCTACAGTATTAGAACTTTCATATTGGTCTAATAAAATACTACTTTCTGATGTTGGTGCTAATAAATTTTGCATATATTGATTTGTATATAGTTCATTTTCTTTTATTACATCGAATTTTTGAAAATATAATGTATTTTGACCTATATCCATATACTTAGTATTAATAAAATCAACACCTTCTATTAATGCTTTTTCCAAAGAAAACCATTCATGTGAATAGGCATATTCTGCAGCATTATTTATAATACTTGTTTGTGAATTCCCAGAAGCTGCAATATTAAATGGGTTATATACTGTTTGACCATTATATTCATATCCTCGTGATAATTTAGTACCATTTTTACCTTGTTCTTGTATTAATCTAGAAACAATAAAATATGGATCTATGTCATTCTTTTCACCAGCCTCTAAAATTGCTTCTGCAAGACTTTCTCCTTCTAAAAAAGTATCTTCTGTTTTATCCATTATTCCTTCTTTAGTAGCAGCATCTTCATTAAAATTTAGTTCCTTTAGCTGAAATATATCATCTGAATTAAGCATATTTCTAGGATCCATCTTATATGCAATAGCTTTTGTAGAAGCACACAACCAACTACCATTATCATAAGTTTTACCATTATCTTCATCGCATTGCCACTCTCCAGAGTAGCTTTTAGAATCTGGTATTAAATTTAATGGAGTCGTTCTATTATTAGAATGACCTTCATTTTTAATAACTGAACTCCAATTTAATTTCGTATAAAATAATGTAAAAGTCCAATTTGGATGTTCTTCTTTTAATTTATCTAACAGTTCTTTATATTGAGGATATTTATTTTCATTTAAATTATTTCCTGTATAAATTACCGCTTTTTGTTTTGAAGCTTGTATAATAATTATAGTAATTATTGAAGATAATAAAATGATAATTATTAATACCAAAATAATAAATTTTGGTGGCAATTTCTTTATGTTTTTAATAATATTTTTAGCTGAAATTCTTTTCATTTAACTATGTTTAATTATGATTGTGGATATACAAATATGATTTAACCACGTTATAATTAATTCCTTTCTAAATCTTTTTTAAAATTATATAATTCAAATATTATATTTTCAAGTAGATATTGTAAATTTTGTCTAACTTTGTTGTAAATTTAATATGATGGAATTTTTATCTCCATTCCAGCTGATAAATTAGAGTTTTTTAAATTATTTACATATTTAATATCATTTATTACATATCTTATATCTTTGTTTTGATAATATTCATTATTCTCTACTTCATATTTGGCTATTGACCATAATGTCTCACCACTAGAAACATATTTAGTTATATAAGTTGATTCTTGTTTTGAATAACTAGCTTTTGCAAAAATAATAATTAATATAAAAATTATTAAAACTATCCCTCTTTTTACTTTCATAAATAACCTCCTTAGTAGATATAGAATATTTGTTCGTATTTAGATTATATAAGAACATTTGTTTTTATGCAATACTTTTTTAAAATTTTTTCACTAAAAAAGAACACATATTTCTATGTGCTCTTTTTAATTATTCTGTAGCTGAATTGGTCTCTGTATTAGTGTTGGTATTGGCATTTTGGTTATTACTAACATTCGTATTTGTATTGCTATTTGTGTTTTCATTTAGATTTGTATTTGTGTTTGTATTGGTGTTTGTGTTTGTATTAATATTAGTATTTGTATTTCTGTTAGTATTTTCATTAGTGTCTGTATTTGTATTAGTATTTGTGTTTCTGTTAGAATTATTATTAGAGTTATTATTGGTATTTGTATCTTCGCTTGGTTTATCCTCTGTCGTAACAACATTTGTATTCATTACAGGTTCCTCTGCATCGATGTCATTTTTAATTCCTTGTACAGTAGAATTTTCATCTTTATTCTCAGTACTTGTATTAGAAGATTTTACTTCACTTCCACTATGTTCATTACATAAATCTGGAGTAGTAAATCTTAAGAAATATTCAGTATATGTATTAGTACATCCTGTTCTTGCTTTTAATCCTGTCTCTGCACAAACAGTAACAGCCTGAACAGAAGATGGTTTTTCGAAATATGCTGTTTTTAAACCAGTATGAATTCTTGACATAACATTTGCCCAAATCAAACCAGCAGGATTCCTTTTATTAAAATTAACTGTCTCATTTTGATCATATCCATACCATGTAACTCCTGTATAGTATGGTGTAAAGCCACAAAGCCATCTATCATAGTTAGAATCTGTAGTACCTGTTTTAGCTGCAACATCAATTCCATTTATCTTACAATATGTAGCAGTTCCATTACTGCCCTCTACAGGCTGTGTTAATAGGTCTTTTAATATAAATGCTGTTTCTTTAGAAAATACTCTTCTTGTATCTTGTTTTGGTGTTATTATAGTTTCACCAGAATGATTTTTTATGTTTTGGTAAAATACTGGTTCTATATATTGCCCATCATTTGCTATTGCAGCATATGCTGCGGCCATTTCTAGTGGACTTATTCCTTTTTGTAAACCTCCTAATGCTAAAGATAAGTTATTGTCTTCTTCTGTTAGAGTTGTTATTCCTAATCGTTCCAAATAATCCATTGAAACACTAGGTTTTAATTCTTGCATTATTTCTACAAAAGGAATATTCTGTGAAGATTCTATAGCTCTTCTAACAGTTATTTTTCCTAACGCTTTACTATAATCTACAGGGTGATATCCACCTGGAAAATCTTTTTCAGTATCATCATATATTGAAGATGCTGTTATTATTCTTTTCTGAATAGCTGGTCCAACAACAGCAATTGGTTTAATTGCAGATCCAGTTTGTCTTATACTTTGTGTTGCCCTGTTTAATGAACGTGGAGTTGTTTTTTCTCCTAATCCACCTACACATCCTAATACATATCCTGTTTTGTGGTCTATTATCACCATTGCTGCTTGTGAAGGGTCTCCACCAGTTTTTGACTGTAATACATATTTGCTTTTTTCCATTTCTGTTTCAATTTGATTTTGTATTTTTGTATCTTGCGTACTGGTTATTGTTAAGCCAGCCATGTAAATATAATTTGTCGCAAAATCGCTTGAAATATCATATTTTTCTGCAATGTCATTTGTAACATCAGTTATTAATGCATCAGTATGATATGAATATACTCCATCACTTGACTCTACAGATCCCTTCTTAAATTTTAAGCCTGCATCAACGTTTGCTGTTGCTTCATTATACTCTGTTTCGTCAATATATCCTAATTCCAACATTTTAGCTAATACTGTATTAGTTCTATTTTTTATTTTCTCTGAATTATCTTTTTCTCCAAAAGGGTTATAAGAATTAGGTGAATTATTTATTCCTGCTAAAAATGCGCATTCTTCTAATGTTAGATTTTTGCAAGATTTACTAAAGTAGTAATTACTTCCAGCTTCTACCCCATATATACTTGGACCTACATATATAATATTTAGGTATGTTTCTAGAATTTCATCTTTTTCAGTTATGCACTCTAGATTCCATGCTTGCCACCATTCTTTTACTTTTCTAAAAATACTGTCTGTATTGTCACCAGTCATATTCTTTACTAACTGTTGAGTAATTGTACTTCCTCCATATGACGAATTACCAAAATGAAAAATATAACTTAAGATAGCAGAACCAGTCCTTTTTATATCAACACCTTGATGCTTGTAAAATCTTTCATCTTCAATTGCCACATAAGCATTTTTTAAATTTACTGGTATTTCTGAAATACTAACCTTTTTTTGTTTTCTTTCGCTACCTAATTTAGCTATTTGATTTCCATTCGCATCAACAACTACAGAATTTTCGTTAATTAACATGTCTTCTGCTATATTTCTCCATTTAATTGCTGAAACTGCTAGTGTAATTCCAATTACAATTATGGCTATTAAAATGATAATAAGAATAATTTTCTTTAATTTTTTATTAGCTTTCTTTTTAGATTTTACATTTTTACGAGTCTTTTTAGTTGATACTTCGGTTTTATCAATAGCTTTATCTTTTTTGAAGGCCTTTGGAACAAATTCTTCCTCTTCTTGATTTTTTAATCTTTTACCTTTCATATATCAAGCTCCTTAGAAAAATAAGCTACTTTACTTATTTCAGAAAAACCAGAATAATTATATAAGCTCATAGCTTGTTCGTCATCAATATTGCAACTAGCTGTAAATTTTTCGCAACCTCTATCTTTTGCCCAATCTTCACATTTATTTAATAATTTTTTAGCAATTCCCTTATTTTGATAATTGCGTTTAATACTTATTTTTTCTAAATATCCAATTGGAGATATATTTTCATCCTGTAATGAGCATTGTGCATATGCTACTGGAATTTCATTTTCGTAATCTATAAATACTACTTTACTGTAATTTGTTAAAGCTTCTCTTATATTGTTTAATTGTTCATTTTCTAGTTTATTTTTATTACTGTCTTCATCAATCTGTGCAATTATGTCATAATCACTTATCTTAGCTTCTTTAATCATATGTATCCCTTCCTTCTTATATTTAAATAAGTTTCCTATATCATAACAAAAAAATAATTATTTTACAACAGCAAACTTTAAGTAAAAAATCGACACATTTCTATTCATATTACAAAAAAAACAGACCCGAAGGTCTGCTTAAAGTGGACACAGGATGAAGAATCCGACAAAGGAGTAATCATAATTTTCATTTATTTCTGCCAATCTTGGGTCTGTAATCGTTATCCCCCGAAGATCTGTAGTCTTAGGCTTTTCTCCTCTAAATTTGTGTGACCAGCGCCTAGGATTATCTTCTCTCATAAAGTGATAGTCGTATTCCTCCTCATCATCTGTATCTACTACGAAAAGACATATTTTCCATTCCCAATCGGATGGAGTCTCTTCATACGAAGATTCTCGAACATATACGTCTTTTTCTATCATATCAGCAATCAATCTCTCGATTACCTCTTCTTTTGAAAAGACGTCTTTGTTCTCGTAACCGGCGATTTGCCCAATATAGTCTTGGGGCTTATTAAGATTGCATGCATAAGCATAACAATCTAACCGGCGATTTTTAGGATTTAAGCCATTTGGCTTTCTAATACTTCCCAAAATTTGTACCTCCTTGATTGTCACTATATATATGATACCCTATTTATGGCATTATGTCAATTTCATATTTATTATAAAGCTTGTTCTATAATTCCTCCACCTACTACAATATTATCCAAATAAAATACAGCAGATTGTCCAGGAGTTAAAGATTTTTCTGGCTCATTAAAAGTAATTTTAATCTTATTATTTTCTAACGTATGTAATGTTGCCATAGATTCTTTTTTGCTATAACGTGTTTTTACTCCAACTTTTAAATTATCTATAGTAATATCTTTTATTAATATATTTACATTATTTACTATAGCTTCTTTCTTATATACCTCTTCTTTAGTTCCAACTATTACTTCATTTTTTAAAATATTAAAGCCTATAACAAATAAAGGTTCTTTATATGATATTCCCATACCCTTTCTTTGACCAATCGTATAATTATATAGACCAGTATGCTTTCCTAAAACTGTTCCATCAGTAAGAACTATATTACCTGGTTTAGGTTTAATAGTTGAATTCTCCTCTAAAAACTTCTTATAATTGCCATCAGGAATAAAACAAATATCTTCACTATCTGGTTTATCTGCTACATTTACTAAATTACTTTCTTTAGCAATTTGTCTTATTTCATCTTTAGAACTAAAATCTCCTAATGGAAATAAAACTTTATCTAATATTTCTTTTTGTAAAGTATATAATACATATGATTGATCTTTATTAGTATTTATACATTTTTCTAATACATATTGATTATATTCATCATTATATTCTATTTTTGCATAATGGCCTGTTGCTAAAAAATCACAATTTAATTCTTTAGCTTTTTTATACATCTCTCCGAATTTTAGTTTTCTATTACATTCTATACAAGGATTAGGTGTAAGTGCATTTGCATAGCAATCTATAAAATTATCAATTACATATTTTTTAAAGCTTTCTTGCATATCTATAGAAATATGTTCTATTCCTAGCTTATCACATACCTCTTTAGCATCTTTAGCATCTGTATGGTTAGAAAGTGACAAAGTAACACCTATAACCTCATAACCTTTATTTTTTAATAGTAAAGCAGATACGCTACTATCTACTCCCCCACTCATTCCTAATAAAACTCTTCCTTTTTTCATATCATCTCTCCTATGTTCACATTGTACCATATATACCATAATTTAGCAAAACTATTGTTTAAACAACTAAAATATAGTATAATAATTATGTTAATCGTTGGGAGGACTACTTATGTACTTTATGAATTTTAAATACGCTATTGATAAAGCTGAAGGAATGGTATCTGATTTTAAACCATTTAAATATAAAGAAATAAATACGGATATTGATAGAATATATAGATTTGTTCAAAGAGAAAAAACTAACAATCCAAATATGGGAGATTTTAGCATCTATAATTTATTAAACACTTATAATTCAAGACTAAAAACAGTTTCTTTTTATAATGAACATACATTAAATCAAGTAACTGCATATAATGCTTGTCTTTATTTATTAAAAAATTCTAAAAAATATAATGAAATCACAGACTACATAGAAAAAAATAATTTATCCTCTGATAAGGACTTCTTTATGCATACAAATAGTTTTGATGAAAATTTAACTAATTTATTATTATTTATGAGACATCTATATCCAAAAGTAGAATCGGAAATAAGGAAAAATTATGGACCGATATTTGATAGCATATTAGATTTAGATAAATCTAGACAAGAAAAATACAGTATGGCAGAAAAAATGTTAGCACGTTTGCCATTAATACAAAGAAAACGTTATCTTGATGCATTCGAATTACTTCTTGATGGAATGCCAGCATATATGAGAACATATCTAGATTATACTGAATCAAGTATTCGAGAAGATTTAATACAGTCAAATACAGAATTAGTTAGTTTGTTTGATTCAATGGGCTATTTAGATGAATGGATAGAAACTGCCAACAATCAGTTTGATGAAATTGGCCTTTCAGAATTAAAACAAGATAAAAATGCTATAAAGACAGGCTTATCTCCAGAGATTCAGAAAACTTTAAGTACTGTTGATTTATTAGGAATCAATATAATGTATACAAATAGAGCTCTACATATATTAAATTCATATTCTAGAGCAATGTATGCAATTTCAGAATTTAATTTGGAACCTCTTTTATTAAATGGTTCCGAAGCTCCACAAATAGAAACTGAAGATTTAAAAAATGTTCTTCTAAAAATGGAACTATTCTATTATCCAACAGAAGCCTATTATACAGAAAATGAAACTAAAATAGAAGAATTAACTCGCAGTGGTGAATTAATATTAGATGATGATAATTCAGACAGAAGGTACTATTCTATGACACCTTTAGAAGAAGAATTAAAAAAATCATATGGAAAAGAGTATAAAGAATATTTTTCTAAACGTCTCCCTGCTTCTAAAAATGATGTTGGAGAAGATATGGTAAGATTCTCACAATTCGCTAATGCAATTCATCGTTTAAAATCTTCTAAGAACCGTATTGCATTATCACTTTATAGCTTTTTAGAACTAAACGACAATCAAAAAAGAAATTATGGAATTGTAGTAGATAGAATTTCTAAAGATGGTACATTTGGTGAAGTAAAACACTTCGTAGATTTTGCAGTAGATATCAACTCTATGTTTCCAGTAAATGTTCATCTTCCCAAAAATATATTTTCTGATTTTGCAAAAGAATATTTTAAAAGTCCTATTGTTCCTATTTATG
This sequence comes from uncultured Clostridium sp., assembly GCA_900553015.1. Taxonomy (GTDB): domain Bacteria; phylum Bacillota; class Clostridia; order TANB77; family CAG-508; genus Merdicola. The sequence goes on along the minus strand of USBY01000004.1, from coordinate 110,115 downwards.
CTGGTTCAGATGATTGGAATATGCCAAATGGAAGAAGAGTAAAATCACATATAATGGTTCCATGGAATAAAAAAACTAAGAAAACAATTAAACAAGTATCTAAAAATAATAAGGCTTATAGTCAAAAAATAGTTGATCATTTCAGATTTTTGTCTGATGAAACTTGTGTACCAATGCATTTTAAAAAGACACCTAAAGATAAGCAAATTCACAAAACATACATTAATTTGGATACAAATTCTATCTTAGAAAGAACTAAAGAAGGAATATTTATAAAGGTATTACCACAAGGACAAGGAGATGATGAACGATTTGATAGATAGTAAATTATTAAAAGAAAATTTTAGAAATAAAAATTATATCTATTGTATAAACACACTTCAAGACGAAATAAAACAAAAATTAATTGCAAGAGTAAAAATATTTAAGCCAGAATATAAATATTGTAACTTGTCAGATTTAAAAACAAATTGTTATAGATATTTAAATGATAAAGAAAAATTATATGTCACTTTATTATGCAGGTATTCTGAAGAGGAATATCCACCAACACGTGAATTAAATACCTTATTAGATATTTATTCTTCATACAAATAATATATAAGCTACTAGATCAATATTAACTAGTAGCTTATTTTTATTATGATATTTCATTCATTATATCTTGTTTTGTTCTTAATCCAATCATCGTAGCTCTTACTTGCCCATTTTTAAAATAAATTAATGTTGGAATACTCTCTACATCATATTTTATGGCTAATTCTGACGCTTCATCTACATTTACTTTACAAACCTTTAATTCTAAGTTTTCTTCAGCTATTTCATCAACTATTGGTCCCATCATTCTACATGGTCCACACCATGGAGCCCAAAAATCAACTAATACTGGTAATTCTGATTTTAAAACCTCTGATTCAAAATTATCTTCTGATATTTCAATTACTTTACTCATAATAAAAACCTCCTTATATATTTTTTAATTGCTTAGCAATACTTAAACCACATTTAGCACCTTCATATATTGCCTTACATATTTGAAGTAAGCCACCTGTACAGTCTCCTGCCGCATAAATACCCGGTACATTAGTTTCCATATTTTCATTTACTACTATATTATTATTTTTAACTATAATGCCAAGTTTTTTTGCAAAGTCACTACTTGATGCTATTCCTTCTGCTATAAATATTCCATCAACAGGTATACTTCTTTTATCTTCTAAAACAATGCTTTCTACTTTTTTATCTCCTCTTATGGAATCTATTTTTCCTTCTATGACATTTTGTATTTCTATTGACCTGTTTTCTGGAAGATGACTGCCATTAGTAAATATGCTTACTTTATCTGTTACATTTTTTAAGACTTCAGCTTCATGAAGTGCATATTCCCCACTACCTATTACTGCAACATTTTTATTTTTAAAGAAAAAACCATCACATATTGCACAATAGCTTATTCCTTTTCCTTCGAATTCTTTTTCACCATTTATATTAGAACTTTTTCTGCTCTTTCCTGTTGCGAGAATAATTGTTTTTGTTTCATACTCGCTATTTACCGTCTTAACAATATATGTTCCATTACCATATTCTATGTCTAAAACTTCATCCGTTTTTATTTCTATATTTTGTTCTTCTGCTTGCTTTATTCCTCTTCTAAAAAGTTCATCACCAGATATTGGTTTCTCGAATCCATAGTAATTTTCGATAGTTTTAGCTTTTTTTAAAGCTGTTTGATTTTTTCCTATTACTAAACATTTTAAGTTAGACCTACTTATATAAATTGCTGCAGAAATTCCTGCAGGTCCTTTACCAATTATTATACAATCATACATAAATATTCTCCTAGTCTGCTAAAGTTCCCATTGGATCCCATGGCTCTAATTCCATATAATATTTATTTTCATTATATGCTTCTAGTTCTTCTGGTTTTAAATGTTTTTTATTAATTACAACTTGATATACATAAGAATTAAACCAATCATCTGTTAAAAGGTAAATTCCTTTATTACCAGTAGTATCTCCCCATGAATTTTCTACTTTCCAACGGTTCCCCTTCCAATTTTCATCTAAATTAACTCCTAAAAACATCATTGCATGTGTCATTGAGCTTTCTCTATATTCAAGTTTTGTAGCTTTATCCATTGTATCTTTAATATTTATTATATCTTTAATATTATACAAGTTACGAGATAATATTCCTAACTCTCTTGAAGATTCTTGTCCAACATCACTTCCAAAAAATACAGGAACTCCTTCTGAAAGTTGAGCAATTGCCATTTCTTTTAGTCTTTCTATTGGTAAGTTTAAATATGTAATTCTATTACCATCTGCAACATTACCAATATAATTTACTGTATACTTCCTATAAAATGGTCTATCCTCATTAGGTGCATTAATTATGCTTATGTAATCATCTAAGTTTAAATCTTTTATATATTTATCATAGAATTCTGTTGGTGTTATATCAGAATCTCTGTGAAATTCGTCATTTTTATCAGTATATTCAAAATCAAATTTTTCTGGTGGTCTACCAAATGCAGTACATAAAATTGCATAGATATTTTCTAACATATCTAGTTTTTGATTTTCTAAATCTTCTAAATTCTTCTTCTTTTTATAACTTGTTCTTAATTCATATGCATACATTCTTAGTATACGTTTTAAAATTTTATTTATTTCTGAAGTATTTGAAGAACTATAAGTTTCTGGCATAGCACTTTTTGGTACAATTCCATATTTTTTTATAATATTTAAGAACATATCCCATTGTCCACCATCATTTATAGGTGCATCTAAGAAAAATGTTACATGTCTATCTGTTGTTGGTCTATCTATTGTGTCTATTATATTATTTAAGAAATAGTTACATTTTTCTAATTTATCATAAAATGCAATATAGTTTTGTGATAACTCTATTGTATTTATATTTAATTTTTTAATTAAGAAATATCTAAGAAAATTTGTAGATGCAAAAATCCAACACCTTCCACTTTGTTTTTGGTTTGTTATACTACCTTGTTTTAAATTTACAGAAAATTCATATCTTGCATTTCTTATCTCATCATAATTTTCGCAAGATTTAAAAAATCCATTTTTGGTAACTGCATTTGTAATTACTTTGTTCTCATTTTGATTAAAACTTCTTTCGTATTTTTTTAATTTGTCTTTTGAAATATTTTTCATATGTATCCTCCCTTTATTTAACCGGGATTTGGGGACGTTCCTAAAATCCCGGTTTTAATTTAAACAATTAGTTCATTATGCAATTGCTCTAATATATTATCACCTAATTTATCTTTAAATATTATTCTTATTTTTGATTCATTTGTTTGAATATTTAAGACTTCTAATGCATTTGCATCTAATATTTGCATTGTTTTTGTTATAACATCCGAATCATTCATTATTCCATAACCTATAATTGATATTTTACTAATATTTTTATAAGAACAATCTAATTTAGGATATTCACTTGTTATTACATTTTCAAACTTATTAAATTCTGCTGATTTAATAGTAAATTGAATTTCTAAACTTGATGTACTTTTATTTATTATGTTATTAATAAATATGTTGTTATCTAATAATTTTCTATATATGCGATTAATCATTCTAGGTGTATATACTTCTTGTTTTGCAGTTACTAAAATAATGTTATCATTTTTTACGATACTCTTTACTTTGGTATCTTCTATTTTGTCATTTATTACACTTCCTGGTCTATTATTAAATGTTGACTTTGTAATTATTGGAATATTAAATCTTTTTCCAATTTCTACACATCTATTATGCAAAACTTTTGCTCCTTCATTTGAAATGTCCTGCATTTCTTCATATGAAAGTTCTGATATCTTCTTTGCATCTTGTATTTTATTTGGGTCTGTAGAATATACCCCATCAACATCAGAAAATATATAGCATTTATCTGCTTTTAATGCTGCAGCTACTGCAACTGCTGTGGTATCTGAACCACCTCTTCCAAAAGTTGTTATATCACCTTTTTCGTTTATACCTTGGAAGCCTGCTATAATAACAATCTTTCTTTCTGCTAATTCTTTTTCTATCCTTGTTGTATCTATACTTTCTACAACTGCTGACTGATTTGTTTCGCTTGTAAATATTCCAGCTTGCCATCCTGTAAGTGAAATTGCTGGATATCCTAATCTATTAAGTAAAATGCTTAATTTTGACATTGATATTTGTTCACCACTACTTAGCAATGTATCTAATTCTCTTTCATTTGGAACATTACTTAATTCGTGTGCTTCTCTTAATAGATTATCTGTAGTTTTTCCTTGAGCAGATACTACAACTACTACATTGTTTTCCTTGTAAAATTCTTTAATTTTATCAGCTACAATATTTAATTTAATATTGTCTGAAACTGAACTCCCTCCAAATTTTAATACTATTGTGTCCATATCTGACAACCTCTTTTTTATAATGTAAGAAGCGAATTTAATTAAATATCACTTCTATATAATATATGAAAATAAATACTTTTTCGTAACTTTTTGAATGGTTACAAATATTTATTTCATAAGCTTATCAAATTATATCATAAAATGTTTTATATTGTATTTATCTATTGAATTTTTTTAAATATTCTTCTATAAAATCATCAATTTGTCCATCCATAACAGCTTGTACATTTCCAACTTCATAATTTGTTCTGTGATCTTTTACTAGTGTATATGGGCAAAATATATATGACCTAATTTGGCTTCCCCATGCAATATCTTTTTGTTCTCCTTTTAAATCTGCTATATTTTTCTGTCTTTCTTTTTCTTTTAAGTCAAATAATTTAGATTTTAACATCTTCATTGCAGTTTCCCTATTTTGTATTTGAGAACGTTCTGATTGACACGCTACAACTGTATTTGTAGGTATATGTGTTATTCTTACAGCAGAAGAGGTTTTATTTATATGCTGTCCTCCTGCTCCTGATGCTCTGTAGGTATCTATTCTTAAATCATCTGGATTTATTTCTACTTCTATATCATCTTCAATTTCTGGTAATACTTCCACAGAAGCAAAGGATGTATGCCTTCTTCCACCACTATCAAATGGGGAAATTCTGATTAGTCTATGTACACCCATTTCGCCTTTTAAATAACCATATGCATATTCACCTTGTACTAAAAATGTAACACTTTTTATACCAGCTTCATCACCTTCTAGATAATCAAGCTCTTTAACTACAAAATTATGTTTTTCTGCCCATCTAGTATACATTCTATATAACATTTCTACCCAGTCTTGTGATTCTGTACCACCTGCTCCTGGGTGCATAGATACTATTGCATTATTTACATCATATTGACCTGACAATAATGTTTTAATTTCTAATTCTTCAATATCTTTTTTTATATTTTTTGTATCTTCTAGTAATTCTTTTATAAGTTCATGATCCTCTTCTAATTTTAATAAATTATTCATCTCGATTAAATTTTTTAAATTTGTATCTATTTTAGTATATGAATTAATCTTATCTTTTAGAATTTTAATTTCTTGCAAAATCTTACTATTATTACTACTCCAAAATTCTTGTTTTAAAGTTTCTTTTTCTAAGTCAGCTAATCTAGATTTTAATTTATCTACTTCAAAGAGATTCACCGATTTCTTTAAGTTTATCTGATAATGTTTGAAGCTCTTTTTGATTTTCTTCTAGCTCTATCATATCTTCACTCCAATCTTTTCTTTGTGTCACAATCTTATCATAGGTATATCTTTTTTTCAAGTATGGGTTTGGGAATGGGATTTTTGGGCGTTTGGGAATAGGGATTTGGGGACGTTCTTTTTTTCCCTTTTCTAATAATTTTAAAAAAATAGTAGCTCATCATAGATATGACGAACTACTATTTTATATATATGGATTCTAGGAAAGTACCCAAATTCCCCAAGGAGCGTTTCCAAATCCCTGTACATTAATCATGATTTATTTTGTTCCAAATATTCTATCTCCTGCGTCTCCTAATCCTGGTAATATATATCCATGTTCATTTAGTTTTTCATCTATAGCTGCAGTATATAATTCTACATCAGGATATTCTTCATTTAGTCTTTTTATTCCTTCTGGAGCAGATATAATTGATAAGAATTTAATCTTCTTTACACCATCTTCTTTTAGACATTTTATTGTATCTGCTGCAGAGCCTCCTGTTGCTAACATTGGATCTAAAATTAGTACTTCTCTGTTACTAATGTCTTTTGGCATTTTATAATAATATTTTACTGGCTCTAAAGTTTCCTCATTTCTATATAGTCCAATGTGACCTATTTTAGCATTTGGTATTACTTGTAATAAACCATCTAACATTCCTGTTCCTGCTCTTAAAATTGGTACAAATGCGTAATTATCTTCTTTTAAAACTTTGGCTTTTGTTTTGCATAATGGTGTTTCTATTTCTACCTCTTCTAATTTTGCATCTTTCATTGCTTCATAGCATAAGAAAATTGCAATTTCTGTTATTATTTCTCTAAATTCTTTTGTCCCCGTATTTTTATTTCTTATAATTGATAATTTATGTTCTATTATTGGATTGTCTAATACATTTATATTCATTTTCTTTCCCTCTATCTTTTTTTCTGATATATTTTCTGCAATAACTTTAGTGTCTTCATTTTTCTCTTCGCTTTTTGCTTCATTACTTGCTTCTGCAACTTCTTTGTTTTCAGATGTTTGTTTTTCTTCTGTATTTTTTTCTTTTTCATCTGGTAATAAAAGATTTAATAAAATTCCTACTATAGCAGCTAAGCTCATTCCAGAAATTGTAACAGATAAATCACCAAATACTATTGATATTGCAGCTCCTCCTAATCCTAAAACAAGCATTGTTGATGCTACAACTATATTCTTTGGTTTTCCAAAATCAATATGATTTTCTATTAAAACTTTTAAACCATTAACAGATATAAATCCATAAAGTAATAATGATACTCCCCCTAATACTGGATTTGGTATTGTTGAAATAATAGCTGTAAATTTTCCTAAGAAAGCTAAACAGATTGCAATTATTGCTGCTAGTCCTATTACCCAAACTGATGCAACTTTTGTCATTCCAACTACTGAAGTATTTTCGCCATATGTAGTATTTGCAGGTCCTCCAAGCATACCTGCTACAAATGTTGCTATACCATCTCCAAGTAATGTTCTATCCAATCCTGGATTTTTAAGCAAATCTTTTCCTATTATTGAACTTAATGCTGTATGATCTCCAATATGTTCTGCCATTGTAACTAGCGCTATTGGTGCTATCGTAAGTAAAGCAGAAAAGTTTGGTGCATAATTTACAAATGGTAATATAAAGTTTGGCATACTAAAGAATGCTGCTTCTGCTACTGGCGTAAAATCTACTAATCCTAAACAGATAGATGCTATATATCCTACTACTATACCTATTAAGAAAGGAACTATCTTCAAAAATCCTTTTCCTCTAACCATAACAATAGCTGTTGTTAAAAATGTTATTAGTGCTACTATTACACCTTTCCATTCTATTTGTGTATCTGTTCCTAAACCAATTTGAGATATTGCATTAGGAGCTAATCCTAAACCAATTATCATTATCATTGGTCCTATAACTACATGTGGTAGTAATTTATGTATCCAATCTTTTCCTATGAAGTGAATTAATGTAGCAAATATTACATAAATAAGACCTACTACCATTATTCCAGTCATTGCACCAGAAATACCACCTTTTAAATATGCTGCTGCAAGTGGTGCAATAAATGCAAATGAACTTCCTAAATATACTGGCGATCTTCCTTTGGTACACAGTATATAAATTAAAGTTCCTATACCTGATGTAGCTAATGCTACTGGTATTGTTAATACCTCTGTCCCTGCTGAACTATTTACTAATATTGGTACTAATATTGTTGCACCAAACATTGCAAAAACATGCTGTATTGCTAAAATAATCCATTTCCCTATTGTTGGTTTTTCGTTTACATCTAGCAGTAATTTTGTTTCTTCCATTTAAAGATACCCCCTCTTTCTTTATATATAGTTTTGCTTAATTAATAAATTATTTTCGTAATAACTTATTAATTAGGCAAAAAAAATACTAATTCATAAATGAATTAGTAACACATGGATAAATATTTTGTTGGGTTGCTAAAAAAAGCAAATTTTGCCTTTAATTTTTCTGCTGTATTTAATTCTGTTTCTTCTACAAATTTTTGCATTTTTTTTCACACCCTTTGACATACTATATATCAAGAAATAAAAAATTACAATATTTATTTGTAATTTTATAAAATATTTTTTATATTTAATTAATTTGAAAAAACACTTATTAAGTTACATACAACCTAATAAGTGTTTTTTAGCTTTAACTAATTAATAATACAAAACATATCACATAAATTATATCAATCTAAAAGAACCTTATCTTTTTACATAATCACAAATAATTTTTACGATCTTTTCATTTCCAATCTGACAATCTATACAAAGGTCATGATTTTCTTTATTTCCCCAAACTTGATTTGAGATAACTTCATAATAAGTTGCTCTAGCTTTATCTGACTTTAAAGCATATTTCTTGGCCTCTTCTTCATTATCCTTGTATATTTCTTTTATCTTGTTTATACGATAATCTAAAGGTGCATAAAGAAATACCTTTATTAAGTTTGGATTGTCTTTTAAAATGTAATCTGCAGCTCTTCCAACAATTACACAATTTCCCTCATTTGCAATTTCTTTTATAACTTTTGCTTGTTTTACCATTGCATCTTTACTTGCATCTAAAGATAGAAATTCACTATATAATATTTCTTCATTTGTTTCGCCTTCTACTAACGAATTGTCTATTGCAAATTGTTTTATTTCTTCTTTTGCATAGAATTTTATACCTAGTTCTTCTGCAACTCTTCTTGCAATTTCCTTTCCATTTGTTCCGTGCTCTCTTGAAACTGCTATAACCAAATTCTTTGATAGCACAGGCGCTTTAATTACAGATACCTTTGCTTTATATGAACTCTTTAATATGAATATAGATATTATTGCAGTCAATACTTCTGCGATAGGAAATGTCCACCAAACTATATCTGAAACATTATCAGAAAGTACGAATAGATATGCTACTGGGAATACAAATATTACTAATCTTAATAATGAAATTAGAAGAGGTCTTAGAGCATATCCTAGTGCCTGTAATACCCCCTGAACAGCAACAGAAAATCCCATAAAAATATATCCAATACTTGCTATCCTAATAGCTATTATACAAACATCTATTATCTCCGCAGTACTTCCTCCTGCTAACCCAAATAAACTAGCAAGTGGTCTTGCCAATATTTCAAATATAATTGTTATTATTAATGAAACTATAAAAGTATCAATAAGTCCATATTTTATACAATCATTAATTCTTGCTTTATCCTTCATACCATAATTAAATGATAAAATAGAAATTATAGTATTAGAAAGTCCAAAAGCAGAGAATAAAGCTATTTGTTGAATTTTATAATAAATACCAAATGATCCAACTAATATTGTTTGATCTGCATGTGCTATTCCTAATATTGCATTCATACCAGCCATCATCACTGCTAACAAAGCTTGCATAATTGCTGCTGATATTCCTATATTATAGATTCCTTTAATTAATTCCCAGTTTGGCTTAATATATTTAGGATTTCCATTTATTTCTTTATTAACTTTGTAATGGAATATCATTGCCATAAATAAAGATACAAATTGGCCTAATACAGTTGCCCATGCAGCACCTGCTACTCCCATATTAAGTGGAAATATAAATATATAATCAAATATAATATTTACAAGTGCACCTGATATTTGTGCAATAGTAGAATACATTGTTCTTCCTGTAGATTGTAAAAACCTTTCATAAACTGCATATCCTATTGCACCTAAAGAAAGACAAGAACAAATTTTTAAATATATTGTTCCCATTTCTATTACTTCTTGATTGCCTCCGGCAAATAAAGAAATAAACCATTCAGAGCCAAACAAGCCAAATATTAAAAACACTAAAAATATACATATACTTAGAAATATTCCATTTCCGGCTACTTTATTTACTTTTTCGTTATCTTTTTCTCCTAGGCTTTTTGACAAAAGTGCATTTAATCCTACTCCTGTACCAACTCCAACTGCAATTATTAATATTTGTATTGGAAATGCAAGGGTTAACGCTTGATTTGCTAGTGCACCTTTTTCTCCCATGTTTGTTACAAAAATACTATCTACTACATTATATAATGCCTGCAATACCATAGATATAATCATAGGTAGCCCCATTTTCCAAAATAGCTTTTTCATTGGGGCAATAGCCATTTTGTTTTGTTTAACTTCTTCCATAAATCCTCCTTTTAATAAAAAATATATAATTTAAAGCAAAAAAATAAGCGCAAATCCTTAACTGGATTTACGCTTATTCAGCTACACGCCTGTAATGTATTGTATCATTTGATTTTTATTTTTTCAAGAATAAATTTAATTTTTTATTTGCTAAAAAATGCACTTTTCTATTTAAAACAGTAATGTGCATTTTCTTTTTACATTTGTTATTTTTACTATATACTTTTTAATAGACTTCTAATTTTAGAAAATATTTTTTGAAACCAATTCTTTTTTTTATAATCAATTGGTTTATTATCAATTGATTCATTTTTTGTCTTGACTTCTTTTGGTTTATTATTTCTATTTTTTAGTACATTTTCTGGACTATATTTTTCATTCAATTCTTTTCTTTTTTGTATCTCTAATTCATCATCTTTTCTTAATTCGACTTTTTCACTTTCAGTTGCCCAAAATAGTCTATATAGCATTGCTAAAATATTTTTTGTATCATCTGATAATTTTTGCTTTTCAAATGGAATAGCAATGTTATAAGTAAACTCACTATTCTCATCACAATTTTCTTCCATAAATCTAATAAATGTTTTAGGAATTTTATTATAAGCTTCTATCGGAATATACTGTAATACTTCCAATGTTTCTGCATATGCAATACCATAATCTAAATTTTTCATGAGTGTTCCTCCAATCTGTTTTCTATAGAATTATTAGGTTCTACAGGCAAATTTTTAAAATCTGCCTGACTATTTAATATTTCTCCAATTATATTTGCTGTAAGTCTACCTTCAAATCTTAGGTTTTCACCAATTTCTTTTACAGAGACCTTTCCTCTGTATGCTTCTATTGCAGTTTCATCTATTTCTCGAATTTCATCATTAATCTTAGTTAGACCTTTTCTATATTTTTTCGGTAAAGATTTAACATATTTTCTAAATTGTAACATATCATAAAATTTAGCTGGATTAGCATATTTACTTAAAATTGTATCAGGCTCTACACCACATAAAATATCTGCAAAAATTTGGCAATTTTTATGTGGTGTAAATTCTGCAAAATAAACTCTTGCAATATTTTTATCAAATTCTTCTTTTTTTGCTAATAATTGAGCTCTATATTCTTCTTTTTCATTCATTATATTTTCATCTAAAGCTTCATACTCATCATCTTCTTCATAATATTCATCATCGTCATTATAATCGAATCCGAAATGATCCATAACAAGTCTGTCAACTTGTTGCTCAAAAGCGCCATTCTTTATATAGCTAGTTATTTGTGAAATTTCTTCAAGGATTTCTTGTTTTTCCATCGATTCGGTAGAAAACTCGTGTATAAATTCTGCTTCTTGCTCGATTGTTGCTTTTTCAAGTAAAATATCTTTAATATTTGGAGTCAGTACTATTGAGATATCTTCGTTTGGAGCTTCTAGCAAATACTCGAATAAGCCTTTTGTATCATATCCCCAGGCTTCTAGTTGATCACTAAATTCAGAACAATAATAGACAAATCCTTCGTCAAAATATCCTTTTCTACCAGCCCTTCCTGCTAATTGGTCAAATAGATTTTTACTTATTGGTCCTTCATAATATTTAGCAAGTTGAGCAAAAATCACATTTTGGGCCGGAAAATTTACTCCTAAAGCCAAAGCATCAGTACCAACAACAGTGTCAATCAAACCTTGTTCAAAACATTTTTCTATAAAAAATTTTTCTTTAGGTAATAATCCCCCATAATATCCTGCAAGACCTTTTTTTGCATTTTCTATAATATCATTATTATCTATTTTATCTTCTCTTGCCATTCCTGTAATTTTAGCTACTATCTCATCATCTTGTTCTCCTCTTGAAGAACTTAGTTGTTGTAAAATATAATTTATGTTATTTCTAGAAAATGTTACGACTAATGAATCTTCTATTTCATCTTGTGAAACATCTCCTACAAAATGTAAAGAAGTTAATCTAGAATCATTTCTATATTTCATGAAATCTCGTCCAGAAACTCTATTCACATATTCTTGAAGTTTATCAATGTCACCTAATGTTGCAGAACATAAAAGAATATTCTTAGCTTTTGAATTATGTAATGCATCAATATAAGTTCTTGCTCTATCTGAATTTTCAAAAATATAATGAAACTCGTCAACTATTAATGTTGCATTTTCTATATTGGCATATTTGTTTGTATATATTTCTTGTGTACAACAAATAAAATCACAATTTTCTGGAACATTTTTTACATCGCCTGTTTCTATTCCAACATTAAAACCTTCATCTAATAATTCCCTATATCTTTGATTTGATAATGCTTTTATTGGCGCAGTTATAAAAATTGGTCTTTCTTGTTTTTTTAATGCCCATTGTTTAAAAACTCTTGTTTTTCCAGAACCAGTATCTGAACTTAAAATAACATTTGTTTCATTTTCTATTGCTTGTAGGCAAACTTCTTGCCAATTCACATCATTATTAGCATATTTATCGTATTTCTTATAATCTTCTTTTGTATCCATATAATATTTCCTTTCTCCTTATATAGGTATTATACATCATAAAAAAATATATGTAACCTTAACTATACAATATTTTTATAGCAAATCTAAAGTCAGGTCAGTAAAAAAATATTCTTTTGCCTTATTAATAGCCTCTTCTAATTCGCCATTCTTTTTCATTCTATGATCTGCACCTTTAATTTCATATAAGGTAATATTCTTTTTATCCAAAGCTATTAATTCTTTTGTATCTTCTATTGGTGCTACATCATCATTTGTTCCCTGAATTATAAACATCTTCTGGTTATTTTGGTATATCTCTAATATTTTATTTTCTTTTAGCTCTTCATAAAAATCATATGGTATATTCATTATTCTTCTAAAACCTAGCTTTGTAACTCTAGTTCTTTTAAAATCCTCGAATGGCTCTCTTAATAAAGTATTTTTTAATATTTCATCCATCTTGATTGCAGGGGCTCTAAGAACAATTTTATTATATCTTGTCTTTTTTTTAATAATTTTTAACAAGGTTATATATGCTCCAAAACTAGTTGCAAATATATTTATTTTTATATCTCTGCCAAATTTATCTTTTATATATTGTTCTATTGTTTCTATATCATCCATACAATTATCTATCGTTAATTTATCTGCTTCTACCTCGCTATCTCCATGGCTAGGGAAATCAAAACAGATAACTAGAAAATTCTCTTTTACCATCTTCTCGGCTAGTAGCCTTATAGCACTACTATCTTTATCTCCTCCAAAGCCATGTACTGCGATAATAATTTCTTTTATATTTCCTGTCGGAACATATGTTCTTACAGATATATTATAGCCATTTAAACTTTTTATTTTAAATTCCTTTATTTTCATTTTATACTCCTATTTAAATATTCTTGTATAAATTCCTTAGTTGGTGTATATAAATTAGTTGGTAAATTATCTAAACTAAACCACTTCCATTGATCATGTTTATTAGGTTCCAAATTAATTAATTCTCCACTAAATTTATTAGCAATTAATTGTATTGTAATATAATGTTTACCTGGCTGTATATCGTCAACTGCATTAAATACTTCTAAATCTGATATATCTAAATTAGTTTCTTCTTTAGTCTCTCTAATTGCTCCTTCAATTATAGTTTCATTATATTCTTGTTTTCCTCCTGGAAATGTCCAACTTCCAGGTTCGTAAATTCCACCTGTGTCTCCGTATTTTTCAGAACGATGGCCTAATAGAACTTTATCACCATCTTTTATCATTATTCCTAATCCTACCTTAATTACTCCATCCATAAAATCACCTCATTAATATTTAATAATTAGATTAAATGCCCACAAAAAATGTGGGCATTATATGTCTTGTTTTCCTTTAAAAATCAAAAGCACAGTTATCTTTTGAATATTTCTTTTATTTTATTAAATAATTTTTTAAAAATATTTTCCTTATATTCAACTACTGATAAATTTTCTTTCTTTTCATCTATTTTTTCTTGTTCTATTCTTCTTTGCTTAAATACATTCTCTGGATCATATTTTTCTTTAATTTCATTCACAATTTTTTCTCTTTGAGTATTATGGTAATTTATAATTTTATTTTTTTGTTTTTCTGTTGCCCAGTAATCTCGAAATAGAATAGCCAAAATTGCTGCAGTTTCATCTAACATTGTTTTACCATCAAAAGTTTCTTTAGTAATATTATATTCATAACTTTCGTCCATGTTTTGTTTAATATAATCTAGTTTATATTTTGGTATTCTATCTACTAATTCTTTAGGAAAAATTTTTAAAATCTCATAAATTTCCTTATATGCACATCTATCATTATCTTTCGTCTTTTCCATCTTCTACTCCTTTTTGTTTATTTTTATCACTCTCTATATAATCATTCCATTTATCAACTAATTTATCCAACTTGCTAAATCCCTTGTCAAAAAAATCATATACTTTTGTTTCAACACTTGCTATTTTTTGCTCAATATTTTTTATGGCTTCTTCGTTCATTCCACTCATTCTTAATGAATTCTCAAAATTTGCTTCTGCTATTTTATCCAATTTATCTTGAAATCTTCCATTTGATTCTCTACTAGGTCTATCTGAAACATATGTAAATCCATTTTTATAGTTTTCGGCAACTTGCTTACCAAAGTTTTTTATTTTATCTACCATATTTCTACCTGCTTTTAAAACGAAATGTTTTGGACTTAATTTTAAATTTTTTTTATTATTTTCTTTTGTTTCCATATTATTTCTCCTTACTTAATTTTTATATCAGCTAGTGGTCTTATTTTTAGCCAAAATTCTTCGTTGCTTAAGGCTTCGGTTCTAACTTTTTCTATACTAAACTTTCCTGTTTCTTTAATAAATGAAATTATATCATCTTTAAGTAACATTTTACACGATCCATCATTTTTATAATTAATTTTATCTTTTATCTTATCTGGAACTACCACATTAAACATTGATTGTAAATAATAGTTTGATAAATCGTATTCATTATGTAACTCATTCCTTCCATAGAAAACTTTTAAAAACTTATTATAAAAAAGATAATCTGTAATTAAGTGTATACAATATCCCTTATTAAAGTCTGTATCAATCTCTTTATCCATGAAAAACTTTTTTAGATTTGTCATACTACTTTTAGGTCCATAATGTGATTTCGATTTATCGTAAGATAAATCTGGATATATTATTCCATCTATGAATTTATCTTTATCTAATATTTCTGTTGGATGATTTTTTATAAACTCATTTCCAACAGCTAAATGAATTATATAACCTGGCATTTTCGTCTCCTATTTTTTGATATATTGTATCATATTTTTTTAAAAAATAACAAGTAATAAAGGGTGAAAATTTATGTTAGAAAACATTACACTTGATAATATATTTAGTAAAATTTCAAAATGGTTTACTAAAGATAGAAAAATTATTTTTATTGTAACTTTTATTATTGGGTTACTAGTACATTTTACATTATATTCAAATGAACTATTAGCATTTGACGCTTATTGGCATTATGGCTCTTTTTTGGCTAAATGTTGGGAAATTTCACTTGGAAGATTTCTTATTCCTTTTTCTGATATATTAAGAGGATCTGTTGTAGGTTCAATCTTAACTACGACTATTTCATTAATTACAATATCTTTTTCAGCTATATTTCTAAAGTGAAGTTAACATACTAATCCTTTGGAATCTTTTAAGCTGTGGGTATGCAACTTGTACCCGCAGCTTTTTTCTTTTTTCGTCATAATTAAATATTGCTGTTTTTATATAAACTAAATAATATTATACTATATCTTTTATTTTCATCGTAGTTTTATTATATAAAATTTAATAGCTACCTAAAGTAGGTATTTTTTACTTTAAGTAGCTATTTCCGTCTCGAATATAAGATTATAATTTTTTTGGATATCTTTTTTTAAAACAGTCTGCACTTAGTCTTTTATGTACTTGGAACTGTTGTCTTTTATCATTACCAAACAGCTGGCTCTTCAACCGTTCCAATTCCTCTGCTGTTGCTTCTTCTTGTTTTAAATCCAACGTTTCATAATCTTTCCATGTCGACATATGCTTACCTCCTAAAATTGCCTTGGAGGTTTTGAAACCTCCAAGTGAACTGCTTATTGGTTTCAAATAAATTTACTAAATAATTATATCATAATATGTAGCAAATTTAAATAACTTATTTTTCTATTAACTCTTCCGTATATTTTGTTCCATTGTAATTGTAATTTATATATAATTTTTTTGTTAAATCATTTATCCCGGCATCTATGCTTAATTTATATTCATATTTCTCTTGTGTTGTTCCACTACTAATTACTTTGTAAGTATTTCCTTCTTTATCCGTTATACTTAATATTTCCGAAATTTGCTTTTGAAAGTTCTCTGATTCCATGTCTATTCCACTTTTAACTACCCTATCATATTCTTCTGATTTAAATTTAATTGTCATACCTGTTTCTGATATTAAAATATTTTCAATATCTATTCCTGGAATATTATTTTTTGTTGTAAGTTCTGTAGTATTTCTTTCATAAAATTTAGATGGTACTTCTATTTCGAAATTCCATTTTGCTTCACTTAATTTAAAATCCTCAGAAGCTTTTATTATCAGTTCATTATTATCATTTTCTATGTTATTCATTGTAAATCCTGGATCAAATACTTTAAAATATATTGTTTTACTCTGAGGAAATTTATCTTTAGCTCTAAGAGTTACATTTACATTTATACTCCTACTTTCTTCATTAACATTTTTAATTCTTAGTGTAGCAGTATCACTTAACTGTAGCGCAGTTGCATTTTTAGCATTATATTTTAACCCTAATTCTTTATATATAAATGAAGTAATAGTATCATTCTTTTTATTTAAATGCATTCTTGATTGAATATTATATATGTTACTATTTTCATCATATATTGCATATCCAAATGAAAAGCTTTTAGAATCTACATTTATTTTCTCATCAAACTTAAATGTTATATCAAAATCCAGACAATCATCTGTAAGTAAAACAGAATCTATCTTTATACTAATTCCATCTTGAGTTATATAATCCATATTAATAACTTCTGCATAGCCATCTTCTTTTGCTTCTTCTATAGTTCCTTTAGCTTCTACGTTTGGTCTATCCTGATATTCCTTAAATTCAATATTCCATTTGATTTTAGCATATATCTGTGTAGACATTATTCCAGTTACTACTATAACTAAAAGTGTTGCAACTGTATTTAACATCTTTTTAGAAAAACTACTTTTTCTCTTTTCCTTCAAAAGAATTTCTTCATAGTTTCTATCAGCATTAAATTCCTTTTCAGCATATTCTTTAAATACTGTATTAATCATTTTCGTTCACATCCTTTCCTAAATATTTTTTAATTTCTTTAAGAGTTCTATATATTCTATTTTTTATATTTGACTCCCCTATTTCCAGTTCTTTTGATATTTCTGAAATCTTTAATCCAACTGCAAAATATAAGTAAAAAACTTTAGTTGTGATTAAATCTTTTTGTTTTAAATACTCCCATACTTTTGATACATTGTGTTTAGTTATAATATCAGCCTCTAAATCAAATGTATCTTCTACATCTTTTGTTAAGTTACTGTCATCTTGATAATAGTATACGATATTATCTTTTTTCTTTTTATGATAATATCTTTTTAATACATTGTTCGATATTCCAAGTATATAGCTTTCTATATTTTCCGCCTCTAACATTTTTTTCTTTTTTAGTAGTTTTAATAATTCTAAATACGTATCTTGAATAATATCATTTATATCATCAAGATTCCTACATTTTATTACTGCAAATCTTAGTACTTTGTTATATGTATCTTTATATATTTTTTCAAAATCTTTTTTATATATTTGAGTACTCAATTTTTTATCCCCCTTTCTACTATATAGTCATATATAAGTAGATAAAAGTTTCAAATTTATTATATTTTATCACTTTTAATCTCCGAATCATTATTTTATTATATATGTGATTTTATGGTCGTATTTACATAATTTTGTAATTTTACTTAATATATGCTATAATTATGCTATTAATTTTGAAAGGAGTGTTACAATGTATTTAAGTACTATTACCGAAAATGATTATCGGGAATATCGGAAATGTTTTACGAAAGTAAAATATAGCATCACTAAAAAGGGAGAACCTCTTTCATATCCCATGGGACTACTTCATGACTCTTATATGAACGTCATCCTTGGAAAAGGAGATTTTCTGGATGTGGTTAAAAATCCCCAAAATTCTCTATTCTTCTATAAAGATGATACCGATGAAACAATCGGAATAGTTTTTCTTACGTTTAAAGGCAAAATCTGCACCATCGCAGAATTTTCTGTCTTTGACCACTTTAAGGGTAATGGAGCTAAGTTATACAAAGAAGTTGCCAATCTTTGTCGTGAGAAAGGCGTCTATGATATCGAACTTTGGTGCCCATTCGAAGGAGCTAAAGAGTTCTGGAAAAAGATGGGATTTTATGAAAAAAGAGATACTCACTTTTATAGTCGAATCTCCAAACACTGAAATTAAGTAACACAAACTTTAAGCTGCCCATGTATAAGCTATTGCTTAATATATGGGCAGCTTTTTACTTAATACTGATAATAATAAAAGTGGCTTCGCAATTGACGTGAATATATGTGAATTAATATTGATATTTCAGAGAAATCTTCAATTTTTCTTAGACAATAAAAAATGGGATTTAAGGAACGTCCCTAAATCCCGTTTACATTTTATTGATCTATATTCCACCTTTAGTTACCAAATACTTATTTTTTGCTTTTCTTCTCAATTTCACTACTAATTTTTTTCAAAGAATTTAAATATTCCTCTTCAACAGGGCTTATAGTTTTAACTTGATATTTTTTATATTCCAATTTTGCCTTCTTTATCGCTTGATTATGACTAACACGACCTGCACCAACTAACACTTTTCCACCTGTAGAAGAAAGTATCATGTCTAGTTGTTTAATATAATCTTCCATATACATTGGGTTATGCCTTATTGCTTGTATTTCTGCAAAATCAAAATATCCTGATACTAAATTATTTAAAACTTTTAGTTCTTCGCCGTTTAAATAGTTTTTAGCAATTACAACATCTTGTAATACTGGAATATCTCCTTTAAATGTTGTTAATCCCATAAAAGGCTTTTCGGCATCAGCTCTTTCATATATTACTTCTGAAGCAGTATGCCCATGAGTAGCATAATGTAATTTGTTTTGGACAATTTTAAAAAATTCAATTGATTTACTATCTTTAGGATCATAATCTACAGCAGTTGCATATAAATCAAGAACTTGTCTATACATTACTTTTTCTGATGATCTAATATCTTTAATTCTTGCAAGTAACTCTTTCCAATAGTTACCGCCACCATTCCCTTTAAGTCTTTCGTCATCCATTGTGAAACCTTTAATCATATACTCTTTTAATCTTTCCGTTGCCCATTTTCTAAAGTTAGTAGCAATTTTAGATTTTATTCTATATCCTAAAGAGATTATCATATCTAAATTGTAATATTTAACTTTTCTTTCGACCCTTCTATTTCCTTCCTTTTGAACTGTCAAGAATTCCTTGACAGTTGAATCTTCATCTAACTCTTCTTCATAAAAAATATTTTTAATATGTAAACTAATATTTTGTTTAGTTGTATCAAATAAGTCTGCCATTTGTTGTTGTGATAACCATACTGTTTCATTTTCAACTCTAACATCTATTTTTGTCAATCCATTATCTGTTTGGTATATTATAATATCTCCTTTTGAATTATCTATCATAAAGACCTCCATTTAAGTTTTGCGAACATTTGTATTGTATCATACAAGTATTAGTTATTCAATACTTATTAACCATTTTTTAATATAAAAAGAAGTGTCTCCATTTTATCCTTGGATACACTCCTTTAATAATATTAGGTTTATGCGTTTCTTCCACAACAATTCTTATATTTCTTACCACTTCCACATGGGCAAGGATCATTTCTACCAATCTTTGGTCCGTCATTTACAATAGTTTGTTGTACATGATTTTTATCAGATTGTGATAGTTTACCATCTACTAAACTGATTGCTGATTCATCAAATCCTTCGTTTGTTACTTTAACATTTGATGTTCTAACTACATTTCCAACCTTTTCAACATGAGAAAGAATTTTAACTACATCTAGTCTGATATTTTCGTTCATTTCGTCAAACATATCTGTTCCTTCAATTCTATATTGAACAACAGGGTCTTTTTGACCATAAGCACGAAGACCAATACCATTTTTTAATTCTTCCATGTTATCAATGTGATCCATCCATTTTTGATCTACGACTTTTAATACAACAACTCTTTCAAGTTCTCTTATTTCGTTTTCTCCGAAGTCTTTTTCTTTAGCTTCATATTTTTCATGAACTTTATTTGCTAATTCTTCAGAAACTTCTACAATGTCTGGAACTTCTTTATTCATACTATCTAATTCTGTAATACCAAATACATCTATTATGTCTTGCATTAATGCTTCTTTATTAACTTTTTCGTCTTCTGCTACATTAAAGTGTGTTGATACTACATCATCCACTATAGAATTAAACATTTTCTCGATATTATCTTTTAAATCTTTACCATCAAGAACTTCTCTTCTTTGTTTATATATAAGTTCTCTTTGAGCATTCATAACATCGTCATATTTTAATACGTTCTTTCTTATACTAAAGTTTCTACCTTCAACTCTCTTTTGAGCATTTTCAACTGCATTTGTTATTATCTTAGATTCTATTGGTAAATCTTCTGAAGCATTTAATTTGTCATATACTTTTGTAATAGCTGCTCCACCGAATATTTTCATTAAATTATCATCTAGACCAATATAGAATCTAGAGCATCCTGGATCTCCTTGACGACCACTACGTCCACGTAATTGGTTATCAATTCTTCTTGATTCATGTCTTTCTGTACCAATTATTTTTAATCCACCGGCTTCGATAACTTTTTGTTTTTCTTCTTCTATTTCTTTATCATATTTTTTAACTAATTCTCTAAATGTTTTTCTTGCATTTATAATGTCTTGATCGTCTGTTTCGTTAAATGCTGTAGCTTGCTCTATCATTTCTGGAGCATATTTTCTACGTTTCATTTCTTGTTTTGCTAAATATTCACTGTTACCACCAAGCATAATATCTGTACCACGACCAGCCATGTTTGTTGCTATTGTAACCGCACCATATTTACCTGCTTGTGCAATTATTTCAGCTTCTCTTTCATGAGCTTTAGCGTTTAATACTTGATGTTTAATTCCTTCCTTAGTTAATATTTTGCTTAACTTTTCAGATTTCTCGATTGAAACAGTACCAATTAATACTGGTTGTCCCTTTTCATAACTTTCTTTTACGTCCTTAACAACAGCTCTAAATTTAGCTTTTTCATTCTTATATATAATATCTGATAAATCTTTTCTTATCATAGGTTTATTTGTTGGTATAGAAACAACATCTAAATGATAAATTTCTTGGAATTCTGATTCTTCTGTCATTGCTGTACCAGTCATACCAGATAATTTAGCATACATTCTAAAGTAGTTTTGGAATGTGATTGTTGCTAATGTTTTAGATTCATCTGCAATTTTAACATGTTCCTTTGCTTCAATTGCTTGATGTAATCCATTATTGTATCTTCTACCATACATTATACGTCCAGTAAATTCATCAACGATTAAAACTTCTCCATCTTTTACGATATAGTCTATATCTTTTTTCATAACACCATGTGCACGTAATGCTTGGTTAACATTATGAACGATTTCAGAGTTTTCTAAATCGTTAAAATTATCTACTTTGAAATATTCCTCTGCTTTCTTAATACCTTTTTGTGTTAATGATGCAGATTTTGCTTTTAAATCTACTATATAATCATATTTCTCGTTATCTTCTGCTTGGTCATAATCTTTTACATCTTCTTCAACTATAACTTTTGCTTCTAGAGTTCTTACAAAGCTATCTGCTTTTTTGTATAATTCTGATGATTTGTTAGCTCTACCAGATATAATAAGAGGTGTACGAGCCTCATCAATTAAGATACTATCTATTTCGTCTACTATTGCATAGTTTAATTCTCTTTGTACAAGTTGTTCTTTATATAGAACCATATTATCTCTTAAGTAGTCAAATCCGAACTCATTATTTGTTCCATATGTTATATCTGCAGCATATGCTTTTCTTCTTTGATCTGGTTCTAATCCATTTACAACAAGTCCTACTGTAAGTCCTAAAAATTTATATAATTTACCCATCCATTCGCTATCTCTTCTAGCTAAGTAATCATTTACTGTAATAATATGAACACCTTTACCTGTTAACGCATTTAGGTATGCTGGAAGTGTTGCAACTAAAGTTTTACCTTCACCTGTCTTCATTTCTGAAATTCTTCCTTGGTGTAGTATAATACCACCAATTAATTGAACATCAAAATGTCTTAATCCTAAAACTCTTTTAGACGCTTCCCTAACAACTGCAAAAGCCTCTGGTAATATATCATCTAATGTCTTTCCCTCTTCTAGTTGCTTTTTAAAGTACTCAGTTTTTCCTGTTAGTTCTTTGTCTGTTAATTTTTCCATCTCTGGTTCTAATTTGTTAATCTGCTCTACTATTGGCATTACTCTCTTTACTTCTTTTTCACTGTATGATTTAAAGATTTTCCTTAATACGCCCATTCGTCTTTTGCCTCCTAAAAAAATAAATATCATGTGTACTATATCACTAAAATGATTTTTTCGCAATATTTTATTTAAAAAAACATATATAAGAAAGTTTTTTCATAATATTTATAAATGGAGGTGCATTTGCTTTGTTTATATATAATATTAAAGTTAGTGGAAGTATGTTATTTAAGATATTTTTTGTGATTGTTACAATTATAATTCTTACTGTTTTTTCCATATGTTGTTATAATTTGTTTGTAGATGCAAAGAATAATGTTAATGTAGCAGATAATTCATCAGCAGTAATAGAAATAGACCCTAAAAATTATACTAATATATTAAAAGATTCCCATGAGCATATCGATAATTATGTTGGTAAATCATATAAATTTTCTGGCTATATTTATAGAGCATATGATTTTACTGATGAACAATTTGTGCTTGCTCGTGATATGGTAATTAGTTCTGACTATCAGACACTTATTGTTGGATTTCTTTCTGAATATAAAGATATTAAAAACTATGCAGATGATACATGGGTAGAAGTTACAGGAACCATAAAAAAAGTAGATTATCATGGTGACATGCCAGAGTTACAAATTACATCTTTAAAAGAAATAGATAAACCAAATGATGAATATGTATATCCACCAGATGAATCCTATGTTCCAACAGTATAATGTTAATCCACCAACGAAATTGCGATTTTCGACGGTGGATTAATTTTGTTACTTATAACTTTATCTTTCTAATATTGCCTTTACTACTCCTTTATCTATTAATGTGCTAAATATATTTTTTAGAATAATAAGTATTATTGGTCCTAGCACCATTCCCCAAACTCCTGTAAACTTAAATCCTGTATACATAGCAATTAGAGTAAATATTGGATGAATTCCTAATTTATTACTTACTAATTTAGGTTCTAAAAATTGTCTTACAATAGACATTATTCCCCATAATACTAAAAGACCTACTGCAAGTTCTATATTTCCATCTGCTGCACTTATTACTGCCCAAGGTAACATTATTGTTCCAGAACCTAAAATCGGTAGTGCATCTACAAATGCAATTCCTAAGGCAATTAATAAAGGATAGCTTATTTTTATTCCTATAATATTTAATACATAAAAGCCTATTAAAGAAATAACAAAGGAAACTAATACCAATATAAATTCAGCTTTTAAATAATTTCCAACTGAGCTTATTATTTCACGTATATGGATACCTAACTTTTTTACCCATTTGGTTGGTAGGTGATGTTCCATTTCATCTATCATATATACCTTGTCCACACACATGAAATATAACGCTACTAATGTTATAGATGTATAAATTGCAATTGTTGGAATTTGCATTAAAAAATCTAAAAGTTTTGATAAACTATTTTTTACCCATGTTGTTATATTGTTAAAAAAATCGTCATTTGAAGTTTCTATTACTTTTTCTACCTGTTCTGGCAAATGTAATCTCTTTATATCAAATTGTGAACTAATATTTTCTATTTGAGTATATGCTTTATCAATATAAGTATTTAATCCTTGCATTAGATTAGATGCTTCAGAAACTAATGTTGATATTCCCCAAACAAGTAGACCTGTAATTATTGCAATTGCAATTAAAAATATTATTATACTACTTGTCCTCCTTTTAAAGCCAAATTTTTTCATAAAGAATTTTATTGGATGTTCTAATGTTAATGCAATAATAAATGCTACTAGAAATGGCATGTAAAAAACGCTAAGTTTAAACAAAAGTATTAAAACAATAACACTTATAGCAATTATTCCTATTCTTTTTATTACTTTTGTAAAATAACCCAACTCTACAACCATTTCTTCCTCCTATATTTATTATATGTATATTTAAGTTATTTATGACTTGCTTTAATTATTATTTTTAGAAGAGGGATTTAAGGAACGTCCCCAAAATCCCGGTTATTAAAAAAGAGAATTTCCAATTATGAAAATTCTCTTTTAAAATAGTTAACTTATAAATTTTACCTAATCTAATGCATCAGATATTTTTTGCAAATATTATTCTGCGTTTTTATTTGTATTACTACAACAAATATCTTCTAATGTAGCACATACTCCATCTGTATTAATTTCTTTATTTTTAGCTAAATCTCCTAATGAAATCATTCCTATAACCTTATTATTATCAACTATCGGAATTCTTCTAATTTTATTTTCAGCCATTTTATTTTCTACAGTTTTAATGTCATCATCTGAAGTACAGCTATAAACATTACAAGTCATTATATCGCTAACTTTAGTTGTATTGCAATCTTTATTAGATGCTATACATCTTAAAGTTATATCTCTATCTGTTACTAACCCTACTAATTTTTTTCCTTCATCACATACTGGAATACATCCTACATGTTTTTCATTCATAATTTTAGCGCAATCTGTAACAGTAGAATTTGGCAAGCAATAGTAAATATTATTACACATACAATCTTTAACTTTCATTTAATATACCTTCCTTGCTCTAAGTTTAAACAAATAAGTTGCTGGTATACTATTATGATGTCCTTTTATAAAAAAATAATTCTTACATTTTTAGCCATTTTTAAAAATCAACATATGGACTATATCTTCTCATTCCTCTATTTAAATACATATTTTTATTTTGGATTTCTGATTGTCTTTCTGCTACTTTTTCTTTTATTATTAGAATTTTTAATAAATCAATTATAAGATTTTTCATGTCTTTTGTATTTTCTTTTATTTTTAGTTCTTTATAAAGATTTTGTGCTATTTCATCAAAATTATTTTGGCAAGTTTGTATGTCTATTTGTTTTATTTTTTCACATAAATCTTTATAAATATCAGGATAATTTTTTTCTAAATCATACGAAAAATTATCGTAATCATAATTACAATATGTATTCTCCTGATTTATATTATATCCCAAAACCGTACTCATATATTCTTCATAATTTTTATCGTACATTTTTATAACCTCCTTATTTTATTTTATAAAAAAAAGACACATGATGTGCCTCTTTTTCTTATAATTCATTAACTAATTTTTTAAACTGATTTCCTCTATCTGCAAAGTTTTTGAACATATCAAAACTTGCACTAGCAGGTGAAAATAATACAACTTGATTTTCTTTTGCGACTTGCTTTGCTGCTTTTACAGCATCTTCTAATGTTTGACAAAAACAAATTGGAAGTTCTACTCCTTGTTTTTCCATTTCTTTTGTAGTCGCATCTAGTATTTTCTTAGCTGTATTGCCAATTAAAACTAATGCTTTTACTTTTTTTACAATATATTTTCCTAAAATATCATAGTCTAAATTTTTATCATATCCACCAGCAATTAAAACTATTTCCTCATCATATGCATTTAAACCTGCAATTGTACGTGATGGACTTGAACTTGCAGAATCATTATACCATTTTACTCCATTAATTTCTCTTACAAATTCTAACCTATGTTCTACTGCATTAAATTCTTTTATTGCTTCTACAGCTGTTTTTTCATCTACTAATTCTCTTGTTGCTGCAAGTGCCGCACAAATGTTTTCGAAGTTATGAGTTCCTCTTAGTTTAATCTCTTTGGTGTTTAAAATATGCTTTCTTAATTTGTTTTCACATTCTTTTATGATATTTCCATCTACTATATATCCATCATTTAATTTTTCTTTACTGCTAAAATATATTACCTTAGAATTTGCTTCTGGCTTACATTTTCTTGTAATTTCATTATCATAATTTAATATTAGTGTATCATCTTGCGTTTGATATTTAAATATTGTTTTCTTAGCCTCTATATATTCTTCATATGAACTATGAATATTCAAATGATTTGGTGTTATATTTGTAATTACAGAAATATTTGGACTTACCTCCATTTCCATTAATTGAAAACTACTTAATTCTAAAACAACTATATCATCTGGTAAGATTTCTGAAAGCTTTGTAAATAATGGTGTACCAATATTTCCACCAAGATAAGTATTATATCCTGCATGTTTTAATATCGCATATATTAAACTTGTAGTAGTTGTTTTACCTTCACTTCCAGTAACACCAATTATTTTACAAGGACACATCTTCATAAGCATTTCTATCTCTGTAGTAACTATTGCACCTTTCTCTTCCTCAGCTCTTAATTCTGGTCTTGTAGGTAAACAGCTTGGTGATCTAAATATTAAATTAAATCCATTTAAATTCTTTAAATTATCTTTTCCTAAAAAATATGGAATAGCATGTGATGTTAATTTATTTACTATTTCTCCAGGAAGTTCATCAATTGTTCTATCATCAAAAACTGTTACATTAGCTTTTTTCTCGTATAAATAATCTAATAAAGGAATATTGCTTACTCCTAAACCAATAATTGCTACTTTTTTCTGATATATATAATTTTCAAATTCTTGTAATTTTTCGTTTATGTAATCCACTATAATACACCTCTCCATAGAGATTTAGGACAGTCCGGGATTTGGGGACGTTCCTTTTTTCCCTATTTATTTTTTAATTATTATTTTTTTATAAATTCCATTATTTTATTTGTTTCATCTTCCACTGTTTTACATTCTGTTACATCTATAACTTTTGTAATTGGATGAATTTTATAATAGCCTGATTGTTTTTGAAGTTCATCCCTTTTTTGTATATGTTCTTTTAATTCATCTGCTGTTATTTCACCTTTGTATTGATTCATTTTTCTTCTAACTCTCTCATCTATATCTGCAACAAGAAGAAAATGATAATCAACTTTTGGATACATATTTACTATATCTCTTGAAGATAATATAACATTATATTTTTGTTTTAAATTTTCTATTATATTTCTTCCAAAGTCATATAATTTATCATTATTTGCATAACTACTAATCTTAGAAGTAGCTATAGAAGTTTCTAATGATTGTAAATCTTTTTCGTCAATTTTTTTGTCATGAATATATACAACACTTTCTCTATCTTCTATCTCTATTCTTAACTTAAGTTTATCCATTATATTTTTTATGTTTAAGCTACTTAATTTATTATTGTCCTCTTTAACATTTATTAAACCTGTTTTTAATATACCATATGTAATTGCCCTATATATGTTTCCACCATGCAACAAAACAGAATTTGGTATCTTATCTAATAATTTTCTACAAACAGAAGTCTTTCCTGTTCCTACATAACCTTCAATTCCAATAACTATATTTCCCATAATATACCTCCTATATTTGGCTTTCGTAATTATATAACAATATGTTTATTTTTTCAAATAATTTAAATTTTCATTAAAATAAGTGTATTTTGCGTACACATTGTATAACATTATACAATTAATTTATGAATATTTTTATTTTTTATGTAGAAACTAAATATATATTTATTGGTAATACCAATAATAATAACTGTGGCACTAAATTAATGACCACAATCTATTATGGAGGTGCTTAAATAATGGCTAAAAATAAAGAAAAGAAAAATAAGAAACAAGGAACTAATGCTGAAAAACATAAACCAGTTAATAATGAAACTTTAAACGAGCAAAAATAGTTCGGGATTTTTGGACATTTGTAAGGGATTTAGGGACGGTGCTTAAATCCCTATTTTATCGCTTAACCAATATTAACTGCTTGTACGATAGTTAAATACGACAAAAGAGAGGTACTTGTCTAATATAAGTCCTCTCTTTTGCTGTAATGTTAGCCATTACAAAATCCGTTATTTTAGAATAGTAGATGAAATTTCTTTTTCAAGTTTTTTTATTGCTCTTTTTAATTGAGCTGTCACTATTCCAAGTTGTTCTAATGTTACATATTTAGCTTCTTCCTCTTTATGTTCTTCCCATGCTAAACCGGTTTTTAAAGAAATATTAAGGTCAATATCATGTGGTGTATCATAACCAAAAGACCTATTATGGTTTCTTATATGCATTTGTAAGTAAATAATTTCATCGGGATTTTCTTTATCACTACAATCATAATAATGATAAAGCATAACCGAACAATTATGGCGTTCTCTCTGTCCAAAAGTTACACTCTGATAGCCCCATCCATCATCATTCTGTCTAAACCACGATTCCCCGTGAGAGTTTTTCGCTATAAGTCTTAGCATAACACTTGGCTTATTACTCTCTCCATATTTAACCTCAATTTTGTTAAAATAATCGATTGGTTCTTTAACTGCTTTTCCACTGCAAAAAGGATTAACCACTTGATGATATTCCAATAACAATTTGCGAAGCTCTAGCATTTTCTTGCTTTTACATCCTTCAGAAAAATGAAACATTTTATCTGTTTTAATTAATTCAGAATCCAGTATTTTTTTATATGTTTCATTGTATAATCTATCTACAAGCTCTTTGTTATATCTGCCCTGCAGTATAGTACCTAAGGTAAGCATTCCAATGACTGAATGTACTTCGCCATACCAGAAGTTTGCTCCTCCCGGTGATTTCTCTCCTAACATTTGCATTGCTTTATTCATTACATCATTTGATATTTCCCGCTCTCTATTGACAATATAATATGTCCCAGAATGAAAAAACTTTGTTCCATTTATAAAAAAACATGGAACTAACACATCATACCTAGAACCTTTACAGTCCTCTACCCGTTCTGCTCCTAAGCACTCCATAGCGGTTTTAAATTCATACATAGAAATTCCCATAAATTTTTCCTCCTGTATTTGGATTTTCAACACTTTTTACATGAAAATAATATCATATTTTATAGTGTTCTGCAAATATATCCCCTATTTTAGCTTACTCTTCCAAATACTTCTTCAAAAATTTACCAGTATAAGACCTATCATTTTTACAAATTTGTTCTGGTGTTCCGACAGCGACTATTTCTCCCCCACCATCTCCACCTTCTGGTCCTAAATCTATTATATAATCGCATGTTTTAATTAAATCTAAATTATGCTCAATAACAATTATTGTATTTCCTGTATCAACAAGTCTTTGTAGTATATTCACTAATCTATGAACATCTGCTATATGAAGTCCTGTAGTTGGTTCATCTAAAATATACAATGTTTTACCTGTTGCTCTTTTAGAAAGTTCGGTTGCAAGTTTAACTCTTTGTGCTTCTCCTCCAGATAAAGTTGTAGAAGGTTGTCCTAGTTTTATATAACCAAGTCCAACATCATATAATGTTTGAATTTTTTGTTTAATTTTCGGAATATTACTAAAAAAGTCTAACGCTTCTTCTACAGTCATATCTAGTACATCTGCAATAGTTTTGCCTTTATATTTAACTTCTAATGTTTCATGATTATATCTTTTACCTTTACATACTTCACAAGGTACATAAATATCTGGTAAGAAATGCATTTCGATTTTTATTAAACCATCACCATTACAAGCTTCGCACCTACCTCCTTGCACATTAAAGCTAAATCTACCTTTTTGATAACCACGCAATTTTGCTTCATTAGTATTGGCAAAAATCTCTCTAATTGTATCAAATACTCCTGTATATGTCGCTGGATTTGACCTTGGTGTTCTACCGATTGGTGATTGATCTATATTTATTATTTTATCTATTTTATCAATTCCAACTACTTCTTTACATTTACCTGGTTTTTCATTAGAACCATTTAATTGTTTTGTAATTGTTTTATATAGTATTTCATTTACTAATGTACTCTTTCCAGAACCTGAAACACCTGTTACACAGTTAAATACTCCTAGTGGAAATTTAACACTTATATTTTTCAAGTTATGTTCTGTTGCACCTTTAACTTCTATTGCTTTTCCTTTTACTGTTTTTCTTCTCTTTTTTGGTACAGGAATCTTTTTTCTTCCACTTAAATATTGTCCTGTTATAGAATTTTCTACTTTTTTAATTTCTTCTGCTGTTCCCTGTGCCATTACATTACCACCATGTACACCAGCACCTGGTCCTATATCGATTATTTGGTCTGCTGCATACATAGTATCTTCATCATGTTCTACAACAAGAAGTGTATTCCCTAAATCTCTTAATTTTTTTAGAGTCGCTAATAACTTATCATTATCCCTTTGATGTAATCCAATACTAGGCTCATCTAAAATATATAATACGCCTGTTAACCCTGAACCTATCTGAGTAGCTAAACGTATACGTTGTGATTCTCCTCCAGATAGTGTACCTGCTGATCTGGATAATGTTAAATATTCCAACCCAACATCTATTAAGAAATTTAGTCTCTTATCAATTTCTTTAAAAATCTGTTCACCTATTAATTTTTCTTGGTTAGTTAATTCTAGATTTTTTAAATAATCTCTAATTTTATTTATAGGCATATCTGTTAATTCATTAATGTTTTTATCGCCAACTTTTATAGAAAGAATTTCTTTTCTTAATCTTGCACCATGGCAAGCATGACAAGGACTTTCGCTCATATACATTTCATAAAATTCTCTCATGCCCTGTGATTTTGTTTCATTATGTCTTCTTTCTAATGTTGGTATAACCCCTTCAAATGGTGCACTAAATTTTCTTATTCCAAATGGAGATTCATGTTCAAAATCTATACATTCATCACCTGTTCCATATAATATCTTATCTAAGAAATCTCTTGGTAATTTTTTTATTGGAACTTTTATATCTACACCATAATGTTTACCAATGGCTTCAAAATACATTTTAGCCATTGTTTCTCCCTTTTTCATTGTACTAGACCCAAATGCTTTAACACCATCATATAAAGTTTTATTTTTATCTGGTATTATTAGATCTTCATCCATTTTCATTAAATAACCAATACCTGTACATTCTGGGCAAGCCCCTTGTGGATTATTAAAAGAAAACATTCTAGGTGTTAATTCTGGGAAGCTAAAACTACAATCTGGACAAGCATAATTTTGGCTATATAAAGTTTCTCCTTTACCAGGAACATCTATTGTAACTATATTATCTGCATGTTTTAAAGCAATTTCTACGGATTCTGTTAATCTACTTCTTATGTCTGGTTTAATTACAAGTCTATCAACAATTAAATCTATATTATGTTTTTTCTTTCTATCTATCTGAATATCATCTGATAGTTCTACATTTTCACCATCTATTCTTGCTCTTATAAATCCTTCTTTTAATAAGTCTTGAATTAATTTTGTATACTCACCTTTTCTTCCACGAATTATTGGAGCTATAACTTGGATTTTAGTTCCTTCTTCTAATTTCATTATATTATCTATAATTTGGTCTATTGTTTGCTTTTCGATTTTCTTACCACAAATTGGACAATATGGTACACCAATTCTTGCATATAGCAAACGAATATAATCATAAATTTCTGTTACAGTTCCAACTGTTGACCTAGGATTCTTTGATGTTGTTTTTTGATCTATGGATATTGCAGGTGACAAACCTTCAATTGATTCTACATCTGGCTTTTCCATTAAGCCTAAAAATTGCCTTGCATATGAAGAAAGGCTCTCTACATACCTTCTTTGACCTTCTGCATATAATGTATCAAAAGCCAATGATGATTTTCCAGAACCAGAAAGACCTGTTACAACAACTAATTTATCTCTTGGTATTTCCAAATTTATATTTTTTAAATTATGTTCTTTTGCACCTTTTATAATTATTTTATCATTCATAAAATGCCCCCAATAAGTTTAGTTTGCATACTTAATCGGGAAAGAAAGAACGTCCCCAAATCCCGATTAATCAGGAAAAAAGGAACCCCTCAAATCCCGATTGCTTACTCATTATATTATATTTAATTTATAAAAACAATAGTTTGGTATAATTTTCTAAAAATACATAAAAATAAGGAAGTTTCCTTCCTTATTTTTATATCTATCTTCCTTCTCCATATCCAAAATATGTTGGACCTGGTCTTACTTGTGAATTATATAACTCTAAATTTAATGAATTTAAATAATTTCTAGAACTATTGCATCCAAGTAATATTTTATATCCCTCTATAGTTTTTTTCAAAAATCCAATATGTCTGCTTCCTAATTCGCCTCTATCTATATATTGCCTTACATTTCTTTCCGAAAACAATGATCTAAAAGTAAAGTTTAATCTATCATCATCATTTTTCAAAATATTATTCATTTCTTCGTCTGTTAACTCAAATGCGATACTTTTTTGGGTTGCTAAATTTTGAACATCATCACTATTTCTTTTAGCTGTATATTTTGCAATATATAAATTAGATATTTGGTCATCTGCCCTATGAATGATAGTATTTACCTTAACAATTCTATCCAAATATATAATTTTCCCTGTATCTGGATCTGTAAAATAGATAGAATCTTTACCTGGTGCAACACGAATATTATTATCATTTATTCTGTTTTCTTGTTCTTGCATTTCTCGTTTTTCAAAATTTTCTTCGTCTATAAGTGCTTGTTCATACATATCATCAACCATTTTTTTATTAGCTTGTTTTCTTAATTTAGCTTGTTCTTTTCTATCTCTATTAATTTGTTCTACCCAATCTTTGGTAAGTTTTTTATCTGCATAAGCTATTGCTTCTGGAGTATTATTTCCTATAGCTACATATGTTTGCATAGCACTATCTGTTGACATATCAGCTTTTCCTACTGGTGTTACTTCATAATAATTTAAACGATTTAAGTCTACTCTTCCAGATTGAACTAATTGATACAATCCATCATTATATAAAAACTCTTCTAATGAATAATAAGTTGGTATCTCAAAGCATATTTTTCTTAAATTCTGTGGTTCTAATCCTTCCTGATTATAGCTTTGGTTTAAATCTGCAACAATTAATTTAGTTGTTTGCCCGTTTCCATCTTTTATTAATCCTAATTCCTTAATCTTTTGAAAACTATACATATCTAAACCATTCATACTTACAGTTCCATAAAATACTTCTTCTCCAGAATTATTTATAGAATTAGTAACATCTGAATGCCTTGAATAAAACACCTGATTAGAATAATATTCGCCTAATTCTTCTTCTTTATTTCTTCTAAAAAATGAAGCAATTCTGGAAAAAATATTTTCTTTTTTAAGAACCAATGCCATTGTATCTTCTTCTTTTTTTCTTTTGAATCCAAACATTAAATTATCCCCTTTTATTCGACAAATATTCTTACAATATTATTTTATATTTATTAAAATTAAATGTCAATCGTTATACTAAATCTTGCAATTCCTTAATTTTATCCCTTAATTCTGCAGCCTTTTCAAATTCCATTTTAGAAGCACATTTAAGCATTTCATCTGTTAGTTTAGTAATTATTTCCTCTATATTTTCATCTTTCTTTATATCGTATTCTGATGAAACATCCTCTAATACTGTAGCTTTTATTGTATCTCTTACAGATTTATTTATCGTCTGTGGAGTAATGCCATGTTCCTCATTATATTTCATTTGAATCTCACGTCTTCTATTTGTTTCACTTATTGCTTTTTCCATGGAATCTGTTAATTCATCTGCATACATAATTACTTTTCCATTGGTATTTCTAGCTGCACGCCCTATTGTTTGAATTAATGAACGTTCTGAACGCAAAAATCCCTCTTTATCAGCATCTAAAATAGCAACTAAAGAGACTTCTGGAATATCTAATCCTTCTCTTAATAAATTTATTCCTACTAAAACATCAAATTCACCTAAACGAAGATTTCTTATAATTTCCATTCTTTCTAATGCTTTAATATCCGAATGCATATAATTTACTTTTATATCTACATTTTTTAAATAATCAGTTAAATCTTCTGCCATTTTCTTAGTTAAAGTTGTAACCAAGACTCTTTCATTTCTCTCTGTTCTTTCTCTTATCTGTTCTATTAAATCATCTATTTGGTTTTCAATTGGTTTTACCTCTATTTTAGGATCAAGTAAACCTGTTGGCCTTATAATTTGTTCTACTACATTGTCTTTACTGTGTTCTTTTTCATATTCTGCAGGTGTAGCACTTACAAAAACTACTTGATTTATTCTTTCTTCAAATTCTTTAAAAGTTAATGGTCTATTGTCATAGGCTGATGGTAATCTAAAACCATAATTTACTAAAGAATCTTTTCTAGCTTTATCCCCATTATACATTGCTCTTACTTGTGGAATTGTAGCATGTGACTCATCAATTAATAGCAAGAAATCTTTTGGGAAATAGTCAAATAATGTAAATGGTGGACTTCCTGGTTCTCTTCCACTAATATGTCTAGAATAATTTTCTATACCTTGGCAAAATCCAGTCTCTTTCATCATTTCTATATCAAAATTAGTTCTTTCTTCTATTCTTTGTGCTTCTATTAATTTACCTTGATCTTTAAAAAATTTAATTCTTTCTTCTAATTCCTCTTCAATAGTTCCTATTGCTCTGTCCATCTTCTCTTTAGTTGTAACATAATGCGAATTTGGGAAAATCATTACATGGGCTCTTGTACCTATCGCCTTACCTGTTAATGGATTTATTTCTGAAATTTTCTCTATTTCATCGCCCCAAAATTCTACTCTAATTGCACTTTCACTCTGATCTGATGGGTAAATTTCTACGATATCTCCTTTTGCTCTAAAAGTTCCTCTTTTAAAATCTAATTCATTTCTTGTATACTGCATTTTTACTAACTTTTTTAATACTTCATCTCTAGATTTCTGCATTCCAGGTCTTAAAGATATAATCATATTTTCATAATCGATTGGGTCACCCAAACCATAAATACAAGATACAGACGAAACAATTATTACATCTTTGCTTTCGAACAAACTAGCTGTCGCAGAATGGCGTAATTTATCTATTTCATCATTTATAGATGCATCTTTTTCTATATATGTGTCAGAACTAGGAATATAGCTTTCTGGTTGATAGTAATCATAATAAGAAACAAAGTATTCAACGTGGTTTTCTGGAAAGAATTCTTTAAATTCTGAATATAACTGTCCTGCTAATGTTTTATTATGTGCTAAAACTAAAGTTGGTTTTTGTACATTTTGAATTATATTTGCCATTGTAAATGTTTTTCCAGAACCTGTTACTCCAAGTAAAGTCTGAAACTTCTTACCTTGTTTAATTCCATTACTTAAATATTCAATTGCTTGTGGCTGATCGCCTGTTGGTTTATATTCTGAATGTAATTTAAACATATTTGCCTCCACGAATATTTTATTAATCACCTATTGGTGCATAATGATCTGTTATAACTTTTTTGTCACTAGAAAAGTCTGTTATCTCCCTACTTAATAAATCTTTATATTGTTCATATTTATCCTCATTTATATTTTCTCCATTTTTAAATCCTATTAAAATTAAATTTTGACTAGTACTATCCTCTATATCTCTAACTTTATATAATTTCACTTCAGGAAAAACAGCTTTATATGTTGCATATTCATATTTTATAAAATCTTCATCTTTTCCTTCTAGACTAGATATTATATTTGTAATTACCATTCCATTATCATTTAAAGCATTTTTGGCTTTTTGCAATGCTTCATATGTAGTTAATTCAAATGGTGCATTTAGTCCTTTAAAAGCATCTATTAAAATAGTATCATATTTATTCTTTGTGCTATTTAAAAAACTTCTTCCATCTTGATGATAAATATTTAGTCTTGGATTCTCCCAATCTAATCCAAATTCTGTTTTTGCTAATTCTGTCATTTTATCATCAATTTCTACAACATCAATTACTTTATCTTCATAATTATTTAAGTAATATGTTGGATACGTATAAGCTGCTCCACCTATCATAAGTGTAGATTTCGCATCTTTATTGAAGTAATCAAATAAATTATAGTAATATAAATAAGCTGACCCCATTTCATTAGTACTTTGATTTATGTAAGATTCAAGCCCTGTATCTACTTGCATTGTTTTATATATAGTATCTTCTGTAGAAACATTTTTTATCCAAATTCTGCTATATTGTGAATCCACATCTGCAATGATATCTGGATTATTATTTTCAAAAAGTACTTTCCCACAATAATTTAATATTAACAATATAATTAAAATAAAAACCATTAAAGAACTATATTTTATACTTTTTTTATCGAACATCATAAATGATAATATGAAAAGAACAACTGTTATTATCACAATTAACATTCTAACACCTAAATTTGGTATTAATAAAAATCCCGCAACAAATGTACCTACTATGCTTCCTATAGTTGATAATGAAGATACACTACCTGAAGTTCTTCCTATATCATCATGTGATTCATCTTCCAGTTTTACTGCAAATGGTGTTACCATAGCTAGTATAAAACTTGGAATTCCAAATACTACAGCAGAACAAATTATTGCAACTAATACTAATTGATTTGAAGCTGCTGATAATGGCTTTACCAGTACTGTTTCAAATATTGGTATTAAACTTGTGAAAAATGCTCCAATTAATATGAACAAAGATAGTACCTTTATATCTGGTTTTTTATCTGCAATTTTTCCTCCTACCCAATATCCTATACTCATACTAGTTAACATTATCCCTATAATAGTTGTCCAAATTAAATTAGAACTTCCCACATATGGTGATAGTATCCTTGCTGCTACTAATTCTAATACCATATCTAAAGCGCCACATAAAAAAACTGTAATTTTCATTTTATATTTTTTCATACGTTTCTCCTTTAAATTTAGTTTAAATATTTTTCTTATTTAAGGTTTATCTGCAACTATCCCATAATACATTCTTCTTAATAATATACCCTTTTCGTATGTATTTTCTTTTATATATTGTTCTAGTCTTTCAAAATCTATTTCATTTTTAACTAACCCATCATTAGTTCTTTCCTCTGAAAAATCATCTAAGATTGGAGTTTTTAATAATAGTGCTAACAAGTCTTCTTTTGTTTTATAGTATTCTCTAATATAAATCGGAACTAACTCTACATTTTTAAAACCAGCATCAAGAATATTCTCATAATCAATCTGACTTATTGGTTTAATATCATTAAAAGCTTGTCCTTTGTTAAATTTCCTTTTTAATTGCCAGCAATCTAATTTGTCAACTCCTCTTAATATTAGTTTTCCGTTATTTTTTAAAGTCTTAAAGATTTGATCTGCCGAAATGCATGTATGCCTTGCAACTACTATGTCAAAATAATTATCTGGCATATCCATATTTAAATTATCCATTACTTTAAATTCAATATTAGTTTTGCCAGATTCTTTTAAGTTTTGATTAGCTGTTTTTATCATTTCTTCTGAGAAATCTGTTCCAATGATTTTTCTTGCTTTAGGAAATTCCTTTAGAACTTTTTCTCCTCCACCAGTTCCTAAATCTAATATTATTGAATTTTCGTTTGTATAATCATTTAGAATTTTATACATATCCCAATTCGTTAAATTTTCTTCTTCGAATTTTATCATACTAAAATCCCAATTTTTTATTTTATTATAATAAGTTAATTCATCATTTTTCATTTAAAATCCTTCTCCTATTTCTTCGAAAATTATAGCATACGCTATATAAAAAGACAAGGTAACTACATAGTTTGACACATTTATAGTGAAGATTTATCTAGCACACATATAATAAATAAAAAAATTTATTTAGCAGTCAGGTTTCGACAGCTTTTGCAATTCTATTAATATATACTTTTAAAAATTATTTATCTAATTTACTACATAATAAAAAATTTTAAATACCTAAGGAGGAATTATTTTCATGTATAGTAAACATTTATACTGCTTTGTAATGAGCGCAACAACAAAAATGGTAGATATGAGACTTGATAGTGAAGAAGTGTCTTTCCTTAAAAGAAATAAAATTACATATGAAAAAAAGAACGACACTATTGGCAATCTGTTTTCTGTAGATTGTTCTCAACTTAAAGAAAAATTTTGTAACTGTTAATTAACGTAAGTTATGTAGTAAATGAATAATTTTTACAATGTAATAATTACACCACTATTGGAATTTCTTATTTTATTTGTGGCTAAAATTAGTAAGAACTGCATCTAGTATAACCTATTTGCAGTTCCTCTTTTTAATTATTTATTTTTTTCTTTATTTCTCTTGTCTTGTATTTGTTCCATTTCTTTTTCTGTAATTAGAGTAACATTATTTTCTTTTGCCCATGCCACACACCCTTTAAGGACTGTATTTAAAAATACTCTTGGAACTTTAACAAGTTTTTGGCATGCCTCATCTGTAAATTTAACATCTGGATCTAGTCTTGAAGCAGCATATTTTACTGTATCTAAGCTAATTCCTTTACTTGCTGGTATTGGTTCAGAAATTGGTCTTTTAAATCTCGTGTACCAAAAATTCTTATTATCTCTATATCCATAATCAACAGGAACTGCCGGAAAACTTTTATTATCTACTCCATTTATAATAGCATTGTAATATTTTGGCTTCATTAAGATATGATCAATCTTCAAAATAAAATGAGCACCAAATTCACTAGTTATTCCATTAAAATTATGATATGGTGGTTTATATTCTTCTTGTACAGTGTCATTTTGTGCATTATCTAATTCTTTTACCCATGTACATTCAAAAACTTGAAAAGCCTCTTGTATTATTTTAGGGTATTTTTCATCAGGATTTTCTCTTGCTCTTTTTCCATCAACTAAAGTAAATATAGTATCTTTCATTTTTTCT
Source organism: uncultured Clostridium sp. (assembly GCA_900553015.1). Classification (GTDB taxonomy): domain Bacteria; phylum Bacillota; class Clostridia; order TANB77; family CAG-508; genus Merdicola. Next base: position 70,596 of record USBY01000004.1, on the reverse strand, counting down.
TCGGTTGTTTCTCCTGGATATCCAAGTTTTACAGCTTCTTTAAAATATTTTCTTTTATCTGTTATAAAATTTATAGAACATTTTCCTGTTCTTAAAATATTTTTACATGTGTTAGAACTATTTCTACAGCATAAAACCATCGCATAGTAGTCTTTTCCTGCAATATAATAAGGGAAACATAGTGAATAAGATCCCAAATTAGTTTGTCCACTCTCACTTAATGTTCCTATTTCAGTTGTTGGCATTGGAAAAAATGCAGATGTTTGATAAAAATTATCTACTATTCTTAAATCTCTAAAACCATTTAAGTCCTCTATTTTCTTTTGTTTCTCTTCCATATAATTTTCCTCCTTTATAATAATTTATATATAATACAAGCTTTATAATATTTTGAACATTTTTTAAATTCTAATAAAATCATTTGTTTTATTTAGTAACTTATCTATTGAAATAGTTGTTTCGTAATCACTTTTTGACTTTTGCATCGAAGTATTAACACTTCTTGCTAACTCTGCTTCTTTTTCTAATGTAATTCCCATTGCTTGATGATTTCTTATTAATATATTTTCGGTAATTTTTTCTGCACCATTTTCACTTATTTTTAGTTTCTTAGCAGTTTTCTGAATTCCAGGTATTCCATTACTAGCATATGCAGCAATAAATTGTTCATCTATGCTCATCCTTATTCCTATAATTCCTGCAACTTGTTCCAGTGCAGATGTTTTATTTCCGTTATCTTGAGCCTCTACAGCTAAATTTTCTATATTTGCTCCTGGTATTGTTCCATCTAATCCAACACCATATATAATATTTCCCTTTAATGATTCTCTCTTTATCTTTCTTTGAAGTAATGGTGTAATTCTATTCCATGTACTCTCTTTATCATGTGTTACAATATAGTATTTTTCATCATTTTCATCTAGTCTTTTTATAATTGCTTTATTTTCTATTCCATAGTCAGAACAGAACCATAATCTTTGCTTATCCTTTGTACTCATGGCTACCTCCACCTACTTGCTATTTTTTTCCTCTAGAAGTTTTACTTTTTTATTTCTTAAAAATAACATTCTTATAAATTTAGGAATTCTATTTAACATTTCTTTTAATGAATTACATTCTTGTTCTAATTTTTTTATTTCTTCATCTTTAGTGGAAATCACTTTTTGATATCCATAAATTAATTCTTTAGCTTTTGGTAATTTTTGATTTTCTTTTTGTAATTTTGAGATATCTTTGCTCAAATTTATATTATCCACTCTTGCCTTAAAACCTTCATTCTGCTCATTAACCATATTAAGATATTGTGCAATATCTTTCTTATACTCTTCATAAAATTCCCTATCACTAACATCATCTGCAATCTTTTGTAAAAATTCCCATGTTTGTGGATCTATATCTTGTTCTTCTAGTGAAATTTCTGGATTAATTACAATATTAGAATCAACTTTCATATTATCTTCTATATATTTTAAAGTTTCTTTTGGAATTGAATCATAATCTTCTTTAGGAAAACAATCGATTATTAATTTTGCTTGATATAAATATTGTGATTTTGATAACATAAACTTCTCCTTTTCTGCTTTTGTAAAAAATTTATCTCAATTATTTTATACTATTATAATTAATATCACAACAAATTAAATTATTCAATAAAATTTCATAAAAAGTCTTTAAATGAAGAGAACCACAAAGGGTGTAAAATATTTAATCCCCTTGTGGCTTCTAGTTAATGAATTAAAATATGTTTAAATTTGTGTTCAAACTTATCTAAGCATATTCTGTTTGGGAAAGTAAGAACCATAGTTGCATAGCCATCGACTTCACATTTTACCGGCTTTTGCAAGCTAACATTATTTTCTGAAGCAAATTTTAAGGCTGTTGCTATATTTTTATACATACGCTTCATGCTTCCTGTTGTCTTGCTTGCTATCGAAGAAAAAAATTCTTGTTCCTGATTTATGTCATCAAATGATGGAAAATATCTATTTGATTCCGGAATCAAAAATTTGTATTCTACTATGTATTTGCTTACGATTATAATTCCCTCAGACATGTGCATATCCCCCTCAATTAAAGCTTGCTTTTATAAATGCTTATAACGGCGTTAAGCTGTTTTTCTACCGTTTGGTATGAATTCTTTTCTTTACCTATTCTTGATATTAAAATCACTTCCTCTTCTGTTAGACCGGCTAACACTGTATATTCTGTATTTAATCTCAAAATTATTAATTGCTTGTGCTGTACAGCATCTGCGGCTTCTTTCCAGAGATTATCAGATTTTAATGTAGAATAAATAAAGCTACCTCTTTTAGAGGTTGAAGCATCAACGATATCGGTAATAAATTTTTCTGGTCCTTTCTCTTTATAGTTGAATGACAAGTATATTTCCGTTAATTCCCTTGTATTTAATACAATATTTGTATCAAAATAAAGCATGAAAAATCTTACCACCCATATTGCAGATTCCAAAAGAGAGGCTCCATCCTCTATCGTTTCTATCTTTACCTTATATACATCTTCTAGATGCATTGGCAATTCAAATTGAGGATTTACATATCCATCTCGTAAGTTTCTCTTTAATTCTTCTTTCTCCCCTTCTGTAATATAAGAAGTATCATTTAGCCGATTTAGCATATTTAATACTCCTTTTAATTCATCAAGTTCCTTTTTCATTCTCATTCCCCTTTCTGCCAAATTCTGGCATTAATTTTTTCTATAGTGCGACTTATTAATTATACTACTTTTTACCAATAATTTCAATTTCTTAAGCTTAGTTTTTATTTCTTTTTAAATATTTATACGTAAAAAATACACCTAAACTACAATAGCTTAGGTGTTTATAATTTAATCTTATTCGATATCAATATATTTTTTATCTGGAAGTTGTTTTGGTTCATCTTTCTTATTTACTTCTAGTGTTAATGTTCCGTTTTTGAATTTTGCTTTAATATCCTCTTCTGTTACATCTTCTCCAACGTAAAAGCTTCTAGAACATTCGCCATAATATCTTTCTTTACGTACATACTTACCTTCTTCTTTGTCTGTTTCTGCTTTATTTGCTTTAGCATGAACTGTTAAATAACCATCTTGAATATCAATTTTTATATCTTCTTTTTCATATCCTGGTAAGTCCATATCAATTACATATTTGTCTTTTTTCTCCTTGATATCAGTTTTCATTACCTTACTTTCTGATCCTGTAAAAAATGGATCACTAAACATGTCATCAAATAAATCAAAATCATTTCTTCTTGGTATCATCATCATAATAATCGTCTCCTTTTTAAATCATTTTTTTATGTGTTGACACCTTTTATTCTTAGGTAGCACATATGTAAAAGGTCTTTTAACTTTTTACAAGTATATTATATATCAGTTTTTAGCAAAGTCAATACTAGAGTGCTAAAATTCACAAAAGTTTCACATTTCTCATACATCTATTTCTATTTTGCTGCCATCATTTGTTTTAGTAACTATTATCTTTTTATCTATTCTTTCTTTTAATTCGGTAACATGACTTATTATTCCAATCAATTTATTATTATCAATTAATAAACTTAAAGTATTTATTGCTTGTTCCCTAGATTCTGTATCAAGTGATCCAAACCCTTCATCTATAAATAAAGTATCAATTACAACTCCTCCAGAATAACTTTGAATTACGTCAGATAATCCTAATGCCAAGGATAGTGCAGCTTTAAAGGCTTCTCCTCCAGACAATGATTTTACATCTCTTCTTTTTCCATTATAATTATCTATTACTTCTAAATCTAATCCTACTTTATCTGAAATTTTTTCTGGTTCTTCTTTTCTTACTAGTTGATATCTATTTTCTGTCATTTTTTCCAATCTCTTATTTGCCTCTATTATAACCATGTCAAAATATGTCGCTTGAACATATTGTTCAAATTCAATTCTTTTTTTACCAGGTAAAGTTCCATTTGCTGTTCTACTTAATTCATCATATATAATAAAGTCTTTTATTTTTTTCTTAAGTTCTTTACTATTTTCGGTTAACAATTTATATATTCTAGTATTATTATCTAATTTTCCTTTAATTTGAATATGAGTTTTTCTTTCGTCTTCTAAGCTTTCTTTTTCTACTTCTAACTTATATTCTTCATCTGTTAATTCCATTTTTTGCTTTCCGGTAACTTCTTTTTCTAACTCTAATAATTTTGTATTATTTACTGTTACATTAGTATTAAAAATATCTATACGTTGTTGTAATGTTTCTATTTCTTTATCAGAAATTAATGCCTCTTTATATTCTTCTTCTGTTTTAAAGCCTAAATTTGATAGACCTTTTAAATATTCTTCAGAATATTCTTTTAATTTTGCTTTTCCATCACTTAATTGTTTACTTTTTTCTTCTTGTAGAGTTTTGTCTTTTACTAATACGTTTTTTTCTAGGTTTATACCAGCTATTACTTGATCTTTAAATTTTTCATAATCAAAGTTATCTAGTTCTAACTTTTCTTTCGATATATTTATATATTCTGATGATAGTGCTTGTTCATCCGTCATTAATTTCTCTTTATTTTTATCAAATTCTTCCCTTAATACTCTTTTTAAGTCTTCTAGTTTAACTTCTTTGCCCAAGTTTTCTTTAAATTCTTGCATTAACGTATTTATTTGTGAATTAGTATTAATACACTCTTCTTGTTGCTTCTGTTTTTCTTTTTGCTTATCTTCTAATTTTTTCTTTAATTGGTCTAATGCTTGTTTAGTAAGTACACTTAAACTTTTTTGGGCAATTTTAGGATGTTCCACACTTCCACATACAGGACAAGGTTTATTATCCTCTAACTTTTCTGCAATAATTCCAGCTTGTTCTTTAAAAAATTCATCTTCTTTTTCCAAATAGTCATTATTCATTACCTTATATTCATTTTCTAGTTTAGTATATGTTTCTAGCTGAGCCATTTTTTTATTTTCTAACTCTTCTATCTTTTTTATTCGATTTCCCTTTTCTAATAACTCTTGTTTTACAGTTTTGCACTCACTATATTCTTTATATATTTCTCCTATTTTATTAACTGATTGTATTTTCTTCTCGTGTTCCTTCTCTTTTTCTTGTCCTTTTATAATATTTACATTTAAAATTTCTAAATCTTTTTCTAATTTTACTATTATTTCTTTTTGATTTTTTACCTTATCTTCTGTTGGTTTTATTGCTTCTTTTATTTTTTGATTTTTAACAATCTTAATTTTTAAATCTTCTATCTGGTTTTGTTGGTTCTTATATTCTGTTTGCTTCTTCAATAATTCATTATAATTATCTATCTTTTTATTTAATTCTTCTTGCTTTTTTATTTTTTCTTCAAACAATTTTATGTTTTGCTCTTTTTTAGTTATTTGCTCTTCTATTTTAGAATTTTCTATGTCATTCTTTTTTAATTCCTTTTTTAGGTCTTGCAAAACATTTTCGATATCTACTTCATTTAAATCTTTTGCAGAGATATCTATTTTTCTTTTTTCGTCCCACAAAATGTTAGCTGTATTTGTTATAAATGAATTTTTTAGTTCTTTTAAATTGTCTTCATTTTCTTTTAATTTTTCCTTTAATTTTTTTGAAATTAAATTATATATATTAGTATCAAAAATTCTCCTAAAAATTTCAGTTCTATCTTTACTTTCTGCAAACAATATTTTTAAAAACTCTCCCTGTGCAAGCATTGCTATCTGCTTAAATTGTTTTGCATTAATTCCTAAAATTTCTTCTATTTTAGTATCTACATTCTTTATTCCAGCTACTACATTATCATCAAATTCTAATGATGCATCAGCAGTTTTTTTAGTAAAACCTTCTCCCTTCTTTTTAGGCTTTTCATAAGATGGATTTCTTAAAATTCTATATATTTTATTTTTGTGTATAAATTCTAATTCTACAAAAGTTTCTGTGTCAGGATCTGCAAAATCACTTCTGATCGATTGAATTGGTCTGTTTGACCCACTTACTTCACCAAAAATTGCAAAAGAAATTGCATCAAAAATACTTGTTTTGCCAGCACCTGTATCTCCAGTTATTAAAAATATTCCATTTTCTCCAAGTTTGGTAAAATCTATCGTAACTTTATCCTTATATGGTCCAAAAGCACTAATTGTTAAGTTAATCGGTTTCATGTTTCACCTCCGAAATTATATTCTTAATAATTTCTGTTTCGTTTTCATCTAAATCTATATTATTTTGAGATTTATAAAAATCACAAAACAATTCTAATTCACTTTTCTTTTTTATATTTTCCAGATTTAAAGCTTGTTGCTCTGTGCTACCAGCTGTTTTACTATTTCTTATTTCTAGCTTTAACGTATTAGGATATATTCTTCGTATTTGACCAATAGCATCATAAACAGGCTCTTCGTTAGTAATTACAGCTTTAATATAATCATCTAAATTGCCAGATTCATAATTTTCCTTTTTTATTAGTTCCTCTATTGGTCCTTTAATTTCCCTCATATCACGCAATGGTTCTAATTCAATTAAATTTATGTTAATATTTCCTTTTTCTTTTATCTCTATAACCGGAACAGTTTTATTGTGGTTAATCTCTGAAAATGAGTATTTTAGCATTGTACCTGCATACCTAGCAGTATCTCTTCCTATTTTTTGTGGTCTATGTACATGGCCTATTGCAACATAATCAAAGCATTCGAAATTAGATACATCAACATTTTCTATTCCACCTAATGATAATACTTCTGATTCTGTTCTTTCTGGTTCTACAGTTCCTGCAGTTACAAATTGATGAACAAGTATAATATTTCTTTCTTCTACATCAATTTTTTCTTTTGTTATTATTTTATTTATCGCTGTATTATAGTTGTTTTCTAGGTCATCCTCAAAAAATTGCTTTACCTCTATTGTTTTTACAAATGGCAACATATATATATTCAATTTCCCATATTCATCCTGCAACTCTACTTTTCTTAAATTACCATTATATTTACTTTCTATATATAATCCTTCATCTTCGAAAATTTTGCTTCCAAAAGCTAATCTATCCTTTGAATCATGATTTCCAGCTATTATAAATACTTTTATTTTTAGCTCTTTTATAAGTGTTCTTAAGAAGCTGTCTAGCAAATTAACAGCTTCTGCAGGTGGCACACTTCTATCGTATACATCTCCTGATATTAAGACTGCTTCTATATTTTCTCTTTTTATTATTCCTATAATTTGGTTTAACATATATTCTTGGTCTTCTATTAAAGATTGTTCTTGTAATATCTTTCCCAAATGTAAATCTGCTAAATGTAAAAATTTCATTTTGCCCCTCCTCTGCATAAGGATATCATATTTTATATAAAAAACAAAAGAGGTAAAATTATAAATTTTACCCCCACAAAAGATTATTTATTTAATTTAAATTTATTTAACACAATACCAACTGTATGTACAATTTTAGTTGCGTTTTTATTTGCAACACCTTTACCCAACGCTTTACCACCAACTGTTAAAGCAGAAACTAAAGCACTTATTATAAACTGTATATCAAATCTTATTCCAAATTGATCAGTAATTTTTACAGCAATTAAAGCACTAATTGCACCACTTAATACACCACAAATATCACCTATTACGTCTGCACAAATATTTGCAACTTTTGGCGCATTTCTTATTAATTGTATTGATGCTTTAGAGCCTTTTACTTTTTTAGTTGCTTTTGCATGAAATTCATTTTCATTTGCAACAGTTACTGCAACACCTACTATATCAAAAAATATACCTACCAAAATAACTAATACTAATATTAAAACAGCTGGTAATAGGCTAAAATTTGATACTCCATTAGCTGATATGTACGAAAATAACATAGATAAGACAAAAGTCATTATAAATACTTTTATAAACCATTTAATTTCCGAGTTGTCTTTTTTATCTTTCATTCTATTTTTGCATAAAATAAACTTATGCATTTCTCCTTTCTTTATATAAAAATTAAATTGCTGACAAAATTTTTTGTTTTTGATACAGCAATATAATGAAATAATATCAAAGAAGGCAGATAGCTCTGCCTTTTTAATTGTTTTTAATGGTAAAAGCTTAAGTAAATTTTACAGTTTAGGTCTGGTTGAATTTCTCTATTCTTCGCTTAACATTACTGTTAGAACCGTTTCCGTTTAAGAAGAACATCTATATATCACAATAGACACCAGATCACCACTTAAATCTGTACCTTAATCCTTAAACTTCCTTGCTTTTATGTAAGCAAACATTCTAGAAGTTTTCCTTAACATACAAATACTCTTTACTAGTCTTTTTTGCAAATATAATTTCATAATATAAAATAAATTTATTTGGCCAAATAAATTTATTCTTTTCGTATTAATCCCAATATATTCACTCGAGACAAGCTACACTATGTATTTTGTGTCTTGGCACTCAACATAGGTTATACTCAAATATTGCAAAATTAGATATATAATATAGATTTTGTTCCCTATATTTATACTAAATTGCGCTATCTAAGCCTCCACGAAATCAGGGAGTTTTATATATGCCATTATATAATACCCTAATTTCTTTACTCCCTAGCACCACACAAAACTGGCATTTCGCGCAATACTAAGAAACTTCAACGATGTGCTCTTTAGTGGATTTTTAGCCCCACCCTCGTAAAGTTTGTACGACTAGAATAATGCACCATTGATATATATTATACTGGCATTGGTTTATTTTGCCAAATTCAAATAATACTCAATTTTGTCTACTTTAGCTTTCTTTTAAATTTGATTTTTAATAATTCCCTCGTTTTTTATTATTTTAAAGTTTCTCTTCATTTTTCTTGCATTTTTAAAATTTTATTTGCATTTCTATGTAATATAAAAGTAATATTTATACTTATTGACTAATCAATTTTTTTCAAATAGAATCATATTATAAAAAAATTTTTAAAGGGGGACTTTTTATGGCAGAAAATAATGCTAAAAAAGGTATAAGTGTTTCAACAGTAGTTATTATAATTCTTGCTGTTGTAATCGTACTTATGCTTATCTTTGGAACAGTTTTATTCTTTGTAATGAAATCTGATAAAAACGAAAATTCAGCAACAGTTGCTAACACAAATTCTCAAGTTGTTGCAGAAAATGAAACAAGAGAAGATACTTCATCTTCTAATGAAACTGCAAATACTAGTACAACTAATACTCAACCAGTTTCTGCTGGTAATATATCTGACGATTGGAAAGATTGTGAGTTTATATTTAACAATAAAGCTTATAAACTATATTTCCCTTATTCAGATTTAAAAAATGATGGATGGACATTTGATCTAGCAGATTATGGATATGCAAATGGCTATGTTATGAATCCAGGAAATAAAGTTTCTGGTACAATAAGCCTAGAAAATCCAAATTTTGATTCTACTGTAAGAATAGGATTCATAAATGATTCTAATACTATTAAAGATATAACAGAATGTAATATCTGGTCATTCGAAGTAGATAATGCTTTCGTAGATGATGATGAAACACCAGCATCTTTTACATTACCAAAAGGTATTCATAATGGTAGTTCTTTACAAGATGTAATAAATGCATATGGTGAACCAAAAGATTCTTATCGTGCAGATAGCTTAGGTTATTGGAATTATACTTATCAAGATGAATATTCAAAATATTTTAGATTAACAATATATGATGATAAAGGTGTTACAGCTTTTTCATATGATGTGTATTAATATAATTGGAAAACCCGAAGGATTAATAATCCTTCGGGTTTTCGTTAAAGAAAATAATCATATATGGTCCATACTGTTTTGCAACAATTGCTGGACCATCAAAATCTTCGACTACCCATATCGGTCTTGCACTACCAATATAGTTTTCATATAGTTCCAACAAATATTCTTTTTTGATTTTAGATTTTTTTAGTACAGAGAAAATATTTCTATACGTATATCCACTTAGAATTCGATTTGGTAGTTCTGCTACCTCATGTAAGCTTTCGAATAGCTCCTCACTTCCATCAAATTCTTTTGGATTGTTTAGATAGATTTTCTCTTTCTGTGAAACTATATCCTCAAAAATACTTGTTTTGTATGAAGGATACATTTTAAGTACCTTCACAATTTCTTCAACTGATGCGTTACTACTATACCATGCTGTCTTCATTCTTATGTCCTCCTTTCGCATCAACGCACTAGAACAAAATCTACATGAAATAACTTCATTATATATTTGTTCCTTTCCTACTTTTAGTGCGCTAAATATTATAACACATTTACGTTAATTTGGCAACTATTACATTTTCATTAAAATCGTCAATCCCTTTGGTTTAGTATGTGTAGCTTTAATTGTTCCAGAATGCATTTTTACAATTGTTTGTGCAATTGATAATCCTAAACCTGTACCTCCAGTTTCTTTAGAACGAGCTTTATCTGCTCTATAAAACCTATCAAAAATATATTTTATATCCTTTTCGTCAACACCGATGCCTGTATCTTTAATTTCTATACAACATTTCCTATCTTTTGAATATGTTTTTATCTCTATTTTATCGCCGGCTGTCGTATACTTTATGGCATTATCCAAAATGATTATAATTAATTCGATAAGTTTATTTCTATTACCTTTTATTGCTCCATTATAATTTAAATCTAATATAAATTCTTTATCTTGGATATTTGCTAATTCTTTATATGGAAGAGTAACTTCTTCTATTAATTTATCAATATAAACATCACTTTTATCAATTTTATAATTTCCTTCATCTGCTCTTGCTAAATCCATTAATTCTTTTATCATCTTAGTAAGCCTTTTTGTTTCTTTTAATGTCAAATTTATATCTTCTGATTTATCAATTATTTTTGCGTTTGGACTCTTTAACAACAATTCCTGTTTGGCTTGAATAATTGTAAGTGGTGTTCTAAGCTCATGAGAAGCATTTTGTACAAATTCTGTTTGCTTGTTATACATCTTTACTATTGGTTTTATATTTCTTTTAGATAAAATATAGCTTACCACTATCGAAATTAAAATTAATATTATTGTAGCTAAAACAAGTATGCTTATTATGTTAGACATAGTGGTTGTTTCGCCATCTATATTTATTAAAATTTGCATATATTTTTGACTGCCATCTGCATTAATTTTAATATTTATAGCTCTATAATTATATATATTATTAATTTTCAAGTTATAAATATTATTCAAATTGTTTTTATCAAATTTTATATCATCAGAAAAATCAGCCAAATTTCCCAAGCCTTGTGTGTCTTCTATTTCTCCATTCTCATCTCTTATAATATTTATTAATCTAGGACTAAAATCTTCATCTTCTAGTTCCCTACCATTTCTTGGTTCTTTGTTATCATTATTTGGTCTACTTAAAAATATTCTTTCTGAATTTTTTAATTGTTCATCTACATTTTTTAACAAAGAACCTGTTACCTGGTTATAGATTATAATATCAAATAATAATAGTATAATCGTAAATATTATAAAATTAATGATTGTATTTTTTACTAAATTTCTTTTTATATATTTTTCCGTTTCCATATTTCTCCTAATCAGTTAGCATATATCCAACACCACGAATTGTTTTTAAATATTTATCATAATCATATTTTTTTAATATTTTCCTTAAGCCACTTGCATATACTTCTACAACATTTGTAGTGGTATCAGAATTAAAACCCCAAATTTTATCAAATATTTGTTCTTTTGTTATTATTGTGTTCTTATAGCTAATTAAATATTCTAATATATCAAACTGTTTCCCCTGTAAGTTTACTTCTTCTCCATTAATTTTTACAGTTCTACTATTTAAATTCATTTCTAAATCCTTGAAGTTTAAACTATTTAATTTATAATTTCCTTTTGTTCTACGTATTATTGCACTAATTCTTGCTAAAAGTTCTTCACTTTCAAATGGTTTTACTAAATAATCATCTGCACCAATCTTTAATCCTTTTACTTTGTCGTTAATATCGTCCCTAGCTGTTAAGATTAAAACAGGAGTAAGTATTTTTAACTCCCTTAGTCTTTTTAAAACATCATATCCATTCATTTCAGGAAGCATTAAATCTAAAATTATTAAATCATATATATCTAATTTAGCTGCTAATAAACCACTTTTTCCATCATATTCTTGATATGTTTCATAATCCTCTTGTAGCACCTGTTTAATTGTTTCTGATAATATTTTATCATCTTCTACAATTAAAATCTTCATAACATCCACCCACTAATTATTATATTTTTACAGTAGCTGACATACCTATTTTTATATCAGAACTATTTTCAAATTCTATTAATACAGTAAAATTTCCATTGCTAGCTGTACTACTAATATTGGTTATATTTCCAGTTACGCTTTCATCCAATGAAGTAATAGTAATATCAGCTGGTTGACCTATATATATTTGATTAATAATATCTTCACTAATATTCATTGTAACTTGTAATCTATTTGTTGAAGATATATTAATATAATTGTCATTTTTACATATAGTTCCAATATCTGGAATATTTATTTCATTAATAACACAATCGTAAGGAGCTGTCAAATATTCTCCATTTGTATATTTTAAAATAGCTTCACCTTGTTTTATACTTTCATTTGTTTGTACATAAATTTCTTCTAAATAATATGTTGCATGTAAAGAAATATTTTCTGTTAGTGCTGATTGTATCTGTGTTTTACTTGTAACAATAGTCTCGTTTTCAGCAGTAGCTTCACCACTAACAGCTTCGATATTACTTTCTTTCATATTAAAATTATTCTCTGTTTTGCTATTATATTTTAATAACATTATTCCTAAAATAATTATTAATAAAATTATAATAATTATTTTTATTTTATCTATACTTTTCACTTTATTCTCCTTCTTGTCTTGTAACATATATTCTGTAATTTCTAACGCTTCCATCTTCGGCAGTTACAGTAACTAATATTTTGTTTGTGCCTACATTTATCTCTTCGTTCCCATATATTTTAACTGTTGATTTTTCTTCTTCTGGTACTGCAACAGTTGTTAAACTGCTTACATCATTGTTAACAGTTAAAAAGTATGTTTCATTGTCTTTATTAAAACTTTCGGTAAAATCATATCCAGTTACATATAAATCTGATAAATAATTATTACTAGAACCATTATATGTTATAGTTTCAGCATTTTGTCTTTCGTTTGCGCCATTACTAAAGCTACTTTGAGTAGACATTTTTACATTTTGTGAAAAATTATCTTGTACTTGTTCTTTTTCATTATTTTCATTATTAATGTTTCTATCATTTACATTTTCATTATTATTACTTGGCGTAATTTCGTTTAATTCATTGTTTTCTTCTGTTTTATCTACTATTTTTATTTCTACTACTTTTAAAATTTCTTCTTCGCTCTCATTATTTTTTATGCTTATATTAAAAACTATATTGTCACCAATATTATAATTTTCTGGGATTTTATATGATAAAGTTAATTGGTTTAAAGTAGTAGTTTCTTTATCTATATTTATTTGCACATTATCCGAATTTTTTGTAACTTCTAATTCATCTGTTTCTTCTAATTGATCCATATCTAAATTTGATTCTACTGTAACTAAGAAATTACTATATTCTATTTTTTCTATATTTAAAATTATTTCTATGTTTTCTGTTATATCAACTTCACTATTTTTGGCAAATACAATTTCATCTTGTTCATTTTCTGCATAAGCAAAACTTATACTAAAAAATAACAACACAATTAAAAAAATACTAATTAATTTTACTTTTTTCATACTTCCTCCTTTACTCTGTATGTAAAGCATCTATCGGATTTAATTTAGACGCTTTATATGCAGGGAATATTCCAAATAGTAATCCAATCATTACACTAGAGAAAAATGCAATTAAAATAATCCAAATTTCTGGAACAAAATTATATCCCATTTGATTTAATAACATTCCTATTCCAACTCCAAGTCCAATTCCTATAATTCCACCAACAATACATAATAACAATGCCTCTATTAAAAATTGAATTAATATATCACTTCTTTTGGCTCCTAATGCTTTTCTTATACCTATTTCTTTAGTCCTTTCTGTTACAGAAACAAGCATAACATTCATTACTCCAATTCCTGCTACAATTAAAGATATACTAGCTATTCCTCCAAGCATTATAGATAATGAATTATTTACCTCATCCATTGTACTTAACATAGAATCTTGAGAACTTACAGAAAAGTCATCTGTAGTTAATCCTAATGTTGAAATAATATAACTTTCCACTCTACTGCTTGCATTCTCTATTTTGTTTTCGTCTTCCACCTTTATATATACATTATTTATTGTTGTATCTGAATCTAAATATTTTGCAGTAGTAAAAGGTATTATTACCATACTATCTATATCATTTCCCATAGAGCTACCTGTAGCAGTTATAACACCTATTACTGTATAATTATCACCATCTATTTTGATACTATTTCCTGCTACTGTATCATTTTCGAATAATGTTTCTGCAATATCACTTCCTAATAAGCAAACTTTACTATTATTGTCCAAATCAATAGTAGATAGCAATCGTCCTGAACTTATTGTTAAATTCATTACTTCCATATACTCATTTGTTGTTGCAATTATATTTGCTCTACCAGATGAATTTTCACCGTGTGTGACTGTTCCACTTACAGTTTTGTAAGGAGCTGCAGCAGCAATATCTTCAATATTTTTTAACTCATCTATATTTTCATATTCTAAACTAGTATCAGATGAAGTTATGTTTAATGTTAATACATCTGCTCCCAAAGATTGAACTTGAGACGTGACCTGATTGCTCGTTCCAGAGCCAATTCCAACCAAAATTATTACAGATGCAATACCTATTATTAAACCTAGCATTGTTAATATAGTTCTTAATTTGTTCCCATTAATATTCTTTATTGAAACTTTTAAAATGTTTAAAAATTTAGTCACTTTCTGCCTCCTTATATAGTTTTCCATCTGATATTTTTACAATTCTTTTTGCCCTTTTTGCTACTTTTTCATCATGAGTTATTAGAATAATGGTTTGACCTTGTTTATTTAACTCTTCTAATTGATTCATTATATCTACACTAGTTTTAGAATCTAATGCACCTGTTGGTTCATCTGCTAATATTATATCTGGATTACATGAAAGAGCTCTTGCTATTGCGACCCTTTGTTGCTGTCCTCCAGAAAGTTGTGTTGGTAAATGTTCTTCTCTACCTTTTAGTCCAACTTTTTCTAGTAAGGTATATGCAATTTTTTTAGACTCCTCATTCGTATACCCTTTATATATTAATGGTACCTGAATATTTTCAAAAGCTTTTAATTTTGTTAATAAATTAAAGTTTTGAAATATAAAACCAATTTTGTTGTTTCTTAAATTTGCAAGTTTATTTTCACTTGCATTATTAACTTCTATATCTTCTAAAATATACTTTCCACTATCTGGAACATCTAATAATCCTAAAATATTCATTAATGTTGATTTTCCAGAACCAGACGGACCTATTATAGAAACAAACTCTCCCTGCTCTACTTCGAAATTAATATTATCCAATGCTTTAATTGTTTCTTCTCCCATTTTAAATGTTTTTGTTATATTTTCTAATTTTATCATTATTAATTTCCTCCTTGTGGCATTCCTTGGCCTGTAGGTCCTCCACTACCCATATCTGGCATTTGTCCTCCGCCTGTTCCTTGCTCTCGTGTCATCATTCCACCACTTGATTGCCCTCTACCTTTTGTACTTTCTTCCTCTGTACTTGTACTTCTAATAGTACTTTCTGTTGTAGTAGTTGTTATTTGTATTGTGTCGTTTTCTTCAACTCCAGATAATATTTGTACATATTCTTCATCAGCAATTCCTAGTTCTATTTCTACTTCTTCTGTTTCGCCATTATTTACTACAGTTATATAATTTTTTCCATCCTTTGTTGTAACAGCATTTATTGGAACTGCTACTACTTCTTCTGCTTCTTCTAATATTATGGTGCTAGAAATTGTCATACCAAGTTTGACATTGCCATCATTTTCGAATGATACTATTGCTGAAAAAGTAGTGCCACCATTAGAATATGTTCCTACTGGATCTATTTTTGTTATTGTTCCAACATATGTTTTAGTTTCATCAGCAGATAAACTTATTTCGACTTCTTGACCTTCTTTTACTTCTTGAATTTCATTTTCACTTATAGATAACGTACTTTGTAATTCTTTTAAGCTTTTGATTTCTATATAATTACTTGAAGTACATTTGCTATCTGCTTCTGGAACAGCTGTACTGGAAATTACACAATCATATGGTGCTACTAAATATGTTCCATTTGTGTATTCAAGTATATTTTCTCCTTCATAAACAGTATCATCTGCTTCAACACATAGCATTTCAAAGTATTTTGTTGTATCCAATGCTAACTGTTCTGTTACTGCTGTTTGTATTTCACCTGAAGCAGTTAATTCTTTTTTTATTGTGTGCTTAGATACTGTTTCTTCTGTTGTAACAGTTGTTGTTGCTGATGTATTTGTATTTAAACCAATCTTTCTACCTATAAAAAATGCTATTACAGAAAATATTAATATTAGCACTATTATAAATAGTGCTTTTTTTACTTTTTTCATTTTATCCTCCTATTACTATGATTCACTAGTTTGATTTTCTACATTATTTGGATTTCCCATATTTCTTCCTCCTGATATAGAGTTTCCATCTGGTGGTTCTCCCATTTGCCCTTGGCTGTCTCCTCGTTCCATTCTTCCTTGGTTTGAAGAATTATTTTGCAATACTAGAAAAATTCCTGTAGCTAATATTGCTCCTATTAAAATTCCTATTACTAATGTTAATAATTCTTTTTTCATTTCTTACCTCCTAAAATCTTTTCGTGCTAATTATAAAAACATATAATTAAAATTACCTTAAAAAAATGTGAACTTTTTGTGACCACCAGAATTTTTAACTAGCAATTATAATCAACTATGTGTTTATTAAACTAAAACATCCACGTAAAAAAGCGAATAGAGACCCTAAGTCCCTATTCGCCCTTTGGCATACTCTTTTATAACTGCAATAATCATAAGCAAAACCGCTATTGAAATTACTGCGTATAAATATTTAAGAGTATCAATTTCTACAATCTTATCAATTATTTGACAGTCGGGTGTCATCTCACAACTAACTTGTTCCCCCTCGTTTCCTGTCACTTCTAAAATAAGATTGCCATAACGATCCGTTTTGACGGTATATTCTTTAACCGCTTCCGGATCTGGTGATATTGGATGTCCTGCTTTCTGTACTTCATAGCAAAAATCCTTTACATCACCATAGTTTAGGTTTGCTTTCCTATTGAACAATACCAGTGAAATCCCAAATATTACTACTAATCCCGCTAGTATCATCATGGTCCGCTTTTTCATAGAATCACTCCCTCTGATTCCTAGGTAGAAAGCTTTTAATAAAGCATCGCTTTCTGTGGTTTACGGAGTAACAACTAGATTATATCATATATTGTCAATCTTGTATACATAATATTTTTGCCACTTTTTGACAAATCTTTACAATATAGTACTAAAAAAGCAGCTATAAAGTACATACTTTTAAGCTGCTTTTTGTTTTAAATATATGATGTTTCAACTTTTATGACTGCAAAGTATTTTTTATCTTTTTCATGTATTTTTTGTTGCACATTTTTTATAATTTCTTCTTTATCATATTCTTTATCTCTTGGAACTACTAAATCAAAAATTAAATTAACCCTTTTTCCTCCATCTGTCATTCTAAAATCATGTATAGAAAATTCTGGATTTAATTCTTTTACTATTTTTTCTGTAAAATACCTCATATCATTTATTTCTTTATTATCAACAACTATTGGATCCATATGTATTGTAGTAATACAATTAAATTTTTCAAATAAATCTTGTTCCATTTGATCTATTATATCATGAACCTTACAGATATCACCATCTGCTGGAACTTCTGCATGGAAAGAAACGATTTTCCTTCCCGGACCATAATCATGAACCATAATATCATGTATTCCAGAAATCATATCATATTTTTTAGCTTCTTCTTCTATATCTTTTATAAACTCTGGATCTGGCTTCATTCCCAATAATAAGTCTACTGTTTCTTTAATTGCTTTATAACCTGTAAACAATATAAATACAGAAACTATTAAACTTGCATAACCATCTATTGATATTCCACACAATTTAGCAACCACTGCTGATATTAAAACAACTAACGTTGATATAGAATCTGATATACTATCATATGCATTCCCTTTAATAGCATTAGAATCTATTGTTTTGGCAATCTTTTTATAAAATAAAAATAACCATAATTTTGTAAGAACTGCTATAACTAATATTATAATTGTAACATTATTTACTGCTGGAAGTTCTGGATGTATTATCTTGTCTATTGAACTTTTTAATAATTCAAATCCAACCATTAAAATAATTATATCAACTATAAATGCTGTTATATATTCCATTCTACCATGTCCCCATGGATGGTCTTTATCTATTTTCTTTTGAGATATTTTAAATCCTATCATTGTTACTACTGAAGATCCAACATCTGTAATATTGTTTAACGCATCAGATATAATAGAAATTGAATTTGCAATTATTCCTATAACAAGTTTTACTATTGAAAGTAAAATATTAACTACAATTCCTGTAGCACTCGAAAGCATTCCATACTTTCCCCTTGTTTCTAAATTGCTAACATCATTATCTTTTATGAATAATTTTATTAATAAATTTGTCATTTTGTTTCCCTCCATTTTTGTGCTAACTAGTTATACCATATTTTATTTTTTTATACAAGAATATATTAATTAAAATTGTTAGTTTAATAGAATGCGCATAAAAACCGCTGTTATATTTAAATAACAGCGACTAAATTTAAATATTAAAATCTTGCATCACTATCAGGACTATCTAAATCTTGTAATTCTTTATATAATTCTTCTGTTCGTGCTTGTTTTGCTCTTTCTATTCTTTTTCTTTCTTGATACTGTGCTCTTGCTTTACGTACAGCAGGCATATTATGTACATAGGTTCCTATAAAATTATCAAATTTTTTTCCAAAACTTCCATCTGGGTTAGTTTCTATTCCACCAACATAATTACCACAAGGCACATCTGGATTGTCTATTAATCCTTTTTCGATATATGATTTGACTCTACTTCTATTTAATAGCTCTACCATTACCCAACTAACATATTCATCATTCGTTCTTAGCAGAGTGGGTTCAACTTCCATCCTTACAGTCCATCCTCTATGTCTTGAATCATTGTTGTCAAACATTATTGTATCACCTTGATTATACCAACTAACTTTTCCAGTATACACCTTATATCCATTTATATTTTCTGGTATTGTTTCTAATACTAGTCTTGTAGAATCATAAGGTTTTCTAATGTCTGGCTTTTCCATATAATCTATTTGTAATTTTCCATCATCTGTTATTTCTCTTAAAACATGTGCTGCTTCATTATCTGCTTCTGGATCATTATAACGTGTTACCTTTTTGGTCTTTTTTCTAAATAAATCTAAAAATCCCATTTATATCACTCCCTAAATCCTATTTCATATATTTATTCACCTTGTTGTAATTCAACTTCTGCATTAGTTCGTTCTTTGGTCTCTATAGATTGTTTCCTTTTTCTTTGTGATGAAACAATAGTTATAAGGAAAGGATTTATTTTCCCTGACAATATACCTGACATTCTTTGTCTCCAATTTTTAGTATGATATATTCTAACAGGTCTTCTTTGTTCTATTCTTTTATTTAATTGTTTTTTAGTTGTTTTCTCATGTTCTACATATTTCACAGGTCTTGCTTTTTCTCCAGATGGAGCTTTTAATTCTCTTGCTAATGGAATGTTTTCTAATTTTTCTTTACTTTTCAAAAATTCTTCTAATTGTTCTGTAGGCACAATAACTGTTGCATCACCATATGAGTATCGCTTTCCTCCATCTTTATCTTTATTATAAAAACACTCTAAAATTGCAAAATCTTTTTTAGGATATATAAATATTGCATGTCCTTCATATGCTTTCCCTTTTGTTCCCCTATATGCTATTGGTTGTTCATCATAACTATAAAATATTGCTTTCTTTTCTTCAGGTGATATAAAATTTATCTTATATTTTGCTAATTTATCGATTTGTGGAGGATCTTCTTTTTCTATTAATTCGTCTGGCTCTCTTACTTTTTCAAATAATTTTTTAACTGTTAAATCTCCTTCTTGAAATTCATCTAATATATCGTCCTTAACTTTAAAGTTATTTGGAAGAACTAGCTTTCTAAGTTGTGCAACATCTGAACTTAATTCCTTCGCTGAGTATGAAACATATTTATATTTACCGTCTCCTTTTGTTTCTAATTTTCCATTAAATTTTATTTTTCTAGAATCACCTAATAAATTTGATACTTCACTTAATTGGTTAAAAACTACTTCTATACTTTGTACTTCAGTTTCAGAAAGTTCACCATTTGTAAGATTTTTCTGAATAAAATTTTTAAATCTATATCCTGCTATTAACAACCAATTATCAATATTTAATTTATCTTTAAATCTATTCATGTCTTCCATTATTTCTGATACACTGTTCATTCTAAATTCCATATTATTATCTGGATTATTATCTAAATCAACATCTGGAGTATTTCTAATTGCATTGGCAAGTGCTTTATATTCTACTAATTCAGCTAAACGATTAGGTAATATTTTCCTTAAATCTGAAGTCATTAAAATTCCTACTAGATCCATAAATAAATTTTCATCTTCAAAAATTTTATCATATTTTGGATTTCCTAGTTTTACTTCTTTTGCCTCAGGTATCAATCCTTTTGAAGAAGAATATTCTACAACTTTTGATACACCATTTTTTTGAGCTAACATGTATATAGTTGTATTAGGTCTATCTTTTAATAGATCTTTTATTATCGAAATGTATTTTTGTAATTCCTGTTCTTCCAAAGGCATATCTTTATAACAGGCTAATTGATAAGTTAAATATTTATTCATATCTATATATTTTTCATTTCTTTTAATAAAGTCCTTGTATACTTGTGAATTATTTTCTACAATTTCTGTCATTCCTGATTTTACTGCTAATTCACTTAAATCAACTCTTCCATTACTTATTACATTTAAGTTTTCAACACTGCATATTACTTGAGGGAATAATCTTAATAAATCTTTTAATTTTATATCACTCATCTTCTTTTCCTCCATTAATACTATAGTTGATTATACCATAATTTTCTCATTTTGTAAATTTATGTAAACGTTACAATTTGTTGTATATTCTCGTAATAATGCAAAAACAGAAACCCATATGGTTCCTGCCTACAAATTATATTTCTTTCTATTTTCTTTTGTTGCAAAACCATCCTTATCTGTAACTTTATTTAAAAATGTAAATCCATCTAGGTGGTCACATTCGTGCTGAATAAGTCTAGCAAAAAATCCATGTATCTCCTTTTCTATTTTTTCACCTTGCTCATTATAATATTGTAATGTAATATGTTTAAATCTTTCAACTTTACCAGCTATTGAAGGTACACTTAAACAAGCTTCAAATTGTATATCTGTTTCATCTGATGATTTCTCCCATTTTGGATTTATCATAGCAGTTAATGGGATATCTTCTGCCTCATTATATCTTACATTTTCCTTTTTGGCTCCAACTACTATAATTCTTTTGTTAATACCAATCTGTGGTGCAGCAATACCAACTCCCACCCCATCTTCGAGAGTTGCTTTTAAATCATCTATAATATCTAAAACATCATTATTTATATTTGTTATATCAACTTTCTCTGACATCTTATTAAGTACTGGATCTCCTACTTCTCTTACTTTTATTATTTTTCCCATAGTTTTCTCCTTTAATTCTATTTATTAAATTATATCATTTTCATAAAAAAAAGCAAAGAACGGTATCGTTTCGCATTACAATACCGTTCCTCGCTTTTAATACAGATGACCCTCGATAGAATCCCCTTCAAGCATCCATGCCAAATGTGGATACATAAAAAGCTCGCTGTCTTTATATGGCATGGCGCCCTGAAACTCTTCGTAGTCATCTCCTGTGTCAATGTCTGAGATAACCCAGTGTTTGTTCTCGTCCAATCTTAACTTCCGCAAAACCGGTCCAGCAGGATTCGGAAATGCATATGGGTTTAAGAACCAAAAACCTTCTTTTCCATCTAAAAGTTCCTGTTTGTTTAATAATTCTTTAAGTGGCACAGTTGGTGCACTTAAAATTGCTTCAACTTTCTCTGTTTTCATTTTTTTCCTCCTGTATTATTATGAAAACATTGTATTTCTAGTTACATTTACAATTATAGCCATTTTTATAGATTATGTAAAATACAAATAAGTAATGCAGATATAACCAATTGTTATACCTGCAAAAATTCATTTTTCATTATTTTAATTAAATCTTTTAATTCTTTAAACTTATTTTCTTTATTTATATATATACCAAATTCCATTGGGTCAAACTCAAAATCTGTTTTTAAGATAGCTAATTTATTTTCTTTTAATTCATCTTTTATGTATTCTTTTGTTATAAGTCCAATACTATCTTCAGTTTTTAGAATTCCAAGCATTGTTGTATATGTAATGTTTTTAATATTTTCCATGCCATCTGTTAGGTTTAATTCTTTCATTAAATTTATAGTAGTAATTGATGTTCTCTTTGGAGTATATATCTTTTCTTTTGCTAACTCCTTTTTATTAAAGACCTTATCTTTATAT
The DNA here is from genome assembly GCA_900553015.1 of uncultured Clostridium sp. GTDB lineage: Bacteria > Bacillota > Clostridia > TANB77 > CAG-508 > Merdicola. The sequence continues at coordinate 47,858 of USBY01000004.1, read as the reverse complement.
TTAGAATTCGTATTAATTACAAATATATCGTGCAATAGGCCTAATCTAATAAATTCAATCTTGTTTGTATTATATACACTTTCATCAACCTTTTTAGAAAGTACAATGTCAAGTTTTTGATTTTCTAACATATTTAACATATCATTAAATGTTTCATTCGTTACTTCTATTTGGCTAGTTGGATTTAATTTATAATATTCCGCAATACATTTTCCAAACATTCTACTAAGCATTGTAACATGTGAACCTAAATTTATATTTCTGCTACTTCTAAATTTTCTTTCTGCGTTATAAATTTTTATTATAGGTTCGCCTACTTCTTTGTATAATTCTCTACCTTTATCTGTTAGCTCCATTCCATATTTATTTCTTTTGAATAAAGTAACGCCTAATTGTTCTTCCAAATTCTTTATATGCTTTGTTACTGCTGGTTGAGATATATTTAGTTTTTCACTTGCTTTAGTTATATTCTCTTCCTTTGCCACAAAAACAAATATTTTATATAATTCTAAATTAATCATATCAAATCCCCACACTTTAATTTTTTTACTTTCTTAAATAAATCTTTTTCTTTCTTCGTTATTGTTTTCTCCTCTATACTTCCATTGTTGCATAATTTAACTTTTATAAAACCACTAGAAATGTTAGGATGTCTTAATATTCTAGCACCACTATTATCTATTTTCTCTCTGGAAATTGCTATATAAGAAAATTTTTCATCTTCATATGGTACATCTGCATCTTTTACAAATTTATGAACTTTACTTCGTTCTACTCTAACTGTAGAATGGCACCAATCATCTACTGGCAAACTACATTCTGTTTGGCAAGTACATGGTGCTATTATATTCAAGTTACTTTCTAGTGCTAACCTTTGTACTTTTCTTATATTATTAAATCCTTCTGGAGTTCCTGGCTCTATAAATATTACTAACTTGTTAAAAGCTTGTAAGATTTCTTTTATTACTTTTTCTTTGCTCGCTTCTTTAAGCTCATTTACCATATACGAAGTTATTACTAAATCTGCTTTATCAGTAATATCGTCTTGAACTATATCTTGATTTTTCCAATTTATATTGTTATGACCTTCCAATAATTTTCTAGCCATATTCTCCATTTCTTTTTCACGCTCTATGCAAGTAATTTCTTCTACATCTATATTGCTAAGAACAGCCCATTCACCCGCTCCAGTTCCAGAACCTATATCTAACATTGTTTTTATATTAGGATTATATCTTTTTAAAGTCTCTTCTAGTGCCTTATTAATCGCACAAAAAGTAGCCGGCATCCTAATAATAGAATAAGCAAGAACCTCTAGATTTTTATTTAATAAACTTTGCCCTGTTCTTTTAGCATTCATATACCTATCACTTAAAATTTTTGCAGTATTCTTTAAATCTGTCAGCTTTATATTATTTATTTCATTTGCTATTTTAGCTTCTAATTCATCTGGTATTCTCATTATTCCTCCATTTTATGAACTTTAGGGACGGAGCTTAAAGTTCATTTTTTATGTTACCTTTTTGAACTTTTAGGACCGTCCCCTAAGTTCAAGCTTGATAAAATAAATTTTATTACATCATCATCTTTTGCATTTTTATTTTTGTACTCATCTTTTTCTTCTCTAGTTAAATCTACAAAATATTTACCAGTGTCTGGCAATACACTTATAGAGTCTAAAGGATAACCTTCATTTAAAATTGGCGATGGTTTTCCTACAAAATAAAAATCTCCTTTTGACCATGTAAAAGTTTGTACATCTTTTCCATCATATATAGCCATTCCATAAACCCATTTAGCTTTTAAATTCTTGCCATATTTTTTTACTAACCCTGTATAGTATTCTATCATTTCTTTATCTGATAGTCTTTTACCATGAACTCTTCTTACATGTGTTCCTGGTTGATCTGCTTCATCTATATCTTCTATAAAAAGGCTATTGTCCATACCAATAGTTGGTACTTTTACAAATTCATAATACCCTTTAGCTTTTATTATGGCATTTTCTATGGAATTTTTTCCATTTTCTTCTACAGAATCAGCTATATTTAAGTCATTTAATGTTTTTAAATTAATCCCATTTTCTTCTAATCTATTAGCATATATTTTTACTTTTGCTGGATTGTTTGTTGCAAATAATACTTCCATTTTTTCCTCCTATCTTAATCCTTATAATTCCAAATTCCTAAATGTCCTTTTGCTTGTATTGGTTCTATTTTTCTTATATCTTTTAATACCCAAGCATATCTACCAACAGCATATTCCCCACATTTATATTCTGTTGGATTTTCTGTTTTTATTTTATTTATATATTCTTCATCCATATAAATACAATCTACTAAATTACATTTTGCAATTATATATCCATATTTTATATCTTTATCTTTTAATAAATTAACCAGTTCTCGTATTCTTTCGTCATTTTTTGGAATCTTTTTTAAACTAGTATGAATGTATAACTCGCCTCTATAGTTTGTTTTCCAACTTCTTGTTTCGATATATTTTACTTTTTCTTTAATTAAACTTCCCCATGGTTCCATTAGTGATAAAACTTTCATTTACATCTACTTCCTAATTTATATATTTACAGGGATTTAAGGAACGTCCCCAAATCCCTACCAAAACCCCTACCAAAATCCCTACCAAAATTCCTATCTAAAATCCCTAACTAAATTTTGATTAATAATTTGTAGTTCTTGTTAAATGATATGGTCTTTTTGGTAATTCCTTATTCTTTGACATAAGCCAAATATAATCATTTAATTCTATTGCATTTACTTTGTTGTTTAATAATCTTTTTATTTCATCTATTACATATATCACTGTTGCTCTAATTTCTACTTCATATTTTGAGTTTTCTTTTATTTCTATTTTATTATCAACTATATTTGCCAGTTCTACATTGTATTTTACTAAATTTAGTGCTCGTAAGCCTTGTGGTATTTTATAATCACTGCATCCAACTAAATGTGAGCAGTCTACTTTTATATTTTCTTTCTTTTCCCTTATATGCAAAATATCTGATGTTAATAATTGTGCCAATTTATAAAAATATATTGTCTTCCCTTCATATGTCCTTATATCTTTAAAATCTTCAAAATTATCTATTATAAATTTAAATAATTCTTCATCGTTTGTTAGGTTATATATTGCATTGTAAAAATCTCCACCGAATCTTTCGTTTACAACCTTATTAACATTCTTTATAATTTTAAATCTTTCTTCAAAAAGAGGAATCTCTACATTACCTTTTAGATATTCTTTAAAGTTTTCTTTTGTTAAATTATCAAATGACTTATTTTCTCTTATATATCTTAGCATTGCAAACATAAGTGCCATAGAGCCATCTTCTTTTCCGTTAATTGTTTCTATTTGCCATTTTGGACTTCCCCAAAAAGAAAAGTCTATTGCCTCAAAATATAGTAAAAAAGTTATTATTGTCTCTACATTTTCATCTAATAAATTATATGGGGAATTATACAACCAATTTTTTATATTTACCTCTTGTATTTCATTTGCAAACTTTTTTATTTCATCCTTATTTATTTGAATATATTTTGCATTTTCTATTACATACTTATTTGATTCTATTATTTCATTAAACATCTTATTTGCTCCTTTTGTAGCCTAATTATACAACATGCATAATTAAATATCAATTGATTAGATATTACTCATTTATAACAAAAGAAAAACTTATATAAAAAATTATATAAGTTTTAACCAATTATTTTTTCTATATTTTTTACTCTTGCATCTACAATATTATTATTTTTACCTGTTCCTATCTCGATATTTGGATGAACGTTTGGTCCATGAAAATCACTACCTACAGTTATTATTAGATTATAACTATTCGCAATTTTTTCATATTCTTCCATTTGCTCTTTAGTTTGTCTAGAATGAAAACATTCCATTCCCTCAAGTCCATAACTGATAAATTCTTCTATTTTTCTTATTAGATTTTCTTCCTCTAATTCTAAAGTGTATGGGTGTGCTAATACTGCTGTTCCTCCAAATCTCTTGATTGTCTCAATTACTTCTTTAGGACTCATTTCACCTTTTTCCCTTTTTATACTTTTAAACGGTTCTTGATTTAAATATTTTGTATATGCTTCTTCTTCATCTGCAATATAACCCTTTTCTAGCAAAGCCTTTGCAAATTCTGGTTTACGAATATTTACATTTTTAGCATATTTTTTTACATCTTCTAATGTTATATTAATTCCTAATTCATTAAATTTTTGTATAAATTCATTATTTCTCCTATTTCTATCATCAGTATAACTTTTATATATTGCAATAAAGTCAGGATTTCTATAATCCAAATTATATCCTAGTATGTGTACTTTTTTAGCTTCATTATCTTTAGCTGAAAATTCAATTCCTGGAATTAAACGTAGGCCTTGTCTATTTGCTTCTTCTAACGCCTCATCTACACCACTTGTAGTATCATGATCTGTTATTGCAAATATCTCTAGTCCCTTTTCTTTTACCATTTTTACAACTTCTGTTGGTGAATATTCTCCATCTGAGGCTGTTGTATGCATATGTAAATCTATTTTCATATATTTCCTCCTATCTCTTTAGATAATATATTATACCTTAAAAATATCTAGTTTGCAACGTATTCGTTGACATAACTTATAGTTCGCCTTATAATTAAATTATCTTAATAAGGAGGGCTGAATAATGGATAAAGAATTTTTATTCCAGAAGTTTAATGTTTCTAAGAAAGGAGCTCGTAGTTCAGAATTTTGGAATGCTTTTTCGAAAATAAAAGACTCTATATTTGCCAATGTCAATGCAAGCAATAACCCTGTTTTCGTTTTCGCAACCGGTCCATCCGGTGCTGGAAAAACAGGTTTGGAAGTCAAAATTGAATGCGATTTCCCAGATCAGGAATTTATTACCCTTGATATTGACGAGTTTAGGGTTTATCACCCTGATATCAAGGAAATTTTGTCCGATTATTGGACAATCTCGGCAGACCTTACAACTAGCTTTGCTAAGGATGTTCGGGATGAACTTTTAAATCTTGCTCTTAAGCAAGGTTATAGTGTTATCTTTTCTGCCTCAATCAATCGAGTAGAAAAGGCTGAGAAAATGATTGCAGATATTCCAAAATCATATCAAATTGGATTGTATGCGGTCATAACTCATCCTTTGGAATACAGATTGACTGCAGAAGAAAGATATGAGCGTGAAGTTTTTAGAAAAGACTTCGTTCCAAGATGTCCAGATGAAAACTACATGAAGAAGTGTGATAACTTTTTAAAGATCTTACCGGAACTTGTGAAACTCGTAGATCTTTTTAAAGTATACAGAAGATTGCCATCACTTAATTACTTGCCACTTGAGTTCGTATGTGATGACTATTCTCCTGAACTTTCGGCTCAATTAGAGACACCTCGTCCAAATTATGATGCATATTTTAGCAGATTAGTTTTACTGCTAAATAAACGCACTAATAGAGCAAATGTTACAGAAGAAGAGATACAAAGAATTTTTTCTCTTTATGATATGTACTTTTCGTTCTAACTTGTTCATAATTCTGGCAAAAATGGGACCACAAATAGTTAAACCTATTGTGATCCCATTTTTAATTTTTACTTATTTAATAAAGGTACAAACTTCATTTCTCTTTCGATGAATTTTTGCTTATTATCAAGTAAGTCTTGCATCTCTGATAAATAATCAGTATACTTCTTGTCTGGATAATACATTTTCGCATATCCATCTTTACCAAACTTCTTAGTCAATTTTTTAAAAGAATATTCGATAATCTGTTCTACTGATGGATTTTCGTCAGCGTGCTTATCTGCTTGGTATAAGAAAGAACGTTTTAACATATTCTCTACAGAAGTTTCTCTATCAGCAGAAGATACCAACTTACCATATTCACTTCTTGCCTCATATTCTAGGCTTGCTCTATGGTCAACAATTGCTTCTGCAGTAATTTTAACTTCTTCTGGCTCAAGGAATTTTTGAATTTCCTTATCTGCCAAGAACATCTCGCTTGAAACTTGCTCATGATTGTCTGGATCCTTTTTATATCCAATATCATGATAAGCAGCAGTTATTAGTACAATCTTTGGATTCAATGCCAATTTAAACTCTGCCATTATCTCAAAAGATCTTAATATTACTGTTACTATATGATCTCTATCATGACCTCCAATATTGGTATCATATAGAGGTAACACTTTGTCCTCTACATAAGATATTTCATTCTCTATTCCATATACCTCATTTCCAATATACTTAGAAATTTCTTGCTTCAACTCTCTCATTCCTTATACCTCCTTAAAATATTCTTTTAATTTTTGTACAGTGTTTAAACATTGCTGTATGTCTTCATCACTTGCGTTATTTTTTACGTATTCACATGTATCTTTAATTGCTCCTACGCCTTTTCCAAACATTTCCTTATATTTTTTATGACATGGAAAAATCCATACATGTAAATGTTTTGACCTTTCTTCTTGCACTATCGTTACTTCGTGAACTATATTAAGCTCTCTTAATGCCTCTATTATCCTTGCAATATAATCTATCAATTCATGTCTTTCTATTGTATTTAAATTTGCAATAGAATTAACATGACGTTTAGTTGCAATTATAATAAAACCATTCAATGGAATTTCTGTATCAGCTCCAACAGTAATATATTCATCTTCATATATTAGTCCTCCAGGAAGCTCTAATTCTCCTTTAGCAATAGCACAGCTCATACATTCATATTTCCATTTTCTACCCAAAATGTCTATGGCCTCTTTAGTATTGCCAGTAAGCATATCTTCGTTAAAATTATTCATTTTTTCCTCCATATTTGTGTTTTATCACAAGTTAATCAGAAATGCAATAATCTTATAAAGTTATTTTAGCTTCGTCTACATGTCAATATGGCAAAAGAAACACAATAATCGCATTATCATGTTTCTTTTGTTTAGCTCTTCAGTTATTCACACCATGCTGAACTGGAATAGTATCCTCAGTAATTGCTGAAAACACATATCCATTCTCTTTTGCATAGTCTATAATTTCCTGCAAAGCATCTGCTGTTGGTTGATGTCCATATCCATCATGCATTAGTACAACATTTTCGCGCTTTGGTGCAATTCCTGCTACAAAATTTTCGTAAATTTTGTTTGTTGTCCTTGCACTTCCTGCATCGTCTACATCAACATTCCAATCATAATACGTAAAGCCTTCTTGCTCTACTTTACTGGTTGCTGCTGTCATTACACCATCGCAATAGTTCTTGCTGATGGTATTAGATGCTCCTCCAGGGAATCTTATGTATATTGCATTATAATCGAAATCATTCATTACTTTCTTCTGCAATCCAATGAAATTCTCTGTAATTGCATCTACCGACGAATAAATTGTAGCATAATCATGAGACAAACCATGTAACCCAAGAGTATGACCTTCATCTATAATTCTTTGAATCTTACTCTTGTCCTCTTCTGAATAATTCACAATAAAAAATGTCGCTTTTACGTCATTCTCTTTAAGAATATCCAGAATTTCTGGAGTAACATTTGATGGTCCATCATCAAATGTTAAATAAATTACTCCGGTTGCCTTCAAAATTATTCTTTTTGCTATAGCAATGTTTCCTGATGAATCTGTTGCAGTATACACGAATTCATATTCAGAATCACTAATCTTATGTCTTTCGCGTTTTGCTTTAACATCTTCATCATAGTTGTCAGTTACTATAACCCCAGGGTCCAAACTTTCTAAGTTGTTAAAATTATCAACATACAGTGTGCTACCACCCTGCATATCAATAACTGGTGCAGTAGTATCTACTACATTTATAGTTCTTGTAGCAGATTTTAATCCCCATTTGTAAGTTATTTTATATTCGCCTACTTTAGAGGTATCAACATTACCAGTAATTTTAACATCTTTAGAAACATTAAAACCAAGGTATTTTATTGTAGGTTCATCATTAAATTCTGTTCCAACTTCGATAGTTTTATCTTCCATTGACAGTGGCGAAAATAATAATATTATTGCTAGTAATGCGATAATAACTCCTACAACCCGTCCAAATCTTATAGACTTTCTCCTCCGTCTTCTTCCTTTAGACATCGCCATATTTATGCTCCCTTTCTGCTGAAAATTATAACGTAAGTAACTACTATCCTCCTCCATAAAAATTATTTTACAGAATTTATCAGCTTTTTTCTGTAGAAACTATATTTTACCACCATATTTTTTTAAAGTAAATATTTTTTTATTAAACTATACTGATAACATATATAAAAAGCCAAACCTTAGTATACTAACCAAAGTTCGGCTAAAAAGTATTTTAGTTTATATTGTTTCTCCAAATACTATTCCCTGTTTATTTATAATCTCAAACTTGCCATTATTATATTTAAGTTCTGTAGTAGCTAAATCATCCATTTGATCTAGTTTCTTATCCACTTTAAGAATGTTTTTATAAATACTTCTATATACACCACCATGTGTTACAATAGCTATAGTATTTAATTCTTTACTTTTACTTATAATCTCTGTTATGCCCTCTTTTACACGTTTGTCAAATTCATTTATATCTTCTCCACCCAAAAAACTTGTACCTAAATAGTAACCCGTATTTTTATATTTTGGCATATCGAAAACATAACTAAATATTTTTTTAGCTTTTTCCTTATTTACTCCAGATAAAATTCCATAAGAATTGCATTCTCTTATATTATCTATAATTTCTAAATCTACATTTAACTTTTTATTTAATATTTTAGCAGTTTGATATGCTCTTTTATATGGACTCGTATATATTTTCTCTATTCCTAAGTTTTCTATTTCATATTGTTCTACTTTTTTAATGCCATTTTCACTTAAGTCAAAATCTGCAATTCCACCATAGCAATCTTCTATGTCATCTATTGATTCACTATGCCTTATTAGATAAATTTTCATAATATTCTCCCTTAAAATAATAAATCTAAAATTTCTTCTACACATAATCTAGTCTCTTCACCTAGCATTTCAACTTTTTTTATTTTTAACTCTTCTAATAATTTGACACTATCAATTTCTTCTTTTATATTTTCTATTCCATAAATCTTCTTTAATATTTCTTCCGCAACAGCTTGGTTAATCTCTTTTGCATATTTTAACATCTGTGGTGTTTTTGCACTTTTACTTCTTAAATATTTTGGATCCAATTTTCCATATGTTGCAAATCTTTCTCTATCTAAAGCATCTGCATCCTTTAATAACATACATAAATTTTCTATTTCACTTATTTTATCACTAGGTGCATTGTATTTTTTAATTAAAAATAGTATTCCATCTTTATTTAATTTTCCCAATTCTTGTTCTTTATGTTCATGATAGTGTATTACTACTTGTATTATTGGTATATCCTCTTCATTTATATTAAATGGATTAGTTAAATTTTTTGTGAAATATTCTCCTGCAATTTTAGCTCCTGCTTCGGCATGCTCATTTTCTCCATCGTTTCCATTTCTACCACAATCATGAAAAGCTGCTGATACTAATAATAGTTTCATCTCTTCTTCTGTTAATTTTTCTTCTTTTCCTAACAAATATGAAAACAAAACAACTTTTGCTATATGCTCTATAGAATGGAATCTATTTTTAGCATAAAAACCTGTATCACTGACATTTTTTATTATTTTAGCTATTTCTTGTTTTGATGTATCTGGTAAATCTGTTTTAGGTATATCATTCTCTATTATTTCTACTAAGATTCCATCTGGATCTTTTATAAAGAAATATGGCTTGCCTAATCTACCAACATTTATAGTTACTTCATCTGCAATTTTGTTTTCCAACACCCATCTTTTAGCCTTTTCAATATTTGATACTCCTAAAGCAAAATGTTTTGTACCAAGTACAGGCAAATCTGTTGCTGTAGAATTAGCAGTTTTAGGTAATTCTATATAATTTGTATAGCAAAATATTTCTAATATAAAATCATTTAATTTTAACATTCTTATTTTTATGCTCTCATCTTCTGCATCCCAAGATTTAAATTCTTTAAATCCAATTCTTTTATAAAATTCTATACTTCTTCCTATATTGCTTACACTTATTGCAACATGTACTACATTAAACATTTTTTCCTCCTTTTTGATTTATCAATATTACTATTTTTCTTGTATTATATATTTATCATAACCTCTTTTTACGAGCTCTTCATATGCTTGCCATACTTTAATAGGTATATCCACTTTAACTTGCCACCCTAATTCTGGATACACTTTCATTCGTTGAATATCTCCTACTAAAACATCAATCCATTCTTTAGAATGAGTTTTATAGTATTCTTCACATGATACTTCACTTGTAATAAAAATACCCTTCATTTCCGGAAGTATTTTTCTAAATGTAGCATCATTTCTTCTTGCATCATATGGTTTACAGACAATTAAACATGTTTGTATATTTAACCCTACATCTTGCATAAGTTTTTTAGCAAATCTAAAATTATCTCCAGTATTTGTAGATTTATTCTCTATGTATATGCTTTCTTTTGGAATTCCCTTTTCTATTGCAAGTTTTGCAAATTTGTCAGCTTCTGTTTCATTCCATATGTTTTTAGTTATTTTTCCCAAACCTCCACAAAAAAAAATTTTGTCAGAATATTTTTTGCAATATAAATCTACTGCAATATCTACTAAACTTGTATCACTACATCCTAGTACAATTATACAATCTGATTTCTCAGGTTGTTGTTTTAAATCCATGTAATCCCATAAAATTTTTATTAGATCTAATTCTTCCATATTATTCTTCTAAAAATACCTCTTTCATTATATTTTTATATCTTAATATCATAACTTCCTATAAGACTTTTTCACTTTCTATATCGAATGATGGTGTACACATAATCGCAAATTTAACATTTCCATCAATGCTGTGAGGCATATTAATAGGTATTTCTATAAAGTCTCCTTTATTAACTTCACTTACTTCTTCTCCTATTTGTACTTTCGCAGTTCCTTCTAATATAAAATAATACTTATTACTTTTTGTATTGCAGAACGTTCCATGAAATCCATTCAATTCACCAATAACAAAATCTATTGGCATATCCTTTACAGGATATAAATCAGTAATTTGCATATTGTCTCCAACATTTCTTTTTTTAGCTTCATTATATTTATAAATCATATTTTTCTCCTTTCAATTTTATGGCTTTATATATTTTTTCATGACCTTTTTCGTTTGGATGTATTCCATCATCAGAAAAATCAGTTTGTTGTAATAAATCAAACAATTTTAAATATTGAACCTTATTCATATTACAATAATCCTCAAGAGCAATATCATATTTTTTTATGGTATCATTAAAATACATTTCATTATCATTCCATAAAATCGGAGTTGTACGTTCTTCAATTACCTTTGTCAATCCTAGCATTAGAATGTTGTTTGTATATGTGGTTGCGATAGCAATAATTTTGCTAATATTACTTATAAATTCTTTTATATTTATTGACTCTTGTTGCTTATTTTTAATATAGATAGTATCATTTATTCCAATGCCAACTATTATTGTATTAGGAGTTCTAGGTTGTAATTCTGTATCAAGCCTTTTTAATAATCCTGCTGTTGTCTCTCCAGGAATTCCGAGTCCATATACATTCTCTACTTGATTATTTTCCTTTAAATCTTCCCTTAATCTATTTACATATCCGTGTTTTTCTTCATCCCACGCACCATAGACAATACTATCTCCTAAAATGCATACATTTCCTTTTAAATTAAACATTTTATCTCCTTCAGAAAAACTTTTATCTTTTATAATCGGGATTATAGGAACGTCCCCAAATCCCGATTGGTCCTTATTAATCCCTATGCCATTTCTCTATAATATCTTTAGGAATTTGTAAACTACCTTTCCCAGACCCTATTTCTATGTCTGGTTTTGGACTTCCATGATAGTCACTTCCACCACTAATATATAAATTATTTTTATTTGCATATTCCTTTAAAATATTAATTCTATTATCTTCTTCTGCTGAAGGATGATAGCATTCTATTCCATCAAGTTCTCTTATTTTTCGTATTTCATCTATAAATTCTAAAGTATTATTAAATTTGTACTCAAATGGATGTGCCAAAAATGCTTTTCCTCCTGCCATATGAATACTATCAACTATTTCTTCATATGTAGGATAATCTATTGTATAATTCATATAAAATGGACTTTCTATATTTGTTAAACATTTTCTATAAAACAAGCCAAAATGTTTAGCATATTCTCCCAATTTTTCGCGATTTTCTTCATATCTTATTATTTCATCATATATAGATCTTTCTATAAAAGCTGTAACCTTCTTAGGATAAATTATTTTACTTTCATCATATTTTAGTCCATTCTTATCACAAATTTCTAAAAATCTTACTTTTTGATTGTTTCTTCTCTCTCTTAATTTTTCTTCCGAAAAATATTTATTAATCCATTCAGATAAAATATCTATATTATAATCATATGCTAATATCTCTATACACTTATTAAGTACTGAGCCTTGTAATTCTACTCCTTTTATTACTTTTCCAGAAAAAATATTTTTATTAAAAGCCTCATCTTTATATTGCATACAATTATTATGATCTGTAATTGATATATATTCTAAATGTTTTTCTTCACATAATTTTAATATTTCTTCTACAGTCTTATCTCCATCAGAATATACTGTATGCATATGTAAATCTATCATTTCTTCCTCCTTAATGTTCACTTTTCCATAATTCAATTCCTTTTTCTACATCTATCCAATATAATTGAATTATACATTTATGTGTTTCTTCATCATAATATTCTCTTTCAAATCTTGGATTAAATCTTAATATTGTTTTTTTAGAACCTACGTTATCCTTATCCACTGTTAGTAAAGCTTCTTTTATTCCATGTTCTTTACATTTTTTTAATCCTAAATATAGATTTATATTATTATATCCTTTTCTTCTTTCGGTTGGTCTGATGGAATATCCTATATTTCCATTTATTTTTCTAAATTTCTCATTTAAAGCTAAACGAATATTAATCATACCAACTATTTTATCATCTTCTTTTCTTACTAAGAAAAATGTTTCTGCTGGCACTTTTTCTTCTGTTACGGGACGGTTTTTGTCTTCCTCTAATTTTTTTAGCCAACCTTCATAGTCATCTAAATATCTATATAATCCTCCTGTTCCATTTATATCTGATTTATATTCATAAAATTCGTTTATAAAATCTATTGCTTTTTCTTTGTATTCCATTGTTGGTGTTACTAATTCTAACATGATTATTATTTCTCCCCTTTTGATTATAGTATATATTTTCTTGTGTCAAAGATATCTAACGGATAAATTTTATTGTTTATGAAATCCTGAAATGTCGCTTTATTAGTTTCTATCGCTCTTAAAGTTTTTTCATCCATGTTTTTGATTTCTTCTATTTGAATCCATTTAACATCTAAAATTTCATTTTTATCAATTTTTATGGTTTCATTTACTACTTCTGCTGTAAATTCTACAATTAATGTTGGAGCACCTTTCTGATACACTACTTTCATTGGCAATACTCCTGTTAATTTAACATCACATCCTGTTTCTTCTTTTACTTCACGAATAGCACCTTCTAATATATTTTCCCCTTCTTCTACATGTCCTGCCGGAAAATTCCATTGTCCATAATACTTTTCTTTTGCCTCTTGTACCATTAAAATTTTATTATCTTTTTTCAAAATGCAACCCGCAACTATATCCATTACTATATCTCCTATCAAAACTTTGTTAATACTATTTTTTGCATAATAGGGATTTAAGGAACGTCCCTATTATCCCCTATCTAAAATATCTATTAATTCTTTAAAATTTTTAACCTTGTAGTCTGATAATTTATTAATTTCTTCTCTTTCTGAGTCTGAATATTTATCATACATATTTACTACTTCGATTCCTGCATTTTTAGCTGCTTGTACACCAATTAATGCATCTTCTATAACTAAACATTCTTCTGGTGTTACATTTAACTTTTTCATTATTTTATTATGTATTTCTGGACTAGGTTTTTTATGTTCTACAGCTTCTTTACTTAGAATAACTGTAAAAATTTCACCTATATCTGCCTTTTTTAATTTTTTTCTGTATATATCCAATCTATCTTTTGTTGTAGTTGTTGCTAATGCCAATATATATCCCTTTTCTTTTAATTTTTTTAATAATATATCAGCATCTTCTTTATAATCTACTTCATTAATAATATATTCATTTGCAATATTCCATCTTGATTTTAATATTTCTTCTGCTGGAATATCGGTTTTAAACTTTTCTTTTAACCAACTACAATATTCTAAATATATATCTCCACTTTTACATTTAGCTAATATACTATCTCTCATTTGTCCTATATCTTTAGCTTGTATATCGTTTTCTGAAAAAAATTCATCTATACTTTTATTGGTAAATTTTTTAATTAAAGTTTCATCTGTCTTATTCCACATACCAACAGAATCTATTAGTGTTCCATCCATATCAAATATAATAACTTTTTTATCTTTAAACATATTTACTCCTTACTAATCTTTATATCATTAATATCAATTATATCTGCTAAAATATCTGCTCTTTTGTCTTCGTCTGGTAAATATCCTAAACTAATTATTTGATCTTGACTTTCAAAATCTTCAAAAACACATTTTCCTTCAACATCTGTGCCAAATTCTATGTTTTTAATAAATTGATTTCCATCTCCCGTTTTATTAAATGTTTTTCCATTATATTTTAAAGCATTTTCCTCTGGTCTTTCATATTTCATACCTTCTATTTCTTTGCCAATATAAAGTAAATTATCGTCTGGAATTATCACCAATGTATCTCCTGTATTCATAATGCATTTATAATAATATGTTTCTGTGTCTTCTTCAATTCCATATAGAGTTTTCGTTTTAACAATATATTCTTTTCCATTTATAGTTATCTTTGCATTTTCTTTAATATTATTAATTAATGCTTCCATATTATCCTCCTTACTTAACTTTAGGGACGGAGCTTAAAGTTCAATTTTCTCCAAATCGTTTGGTACATACACGTTTCCGCTGAAAAACTCTTTTGCTTCTTTTGTATAAAGTTCTTTTCTTTGTGGTATATTGTTGTCCATTGTATGCCACATTACTAAATTTTTTACATTAAGCATTTCCATTTTTTCTGTAACATCTTTAACAGTAGAATGGCATTTCTCTCTTGCTTTAAATTTTGCCTCTTCTGATTCTAAACAAAATACTTCATGCAATACCCAATCTGTATTTCTTATTTTATCGTGTAATTTTTCATTACATGGTACATCTCCCATGAATGTTAATGTTTTTCCATTGTTTAATATTGTTTGAAATCCAAATTGATTACATTCTGCACTATACATATCTAAAGCCTCAACTTCGTATCCTATAATATTAAATTTTTCATTATTATGTAAGTCATGGAAAACAACACGTTCATTATACATTTTTATAAGATGAGGATATGATGTTGGTATAAAGAAATTGTCTACTAATTCTTTTATTTCTTTGTCACAGTATATATGTAATTCACCTTCATATACTCCTGCACCCATAAGGCTTGTTATCATTCTTATAATAGGAAATATTCCCAATAAATGATCAATATGTTTGTGAGAGATAAATACATCATGTATTTTGGTAATATTTACTCCTACATCTTTAATTTGTTTTAAAACACCTATTCCCATACCAGTATCTACTAATAAATATTTTTCATTATTCTCTAATAAAAAACAGGCATTATAACAGTTTGTTGACATTCCTGCCCCTGTCCCTAAAACTAATATTCTTTCCATATTTCCTCCTATTTTAAAATTTCATCTTTATAAATTTCTACTTGTCTTAGCATATGACCTATATTCCCTTCTCCAGCATATTTATCTATGTCAAAAAAGTTGTCGTTTTTATCTACCCAAAGTAGTTTATTAATCTCTTCTACTAGATTAACTTCTTTATTTAATTTGCCTGCATAGACTTCCAATTCCATATCTTGTAATTTATACTCAAAATTCATAACATTTATTAATTTTATATCATCTCTTGTAATGGCAGTTTCTTCTTCTAATTCTCTATATGCTGCTTGTAATTCATCTTCATCCTTTTCTACTTTTCCACCAACAAGATTTAATTTACCTTTATAGGGTTCTTTAGTTCTTCTACACATTAAAATTTTATCTTCTTCTTTATTAAAAACTATTATTACATTTAATTTTTTCATAATTATTTCTCCACTTTCTTCATATCAAAGTAATTTATAAACTTTTTATTAAATTATCTAATGCTTGTTTTATATCTTCTTCAAAGCATGTTCCTTCAGCCATTTTTATATACCAATCTTCTGTCTCTTTTATATATTTTTTCTTAAATAAAATATTTGTCATCGTACTTTCACTTAAATTATGATATCGATCTGCTAATTTTACCATTTTTGCCATATCATTATTTTTTATTCTATTATAATAATCTTGCATTTTGTATCCTTTTTCTTTTGTTAGTAACACCACTGTGTCTAAAACTTCTTTATTGCTCAATTTCAAGATTTCTTCTTTTGTTGCATTTGTATCTTCTAATGTATCATGTAATAATCCTGCAGCTTGGTAATCATCATTAAATCCCTTTTCTTTTAATATATCTGCAACCGCAAATGGATGCAAATAGTATGGTGTTCCTTGTTTTCTTTTTTGTCCTTCATGTTTAATTTTTACATATTCTTTTAAAATTTCAATATCCATTTTATTACTCCCTTTACTTTCATATTTTTTATACTGCAGAACTATATTAAATAATTAAATTAATTGCTTTTTACTAACATTATTTGTTCTTTATCTTTTGTAAATTGATATGCCTCTTTAAAACCATATTTTTCATGTAATTTTAGTGATGGTATATTTTCTTTTGCAATACAGCTATAAATTTTATATCCTTTAAATTTTTCCAACACATATTGCATAAGTTTACTTGCAATTCCTTTTCCCATATATTTTTTGTCAGTTACAATTTCCCATATATAAGAAACCTTCCCATTTCTATCTATTTTGTCTGGAAAATCTTCTAACTTACAAAAATCATCTTTTGTATATACTGCAACATATCCAGCTGGTACATTATTTTCTAAATACACTATCTTTAATATATCCTTGTTATTTATTAGCATTTCATTACTCTCTTTTGAAATAAAACCATTGTGATTATCCTTCCAAATTCTTTTAATCTCTTCAAAATATTTATTTTCAACTATCATAAAAACTCCTTTAAAAATTAATTATCTTTAACAAAAACTCTTCCTAGCATTATCTCTTTAAACCCCATATTGGCATATGCCTTTTCTGTATAATATCCTTGTTCGGTTTGCACACAAACATTTTTTACTCCCTTTTCTCTTAAATCAGAAATTATATATGACATCATCTCTTTACATATTCCCATTTTCTGATATTGTTTTTTGGTTGTTACATTATAAATTATTGCATTTTCTCCTTTATATACAACTGTTGCAGTTGATACTATTTCCCTATTATATTTTCCAGCATAATGTATACTTTTATATTCACTTTCTAAATTTTGAAAACTATTATATAAAGCGGTTCCATATCCATCATTTACAGCTTCATAAGGATCTTCTGGGTCTTCTCCAGAGAATCCGTCCATAACAGCTTTAACAAAGCTCTCTTTTAAATTATCTGGTACTATTCCAAAATCAACATCTATTTTACTTTTATATTTGTTAAAATTCTCTAAATCACTTTCAACCATCCAAACATCAGTATATAGTAGCTTAAATTCTTTATTAATCTTATAATCTTTATATGGAATAATATAGATTTCTGGATTTCTATTTCTTTTTTGTAATTCTTTTTTTACATTATCCCAAACTAAATTAATATCTGTATCAAAATTTTTTAAAATTCCCATATTCCAGTAGCGATCATCTATTAGTAAATTACTAAATATATAATAATCGTCTTTTTCTATTAACTCTGATTTATATAATTCTGTTGCACCTTTAAAATGCAAATCTATTAAATCTTGTTTATTCATGCTTTCTCCCTTTACCAACATACTTTATTAAATAAGTCATCTAAATTATGTGATGTTAATTTAAATTTTTTATCATGCATTCTTTCTATTACATATGGTTCACAATTTTCTATCTTTAAATTAAAAATTTTCTCCTTTGACTCAAATTTAAGTAAGTTATAGAAGATACATCTTATGCAATGCATATGTGCAAATATACCTATTGTTATATCTTCATCAATGTTTAATGAATCTAAAAAATCTTTTGTTCTTTCTATTACATCTGTATAACTTTCTCCGTTTGGAGCTTTTTGAATAAAATCTCTTCTAAATTTTTTATAATTTTCATCTGTAAAGTATTTTTTATAGTTTTCATAACCTTCTAAATCTTCTGGATACTTTCCTTCAAAATCGCCCAAACTTCTTTCTCTTAAACGTTTATCTATATGAAGTTTATAACCCGGTTTTGCAAGTTTTGCTGTATCTATAGCTCTTTTTAAGTCTGAACAATAAACCTTAGTAATCTCCTTAATAATTGGATTGTCCTTTAATTTTTTGGCAGCTTCTATCCCTTTTTCGGTTAAATCTGTACATTTGTTATTTAATGCCCCTGTAAATAGGTTAATTCCTTGCTCATTTAAAATATTTCCCTGGGTTTGTCCATGTCTTATTAAAATTAGCTTCATAAAATCACTCCTATCTATTTTGGTGCAATTAGTATATTAGCATAAAAGAGGAACTAAATAGTTCCTCTTTTGTAAATATAATACTTGATATATATGCCTAAGAACTATGATTTGACACACCAAAAATCTTTTTATATTGGATAATATATTACATTAATCTTTTGGTTTAAATAACTTTATCCATCCCAATTTTATAAAATTATTTAATTCATTATAACTTGAAACCTCTTTTGATGGCTCGTTTAAAATCCAAATAGTTTTATTTCTATTTTGTAATATATTTTGTACTATTATATAGCTCATTTCTGCATAAACTTGTGGACCAACATATCCTTTTATGCCATTTTTCTCTTCGTTTAATACAAATAAAAAATCTGCTTCTTCTAAGGCATTATAAAAATTAATATATACATTTTTATATATTAATTCGTTTGATTGATCTATTTTTTGTGGATATTTAATTACATCATAATTATGTTCTTTAAAATATTCTACCCATTTTTCTATTTCTTTTTCAAATTTTGCACTTCCTGATATTACTAACTTTTTCATACATTCTCCCTTTTGTGAGTTTATATTATCATATAAAAAAATGATATGCAATAGAAAAAACTATTACTTATTCGTAATAGTTTTTAAATTAATTATTTTTTTCTTCTAACAGCTTAATTTTCTTTTTGATTTTATAATTATATATCAATATAAATATTACTACTAAAAATATGATAATCGAAATTAATTGGGATATCTTTATGTCTCCCATCATTAAACTGTCTGTTCTTAAACCCTCTATTATTATTCTAATTACAGAATACAATAATAAGTATACAATAGTTAATTGTCCTGCAAATTTTCTATGATTTTTTAGATACATTAATATAAAAAATATAATTAAAGTACATATGGATTCATATAAAAACGTTGGATGTACTTCCATATATATACCATTTTCTATAATTCCCATTCTAAAAATACTATTAGTTGTTGTTCCATGTGCTTCGCCATTAATAAAGTTTCCCCATCTTCCAATTGCTTGTCCTAAGCTTAAGTATGGAACTATCATATCAAACATGTCTAATATCTTTATTTTCTTAATTTTGCAAAATATAATAGTTGTTATGGCTCCACCTATTATTCCTCCATAGATTGCAAGTCCACCATTTCTTATATTTATGATTTCACTAGGATTATTTAAATAATATTGCATATTGAAAATGACATAGTATAATCTAGCACATATAATTGCTATTGGTAGTATAAGTATCATTAATTCTAATATATCATTGTATTTTATATTGTATTTTTTACAATCTTTTTTTAAAGCTAATATTGCAATTAAAATAGCTACAGCTATAAAAATAGCATACCAGTATATATGTATACCACCAATTGTAAATGCTGTTCTAGAAATACTTAGATTTATATTAAAAGCTGGAAATGTAATATTAGTCATTAATTTTCTCCTTTATATAATCTATTCTATATCAAAAATTTTATTTAGTTCATATGCTACTCCAGCTTCGTTGTTTGTTTTTGTAACTACATCTGCTAGTTCTTTTATTTGGTTTGCAGCATTTCCCATTGCTACTTTGTAACCTCCAACATTAAACATTTCTATATCATTTAAGCCATCACCAAATACAACCGTTTGAGCTAATTCTATCCCTAAATATTTGCATAATTCTTCTATAGCTTTCGCCTTGCTTATTCCTTTTGGCATAATATCCATTACATATGGAAGCTTATAATTATTTTCTGCTTTTCTATATTTTTTAGGAATCATAAATTCATCAACTTCTGTTGCATCTATATTAAATCTATCTAATACTATTTTTCTAACTTTTTGAAGATTTTCTTTTTTATCATCCATAAGACTAAATTTTATAACTGGTGCATCATTTGTTTCTAAATATTCTTCTAATGAATTTACTAATATAAGTTCATTTCTATTTTCTTTTGTCATACTATATTGTTCATCTTCTACAATCAAATTGCCAGAAATAGTAACTGTGAAATATATATTATTATCTTTTATTAGTTTAGCTATTTCTAATGCACTATCTTTTTCTATATTGGTGCTAAATATTTTCTTATCTTCTACAAAATTTGCTACTATACCACCATTAGAGCCAATAATATATGGTACAGCTCCTACCTGATTACTGTATTTTTCAATACTATGATATGGTCTGCCTGATGCTAATACTACTTCTATTCCGTTTTTCTTTAATGCTTTTATTATCTTTATATTTTCTTCTGGCACCATTTTTTCGTCATTAACTAATGTCCCGTCTATATCTATAAAAACAATTTTATACTTATTATTCATTATAAATCCTCCCTGATTATATTATTGGCCTTTTTGCGTACTTTAGTCAAGGAAAATCACTTTATTATTTCACAATTTTCGTCAACCTTTTTTTTGCCATGGACTTTATAATATATTTCAAATATGTTATTTAAAATTTCTTCTTCATCATATGTTAGATTTTCATTTAATTTTAAATAGTATATAGATAAAAACAAACTATTAAACCATTTTAAATCAACATTTAATTTATTAAATTCTAATCTATCGTAAAATTTTGCTCTTTTTTCTCTTATTTTATTTTCTACTTTATTTGCTCCACAACCTAATTTTTCAATCTCTACAAATATAGTATCATAATTTAAAACTACTTTTTTCAATTCTTTAATTGCTTTAGTTCCATATCCTTTATTTTGATATTCTGGTAAAATTGCGAAGTAATCCAGTTGCATATATCTATTATTCTCTATAGAATTCATTATAAAAAAACCTATTAATTTATTTTCTTCAGCAATTTTTATAAATCTAGTTATATTTTTGTTATAGTTTCTCTCTATTGTTTCTAAAGTTTTTCTTTCTTCTTCTGGAAATATCTCTATATATTTTTGATATACATCTTCTCTGAATTCTTTAAAATTAATATTTATAAGTTCCATAACTTCTCCCTTTATATTTATTTACTTTTTATATGCTATTATTTTGAATTCTTTTTCATGAAATAATCAAAATAATATGTATCTAATAATACAAACATATATCCAGCAAAATTCCAAAACTCTTTTTCTGTTCCTAATGTTTCTTTTGAAACGTGTATATCTTTATCTGTAAGAAGTTTCATAAATGCTTTACTAGTATACCATAGAAAACTAATCATATTTTCTAAAATAGTATTAACTCTACTAATATATCCTCCCCACACATTATTAAATATCCTATCTTTTTCATTCTTTGGAGAAGAAAAAGAAAAAAAGAGAAAACTCAGAAAATCATTATGAGAATAATTAGAGTAAAAACTATATTGTCTTTTTCTCCAGTCTGTCAAATCAGCTTTTTCATAATTTTCTATTGTATCATTTAATTCTTTTGGAGAAAAATACTTTCTCCATATTTTCATATTTTCTTCTGTCATTTCTGTATCTGTTAATATCTTTTCTTTGTTTTCATCAATCATAACATTTAAAAGTAACATACATAGTTCAAATAATTGTCTATTTATAACATTAGCCTGATAATCTAATCCCTTTTCAGCTAAATATATTACAGCAGTTATAGAATTTGCTATAGTCACAAATATAGAAGAATATAATGCTTTTATTTTGAAATTTTTATCTTCTACTTTTGGTTCAATTGAAATACTCATTATTCCATAATATAAATTATATAGTTCGGCTATGTTTATAACATCTTCATTAGCTTCTTGCCATATTTCTGGATTATCCATTATATCATTCATTTGATTATAATAATCCATAATAGTTTCATATGGTACTATGAATTCTTTATCAAGATTAATTTTACTATTTAGGTACTCATATTTTTCTTTTAATAACATATTTTTTACCTCTTTTATTCTTTTCTTATATATACTTTACCTTTAAATTTTTCTCTATCTTTAAATTCTTCTATTTCCCCATTTATATAAAATTCTACTTTTAAGCCTAATTCTTTTCCTAATTTTTTAGGAATATCGATTGATTTTGGAATAATATATAATCCCTCTTTTCCTTTATTGTTTGAAATTATATACCTTAATTCTAGAACATTTTTTTCTAATTTTAGCTTATACTCATCTATTAATTGTATTGGTGATAAATTACCTAAAGAACGTGCCTTACACATATCGGCTTTATCTGATATAGCTAAAAATGCTGTTAGTTCGTCTGGATTTTCTCCTCCATTTCCATGATCTTTTATTGCATTTGTAATCTTTATAATATCTTCTTCATTTATGAAATCAAATTTTTGTAAAAAACCTTTTGCTAGTTCAGAACCATTTTCAGCATGTCCTTTTTTTCCTTTTATCATTCCTATATCATGTACTAATCCTGTTATATAGCCTAAAATACACGTATGTTCATCACAATTATATTCTTTTAATAATTTATATACATTATTTGCTACTCTATCCATATGTTTTATTCCATGGTCAAGAGCCACCTTATTATTAAATTCAGAAGATATAGCAAACTCCCTTTCTACTTCGGCTATTTCTTGCATCCATATTTTATATTCTTCATCTAAAATTATTTTTTCTTTAATTTGTAATAATTTATCCATAAAAGATAACCTTTCTATTGTTTTATGACAGTATAGTGAACTTGTACTATATCATCTTTTTCTTTAACAATTTTCTCTAGTTTCAATTTATTTTCAAAATAATTGCCTGTAAATAATGGAATACCTTTATTTAATACAAAAGGATTATAATTTAAAATAATATTATCAACTATTCCCTTTTCCATAAAAGAATTATTTACAGTTGCTCCTCCAGAAATAAATATTTTTTCATAATTTAGTTCTTTACATTTTTCTAAACAACTATCTACAGAATTGCAATATATAACATTTGGTAAATCATTAGTTGTATTACTGCTACTACTTAAAATAAGTATATTTATATTTTTTAAATCTTGTAAATACTCCTCGCCCCATGCCAGTATATTATTCCAAGTTTTTCTTCCCCATATTAGCACATCATAATCTTTCAGAAATTCTAGCATTATTTCCCAGCCTCTTTCTGATAAGAACTCTTCATTTCCATCTTCCGTTGCTATTAATCCATTTATTGAACATGCCATTTCTACAGTTATATTTCTCATAATTTTCTCCTAATCAACTAATTATTTTTTTAATTCAAGAACAGAAACACATTCTATTCCATTTGTATAAGGAAACATATCTACTGGTTTAATCTTTTTTATTTCATATATATTTTCTAACTTTGCTAAGTCTCTAACCAATGTAGCTGGATTGCAACTAATATATACTAGTTTTTTAGGTAAAACTTTTTTTATGTTTTCTATACTTGTATTATCTAGCCCTCTTCTTGGTGGATCTACCATAATAATATCAGGAATTATCTGCTTAACATTTACTAGGTCATCTAACACTTTCTCTACATCGCCAGCAATAAATTCTGTATTATCTACATTGTTTATTCTCGCATTTTCTTTGGCTGCTATAATAGCCTCTTCTACAATTTCTACTCCGAATACTTTCTTCGCATATTTACTCATAAATAATGAAATTGTACCAATTCCACAATATAAATCGAACACAACATCTTCCTTTGTTATATCTGCAAACTTAACTCCAAGCTCATATAATTTTTCAGCTTGAATTGGATTTACTTGGTAAAATGACATTGGAGATATCTTAAATGTATAATCTCCTAGCTTATCTGTAATATATCCATCTCCATATAAATTGATATTTTCGTTTCCTAATATAACATTTGTATTTTTGGTATTTATATTTTTAACTATAGTCTTTATATTACCAAATTTGCTAGTTAATTCTGATATCATTTTAGCTTCATTAGGTATTTCTCTTCCGTTTATAACAATAATACACATTATCTCATTTGTTCTTATACCAATTTTAGTAACAATGTGTCTAACTAAACCTTTTTGAATTTTCTCATTATAAAAACTAATATTATTATCAACTAAAAATTTAAAAATATATTTCGCGATTTCTTCTGTTTGCTTATTTTGAATAAAACAAGTATCTATTGGTATAATTTCATGTGTTCTATTTGCAAATACCCCAATTACTGGTTTCCCATCTTTATTTAATCCTACAGGATATTGCGCTTTATTCCTGTAGTGATATGGATGTTCCATACCTAATGTTTCTTCTACTTTAATTTTATTATCTAAACTCTTATTTACTAAACTTTGAACTGCATTTTGTTTCATTTTTAATGTCTCTTCATATTTTATATGTCTTAATGAGCAACCTCCACATCTTTTGTAGGTTGTACAATCACTTTCCACTCTATTTTCTGATGATTTAATTATTTCTATAATTTTGCCAAAAGCATGTGACGTTAATACTTTTACAATTAGTATTTTTATTTTTTCTCCTTTTATAGCATTTGGTATAAAAATTGTAAGTCCATCTATCTTGGCAATTCCCTCTCCTTGAAATCCATTATCTATTATATCTACAATATACTCTTTATTCTTTTCTACTTGCATATTTTCTCCTTAAATTTAATTTATGCTTGTATTATACCATAAAAAATAGACTGTTAGAATACTCTAAAAGTCTATTTTGATACTAAATTATTTTATAATGATTGTTGGTCATTACCTTCTGGTTCTTCTTTGTTTGGATTTAATCTTTTTTCTAGTAATTTATTAATATTTGCTATACCTTCTGTAAGTCCTTGTAAATCTGTTTTCCTTCCAACCAATTTTGTTCTAGCTTTAGCTTCATGTCTGCTATTATCAGGGCAAACAACAAAACCACCTTTTTTAGAATTAACGTAATCCATCGATGCTAAATCGTTCATTCCATTACCACAATATATAATCATTTTTACATCATATCTTTCCTGTGCCATAGATGTCCACCCTTTAACATAATTAAGCTTACCAAAACCTGCAGGGTTTTTATCATCAGGATTGCTAGGTCTTTTTAAATCCACTATTCTTGAATCCATTTTCTTAACGAATCTATTAAATGTAAAATCTTGTTGTGGTCCAGCTACAAATTCATCCTTTGATGATGCAGCTGCTCCTTCTATATATTTTAACTTTTTACTCGGATCTTTTTGAAGTCTATTAAAATTGGTAAAACTTTTATCTAATTTTTCCAATATGTCAGTCATTTGATTTTGGCTAATTGGTGAAACGATATGCATTCTTACTTTTGCATCCATTAATTCTTGCAATCTAGATAATTGTTTAAGAAAATTATACATGTCTGTATCATCATATTTGCTATCTGATTCTCTTAATATTGTACCCTCTAAATCTGAATATAATAAAATTATTTTTTCCATAAAAACTCTCCTTAATTTAAAACTATTATAATTTTACCATATTATGTAAAATAGTGCAATCCTTTTATATTATTCCTTATTTCTAATTTTTGTGTTATAATAATTTATATGTACAAGTTGAAAAAATTCTTGTACTTTGTATCTATTAATAATTTATAATACAAATAGGAGGAATAAAATGAGTAAATTTAATTTTTTTGGTAACATTTCAGGTCAAAATGTCATTATTAATGGAGATGACATTATTATTAACGGTAAACATGTTAATAATACCGGTGATACGGGCGAGGAGATAAATGAAATCAGAAAAGCCCCTAGCCAAATCAAGAAACTGTATGTTACAAGTAACGTACGGGTAAATATCTACGAAGGACATGAAAACATAATTGTTGCCAGATTACATGGTACCACTTCTAGTAAAGACTTCCAATTCGATGTAATCCCAAACAATGACTCGTTAAGAATCACTGCAGGGTCTTCTTCAGGAGGAGCGACCATTATAAATAATGGTGTTGTCATTAGTGGATCTTTCAACAATTTACAACTGGATATTATGCTTCCCAGTAGTAGCGTGGAAATTATAAGCATTCAATCAAAAAATTCAAGTATTTCTGTTGGCAGCATAAATGTGCCAACAATTGAGGCAACTTCTACAAATGGTAGCATCAAAGTAGATGATGCAATTTTCAGGAAGTTACAACTTGAATGCAAGAATGGAAGCATTCGGGTAAACTCATATCTTCATTCAGATGTAGAGTTGGATATCTCTAGTCAAAATGGTAGTATCGATTGTGAACTCAACAATGTTGGTATGTCTACCGTTGATGTATACTCAAAAAATGGAAGTTGTCATAACTCTCCAGTTTTGTCTGGTAAATATACTGCCTCTGGTAGTGTTATCAGCAAAAATGGTAGTGTGAAATTTCATTGATTTTTATACGTAATACTTGTCAAGGTCAACCCTCACCCTGCTTTTATCTAAAAAGCAGGGTGAGTTTCTTAAATGAATTAATAATGTCAGATGCAATAATTTTATATACTTATTAAATTTTAAAGAAGTCTATTTTCGTATATTAAAATAGACTTCTTTTTTCATTTTATGTTTCACAAATATTATTCATTTCTATAAGATAAATTGTAATTTATTTGATAGTTGTAATTATAAATAAATCACCAGAATTAATTAGTTTCTCTGCTATGATTTCATTAGGTAGTTCTCCGTTATAAGCTACCCAATATTGTGAATTTTGATAATTCCATATTCCAGTCTTTTCATAAGTTTTATATTTAATAGTTCTATCTT
The DNA here is from genome assembly GCA_900553015.1 of uncultured Clostridium sp. GTDB lineage: Bacteria > Bacillota > Clostridia > TANB77 > CAG-508 > Merdicola. The sequence goes on along the minus strand of USBY01000004.1, from coordinate 20,488 downwards.
CTTGCGCTAAAGACCTATCTCTTGTATCATCTGTTACGATATGAATTTTATCATTTCTTGCTTCATATAATACATCTATTATATGAATATCCCCTCCAGTTATAGGTTGAACCACTCTAACAAATGCATTTTCTTTTTTGTTGTATTTATCCATAAACTCGCTATATAAATTATCATTAAAAACCGTTGTTCCTATTACAAAGCAATTATCTTTTTGGGCTTGTTCTATGGAATAATTTTTAGGTAATGTTCTAAGGTCTGTATAGCCATCTGTAATACTATGAATATAGAAGTCATTTATATCTGATATTCCTTTATATTCTACGTTATAGCTCTCTAATAGTGCATTTGTTCCTTGGGTTGGATTAACCGGCCAATATTTATCTACCATTATAAAGCTTGCTCTTTTATCCTTTTCATCTTTGAATGTAATTACATAACCACCGAAGCTAGAAGCCCATTCAATGTTTACATATTTATATTGCTTTTCTGGAAAATTATTTTTTAAATAATTTGTAGCAGAAATTCTTGCTATTTGTTTTGGAATTATTCCACTAATCCATAATCCTAATATAATAATTAAAACTATAATTACTATTAATATAATTTTTCTTTTTCTCTTCATAAAAAATCCCCTATAAATTATTATTCTTTTGATTATATCATTAAAATATTACTTACACAATAATCCAAAATAAGCTAGCTAAAATAGTTCGTTTATTTTATTCAGGTTTTATAACTTCATTTTCAATAACAGAATCATTTTTTAATTTATATGTACATGATACATTACCATTTCCATAGAAAACTTTTGATATGATTCCCGTGTTAATATTAACATAGAATGTTGTATCATCATAATTTATAACGTAACAATTATCTTCTATTTTAATTGGTTTTAAAATATTTGCTGTTAAAATTTTTCCATATCCTACTGTATCTATCGTTGTAGCAAATAAAGCTTCTTCATATTCTTTTTCAAATTCTTTCATTTTTATTTCTTGAGTTTTTTCCCCTGTTTTCTCATTTATAGATATGTATTCCGGTACGCTTTTATTAATCCATTCTGTTGTAATAATCCCCTCATCGTTATAATACTCTTTTATTAAGTATTTATCTTCGTAATTATATATCTTATATGTAGTTGTTCTAGTTTGTCCTTCTGATAATTCAGAATTTTTTTCATAATAATAATTTTTTATAGATGCTTTAAGTTCATTACTACTTTCATATAGTTTCTTCATAATGAAATTGTTTCTAATAACATTAGCAATTATTCCCAATATTAAAATCGCAATAACTACTATAATAACTGTAACTAAAATCTTCATTCCACTTTTCATAATACAATCCCCCTTTTATTAATCATAAATATTATATTGCAAAAAAATGTACTGTAAACAATTTTCATAACTACATATACTAATTATTTTATAATTTAATTTTTCTTACCCCTAACCTTAATACAATTTAATTAATTTGTCACAAAATTTTTTTATTTATAATCAATAGCATTTGAAAAATCTTCAATAAAATTCTTATTTGTAAATACATCTTCTGAATATTCAAATTCAAATACTCTCTCAAAATTTTGCTCAGATTTCATTATATTTCTATGTGATAAAGCATAATCAATATTATCTTTTATATTCTTAGGTGTAGTATTATCATATAATTTTGAAATACTGCAATAAATTTCGTCAGCTTTATAATCATCAAGTATTATATTATTACTTTTAATATAAAATATAGTTTTAGCAAGTATCTTCGTACTTTTATTGCAAGATTTTAAACCTAATAAACGGAGCTTATTACGAATTACAATATTTAATTGTTTACTATCAAAATCTTCCAATCTTTTTCACCTCCTTTCTGCTAATTAATATAATATTTTTTAAAACATACTATAATTATGTTAATGTGTCAAAAACTAAAAATCTGCATACTATGCATTATAATTTGCATAATACGCAGATTTAAAGGATATTTCTTTTTTCATATTAAATTTTATCAATATTTTTTATAAATTTTAGATAAATTCATAGAATAAAAAAGACACAAAATGGTTAATTTTGTGCCCTAATTGGTGGAGATGAGGAGAATCGAACTCCTGTCCACTAACCCTTCCATATAAATTTCTCCGAGTGCAGTTTATTATTTAAATTTCCCATATAAATTGATTAATAAACAAAACAATTTATATCGTATCTCTTAATTACCCACTATTCCAGAGAACTAATAGCTTTGTTTCCTACTTTAATTTGGCGCCCAAATTATAACAGTAGGCTTTATAATTTAGACGACGTTGCAACTAGGCAGCGTAAGCTAATTCTTCGTTATTAGCGTTTATATTTAATTTTGCTTTTTTTAAGTGGCCAAAGCAACCATCCACTACTCGCTTTTTATACTTCTAGATTAATGTCGAAACCATTACATCCCCAAGTACATATATTATTTTATCATATTTTAAAATTTATCACAATAATTTTCAAAAAACTCTTGCATATATTTTTTCATTATGATACTATATTATTGCTTATTTTTTAGGGGTATAGTGTTAATGGTAGCACATCGGTCTCCAAAACCGCCTGTGAGGGTTCGAATCCTTCTACCCCTGCCACAAAGTCTACTACAACATAGTAGGCTTTTTATTTTTATAAAATATATTTTAGGTGATATATATGGATTCTAAAAATTTAGCAACTAATATAGTAAATGCTTTAATTACAAAAAATGTTAAAGATGTTTCTAAATATCTAGTCTTCCCCAATTCAGACGAAATTACTAATACTGTTCGTAAGCAATTAAATAATTTATCTACTAATGAGCTTAAAAGCATTCAATTATTTTTATATGATATTTTCAATAGCTGTTACAATGAAAATCTATTTAATACAAATACTTGTATTAAATTACCCAAATTAACATCCAGTACATTATTTCTATTAAAAGAAAATATTATCTATTATTTAGGTAGACTCCCCCTTTTACCAGACATAAATATTTTAGAAAAAGCATACAAACTAGATAAAGATTTACATATAAAATTAAATATAACTTTTTCTAGTTTAAGTACTTTCGATGAACGAATAGAAAGAGATTTTATAAGTAAAGTATCTCCCGGAAATAGCTATGATTTGTTAATACGCTCTTGGACTTTAGCTTTTTTCTCTAATTGCAAAACTCCTTATGATTTTCAAGATATACATAATAATGATTGGTCAAAAGCAAAGGCTCCTAGATTAAAACGATTAGCTATTAATTCAACAGATAATCCTAAATTTTTAAAAGCTATGTCTTTTAGAGCCTTAGATTTGTTAGTCTTATATTTGTTTCTAGAAAATAGAAAAACTGATGTTTTAACAAAAGAAGAATCAGATATTGTTTCAAGTGCATTCATAGAATACCCTAAATTTTCTAAGATCAAAATACAATTTTTAAAATCTTTAAAAGAAAAATTAGGTGCTAAATATTCTAGTTAGCACCTAATATGGAGGTTTCATTGTTTTATAAATTTTTTATTACGTTTTTTATAATTCTGTTTATATTTACAACATTCTTTGTATCTTTAAATATAACTCCTTCTAATCAAAATTTAATATATAGTAACTACATTACTATTTCTTCTTCAGGTTTTGCTTGGCCAATACCAGGTTATACCAAAGTAACTTCTCCCTTTGGCAAAAGAGCTTCTCCAACTGCGGGTGCTTCTTCATATCATTATGGAACAGATATAGGCGCTCCAGAAGGTACTAATCTAATTGCTATTGCAGATGGTGAAATTACCTTTCTGGGTTTTCTTGGGGCTGGAGGTTATACTTTAACTTTGTCATTCGGAGATTTTAAAATTACCTATTGTCATATCTCACCTAACTATATAGTCAAAGAAGGAGACTTTGTCTTTCAAGGCCAAATTATAGCAAATGTTGGTCCAAAATATGTTTATGGCGTGCCAGGAAATAAATATACAGACTCCACCGGAAAACCTACTAATGGTGCTACAACTGGTACTCATCTTCACCTAGGAATGCGAATTAATGCTAAATATGTAAATCCTCTTGATTATTTTTAAGTTTATTTAAAAATATATGTTCCTTTAGTTCTAGATAAAAAAGATCTATATACTGGGTCTAATTTTATAGTTCTCAGAATTTGGTTAGTTTCTTTTAATGCTACACCATAAGCCATATATTCATCTAAAATCTTCACATAATCCATATTTTTCTCTGATATAAGTGTATAGTCATGAAAAAATTTTTTTAATTTTTTCCATTCTTTTGCTTCTCTAAAACCTTTTTCAGTTAGAAAATATTTGTCATTAGCATGCATTATTATCCATGCTATTAAACCAATTATAATTGCAATGAAAAGTACCATATATATAGCAAATAATGTATCAAATATTTTTCCACCAATCATAATATTTAAAATAATAAGTAAAACAAAACCAAATAAATAAGGAACCATAATTTTAAGTATATTCGGTTTTCTAAAACCATCTTCTAATAGTCCTAATTTTTTGCCATCTTCTACTATTAATTCTTTAAGTGTTAATTTATCTAAATGTCTTTTACCAACTGCGCAATCTAATATATACTTTTCATGGCTTGATAGTTTTGATATATCATCATCTTTAATATGAAAGAAAAATGTATTTTCTTGTTCGGCCTTTTCCATTGTTAAATAACCTTTACTACATAAATATAATATAACTGCTGTAAAATCTTCTTCAACTTCAATGTTTTCGTCAACTAATATAGAAGCTAGCGCAGGTGAATAATCTCTTGTAACATCTCTCATTTGTTTACTCCTTAAATACTTATTATTAAATGCATAACAAAAAAGCGCATATATTCTATGCACTTTTTAGCCTTTACATATCATCTTCTAAATCTTGGTCTGTATCATGATGATGTCCACAACCACTACATGAATCACATCCATCACCACAATGATCTTCGCAATCGTCATCACAAGACCAGTCTAATTCTATTACATTATTACATTCTGGACATTTTACTTCTTTTTGATTTTCATCAAACTCTGTTTCGAATTGATAATTACAATATGGACAAACAATTTCTATATCATATACATCGTTAAGATATAGTTCTTTTGCCATTCTATCTATTTTTTCTTCTAGCTTAGCAATTTTTATTTGGTTATTATTGTTTAAATCATCCATTTTTTGTAACATATCTGCTAATGTTGTAATAACATTTTCTTGAACATATTTTAAGTCTTTTTCATCTCTAATGTTTGATTTCATATCTAACATTAGTTTTTGTAATTGTTCTTTTATTCCCATAACAAATCCTCTTTCTTTTAGACTCTTTCCATATATTCACCAGTTCTAGTATCTATTCTTATTTTATCTCCTATTTCTACGAATAATGGAACACTTATTTCTAATCCATTTTCTAGTTTAGCTGGTTTACCAGATGTTGTAGTTGTATTTCCACTAAAACCTGGTTCTGTATATGTAACTTCTAATTCTACGAACATTGGTGGTTCAACAGCAAATACTTTACCTTTATATGATAAAATTTTCATATCCATATTTTCTTTCATATATTTTAATGCATCACCAATTTGTTCTTCATTTAATGGTATTTGTTCATATGTATTGTTATCCATAAAATAGTATAAATCACCATCTTGATATAAATATTGCATATCTCTTTTTTCTATTTCTGCTCCTGGATATTTTTCTGATGGGTTAAATGTTTTTTCTATAACTGCTCCTGTAATAACATTTTTTAATTTTGTTCTTACGAAAGCAGATCCCTTTCCTGGTTTAACATGTTGGAATTCTACCACCTTAAATACATTTCCATCCATTTCAAATGTTGTTCCATTTCTAAAATCTCCTGCTGAATAAACTTCTGCCATAATTATTACCTCCTAATATTTTCTTTATTTCTCTTTTTTGCACTTTGTCTATTTTACTACATATATACATAAAAATCAAGTATATAGCATTTTTAGTACTAATTTTAATTATTTACTATAATATAATTTTTATCAGATTCTGTTAATCTTATACAACCATTTTTTGTAACTAACACTGTATCTTCTATTCTTACACCAAACTTACCTGGTAAATAAATTCCTGGTTCATCTGTTACAATCATATTTTCTTTAAGTAAAAAGTCTTTTTTACCTATAAATGGTTTTTCATGGATATCCAAACCAACACCATGTCCTAAACTATGATCTAATGTATAACCATTTACTTTAAAATCGCTTTCTACCATCATTGTTAATATTCTAGCATTTGCATTTTCTTGTATAGCATCTAATGTTAATTGTTGATTCTTTAATACTAAATTATATATTGGTTTTATTCCTTCTGGTACATATTCTACAAAGATTGTCCTAGTCATATCTGAACAATATCCTTTATATTTACATCCAAAATCTATAGTAATTGGATCACCAGCTTCTATTTTCCTATCTGTTGGAATTGCATGTGGCATTGACGAATTACTTCCAGATGCTACGATTGTATCAAACGCTATACCATCAGCCCCATGTGTTCTAAAATAATGTTCTATTTCAAATGCTATTTCTTTTTCTGTCATTCCCACTTTTATAAAATTACAAATGTGATTAAAACATGCATCTGTAATTTTACACGCTTTTTGAATATGATTAATTTCATCTGGAGCTTTAATCATTCTTTGTGTTTCTATAAAATTATCTGTTTCAACCAAATTATTTATCTTATATACTTGTTTATATTCTTTATATTTAGCATATGTCACATAATTTTCTTCAAATCCTACATTACTACAAAACATAAATAAATTTTCATAATCTATAGGGTCAATATCTTTATAATCATATAAACTAATCTCGTCGTCAATGGTAAGAATACTATTAATGTGTTCTGTGTATCTTGCATCTGTTATATAAATATTTTCTTTTCTTGTAATTAATAAAACTCCTTCTGCATCAATCCCTGTTAAATACTTAATATTTACAGGATTAGATACAATCATCCCATCTAAATCTAGTGTACTTAATTTTTCTCTTAACCATTTAATTTTTTCATTCATTAGTATCAACCCCCAATAAAACTACTATACTTTATATAGTCCTAATGTAAAAACTTTAAGTAATACAAATAAGATTGCACTAAAAGGTACAAATATTGATATATATGCTGCAATTACTATAAAAGGTCCAAAAGGTATGTAATCATCAATCTTTCTTTTCTTACTTACTATTAGTATTATACTAATTACTGCTCCTAATAAAAATGATATTATTGATATTGCTAAAATATTAGAAGATCCAAAGAAAAGACCTAATGCAGCCATTAATTTTACATCACCCATTCCCATGGCATCTTTTCCAGACACTAGTCGTCCTAGTAATGTTAATATACCAAAAATTACAGTTCCTACTAGCATTCCTAATAACATATCCATCGCCAAATTAATGTCTGATATTCCATAAATGAATGTTAGCAATAACCCTATTTCTGCCATCGTTAGTAATAACCTGTTTGGTATTATATTCTCTTTAAAATCTATAACAGCAACCGAAAATAACATTGGTGTTAATATCATATATTTTATTAAATCTAAATTTTGTATAAATTCTGGTTTTAATCCAAACTTATATAGTAATAAAACATAAATTACTGCTATTAATATCATATGTATATAATGTGGCTCAAAATTCTTTGGGTATTCTGTAAAAAACGATTTATCAAATACTCTTTTATGTTCTATTAATCTTTTATTTATATGTGGTAATATGTTCCCAACAATCAGACCTAAAATTCCAAATGCTACATATACCATTATATGTACATCATTAAAAAACATTTTTTATCCTTCTTTCTTGTTTTTTTGCTTTTTCATATATTGTTTGATTATTTTATTTTCTAAGCCTCTCTTTATAGCTGTAATAAACATTTCCCTTGTACTTATTGGCTCAACCAATATTGTATACATTTTACATCTATTACCACCTATAATATCTGTAAAAATTTGATCTCCTATTATTGCTAACTCATTATAAGGTAAATTTAATTCTTCACTTACTTTTTTAAATCCTCTTTTTAGAGGTTTTGTTCCAAAATAAATATATGGAATATCTAAGATTTTAGCTACTTTTTTTACCTTTTCTTTTTTATTTGAGTTAGATAAAATGCAGAATTTTATATTTTGCTCCTTTAAATTATTGCACCATTCTTCTGCACCTTCTAATAAATTATGATCTAAATCTATTAATGTATTATCTACATCTAAAATTATTCCTTTTATATTATTTTCTCTTAATTTTTCTATATCTACATCTTTTATATTTTTACAATAAAAATCAGGATATAATATCATTAATTTATCCTCCTATTTTTCTTCCCATATCTTATCAATATGTCCATTGTTTGTCAAGAAAATTAAGCTTTCAATTTTCTACATAATTTAGGGACAAGGGATTTGGGGACGGTGCTAAAATCCCTATTGTTAATAGGGATTTTTTTAGCCACCTAGATTTTAGCTAGATGGCTATATTTTCTTTATAGCAGGGAAAACAAGAACGTCCCTAAATTCCTATTTACAAAATCTATGATTTCCTATTGTTACAGTCATTGGTCTTGACCATATCCATTTGTTTGTTGCAGTTGCAGGATTAAAATAATATACTGCTCCATATGATGGATCCCAACCATTTAAAGCATCTTGAGCAGCTTTTTTGGCTGTTGAATTTGGAGTTAAATTTATTTGACCATCTCGAACAGCATCAAAAGCTCCACTTTGGTATACTACTCCAGAAATAGTATTAGGAAATGAGCTACTTCTTACTCTGTTTAATACAACTGCACCAACAGCTACTTGTCCAGTATATGGCTCTCCTCTAGCTTCGCCATATATAACTCTTGCTAATAGGTTTAAGTCTGATGAATTTGAACTTGATGAACTAGATGATGATGAATTAAATATTCCCATAGCCTCTAATGTATTTTTACCAGCAATTCCATCTACAGCTAAATTGTTCTTTCTTTGAAAATATTTAACTGCTTCTACAGTTTGACTACCATATATTCCATCTATATTTCCCTTATAATATCCCCATCTTTTTAATTTGGTTTGTATTTGTGTAACTTCGCTACCTCTAGAACCATATTTAGAAAGTGCCTCTACTTCGTTGTCCTCAGGAATTTTAGATAATATAACAAGGAATGTAGTTGCTAGTAATATAATTACTGACAGAATTGCCAAAATTTTTAACGATTTATTTTTTATCTTTTTAAACATAAAAAACACCACACTTATAAAACAATTTAAAATTATTTTATCCATATATGGTGTTTTTATACAATATATTAAAATATTCCTTCTATTACTCCATTTTCGTCAATATTTATATTCTCTGCTGCAGGTTTTTTAGGAAGACCTGGCATTGTCATTATCTTTCCTGTTAAAACAACAATAAACTCTGCACCTTCTTTTAATTTTAATTCTGTTACATGAAGATTAAATGGTTTATCTCCTAATAAATCTTTTGGATCATCTGAGAAAGAATATTGCGTTTTTGCAATACACACTGGAAATTTTGAATCATTTAATTCTTTTAGCTGTTCTTTTGCAATATCCGAATATTCTACATCAGTTGCACCATAAATCTTTTGTGCTACAGCTTTTATTTTTGCTTCAACAGTATCATTAATATCATATATATATTTAAACTCATTCTTTGTTTCACATATCTTTGTAAGCTTTTGTGCTAAATCAATAGCTCCTTCTCCACCTTTTGCCCAGTTTTCTAATAAACTTACTTCTACAACTCCGTTTAATACTTCTTTTAATATTTCTATTTCTTTATCAGTATCTGTAGTAAATTTATTTATTGCAACTATTGGTGTTATTCCATATTTCTTTATATTATCAATATGTCTTAATAAATTATGAATTCCTATTTTTAAAGCTTCAACATTTTCTTTTGAACAATCTTCTTTATTTGCCCCACCATGATATTTTAAAGCTCTTAAAGTTGCAACTATTACAACTGCATCAGGTGTTTTATCTAGTAATCTACATTTTATATCTAAGAATTTTTCTGCTCCTAAATCTGCCCCAAATCCAGCTTCTGTAACCACATAATCGCCCATTTTTAATGCCATATTTGTTGCAATTATACTATTACAGCCATGTGCAATATTAGCAAATGGACCTCCATGTATTAATACTGGATTATTTTCTAATGTTTGAACTAAATTAGGTTTTATTGCGTCTTTAAGAATTACTGCTAAACTTCCATCAGCTTTTAAATCTCTACATGTTACAGGTTTATTTTGTTTATTATAACCAATAACTATGTTTCCTAATCTTCTTTTTAAATCTTGCATATCTTTAGATAAACATAGAATTGCCATTATTTCGGAAGCAACTGTTATATCAAAACCGTCTTCTCTTGGCTTCATATTTTTCTCGCCAGAAAGAGATACTTCTACTTTTCTTAATGCCCTATCATTTAAATCTAAACATCTTTTCCATGTTACTTTTTCTATTTCTAGTTCATTTCCTTGCCAAATGTGATTGTCTATAATTGCACTTAAAAGATTATTGGCTGTTGTTATTGCATGAATATCTCCCGTAAAATGTAAATTTATATCTTCCATAGGTGCTACTTGTGAATAGCCTCCACCTGTAGCTCCTCCTTTAATCCCAAACACTGGACCTAAAGAAGGTTCACGTAATGCTAATACTGCTTTTTTATTTATCTTATAAAACGCATCTGCTAATCCTATAGAGGTGGTTGTTTTACCTTCACCAAGTGGTGTAGGATTTATTGCAGTAACTAATATAAGCTTTCCCTCTTTATTGTTTTTGATTTTATCGTAATAATCTAAAGATATTTTGGCTTTATATTTACCATATTGCTCTAGATAATCTTCAGTTATTCCTAGCTTTTGAGCAATTTCATTTATATTTTTTAATTTTGCATTTCTTGCAATTTCGATATCTTGCATAACATTATCTCCTAAATTTTATTTTTTAGAATACACATCCAACAATTATACCAATTATAGCTCCCACAAATACTTGAAATGGTGTATGTCCTAGAACTTCTACTAATTTTTCAGAAACCTGTACTCCAGATAAACCAGGTGTTTCTATTAATTTATTTAATAATTTTGCTTGTTTTCCTGCTGCTCTTCTTACTCCTGCGGCATCATACATAACAACAAAAGCAAAAATAACTGAAAGAGCAAATATAGAACTATCCAAACCATGTTCCCTACCAATTAGTGTTGCTAAAGAAACAACTACTGCTGAGTGTGAACTTGGCATTCCTCCTGCTCCTAATATTCTTTTAAAGTTAAATTTCTTTGTAGTTACTAGATCCCAAATAACTTTAAATAATTGTATTCCAAACCATGTTAATAATGGTACATAAATAAATTTGTTTGTTATAAATTCTGTAAAATAGTTCATCTCCCTTTATCCTATCCTTCCTTTGGTAAAAAATTCTCTTCTGTTATATTTCCATCATTATTTATTAAGATATTGATTCTCTTTTCTGAATCTTCTAATATTTTATTACATTCTTTTGAAAGTTTTATACCTTCTTCAAATTTTTTAACAGCTTCATCTAATGATAAATCTCCTTTTTCTAATTCAGCTGTGATTTGCTCTAATTTTTTCATTGCTTCTTCAAAATTAATCTCTTCCATATTTCCCCCATATCCTAAAGAATTTTAGCTTGCTTCTCGCCATCTTGCATTCGAATATTTATTGTATCATCTTTTTGTAAGTCAGCTATACTCTTTACAATACCATTATTTTTTTCTATTATCGAATATCCTCTACTTAAAGTTTTTAGAGGACTTAATGCATCTAATTTAGAAAAATTCTTTATAGCTTGTGTTTTACTTACTTGAAGTTTATTTGTTACACTATTTGTTATAGATTTTACTAACATGTCTAATTTTAAATAATTATCATTTACAAATTTTAATGGATCAGTATAAACTCTACTCCTCATACATTTTTCATATCTCATCTGCATTAGTTCTACTTTTTTCTTTAATGCATTTTTTAATCTAATATTATATGTACTTAAATTTTGCATTATATCTGCTATATTAGGCACCACTATTTCCGCTGCAGCTGAAGGCGTTGGAGCACGCAAATCTGCCACAAAATCCGAAATAGAAAAGTCCGTTTCATGTCCTACTGCTGAAACAATTGGAAGCTCTGACTCATAAATAGCTCTTGCTACAATTTCTTCGTTAAAAGGCCATAAATCCTCTAACGAGCCTCCTCCTCTTGCCAATATCAAGACATCAGCTAATTTATTTTTATTCATTATTTTAATAGCTTCTGCAATCTTCTCTCCTGCGCCTTCTCCTTGAACAGGAACTGGATATAGTCTTATATATACATTTGGATTTCTTCTTGTAGAAACATTTATAATATCTTTAATTACTGAACCTGTATTAGAAGTTAATACACCTATAACTTTTGGCATAACTGGTAATTGTTTTTTATGTTCTTGACTAAATAATCCTTCTTTTTCTAATTTAGCTTTTAACTCTTCGTATGCAGCGTAAAGACTTCCCATTCCATCTTCTTGCATAGCTTTACAATATAATTGATACACGCCATCTCTTTCAAAAACTGAAACTGTACCAAAAGCTAACACACTCATTCCATCTTTTGGTACAAATTTTAAATTAGATGTATATGATTTAAACATAATACATTTAATTAAAGAATTGTCATCTTTTAATGTAAAATACATATGACCAGTGTAATGGTGCTTAAAATTTGAGATTTCTCCTTTAATTAATATATTATTTAAGTATTCATCATCCGCTATTTTATTTTTTATATAACTATTTAATTCTGTTACAGATATTGCTTTATATTCCATTATTCTATATTTAACTCCTTAACCACATTTGCAAGTACTCCATTAATAAATGATGCAGATGTATCTTCACCATATTTTTTAGCAAGTTCTACAACTTCATTTATTACTACTTTAAAAGGAATTTCTTTATACTGAATTTCATAAATTGCTAATATTAATAAAGCTTTATCAATCTTAGATATTCTATCTATTGTCCAATTATCTTTAAGATTCTTTGAAATTTTTTCTGTAATGTCTCCTATATTATTATTTATTGAATTTATAGCATTTTGTATATCTTCTTTATCTCTTTCTTTTAGATTATTTTCATCTAAGAAAATTTCTAATTCTTCTTTATTCATTTCTTTATTTATTTGTCCGCTATATAATATTTTAAATGTTAATTCTCTTTTTGCTGATTTTTCCATTTAATTCCCCTCTTACATTTTGTCTATAAAATTTTTTAATTTTTCTTTTACTGCATATTTATTTCTTTGAACATAATTTCCTATAAAAATGCCCATCACAATTAATATAATACCAATAATTAACTTGTATAAACCTGTTAATAGAATTAATATTGCAATGACAGCACCAATTATAGCTCCACTATATTCAGAAACAAAATCTTTAAAATTATTCATATTTATCTCCCTTTCTAACCTTCTACCTTGTTTTCTACTGTTGGAGTAATATTTCTAACTCTTACATTTACTGCTTTAGTTTCTAAATCTGAAGTTTTCTTTATGGCTTCTTTTACTCTATTTTGTATACTTGCAGTTAAATCTTTTATTACAATATTTGGATGTACATATAATGTAACATATACTCTTAAATTATTTTCTTTATCTAATCCAACTTTTGCTACAACATTTTCTGTTCCATCAAACCCATTAACTATATTTACAACTAGGTTCTCTAGAGTATCTTTAGAAATTAATAATCTTCCATTATCATTTTCCATTAAAATACCATCTTTAGTAGCTCTTTCATCTTTGCCACCAAAGAAAATCGCTTTTAATGCTAGTAGTATAAACACAATTGAAACACCTAATATTATATTAGAAGTTGGTTCTGTAGATAATGCACTTTCTAAATATGGCATTAAATTTTCTAATTCTATCCAACCAAATATTATACTTGCTGTAATTACTGACAATACAAACATTATTATTGAAAATATAACTAATATAAATCTATCTAAAAATTTCATATTTTCCTCCTTAGTTTTCTTCTGTTTTTTCTATATTTACACCTTGAACATGTACATTTACTTCATTTACTTTTAATCCTGTCATTGTTTCTACTGATTGTTTTACTTTATTTTGAATATCGAAAGCTACATCTGGTATACGAACACCATAATTTACAATTATGTTTACATCTATTTTTACATTATTTCCATCAGTTTCTGCTTTAATACCTTTGCTTAAATTTTTCTTTCCACTTAATACTTCTGTTATACCACCAGCTATTCCACCTGCCATTTCAGCAACTCCTGAGATTTCTGAAACAGCAATTCCTGCAATAGTTGTTATAACTTCTTCTGCGATATTTATGTTATCTTCTTCCTCGTTTAAAATATTTTCTACTAAATTTACATTCTCATTATTTTCTTCCATAGTTATCCCTCCTATATTTACTCTAGCATCGTTCAAGAGTATTACATAACAAAAAAATTGATATACTTAAAATCTGTATCAAGTATATCAATTTCTATATATTTTTACAACTATTTTCCAAAAAATATTTAATGCTCTAAAAATTATACCTCTTTAGAAAAAATCATACCTGCAATTAAATGATTTCCTCTTAAAAAATCTGCTGTAGGCATTCTTTTTGCATTTTCGCCTTGAATCTCTAATATTTTTAATACTCCACCATTAGCTTTTATATATAATCCATCTTTATCATCTGCAATTAAAATTGTTCCTGGTACTAGATTATTAAACTTAGCTTCATATTCTTCAAATTCGGTTTTATATGAAAAGAATTCTTCCTTTGTTAATACTTTTGATTTCCAAAATTTGATTTTCTTACCATCTATATATGAATATGCTCCCATTATTGGGTTAAGTCCCCTAATTAAATTATGAATCTTATTTGCATCAGAGTTTTCCCAGTCTATTAATGCCATTTCTTTATTAAGCATTGGCGCTAAAGTTGCTTCTTCTGTTTGTTTTTCCCTTGGTGCTTTACCTTCTTCTATTAATTTCAAAGTCTTTACTAAGATTTCTCCACCAATCTTAGAAAGTTTTTGCCATAATTCGCCTGTTGTTTCCTCTGGACCAATTTCAACTTCTTGTTTAAGAATCATATCTCCTGTATCCATACCTTCGTTCATATACATTGTTGTAATTCCAGTAGTTTTGTCACCATTTAAAACTGCCCATTGAATTGGCGCAGCTCCTCTATATTTAGGAAGTAATGAACCATGAACATTTATACAACCTAACTTAGGAATTTCTAATATTTCTTTTGGTAAAATTTTTCCATATGCTACAACACAAATTACATCTGGATCCAAAGTTTTAATTTCATCTAAAAATTCTGTATTATTTTTTATTTTAATTGGTTGATAAATTTTTAGATTTTTTTCTAAAGCATATTCTTTTACTGATGAATGTGCTAGCTTCATTCCTCTTCCTTTTGGTTTATCCGGATTTGTTACTACTCCAATTATTTCGAATCCTGCATTATATATACTTTTTAATGATTCTTGTGCAAAATCTGGAGTTCCCATAAATAATATTTTTAACATAAACAATCTCCTTTTAAAATTACAAATAATCTATATCCATTATTCTGGCTTAATAGTTTCTAATGTTCCAGGTAACATATTGTCTACAAATAAAATTCCATCCAAATGATCAGTCTCGTGACAAATTGCTTGCGCTAATAAGTCTTTTGCTTTAATTTTTTGTTTTTTACCATCTAAATCATAATATTCTGCTTCTACTTCTTTTGGTCTTAAAAGTACAGCAAATTGATTAGGAAAACTTAGACAACCTTCTTCTACCTCATGTTCTCCTTTTGTTTTTGTAATTACAGGATTTATTAGTACAATAGGTCCCTTTCCATCATATATATCTATTACAATAACTCTTTTTAATATTCCAACTTGTTGTGCAGCTAATCCTACTCCGTTATTTTTATGCATAGTTTCTATCATATCATCTACAAGTTCTTTTAATTTATCATCAAACTTTTCTACTTCCCTTGCTCTTTTTCTTAATATTTCATCTCCGTTTTGTCTAATTAATCTAATTGCCATTTTTTCCTCCTTTTATAAAAATCACATCATATTTGTTGGATTTATATCTGCAATAACTCTTGCATTATTTTTTAATAATTCTTTGTCATATAAGCATTCATTTATAATCTCTATTAATTCGTCGTTTACTTCTGCTTTTATTATTATTCTCCATCTATACCTATTTTTTATTTTATCTATTGGTGCAGGTAATGGTTTTAAAATGTTTGCAGATATATCTTCTTGTTGTATTTTTTTATGTAAATTAGTATATAGTTGATTAGCAGTTTTAGATACAATTTCTTCTCTTTCACCGCTTATTCCAAACATAATTATATCACAAAAAGGCGGATATCTCAATTGCTTTCTTAATTTTATTTCTATATTATAAAACTCTTCATAGTTTTGTTTTTTAGAATATTGAATACTATAATTATCTGGATTATATGTTTGAATTATTACATTTCCTGGTAATTTTTCTCTTCCAGCTCTTCCTGCTACTTGTACAAGCAAATCGAATGTTCTTTCACTTGCCCTATAATCATCTATATTTAGACTTCCATCTGCAGAAACAACACCAACCAATGTAACATCTGGAAAATGATGACCTTTAACAATCATTTGTGTTCCAATTAGTATATCTATTTTTTCCTCATTGAACTTTCTAAGAATTTCTTCATGTGAATTTTTCTTTGTCACTGTGTCTATATCCATTCTAATTGTTGAAGCTTTTGGAAACATTTTATTTATTTCCAGTTCTAATTTTTGAGTTCCTGTTCCAAAATGTCTTATTTTCTTGCTACCACAATTAGGACATATCTTAACTAAAGATTCCTCGTATCCACAATAGTGGCATTTTAATTTTTCTTCTTTTTTGTGATATGTAAGACTTATATTGCAATTTTTGCATTTAGCTACATATCCGCAATCTCTACACATTATAAATGTAGAAAATCCCCTTCTATTTAAGAAAAGAATCGTTTGTTTCTTATTCTTTAAATTTTCTTCTATTAACTTATATAATTTAACACTAATCATTGTTCTATTGCCATTGGCAAGTTCCTGTTTTAAATCTACAACTTGTATACTTGGCAAATTAGAGTTATTTGCTCTTTTAGTTAATTTTAAAAGTTCTATATCTCCTTTTTGTGCTTCATAAAATGTTGTTATATCAGGTGTTGCACTCCCTAATAATACAGGTATTTTATTATATTTAGCTAGCTCTGTTGCTACTTCTTTTGCATTATATCTAGGTGGCATTTCTGATTTATAAGAAGAATCATGCTCTTCATCAATTATTATTATCCCAAGATTTTTAACTGGTGCAAAAATTGCTGACCTAGCACCTATAACAATTCTTGCCTCACCACTTTCTATTCGTTGCCAGCTGTCATGTCTTTCGCCAACAGATAATTTACTATGCAATACAGAGATAATGTCTTTTCCAAATCTTTCTATAAATCTATTAATCATTTGTGGTGTAAGTGAAATTTCTGGAACTAGCATTATAGCACTTTTACCTTGTTCTACTATTTTTTCTATTAATTGTAAATATATTTCTGTTTTTCCAGAACCAGTTACACCATATAATAAATATTTTTTAAATTCTTTTCTTTCTATTGAATCTGCAATTTTAGAATACGCTATTTGTTGTTCAGTTGTAAATTGTAAATTTTTTGTTCTTGTAATATCTTTGTGTAATAAAGGATCTCTTACTACCTTTTGTTCTTGTAGTTTTAAAAATCCATTCTTTTCTAGAGTTTTTACAATTGATCTTGAAGTATCTGTTTTTTCTATTAATTCTGAGTGCAAGGTTTGTCCGTTTTTTATTAAATATTCTAAAAGTCTTTTTTGTTTTTCTGATTTTATCTTCTTATTGTTGATATAATCCAATGTTTGTTCATTACTCATAACTAAAGAAACAAATATCGCTGTTTTATCTTTTGCACGATTTGCAAAATTCTTTGTAGTTGTTCCTGGTTTAAGCATTAATTTCATACATTCTGCTACATTTGAAAAATATCTTTTTGCCATCCATTTAGCTAAAATTATTTTTTCGGTTGTTAAAGATTGTTCTTCTATTTTAGCAATGTCTTTTACTTCATATTCCGTACTTTCTTTAATGTTAGTTACAAATCCTTCTTCTAATTTCTTACTTCTTCCGAAAGGAATTAGTACTCTACTTCCTATTGATATATTATTTTCCATTTCTTTTGGTATATTGTAGTCAAAATGCCTATTTAAAGTTTTTACATTAGATTCTATAATTACTTCTGCTATCATTTTGTCTCCTTATTCTAGATATATAGAAAAAGATATTATTATTCTTTTTTATATAAGAACAACAATATCTTAATTTTAAAACTCTGGATTTTTTACTTTAGCTTCTTCTTCGATTATTTTTTGTATTATAGATACCGTTTTTTCTAAATCGTTATTTTTTATTACATAGTCATATATCCCAATTTTTGATTCTTCAAAATCGAATCTATTTAATCTTAATTGAATCTCTTTTGGGCTTGGTTTGTCTATTCTACTTTCTAATCTTTTTTGTAGTTCAGCTTTTGGAACTCTTAAAAATATTGTTACTACTTTCGTGTCTTGTTTTAATAGTTCGATTAAATGTTGAGTTCCATTTACATCTATATCTTTTACAATAATTTTTCCTTCTTTTATTCTTTCATTTAAAATTTTTCTTGATGTCCCATAATAATGATTATGATGTACGTCATATTCATATAATTCCCCATCTTTTATCATTCTTTCAAATTCTTCTGTTGAAACAAAATTATATGTTTCTCCTGGTACATCTCCTGGTCTTACTTCTCTATCTGTATAAGAAGGTATTGCTATTACATTTTCCATTCTTTTAATTAGTTCTTTTTGAATAGTATTTTTTCCTGCTCCAGCAACACCAGACAATATAACTAGCATAAAACCACCTTTCCTTCAGCTACTTCGTTAGTTGCTAGTGTTACAGCTGAATGAGATTTTACTTTTGTTACAGTAGGTTTTCCTGCTGCTATTTGTCTTGCCCTTTTAGAGACCATAATTACTAAAGTATATCTATTATCTACTTTTGTTAATAAATCTGTTACAGATGGTTTAACTAACATATTAAATTCCTCCCTTAATTATTTTCTATATTCTTGTCTAGTCTTGATGCTACTGTTTCTGGTTGAAGTGCAGAAAGTATTAAATGATCTGAATCTGTAATAACTACAGCTCTTGTTCTTCTTCCATATGTGGCATCTATTGCTGTTCCTTTATCTTTTGCCTCTTGCACCATTCTTTTTATAGGTGCAGATTCTGGACTTACTATTGCTATAATTCTATTTGCAGAAACTATATTTCCAAAACCAATATTTACTAATTGCATTATAAAATCACTTCCTATTCTATATTTTGAACTTGTTCTCTAACATCTTCTAGTTCAGTTTTTAGTTCTATTACTAAATTTGTTATTTCTAAACAATTTGATTTAGAACCTATTGTATTTACTTCTCTATTCATCTCTTGTATTATAAAATCTAATCTTTTTCCTGCTTTTTTAATACTTTCAGATTGTAATAGTTCTTTAAATTGTACAATATGACTTTTTAATCTTGTGATTTCTTCTTCTATTGATGTTTTGTCTGCATATAGAACTACTTCTTGTGAAATCCTTGCTTCATCTACTATATCTGTTTGTAGCATTTCCTTTATTCTGTCCTTTAATTTTACTACATATTGATCAATAAGTCCAGTAGAATATTGTGAAATATTTAAAATATTCTCATTAATTAGATCTAGTCTTTTTAACATATCTTCTGACAATTTTCTACCTTCTGTTTCTCTTGTTTCTACTAAATTAGCTATAGCTTCTTCTAAAGCAATACTTAATTCTTCCCACAAAACATCTGAATTATCATCTTGGCTTATGTTTAAAACATCTGGTAATCTTGCTATTTTCATAACTGTGATATCATTAATTATGTCGTTTTCTGTCTCTAATTTTTTTAATTCTTCAATATATGCCTTTGCTAAACTCTGATTTATAGTAATTTTCTTTCCTAAATTGCTATTATTTGCAAAAGTTATACTGACATCTATTTTTCCTCTTTCTATTTTTTCTAGTATTTTCTTTTTTATTTTATCTTCTAAAAAGCTTAGCACATATGGAAGTCTTATATTAATATCAGCATATCTGTGATTTACTGCTTTAATTTCTACAGTATACTCTCTTTCTGCATTAGTATAAGAACCTCTACCAAAACCTGTCATACTTCTTATCATTATTTTACGCTCCTATTTCTTTTTCTTCTTTTTTGATTTTTTCTTTGAATTCTTATTTGATTTAGTTTGTGTTTTTGCTTCTGATTG
>USBY01000003.1 GCA_900553015.1 uncultured Clostridium sp. | reverse complement strand
TTGGTGCCTTTTAATTACTAATTCTTTACATATTTCTATGTGTTTTTTTCTCTTGTTACTCGGTCTTTAATTATATTACCATATCACCTTTTTGTTGTCAACATATTTTTTCATTTTTTTTAACTTTTTTTATCGTTTATTTATTATGTTGAATTTTTAATCCTTTAACTAGATAATCTAAGAGGCAGAATACAGATTCTACCTCTTAGATTTCTACTAATATAATATCTTCTCCTATGCATTTTACATTTTCCCACGGAATTGTAATTTCATTACCCGTAGAAAATATATTAAGCATTTTATTACTTCCTGGAACAATTATAGAAGTAATATTTCCCGTGCCTAAATCTGCACAGACATCTTGTACAAAACCTAATCTTTTTCCATCCTTTATATTTATCACTTCTTTATGTTTAAAGTCCAAGCCTTTTTTCTTCATTTTATCACCTCTTATCATATTTATATGAAGTGATAATTTATATAATAACCTTCCTTCTTATATCTCTAGTTATATAATCTTTTTATATGACTTATTGCACTCTTTTCTAATCTTGAAACTTGTGCCTGTGATATTCCAATTTCTTCTGCTACTTCCATTTGTGTTCTTCCATCAAAAAATCTTTTATTAATTATCATTTTTTCTTTATCATTTAATTTTTTCATTAACTCTGCTATTGTTATACTTTCAGTCCATCTTTCATCAGTATTCTTACTATCACTTACTTGATCTATTATAAATATATTTTCTGTTCCATCATTAAATACTGGTTCCTGTAAAGAAACTGGATCTTGTATAGCTCCTAAACTTAATGATACCTCTTCTGGTTCTACTTCTAATTCTTTTGCTATTTCTTCTATTGTTGGCTCTCTATTATTTTCCTTTAAGAACTTATTTTTAAAAGCAATACTTTTATATGCCAAATCTTTTATTGATCTACTTACTCTTATAGAGTTGTTATCTCTTAAATATCTTCTAATCTCTCCTATTATCATTGGTACCGCATAAGTACTAAATTGAACATTTAAATTTATATCAAAATTATCAATCGCCTTTATTAATCCAATACATCCAATTTGGAATAAATCATCAGCACTTTCTGCTCTTCCAGAAAATCTCTGTACTACACTTAATACTAATCTTAAATTGCCATTAATAAATTTTTCTCTTGCGTCTTTATCTCCATTTTTTATCTTTAATAATAACTCTTTCTTTTCTTCATTTGACAATATAGGTAATTTTGTAGTATTTACACCGCATATTTCAACCTTATTAATCAAATAAAAAACCTCCTTTGAAATTACTTATTTTAAGTATTTCCAAATTTGGTTTTTTTATGCCATATTAATTTCAACCTATTTTACTTGAAATTTCTTTTTTCATTTTCCCAATAATCTTTTTTTCTAATCTTGATATATAGCTTTGTGATATTCCAAGCATATCAGCAACTTCCTTTTGTGTTTTTTCATCTCCTGTTGTGAATCCAAATCTAAGTTCCATTATACATTTTTCCCTTTTATTTAGTTTAGCTATTGATTCTCTTAAAAGTTTCTTATCTATTTCTTCCTCTATTCTTCTTGAAGTTACATCACTATCTGTTCCTAACACATCCGAAAGTAATAATTCGTTTCCATCGCAATCTTGATTTAAAGGTTCATCAATTGATACTTCGCTTTTTAGCTTATTGCTTCTCCTAAGATGCATTAAAATTTCATTTTCGATGCACCTAGAAGCATATGTTGCTAATTTTATTTTTTTGTCTACTTTAAAAGTATTAACACCCTTCATTAATCCTATTGTTCCTATTGAAATTAAATCTTCTAAGCCCACACCCGTATTTTCAAATTTTTTAGCTATATATACAACTAACCTTAAATTTCTTTCTACTAAAACTTTACGAGCTTCCTTTTCTCCTTTTTCTATCCTATCTAACACCTCTTGTTCCTCTTCTGGAGTTAATGGTGGTGGTAATGTCTGGCTTCCTCCTATATAAAATATAGGTAAAGTTTCAATCTTTTCATTCTGGTTTATGTATTTAGCATAGATTGTACTTATACTATTTTTTAATTTTTCGATTAAATTCATAATTGCACTCCTCCTCATATAGTAGATCTATTCCGATTAGTGCATCATATCTTTTTGTTCTTGAAAATTCCTTTTCATATATTCCTATAATTACATCTTTAATTTCATTATTATCTACAATAATTTTATTTGATTTTATTCCTATTAACATTCCATGTTCATTCCCTAATGACTTAAAAGGGATTACTTTTATTCTTTTTTCAAACGGCTTTATATCTCCAAGTCTATCACCTCCTAAAATGTTTTTTATATCTTCTAAAATTTCCTGTGGTATTACGTTTTTTAGGCTTCTTTTAGTCGCAATAATAACTGGCTTTTGACTTATTGGATCTTTCAACATGTTTCCTGTATCTAGTAAAGCTTTTATTTTAGTTTTTTTGTTTCCAATAAACACTTCAACATCGTAAAAAATATTCTTTTGAGTAATTTTCGATTTTACATTATTGATGGTAATTTTTATTAGAATTATTCCTAGTATGAGCCCAATTGAAGAAAATAAGATTGGAAAATCTACAATTGTAGCTCCATTTACTGTATTTACTTTATAGCCATTAACTAAATACGATATAGCTATAGACGCTCCTCCTGTGGTAATTGAAACCAAATAAAAAATTGCTAATGTTTCTAAAATCTTTCTAATGTCCTTTGTTGGATAAATTATCAAAATCATTACTATAGATAATATTACCTTACTAATAACATTGTCTGACACAATTATTGACACAACAGCATATACACTTCCACATATTGCAGAAAGTAATATTCTAAAATATGATACCTTTATTTTCTTTAATAAAGTGGTTACATATAAAATTACATAATTTATAATTAAATTTTCTATAAACACTATATCTGCATATACAATCAATATGTCCACCTCGTAAGACATATTTTATTACTTTTATTCTTAAAAGTGTGTCATTTCTTAGGGGCGAAAAAAAGAAATAATCTACTACTTTCGATTATTTCTTTTAATTAATTTTATTTCTATATTCTATTTTGACTATTTTTGTTTCTTTCTTAAGAAAGATGGTATATCTAAGTCATTTGAATTTGAGCTGTTGTCAGAACTTGTTGGAATTGAACTTACCTTTTTGTCCCAAGCTTTAGAAACTAAACTATCAACGTTCATATTAGGCATGTTTTTCTCTTTTTCAAATTCTGTAGCTATTACTGTAATTACGATTTCATCTTTCATATCTGGATCTATTACTGCACCAAATATGATATTAGCTTCTGGATCAACACTTCTTTGTACTAATTCTGCTGCAGTATTAACTTCATGTAATCCTAAATCTGGTCCACCTGTAATGTTTATAATAACTCCTCTTGCACCTTCTATTGATGTTTCTAATAATGGACTTTCTGTTGCTTGTTTTGCAGCATCTTCTGCTCTATTTTCTCCTGATGCTCTACCAATACCCATATGTGCCATACCAGTATTTAGCATTATTGTTTTTACGTCAGCAAAGTCTAGGTTTACAAGACCAGGAACAGCAATTAAGTCTGAAATACCTTGAACACCTTGTCTTAATATTTCATCTGCCATTCTGAATGCTTCTACTATAGATGTTTTTCTATCTATAATTTGTAATAATTTATCATTTGGTATTACAACTAATGTATCTACTTTAGTCTTTAAACTTTCAATTCCTCTATCAGCTTGTGATAATCTCTTTTTACCTTCAAATGTAAATGGTTTTGTAACAACACCAATTGTTAATATTCCCATTTCTTTTGCTATTCCTGCAACTATAGGTGCTGCACCAGTTCCTGTTCCACCACCCATTCCGGCAGTAACAAATACCATATCTGCTCCTCTTAAAGCTTCTGATATTTCAGATTTACTTTCTTCTGCTGATTGAGCACCAATATCTGGATTAGCTCCTGCTCCTAATCCTCTTGTTATTTTTTCTCCTATTTGAATTTTAGTTCCTGCTTTAGACATTTGAAGAGCTTGTCTATCTGTGTTAACTGCTATAAACTCAACTCCTCTAATTCCACAATCAACCATTCTGTTTACTGCATTATTTCCAGCTCCACCTACACCAATTACTTTAATAGTAGCTGTTCCATCTAACATTTTTTCGTTTTCGTCAAAGTCCATCATACAGTTTTTCCTCCCAATCTATTTTTATTTTTTATTTATTAACATTTTTATTAAGAATAAAAAAATTCTTTGATTCTTTCTAATAAAGTTTTAAAGAATCCTTCTTCTGATTTTGTATCTATACTACTTGATACTGTTTTAGTAAATGGTCTTGATGCTATATATCTAACCAATGCATATGCCACTCTAAATGTTGGTTTTACTGTGCTTATTAATCTTCCTGTAGCTATTTTAACTGGTATATTTAAATTGATTTTTCCCGCTACATCAC
This sequence comes from uncultured Clostridium sp., assembly GCA_900553015.1. Lineage (GTDB taxonomy): Bacteria > Bacillota > Clostridia > TANB77 > CAG-508 > Merdicola. Next base: position 115,996 of record USBY01000003.1, on the reverse strand, counting down.
ATTTATTTATATTAGTAATTCCTTGACCAGTTAAAACCACATTGTTTATTCTTGATTTTATACCTTGATTAGTTATATCTTTGTTTACTAAAGAAAAAATCTCTTCGATTCTTGCTTCTATTATTTCGATTAGTTCAGAGCTTTTAATTGTTTTGTTTCTATTTTCACCTTTAAAAGTATTTAATAAAATATCATTGTCATTATCTATAAAAGATTTTAAAGCTAATCCGTATTGTTTCTTTAGTTTATCTGCTTCTTCTTCTGAAATATTTAATACTAATGCTATATCGTTTGTGATACTATTTCCACCAAGTGGAATTGTATTAGTATATAAATATGAAGAACCTTCGAATACACCTATATCTGTATTACCAGCACCCATATCTAGTATCATAACATTATCATGTAATTCATTATTATCTAAAATTAGATTTCTTTGTGCTAATGTTGTTGGTACTAAACCATCTACATCTATTCCAGCTTTTTTAAATATAGATGATATTTGTCTTACATATTCTTTATCTGCTAATATAATTTGAGCTTTTAATGTAAAGCTTGAGCTCAAACTTCCTACTGGATCTTCTGTAGTCTTTCCAGTATCTAAAATAAATTTATCTGGGACTATATCTATTGAGACTTTTCCTTCTGGAATATCTATATCTTTAACTTGCATAATTGCTGTTTGTACATCTCTTAATGATATTCCTGAATATTTATCTCTTGCTTCTTTTGTTATACTATTTTGTACTATTGTTGTATATTTACCAGGAATAGTAACATATGCAGAGTTTACTCTTAATCCTGATTCATCTTCTATTTTGTCTAATACTTTTACTAAACTATTTGAAACTTCTTCTTCATTAATAATTTTTGTTTTCTTAATACCTGTGCATTTATAGGAACTACTGCAAATAATTTCTATTTGATTAAAATTATTTACTTCTCCCACAACTGCTGCAATTCTTGAAGTTCCAATATCTATTCCAACGATTATATCTCCTATTGCCAAGTTAGGTCTCCTCCAATTTACTTATCTCTTAACTAGTGATAGAATATTATATTTTAAATAAAATGTCAATAGTTGTTGTTATATTTTTGTAACCTTTTTGTAATAATGATGTAATAAAATATTTGTTATAAATTTTGACATTTTTCGCCATAAAATGATAATTAATAAAAGGACTAATGTCCTTTTATTAATATTCTATTTATTTTTCAGTTCTCCTTCTTATATTTGTGCGTTTTTTCATATTTTATGCTTTTTTAATTGATTTTTCTTTTTGTTTTTTCTCCATCCAATTAGTCCATTTTTCAATGTAGTATCTACGTATTATAGCTAAATCTATAAATATTCTACCTACAAATACTATAATGGCTGCAAGAGAAATATCTACATTTAATTTATTTCCCAAAAATGTTAATAAAACAGCTGTTATACTATTTATAAAAAATCCTGAAACAAAAACTTTCATATCGAAATTCTTTTGTACTACAGATTTTATACCTCCAAAAACTGAGTCTAGTGCTGCCATTATTCCAATAGCTAAATATCCAGAAACAGAATATGGTATTAATGGTGAATTAAGTCCTAAAATTGCACCTATTATACATCCAACTAATATCGCTATTAAAACCAATTTAATTCCTCCTCTTTTAATCTATAGTAATTCCCTCATCTATCTCGAAATCACCATCATATTTTAAAATCTTAATATTATTATCTTCTGTAATTGATATATTTTTTCCATTTGATGTCATATCATCAGAAAAACCACCTTTAGCAGTAATACCACTTTCTAAGTATTTCTGATTTCCAATTACTTGTATGGTATAAGGTGAAGATAATCTTGTACCATTAACCACTATGTAAGAATCTACATCAGCAAACTCTGTTAAATTAGTTACCCTTTGTCCATTAACAGATATTGCTTCTGCCTCTGCAGTTTTTAGTTCATTCATTAAATTTATTAAATCTTCTGCAATTATGTTAGAGGTACCATCTGATAAATTTATAATAATTCCTGCTCCCTCTACATCAGTCTTTCCTAAATACAAATCTGCTTGTTGCAATTCCTTATCTAATAACTCAGATGCAGCCTGAGTATCATCAATCTTATTTTTATATTCTTCTAAATTTGTTTTAGCTTGTTCTAACTGATTTGCAGTATCTTCATATTTACTTTGCCAAGAATCTAATTCTTCTCTTAACTCACTTTCTCTTTTTGTAGTTAAAGAAGTAATATCTGTTTGATTTACAACTTTAAATTGCATAAACATTACATATACTAGAATAAAGCACATTATTCCAATTATTACTGTCATTGTGATTTTTCCTTTTTTAATTTCTTTCAAGATTATTTTCACCTCCTATTTTGCTTCTTGTGCATATTTGAAATTTATAACTCCATTATATTTTTCTATTGTTACATTGCTTTGTTTTTTTACGGTAATATCTATTCCATAGTCTTCTCTTAACCAGTCTATGTATCCGCCAGGTCTTTCTAATGTATCAAAACTACCTCCAACTGCTTTTATAACAAAAGGTGTACCTACAATTTCTCCATTTACCCTTGTAATGTTACCTGCACAATTAATTGAAGTAGTAGGAATTATTCGTTGATCATTTATTGATATTGCTATTGCACCCGCATTTTTTAATTCATTTACAATTTTTAATAGATCAATTTCATGAACTAAATAATTGCTTATATCATCTCCAGCAGTTACAGAAGAAACACTAGCAGTTTGATTATCTTTTAATGTAATTACAACTCCTTCTCCTGTTACATCATTTAATCCCAATATTGCATTATCTTTTTTAAGTTCTTCTTGCTTTTCTGAAGCACTGCTGTCATTATCTGTTACTTTTGTTCTATATTTCTCTAGTTCCTTATTTACTTTTTCTAGTTCTGCAAATGCATTATCATATTTCTCTTTACTTTTTAGCACTTGATCTCTTAAGTCATTATTTGCATAGTCTGGATTTGAAATACTAATATTGCTTTGTACAGTCCTAATTTGAACTACTATTCCAAATGTTAATAATATACATAATATGCCTATTACTATACTTATACTTAAATTCTTTTTGTTATATTTGATTTTCAAAATAACCCTCCTTTACACATTTTCTCTAAAATATGGCATCTTATTTGAATCGTTAATAAATATTTGTCCGTTTTTGCCCTCTTCTCTAGTTAATATTTCTTTTAATGTTAGAATCTTGTCATTTATATTTGTCTCATCACCCAAATAAGCTACTTTACCTTTTGAAGGTAATTCAAATTTGTAATCTTTATCATTCGAAATATCTATGTATGTAATTATATCATAAATTTCATTACTTTTTGCTGCCCTTAAAAATTTTTCTACCGTTAATAACTTATTACAATCTTCATCTACTAATTTGTTTCCTACTTGTATATTCTCTTGGGCTGTTGAGTATCCTCGAATTATAGGTAGATTTGCATTTTCGTTTGATATTTCTAATATATTTCCGTTTCCATCTATATAAACAAAAGCATTTCCATATTCTAATTGATATTTCGTCTCTCTTTCTGTTACAATAATTTCTACAGTATTAGGAATTTTTCTTTTCACTTCTACTGTATCTATATACGCATTTTCTTTTACATTTTCTTCAATTTGTCTAGAGGAAAATCTAAATATATTTTCATTCATATTTATTTTTGATAAACTTTCTATTTCTTCTGTATTGATTTTACTGTTTCCTTGTACATTTATCTTTTTAATATTAAATACTGGTGAAATAAACAAAAATAGTAATATTCCTATAATTATTGCAAAAAGAAGTAATATTTTCAATATAATTTTTAATATTCTAAATCTTTTTTCTCTTTTTTGTCTTCTTTTTCTTTCTTCCTCATATGGAATTCGTTTTACATTCTTATTTTTCTTAGCTTGTCCTTTTTGTGCTGGTCGAACTTTGTTAGGCTCTTTATCGGTTACATCAAACTTATTTTGTGGTCTAACATCTTGTTTTTTATTTTTTTGTTTCTTAACTTTCTTTTTTGACTGATTTTTTTTACCGCTCTTTCCATTTTTAGGTGGTAATACAGTAACTCCTATAACTATCTCATTATCTATATTGAACATATCATCATTCATAGGTTCAGGATTTACCTTTTTTAGTTTCTTTTTAGGGTGCTTCTTTTTATTCTGCACCCTTTTATTCTTATTGTCTTTACTTAAATAATAAAAATCTAATTCATTATTTTTTTTCTTTTTCAATTATTTCACCTTCTCCTACGTATATATTTGCCCCTAATCTTCGTAATTTTTCATCTATATTTTCATATCCACGTAAAATATATCCTATATTAGATATAACAGTTTTTCCTTTTGCATTTAATGCCGCTAATACCAATGATGCTCCTCCTCTTAAATCTGTTGCTTCTACTTTTGCCGCATTATACCTTTTTATTCCTTTTATTATAGCTGTTCTTCCTTCTATTGTTACTCTAGTTCCCATTCTTTTTAATTCAGACAAATACTTGTATCTATTTTCGAATATATTTTCTACTATAATGGACGTTCCTTTAGCTACTCCTAAACAGCTTGCTATTATCGGCTGCATATCTGTTGGGAAACCGGGATATGGCATTGTTTTTAAATTGCATGATTTTAATCTATTTTTTGATATTAAATTAATTTCTTTTTCTTTAAGGTTAATTTCACATCCCATTTCCTCTAATTTATATACAATTGGAATAATATGTTCTATTCTAACGTTTTTAATAGTTATATTTCCATTTGTAATGGCTGCTGCACATAATAAAGTACCTATTTCTATTCTATCTGGCATTATTTCATACTCTATATTTGCTTCTAACTTTTCTACGCCAACGATCTTTATATCCTTTGTTCCTGCTCCAGAAACAGAGCCACCTAATTTATTTATATAATTTTGTAAGTCCACTATCTCTGGTTCCATAGCTGCATTTTTTATATATATTACTTTATTTGAAAGTGCTGCTGCCAATATTATATTTTCTGTTGCTCCTACACTTGGGAAATCTAATGTAATTGTGCCAGCTACCATGTTGCTAGAATCGCAAAATATTTCTCCATTTTCTTCTTTTATAGTTATTCCTAAATCTTTAAATGCCTTTAAATGTAAATCAATTGGCCTAGCACCTATATCACACCCACCTGGATATGAAAATGTTGCTTTCTTTACTCTACTTAATATTGCTCCCGCCAAAATTACAGATGATCTCATTTGTCTCATTAATTCATCAGGAATTTCATAATTATCTATATTGCTAGAATCTATTATAATTTTATTTTTTTCTTGGTTTATTTTACATCCTAATAATCTCATAATATCAAACATAATCTTGGTATCATGAATATCTGGTACATTTTTTAAGACTGTCTTGCCTTTATTTAAAATAGTTGCAGCTAATATTGGTAGTGAAGAATTTTTAGATCCAGAAGATTTTATTTCTCCTTCTATTTTTTCCCCACCATTTACTATGTAACTTTGCATAATCATATACCACCTTTCATAACGCTTTTGCTATATATTATGTTTTCTAGTTACAAAAGGTGTATATTGTAGCTTTTTCTTGTAATATATCAAAAAATAATTTATTCGCAAGCTTTAGCTATTTCTTTACCAAAATCTATGCATTCTTTAATATTTTCTTCTGTTGGTGTCCACATACATCTTAATCCATCATTGATAAGTGTAAAACCAGCTTTTTTTAATTCTTCATTTAACAATTTTACTGCTTCACCACTCCAACCATAGCTTCCAAAAGCTGCGGCCTTTTTGGTTTTTAATTTTAATCCTTTAATCATTTCCATTATTCCTGCTATAGAATATAAATATCCATTATTTACAGTTGGTGAACCAACAACTATTTCTTTAGATTTAAATACTTCTGCTACAATTTCAGTTTTATCTGATTTTGCAGTATTTATTATTTTTACTTCTATTTCTTTATTAGCTTCCTTTATTCCTTTAGCAATTGCTTCTGCCATTTTTCTAGTGTCATTCCACATAGTATCATATAATATTGTAATTTGATTTTCTGAATAGTTATCTGCCCATTTATAATATCTATTAATTATATCTGATGGATTTTCTCTCCAAATAAGACCATGGCTTGGGCATATCATATTAATTGGTATATTCATTTTTAAAATTTCATTTATTTTATTTTTTACCATCATACTAAATGGTGCAACAATATTTGCATAATATTTTATTGCCTCACTATATAAAACACATGGATTTATTTCATCTGCATATAAATATTCTGATGCAATATGTTGTCCAAAAGCATCATTACTAAATAATATATTTTCTTTATCCATATAAGTAAACATTGTATCTGGCCAGTGAAGCATTGGAGCTTCTATAAATGTTAGTGTATGTTTTCCTATATTTAATGTATCTCCTGTTTTTACAGTTACAAAATTCCAATCTTCATGGTATTGTCCTTTTATTGATTTAACACCATTTGCTGTACAATAAATTGGTGTATTTGGTATTTCTTTCATAAGTTTTGGCAAACTTCCACTATGATCTACTTCTCCATGATTTGCAATTATATAATCTATTTTATTTAAATCAATTTCTTTCTTTAAATTTTCTACAAATTCTTCGTCAAATGGTTTCCAAGCTGTATCTATTAAAACAACTTTTTCATCCTCTATTAAATAACTATTATATGATGAACCATTTATTGTGTTATATTCATCTCCATGAAATTTTTTTAGTTCCCAATCTGTTTTTCCAACCCATTTTACATATTCGTTAATTACTTTTGACATATTAATCCTCCTTATATATCATTTTTTTAATATTATCTATTTCCTTTTTTGCTTGTAAATATCCGTATTTATAACATTTATTAGATTGTTTAAAATCAAACGGATTTACATCTTGTGTATCGATTTCTATTACATAATCTGCTTTTTTTACTTCTTCTCCTTCAATCTTTGAAAACATTATATCTATTGCTTTATTTAAAGTAGATCTTAAGCCGATTGTTCTTGATGTCTTATTTAATTTAAATCTTACAGCAATAACTTTATCTGCCCCTATTTTTTTAACTTCTTCAACAGGTATATTATCCAGTATTCCACCATCTACAAATTTATGTTTATTATAAATACATGGTGCAAAAATAGCTGGATATGATGAACTTGCTCTTACCGCTACAGATATATCTGCTTTATTTAAATATTTATCATTAATTTTTTCCATATTTGTAAAAACATATTTTTCTGAATCTCTTAAATCAACTGCTGGAATAACTATTGGAACTTTTAAATCTTTCAATTTTTTTATCTTTTTATATTTTCCAGCCTCTTCTATTGCAAATGCAATATTTTCTCCAGAATACAACCCGCCTGCTTGTATACTTAGCAATTTTTTCCCTCTAGGATCTGTATACATTGCACTATTTTTAAATATCAACTTTGAAAAGTAATTAAATAATTTAAGCATTTCGTTTGGAGTATATTCCATTGCATAAAGAGCTGCCACAATACTTCCTATGCTTGTACCGCCTACAATATCTACTTTTATATTTTCTTCTTGCAAGGCCTGTATTACACCTATATGTGCAGCACCTTTTATTCCTCCACCAGACATAGCTAATCCTAATTTCATTTAATCACCACCATTTATATCTTAGAATTTATAAATTCATTTCCAATTTTCTTCATATCTAAAATACTTTGTTTAGTTTGCTTTTCTTTAAAATCAAATTTATCAATTATTTTATTAAAATAATCTTTTTCTTTTAATATTTCAAAACTTTTTTTATATTGTAAATCATAGATAAATGCAATAACTTTTACTAACTTATCTAATTGTGTGTTTTCAGTTATCTTTGATGTATCTATAGTATGATGATTACAAAATTCTGTTAGCATTTCTTTATTTATCATTGCTGTCTCTACTTTTTCAGTTTCATTTTTCCAATATGTTGTTGCTGACAATCTTAAAATATCTAATTTGTCTGCATCTCTTAGAATTTTACAATATAATATTTTTTCTTCTGTTAAATTATCTTCTATCTTATTTTTGTTATGATTTCTAATTGCTACATATATTATATCATCATATTTATTCTCTTGTATAAACTTTCTTATAAAATTATTTTCTTTTAAGATTTCTACACCTCTACTTGCATGGTCATATGTTTCAAAATTTACAAATGTAGTTTCTTTTTTTACTGCTTTATATTCTTCAAATCTTGCAATATCATGTAAAAGTGCAATAAGTTTTGAAAGTTTTATTTCTTCTTCGTTTAAATTTAAACTTTTAGCTATTGTTTCACTTAAATTCATTACATTTATTGTATGAATATATTTGCGTTCTATATTTGCATTGTCTTTATCGAATAAATTTCTATATCTAATAAATTCTTCTTTCGCATTATCGATATTTATCATTTTGTTCTTCCTTTACATTTTAATAACTAATTTATCAAATTTAGATTTTATATATTTTTCTAATTTCATTGTAAATTCATCAGATTTTATTTCTTTTTTAGCAACCATATCTAAGCCTTTTTCCCAACTTGCTGTTAATTTTGGATTTAACATATCCGGCATAGAGTAATTTACAATATCATAAATTGCTTCACCCTTATTAGTAGGTGTTATTATTTGTGTTTTTGAATTTATTGCAATATATTTTATTTTTTCCAGTTTTTTTATAATTTCTGCTCTTGTTGCACTTGTCCCTATTCCTGCACCTTTTATTTGTTCTCTTAATTCCTCATCTTCAATTAATTTTCCGGCATTTTCCATAGCAAGTATTATTGACCCAGAATTGTATCTTGAAGGTGGTGAAGTTTCTGCATCTTTTGTTTCAAAATTTTGCACATTGATTTTCGAATTTTTCTTTAAGGTTGTCAAAATCGAGATGTCATTATCTTCTGAATTCTTGGCTTTAGTTGGTTTTAATATTTCTAGATACCCTTCTTTGGTACAAACTTTACCATTTGCAAAAAAAGATTCTTTATCTATATCTATAGTTACTGAAACTTTGCTATATTCTGCAGCAGGATAAAATATTGCTAAAAACCTTTTTACGATTAATTCATAAATGTCTTTTTGTAATTTTGGTAACTTATCATAATTATCATACCCTTGCCCAGTTGGAATTATTGCATAATGATCTGTTATTTTACTGTCATTTACATATTTTGTTTTTATTAAATTAGTAGAATATTTCTCGTCAATCATCTTTTTTAAATAGCCTTGGATTTCTTCATTTTTAAACCCTTTAGTAATTCCATTTAAGTTTTTCGTAATTTCTTTTGCAACTGCAGTTGAAAGAACTCTCGCATCTGTTCTTGGATATGTTACTAATTTATTTTCATATAAGTTTTGTATAATTTCTAGTGTTTCATCAGGCTTTATTTTGAATCTTTTTGTACACTCATTTTGAATTTCTGCTAAATTAAATAATAATGGTGGATTTTCTTTTTGTTTACTTTTCTTAACTTCTTTTACAATTGCCTCTTTATCTTTTAATGATAAAATAAAAGCTTTTGCGTCATCTAATTTTTTGAATCCATTATCATTGTATAATTTGTTGGAATTATACAATTTTGAATCTTCAGTTACTTTCCATTCCGCTTCAAAATTAGATTTTTCATCTCCAATTTTTCCTATTATTTTATAATATTTAGTTTTAACAAAATTTCGTATTTCTCTTTCTCTTGAAACTACCATTCCAAGTACACATGTCATAACTCTTCCTACTGAAATAGATGCTTTATCTTCATTTATTTCTTTTGCTAATTTTCTGCCATAAATAATTGAAAGTAATCTTGAGAAGTTAATTCCTATTAAATAATCTTCTTTTGCTCTTAAATATGCTGCATCTGATAGACTATCATATTCTGATAAGTCTTTTGCATTTTTTATTCCTTTTATTACTTCTTCCTCTGTTTGTGAATCTATCCATACTCTTTTTTTATTTTTTCCCTCTGGATGTATCATTTGATCTACTAAACGATATATATATTCCCCTTCACGCCCAGAGTCGGTGCTTACATATATAGTTTTAACATCTTCTCTATTTAATAATTCTTTTATTATATTAAATTGTTTTTGTACATTTGGAATAACTTCATATTTCCATTCCTTTGGTATAAATGGTAGTGTATCTAATCTCCAGAATTTTAATTTTTCATCATATTTTTCTGGATAACTCATTGTTACTAGATGTCCTACACACCATGTTACTATCCATTCATTACTTTCCAAATATCCATCTTTTCTTGTAGTATTTATTTTTAACGCTTTTGCCATTTGCATAGCTACAGATGGCTTTTCTGTTATTAGTATATTTTTATCCATTGTACTCTCCTTACTGCTGTTTAATTATATAGTATTTGGTAGTAAATTACAATGTCTAAAATGTGATTTATTAGTACTGTTTTTATTATAACAAGAAAACCCACCAATCAATAATTCGATTATTGATTAGTGGGTTTGTAGCTGGTTAGAAATTAGAAAAGGAAACCTGCATCGTTCCTGTTAATGATGTTGTATCCAGTTCGACCATCAGTCGTATAGATTGTCTGCACTCCTTTTTGAAGGCTTGTACTTTTCACCTGAAATGATACCGGTTCAGTACAGAGCTCACCTGATTTTTCAGTCAAAGCTTCGGGGATATTTACTTCCCTTCCACCTTTTGCTTTTCCAAAAAGCGTTTGTGCTTTCTCTATCAGTCCTGAATTTTTACTGCAGCAATAATCACCGGTTCTCAGCCTTCGTCCTGCCTGAAAAACAAAATCTCTCTCTTTGAGATAGAGTTCATCCACACAGGATGCTTTCATCGGATTATTTCCAATAATTTCAGGTCCTTTGATCTCATCCCATTCCGGATTATATTTGACAACATATCCTACGTGTCCCTCTGTAGAAACAACGTAATAAAAATTTTCTTTATTTCCGGCACCATCTCCAGTAGCTATAAATTCTATTGTAGGCTGTGCCGGAAGAAATGCATGTGCATCTCCATCTTGCCTGTAGACTATTATTGGCATCTTCCTGTACGGTTTTTTAATGCAGAATAATGAGCTACTCGCCACAAAGATAAAGTCACTATCTTCGATAGTGAGCCTTTCTGTCTTGAATGCTAGAAATCGTGCCCACTGACTGAAAGTCACTGGTTCAGTTGAAATCAGTTTCAATTCTTTTTCCTTTTCTTTTACCAGTTTGGCATCATACCGCCCCGTTACCAGTTCTCGATTCATACTATTATACTCCTCCTTTTTAATAATTTATGAATCTTTAACATTTTCGCTACATTTCCATTATATCACAATTTACATAATTATGGCAATATTGGTCACTATTTTGACTATCAATCATTTTACATTTTAAACAATACGTTTTACTTTAAAAAGCAAAAAGGCGCTTTACATCAGCGCCCTTTGCTCACACATTATACCCCCAATCTCCATCTCTATCGATCACAATCTGATAAAGGCCATCTAGCCCATCAATTACTCTTTCGACATTTATTGGCATTTCTATGATTTGCCCGTCTACTAAAACTTTTTCGAAAAAGAAATCTCCGGGTTGCATCTTCTTTCCCGTCAGGGCAAGAAATACGCCTTCTTCTAAATGAATAGTTGCTTTTAAACCTGTAGATTCTCGAAGTTTCTTCTTTACATTAAGTCCTTCTAGGTTTACTCCGACTTTTGAAGGTAATTGTGCTTCTTTAATTAAAATGTCATAAGTGCCTTCTTTCCCAAAAATCTTGGCACTCATGCTTATGAATTTTATATCTTTGTTGTTTATATCCTCTAGGTAAGCATTTAATCCTTGCTTATCTACCTGGATATGCCGCAAAGACATCTCGGGTTTTGGAAATTCTCCTTTCTCTTGTTGTAATTCATCTTTGAAAAATACTTTGCCATTTTTAACAATGATTTCCCTCATGTGTTATGTCCTCCCCTTGTCAACTTTTTTGATAGCTAACTATTATTATACTAGTTTTACATAATTTATTCAACTCTAATTTACTTATATCATTGGATTTTTTTGATTTTCTTTCAAAAAACCTTGACTTTTTAGGGTTCTTGTATTAAAATTATTATGCTAATTTTATGAATTAGCCTTAAAATAGTCAATAAGTAATAATTATATAAGCCTCTCCCCGGTAGTTTATATATTTAAAGCTTATTATATAAATTAAAAATTTGAATGGAGGGTAATTTTACCATGAATAATACTACATATAGTGTAAAAGGAAATGAAATCGAAAGTAAATGGTATATTTTAGATGCAGCAAATAAACCAGTTGGTAGAGTTGCAACAGAGGCTGCAAGATTATTAAGAGGAAAACACAAACCAACTTATACACCAAACTTAGATGTTGGTGATCACGTAATTATAATAAACTGTTCAGAAGCAACATTTACAGGAAAAAAATTAGATCAAAAATTCTATAGACGTCATTCTGGATATCCAGGAGGATTAAAAGAAACTTCTGCAAGAGTTATGATGGCAGAAAAACCAGAAAGAGCAATGATGATTGCTGTTAAAGGGATGCTTCCACACAATTCTTTAGGAAGAAAAATGTTAAAGAAATTAAGAGTATATGCTGGTAGCGAACATGAAAACATGGCTCAAAAACCAGAAATATGGAATTTCTAATATAGAATTATAGGGTATATCCCTTAAAAAATTAAGGAGGAATTTTTAAATGGCAAAGGCAGGAGAAAAAATAATGTTCTATGGAACAGGTAGAAGAAAAAATGCAATAGCTAGAGTTAGATTAGTTGAAGGAAAAGGAAATATAACAGTAAACGGAAAAAATTTAGATGAATATTTTGGTTTAGAAACATTAAAATATATTGTAAAACAACCTTTAAACGTAACAAATACAGCAGATAAATTTGATGTTATTTGTAAAGTTCAAGGTGGAGGATTTACAGGTCAAGCAGGAGCTATAAGACATGGTATAGCTAGAGCTTTAAATGAAGCTAATTCAGAATACAGACCAGCTTTAAAATCAAACGGTTTCTTAACAAGAGATCCTCGTATGAAGGAAAGAAAGAAATATGGTCTTAAAAAAGCTAGAAAAGCTCCACAATTCTCAAAGAGATAATATTTATCAAATATATACTTCGGAAGTTTTATACTTTCGAAGTTTTTTTATTTTTACATTATCTAGATATTGAAGTAGCTGATGCTGTTGTTAAATTTCTTACTGGCACCATTAATACTTTTCCTATTCCTCTATATTTTGGTTTTACAGCACTTTCTTTAGTAACACTACACTATATTGCTTTACCAAAAAAATCTCCGACTCCTTTAACACCTGCTACAACTTCAACATTACCAACAGACCATTGCATAGCACCTGAGCTTATTGTATATTCATTATCTTCTAAATTTATAAGTAATTGTCTTTTTCTTACATTCATTCTTGAACAATAATAAGTTATTATAGCAGTTGATGGTATTACACTTAAATCACTTATATATTTTATTGTCAATTTTAAATTTATTATTTATAAAAAAAGAAAACAGTTGCAGAGTTTTTTTACTCTGCAACTGTTCTTGGTGTGAAAGAAGATTAGTAAATTAATATTGCAACTGCCCCTTTAGAGCAAATTACATTTTTAGTACTGTTATAATTATGTGATTCAATTATTCTGCCTTCCATTTTCATGTATTCTAAAGGTAAATCTGCATAACCATTATTGACTACTACAATAATTTTATCGTAATCTTCTGGGTTATTCTTTTTATTAGTATTTACCCTCTCGAATACAAATTTGTCTTTGGTAAGTTCCAAGACATTTGTAGCTGCGGTTCGCAAAAATTTATATTTTCTGCGAATCTTCAGCATTTTTCTTTTATATGACAAGATATCTTTGTCAATTCTATTCCACGGGAAAGATTTCCTGTTAGCAAGATTTCCATATCCCTGAATACCAACTTCATCCCCATAGAAAATTGAAAATATCCCCGGCCAAAATGTTAAAATGAAATCTTCTAATTTTAACATTTTCTTGGCTCTCTTATACGCCTCTTTTGGTAAGACGTATGTTGATTGCCATTGCCTGTCGTATTCATCTTTAAGGTTCCAAGGCCACTCCCTTTGCTCATCTCCTTGCTCTCTGAAATATCTTTCGTCAGCAAACAGATTTACCTGTCTACTCATGTCATGAGTAGAGGTAAAATTCATTTCGGTAAAAATTGTATCATCTGGATACTCCTCAAATTCCTCATTGATTTTTTCTTGCAGATAAACTTCATCTTGCAAATTCAGATAATCCATTACAGGAGCCATCAGATAGTAATTCATAGTTGAATGAGCACTCTTCCCATCAGAAATATAGCCTCTATTCATTCTGAATGGATTTTTCCAGACTTCTAGTATCATAAGGAAATCTGGTTTATTTCTTCTGCAAGCTTCTGCCATGAGATTGATAAAATAATCAGTCAGGTCATCTGCTACATCAACTCGAATACCATCTATTCCGAGCGAGAACAGCCAAGCAATTATTCCTCTTGGTCCGCATATATATTCTTGGAATTCTTTTGAGTCTTTGTCGAAGACTACTTCGTCTGGTATATTCCACCAATAATCAAAAATTATTTTACCATTCTCAATTCTAGTCTTGAAAAATGGAAAATATCTTGAATTTTGACCTTGGTAGGCACCTGGTTCCTCATACATCCCAGACTTATTGTAATATTTGCTGTCCTTGCCAGCATGGTTAAAGGCTACATCCACAATTCCTTTCATATGCTTACGATGAAGAGCTTCGAATAGACGCTTAAGGTCTTCTTCATTCCCAAAATAAGGGTCTAGCTTTTCAAAATCATCAGCATCATATTTGTGGTTGGAGGAAGCTGTAAATATTGGACCAAAATAAATAATATCTATTTTCAGTTTTTGAAGGTAGTCCAATTTACTTTCGATTCCTCTAAAATTCCCTCCATAGGAATCTCTAGCCCACTCACCATTTTCGTCAGGACCTACAAGTGGTAGTTCATCCCAAGATTTATGGATTTTTCGCTTTCCAAACTCTTCAATTTGCAAACTATAATCTCTGCAAAACCTATCAGGCATTATATGGTACATTGTTGCACCTTTTGCCCATTCAGGTGCTGCAAAATTGACAGATAGCTTTGAAAAGCTGGTTTCATAATACTTTGTCCATTCGGACCTAAACGAAAATCTGTACCGATAAATTGCCCTTGTGTTCAGAAATATTTCTTTTTCAAAATAGGCATATTCATCATCTTCTTGTTTCATATATTCCAAATGTACTTCCTGTGTTTTATCGCCAATAATAAGTACTTTTACTTCATCGAGCCAGCCATACATACGCATACTAATCCGTACATTAAATTTGACTTTTGCTCCTTCCTTCTTCTTCTCACGTAGCTGTACACTATGGTAAAATCCTTCCATAGTAACATCTCCTTTCTTAGTCAAAGAAATAAATCTATATCAACTCCTTTACACCAATTATAACTTTATTATCTTTTTTTGAGTTTGTCAAACCTCTTAAAAGGCGTTTTTTATATGGTTTACTACGTAATGCTCTTTTATTTGATAAATCTCTATCACATCAAACCTAATTTCAGAAAATTGTATTTTTTCTTTATATAAGTAGTATTTCGTACATTCTTTTATCTTATTTATCTTAATTTCATCTACAGCATCTATTGGATATCCAAATCTGTTATTACTTCTCGCTTTAACTTCTACTATAACAAGAGTTCTATTATAAGAAGCAATTATATCTATCTCTCCTCTTCTGTTTCTATAATTTCTTTTTAAAATCTTATATTTCATTTTTTCTAAATAGCGGGAAGCTGTATCTTCACCTTTTTTTCCTAGTTTATTCATACCTTTACAAACATATCTCCTGGTAATGCTCTAATGTATTCATTTAACTCTAACATAGTTAATTGTTCACTAACATCTTGTATTGGTAGTTCTGCTCTTCTACATATAGTATTAATATCTATTGGCATATTACCAATAATTTCATAAACGTTTTTATATTTAATAGGAACATTCTTACTTTCATATTTCCATTCCTGTTCAATATCTTTACATTTATTCATATTTATTTCTCTTAATATGTCTTTTACATTAGTTACCAGTTTTGCTCCTTTCTGTATTAATGAATTAGTTCCTATTCCTAATTTACTATCTATATTACTTGGAATAGCAAATACCTTTTTTCCTTGCTTAAAAGCTAAATTAGCAGTAATTGTACTTCCACTTCTGTATCCTGCTTCTATAACTAATACACCAAAAGCTAGTGCACTAATTATTTCGTTTCTTCTTGGGAAATTTTTAGTATTAACCTTTTCTTCTGGTGGATACTCTGATATAACACACCCGTTATTTTCTAATATTTTATTAAATAATTCCTTATTTTCCTTTGGATATATATTATTAAATCCAGCACCTAAAACAGCTATAGTTTTTCCAGCATTATTCATAGCAGATATGTGTGAAATTGAATCAATTCCTATTGCTAATCCACTTATAATACATATTCCATTTTGAGATAACGCTGTTGAAAATTTTTTTGCTTGTTTCCAACCATATTCACTACAATTTCTTGATCCGACAATTGCAATAATCTCTTTATTTAACAACTCGAAATTTCCTTCCACATATAAGTTTAATGGTGGTGATTTCAATTTTAATAATTCTCTTGGATATGTGCTCTCTTTATAATTTATAGTTATTATTTCTTTACACTTCCTTTTTATAAAATTTATTATCAACCTTATATTGAATTGCCTCTGCTATACAAGATACGTCTATCCTCTCGTTATTACTTAAATCTGCAATAGTTCGTGCTATTTTTAAAATATTATTATATGTTCTTATATTAAGTTTATATTTTTCATATACTCTTTCTAAAAAGCTTTTACATTCTTTATCTAAGATACAATACTTTTTTATTTGAGAAGTGTTCATTTCAGAATTCGTGCTTATGTCTTCTTTTTCAAATCTTAATAGTTGAATCTTCCTTGCTTCTTCAACTCTTTTTCTAATCTCTTCACTTTTCTCTATTTTTTTATTAGTATATATCTCTGAATATTCAACATTTGATATATTTAATTGTATATCAATCCTATCCATTATTGGACCACTTAACTTTGATAAATACCTTTTTATTTTAGTTTCCGAACAAGTACATTTTTTATCATGACTTCCAAAGTAACCACATGGACAAGGATTCATAGCAGCCATCAAAACAAACTTACACGGATATTTTACAGATGCATGTACCCTATCTAATTTTATAGCATGCAAATCTAGTATAGTTCTTAAGATCTCTAATTTTTTACTATCAAATTCTGCAAATTCATCCATAAATAATATTCCTAAATTAGCTAATGTAATTGCACCCGGCATTGGATTTCTCCCACCGCCAATAAATGATGCTAAAGTTATATTTGGATTTACCTCTATAAAAGGTCTTTTATTTATAATTTCATTTTCTTTGGTTAGGCCAAGTATACTATTAGTTTTTGTTATTTCTATAATTTCATCATAAGTAAGCTTAGGAAATATCGTTATTAATCTTTTTGCAAGCATTGTTTTACCAACACCTGGTGGACCAATTAATAGACAATTATGATTTCCTGCCGCCACAATCTCGAGTGCTCTTTTAGCCTTTTCTTGACCATAAATCTCTGCAAAATCTATATCATACTCTACTTTAGCATAACGTTCTATTTGACTTATATTTTTTTCTATGGATATTTTAGAATTAATTTTTTGAATTAAATCTTTTAAAGAATTAACACTTACGATTTCTAAATTATTTACTAACTTAGCTTCATTAATATTAGAATTTGGTATATATACCCTTTTAAATCCATTTTTTTGTGCTGCTAAGCACATGGGTAATGCACCTTTTACAGAATTAATTTTTCCACTATATGATATTTCACCTATAAAAACGGCTGAATTAATACATTCCTTTTTTATTATTCCTAAATTAATTAAAATTCCTACTGCTATTGCTAAATCAAACGAGGAGCCTTCTTTTCTTATCTCTGCTGGTGCTAAATTTACACTTATCTTTTTTCCCACTAGTTTTATTCCACTATTTTTTATAGCAACAGTTATTCTTTCTTTTGATTCTTTTATGCTTGTTCCTAGCATACCTACCATATCCCAATGTGGTATTCCTGCTGATAAATCTACCTGTGCTTCTACTACAGTACCTTCTGTACCATTTAATGCAATTGTATTTACTATTGATAACAAATTTATTCTCCTAAATATAATTATAGATTTATTCTAAACCGCAAATAGACATGTATAATAAATTGGAGTTTATTTAATTATAGGAAAAGCACCACCTCCTACTATTATTAACTTTTTTATTAAGGGTTTTATTTAGATTATAAATTATTTGAAATGAGTTTTGATATAAAAAAACGATTTAGAATAAATCTGTCTTTTATATATCACATTATTTTGCGTTTGTAAATAGTTATTTGTTATTTTTATTTATTATTTTCGATTATCTCCTTTTTTCTCCATTTTTCGACATTTTTCTCGCTTTTAAATATTAAGTTTCTCTGTGGTTTGGGTAATTTCTATATAGTAATAGAGAAGAGAACTTATCCTAGTTCTCTTCTCCAATAAAATAGATATTGCTGAGCTATTCCTTCTAAATTTCCAAATTTATCATTTGCTAATTTTAATATTTCTTTTTTGCTTACATTTTTCTCATCTTCTTTATGAATATATAAATCATTCATAACTCTCCTTACCCATACATCAATAGGAAATACATCAAATCTTTTTAATGTAGAAAATAGCAAAATACAATCTGCAACTTTCGGACCAACGCCAGAAAGTTTTAATAGCTCATCTCTTACTTGGTTTGTATCCTTTATTTCATTTAATTTTGAAATATCTACATCCTTATTTAAAATCATTTTAGTAGTCTCATATAATCTAATATCTCTAAATCCTAAGCCCAATTCTCTATATTCTTGAACAGAAACATTGCTTAATTCCTCTGGTGTTGGGAAAGTATAATATTCTTTATTATTGTATTCTATTTTTCTACCATATTTCTTAGATAATCTCTCTATAATCCCTTTAATTCTTGGAATATTGTTATTAGCTGATATTATAAATGAAATTATAGTTTCCCATAAATCTTGGTTCAAAATTCTAATGCCTTCTCCATACTTTATACTCTCTTTCATGTTATTATCTACTTTCGCCAATGTTCGTTTTATTTCATTATAATCTCTATCTAAGTCAAAATAATCTATTACAGTATTAACAATATCTTTTTCGCAAACACCTTTAAAATATATTCCTTTAGTTGTTTTACTAACATTTATTACATTGTTACCAAAAACTCCTGTATAGCTTCCATCTTCTTCCTCATTCCATCTAAAGCATTGTCCGCATTCAAATATATCTCTTAAATTAAATGAACTATAATTTTCTAATAAAAATTCTTGCTGTTTCATATATTCCTCCTACTTAAATCCTTTTCCTAAAACTTCTCTTGCATTTGTTATAATTATAAAAGCATCCTTATCATTTTCTTGTACAATGTGTTTTATTTTTAGTACATCTCCTCTTCCTGCTGCACACATTAATACTAATCTATCTTTATCCTCAAACATTCCCTTACCATATATTCCAGTTGTACCTCGTTTTATATATTCACCTATCTCTTTAGATATTTTATCATTTTTTTCGGATATAATAAATATTAGTTTTGAAAAATCTGTACCTTCTACTATAAGATCTAGAACCTTTCCCATTAAAATGATTGCTATTGCTGAATATAAACCAATTTCTATCTCTTTAAAAACAACTACATTTAATAGGACAATAGAAGAATCTATAATCATTATAAGGCTACTAGTTTTTATATTTAAATTATATGTTTTTATTAAGCTACTAACTAATTCTGTTCCTCCAGTTGTGGCATTTGCATTTAATACAATTCCTGTCCCTATTCCTAAAAATACTCCTCCATATACACTCGCCAAAAATACGTCATTTGTAAAAGCCGGAAATTTATCTAAGATATCTATAAATAATGAATATACTATCGAACCTATAATTGAATTTATAACTACTGTTTTTCCTAATCTATAAAATGTAAAAATAAGAATTGGAATATTTATTATGATATTAACTGTTCCTAATGGAATCTTAAACAAATAATATACTATCGTCGCAATTCCTGTTACTCCTCCTGTTGAAAACTTATTAGGTAACAAAAACATTGATGTCCCAATCGCCATAATTATACATCCTAATATTATAAAACTTAAATTTTTTAAATAGTTTTTTAGCATAAAAATCACCTATATTACAATTATTTGTAATATAGGCTTTTTTTATGCTAGTTCTCATTGTCTTCCAAGAAATCTGTATATGTTTTTAATATTTTCATTTTATAATTACCGCTTTCTAATTTATCATTTTCAGAAACATGTAATTCTACATCATATACATCTTTTAACTGCTCTAAATTCCTATTATTTAATCCTTTGACATTATCTATATCTGAACTATTTACTTCTATTTCAACTTCTTTTACTTTTACATTATATGATTTAATCATTTCTATTATTTTCTCATACCAAATTTCGCTAACCACTAAATTTCTAAATTGTACCATCGGCATTTCTTCTACACTTTGGCTATCTTCTCCTATTTTTATATTTCTTATTTTAGTACGAGTTATTAATTTTATACTTTCTTTTAATCTTTCTATTAACTGAATCTTTGATAATGGAGTAAATTCGCTTGTGTCATATAATTTTTCTACATTTTTATTATAATCAATATTACATGGAGTTAATGTTACTTGTTCTGGTTTTAATTTTATAACTTGTCTTACAGTGTTTAAATCGTCGGCTACTGTACTTTCTGGAAGTCCTAATATTGTTTTTACACTTAATAAAAATCTATATGATTTTATTTTTTTGGCTACCTTTTTTGCAGCATCAAATTTATAATCCACACCAATATTCTTTAATATATAATCATTTGATGATTCTATCAATAATTCTATTTCTTTTACTTTATATTTTTTTAAAAGCTTCAAGTTGTTTCTGTCTATACTGTCTGGAGTAGACAATATTTTTATTCCAAAAGCTTTATATTCTTTTAAAACTTTATTAATTTGGTCTAAAATTTCTTCTTGTTTTTTAATATTAATACTCGTAAAATCTGTATCTACTATTTCTAATAAAATTTTCTTATCTTTGTTATTCGCTAGTTTTTTCGCAATTTCATCAGTTAAAATTTCTTCATTTATTCTTATAGGAATATATATTTTTTCTTTCATGTCTTTTCCTCCTACATTATAGCTGTTCTATTGCTTTTTTAGCTGCTTCCATTTCTGCTGCTTTTTTTGATGTTCCTTTCCCTGTTGCTAGTTGCTTTCCATTACATTTTACTTCTGCTTCAAATACCTTACTATGATCAGGACCACTCTCATTTAAAATATTATATTCTATATTTACAGTGCCTTTATGTTGTAATTTTTCTTGTAATACAGTCTTATAATCTTTTAGTCCCACATTTTGACTTGCTATTTTTATTTCATCTGCTAGATTTTCAATTATAAATTTTTGTACAGGTTCTAAGCCACCATCTAAAAAAATAGCTGCAATAACAGCCTCTACACTATCAGCTAATATTGCTTCATTTTTATTTCCGTTATTTGATAATTCACTTTTTCCTAAATATAAGAAATCACCAAAATTATGCTTTAATGCTATTTTATATAAACTCTTTTCGCAAACAACGCTTGCTCTAACTTTAGTCATTTCTCCTTCATTTAAATTTGTATAATTTTTATATAAATAGTTACTAGATATAAATTCTAATATGCTATCTCCTAAAAATTCTAATTTTTCATTACTTTGCACTTTTTTTTCATAAGCATATGATGTATGTGTTAATGCTGTTTTTAATAAGTTTTTATCTTTAAATATATATCCTATATTTTTTTCAAAATTTTCTAACATATTTCCCTCCTAGATGTTATTATTATATAACATTTTTTTGTTTTTGCAAGTAAAGAAAAAAGAAATTCAAAATTGAATTTCTTTTTATCTTGCATCATTTAAATCTTCTAAAGTTTGGGAACTTTGTTCTACTGCTGTTCTTAAACCTTCTTTTACATTATCCTTTGTTTCTACTGCTTTTTCTCCTATACCTTTAATAGCTTTTATTGTTGTTTTCTTAGCTTCTTTTCCGAATTCTATTACAGATTTTACTCCCTTTTTAGCTGCACCAATTGTAAAGTCTTTTGCATCAACTAATTTATCTCCAACCTTTTCTCCAAATTCAACCATCTTGCCAATTCTTTCTTGTCTTTTTAATTTTCTTTCTTCTCTTTTTGCTTTTCTATCTTCTATAATTTGTGGTATTTTCTCATCTTTTATTTCTGTTGCTTTTTCTACAATTTTATCAACTACATTTGTTTTAAATTTCTTTGCTTTTGGTGTTAATGCTCCAACAACTTTTTGCCAAAAGCTTTGTTTTTCAATCTTAGCTAATGCAGTTTCTTTACTTTCTAATAATTCACTTAGTTTGTCATCTCTATCTTTTTTTATCTCGACTAATCTCTCATCATTTTCTTTTATGATTTCACTTATTGCGATTCTATCATTTTTTACTGATTCTAATTTTTGTTGTTCTGGTAATGTTGGATCTTTGGCTTGTAATTGTTTTAATTCCTCAGCTAATTTTACTAGCTTTTCTGGATCATTTGCAGCTGCTTTAATTTCTCTATTCATATTTTTAACTTCTTGCTTCCACTCTTTATACTCTGGAGTTTTTCTTTTTTCTTTAATTGATGAAGATAGCTCTTTTTGCTCTCCCATTCTATCAATCTCCATGTTTTGCCATTCATCTTGCTCAGCCATTATATCAAGATAATCATCTGCATATTGTTGCATAGCTTCTTCTACAGCACTTTTGTATGTTTCCATTGCCTTATTTGCTTCTTCCATATTTTGAGAATATTTTTCAGCTTGTCCTTCTGCATATGTCTTAAAATCTTTCATCTTAGTTGAAATTGCTGCTTTTTGCTTATTCATAAATATTGCGGCTTTTACAAGTTTTATCTGCGCTTGTACTGTTGTTAACTCAACCATTAATTGAGCTATATTCTTATCTTTTTTCTCTATATCTTGTCTTTCGTCCATTATACTTCCCCCTATTCTCTTTCTTGTAAATCGGCTTCTATACTTTCATCTATTTCTCGTTTAATATCTGCTTCTTTTTTTTCTAGTTTTCCTAATAATGCTTCTAATTTATCTATACTATCTATATCATCCAAATCATATATTCTTCCGTCATCTACGATTTTTCCTAATTTTTCTTCCATACAATCACCCTTTTGACATAATATTTTATATAAATTATATATTTTTTATTCCCTATAGTAAATAACATTAATATTACATTTGTATTTACTTTTTATTACAAACAAAAAAAGATACCATAATCTCATATGATACCTCTTTTTCTTAATATTAACTAAGCATTATCTTTGATATAGTCTACTACGTCACTTACAGAAACGATTTTTTCTGCATCTTCGTCAGGAATTTCCATATCGAATTCTTCCTCCAATGCCATAATTAATTCTACTATGTCTAAAGAATCAGCTCCTAAATCATCTATAAAAGATGCTTCCATTGTTACAGATGTTTCTGCAACACCTAATTGTTCAACTATAATTTTCTTTACTTTTTCAAATATTTCTTCTTGGTTCATTTAACTATGTACACCTCCTCTCGCATGTTTTTTTCTACTGACTAAACAATAATATATTGTATTCAAAAAGTCAAGCATTATTTTCCTTTTGTTTTAAAAATTCTTCTGTCATTTTCTCTACTGCTTTATTTTCAACAAACTTTTCAGCTTGAATTATTGTATATTCAAATAATTTGTCGTCACTACTTCCATGTGCTTTAACAACTGGTTTCTTAACTCCTAAAAATAGAGCTCCACCATATATTTTATAATCCATTGTCTTAGCAAATCTATTTATTGCTGGTAAACATGGAATACTTCCTAATATTGATAGAAAGTTACGTTTTAAACTATCTGTTAATGATGCTTTTACAAATTTTCCTAATCCTTCTGTTGTTTTTAAGAATATATTACCTGTAAAACCATCAGTTACAACTGCATCAACTTTACCAGAAAAAGCATCTCTTCCTTCTATATTACCAATAAAGTTTATTCCTAATTCTTCAGATTTTTCCTTTAATAACTCATATGATAATCTAGTTAATTCGTTACCTTTTGTTTCTTCTGTACCTATATTTAATAAGCCTATAGTTGGTTTTTCAATTCCAAAAGTATTTCTTAAGTATATAGAAGCCATTTGAGCAAATTGTAATAAATTTATTGGCTTACAATTTGTATTAGATCCACAGTCCATTAATAATAATTGGCTTTTATATGCTGGAAGGATTCCTGCTAATGCTGGTCTGTCTATTCCTTTTATTCTTCCAACAAGTAAAGTTGCACCTGTTAATAATGCTCCTGAATTACCTGCAGAAATGAATACATCACCTTTGCCTTCCTTTAACAAATTAAATCCAACAACCATGGATGAATCTTTTTTATGTTTTATTGCTACCGTCGGAGTGTCTTCCATTTCTATCGTTTCTGTTGCATTATATATCTTTAATCTTGGAGAAATATCTGATAGTTTCTCTTTGTTATATAATTCTTTAACTCTATTATTAATAACTTCTTCTTTTCCTATTAATAATATTTCTGTTGACTGACTTACTTCATTAACTGCTTTTACAGCTCCTTTTATATTGGCATCTGGGGCATTGTCACCACCCATTGCATCTAGCAGTATAACCATATTTGTTTCCTCCAATTATTTAATTTTGACCTATTTATTTTATTATTTCTTTATTAAAAAAGCAATAGTTTCTGACCAAATAGTTTAGTTTTATATGCTTAATTTATAATTTATTCGATAAAAAAAAGGTACATCGCAAGGATGTACCTTAAATATTTCATATAATATTATTCAAATATTTTAGAAACAACACCTGAACCAACTGTTCTACCACCTTCACGGATAGCGAATCTTAATCCTTCTTCCATAGCGATAGGTGTGATTAGTTCGATTGTCATGTCTACGTTATCTCCTGGCATAACCATTTCTGTTCCAGCAGGTAATTCGATAACACCTGTAACGTCTGTTGTTCTGAAATAGAATTGTGGTCTATATCCATTGAAGAATGGTGTATGTCTTCCACCTTCTTCTTTTGTTAATACGTAAACTTGTGCTGTGAATTTTGTATGTGGATGTATTGATCCTGGTTTAGATAATACTTGTCCTCTTTCGATATCTGTTCTTTGGATACCTCTTAAAAGAACACCAATGTTGTCTCCAGCTTCTGCTTGGTCTAATAATTTTCTGAACATTTCTACACCAGTAACAACTGATTTTTTCTTTTCTGTTGATAATCCAACGATTTCAACTTCGTCAGAAACTTTAACTTCTCCTCTTTCTACTCTACCTGTAGCAACTGTTCCTCTACCAGTAATAGAGAAGATATCTTCTATTGGCATTAAGAATGGTTGATCTACTGGTCTTTCTGGTGTTGGGATATAGCTATCAACTGCATCCATTAATTCTTTGATTGGTTTGTAAACTTCGTCGTTAGGATCTTTAGATGTACTTTCTAGTACTTTTAATGAAGAACCTTTTATAACTGGGATATCGTCTCCTGGGAAACCGTATTCTGTTAATAAGTCTCTAACTTCCATTTCAACTAAGTCTAATAATTCTGGGTCGTCTACCATATCACATTTATTTAAGTAAACAACGATATATTTAACACCAACTTGTCTTGCAAGTAAGATGTGTTCTCTTGTTTGTGGCATTGGTCCATCAGCTGCAGAAACAACTAAGATAGCACCATCCATTTGAGCAGCACCTGTAATCATGTTCTTTACGTAGTCTGCGTGTCCTGGGCAGTCAACGTGTGCATAGTGTCTGTTTTCTGTTTCATATTCAACGTGAGCTGTGTTAATTGTGATTCCTCTTGCTTTTTCTTCTGGAGCACTATCGATTGCATCATATGCTTCGAAGTTAGCTCTTCCTAATAATGATAAATATTTTGTAATAGCTGCTGTTGTTGTTGTTTTACCATGGTCAACGTGTCCGATTGTACCAATGTTAACGTGTGGCTTTGATCTAACAAATTTTTCTTTAGCCATTTTTATTCCTCCTTTAATTTTTTGAGATTTTTCATCTCTATATTTTATTTTTCTTTTTGACGCATTTATTTTTCGAACATCATTTTATACTATAATCTTTAAAAAATCAAGTATATTACTAAATATTATTCGCTTTTCTTTCCTCTTGAAGCTACAATTTGTTCTAATACAGATTTTGGAACTTCTTCATAGTGTGATGGTTCCATAGAGTATGTTCCTCTACCTTGTGTTTTTGAACGTAAGTCTGTAGCATATCCGAACATTTCTGATAATGGAATAAATGCATGAATATCTTGCATTCCGTCATTTCCTTCCATACCTTCCATTCTTCCACGTCTAGAGTTTACGTCTCCAATAACATCTCCCATGTATTCTTCTGGAACTGTTATTTCTACTTTCATAATTGGTTCTAGGATAACAACACCTGCTTGTTTACATCCTTCTTTGAATGCCATAGATGCTGCAATTTTGAAAGCCATTTCTGAAGAGTCAACTTCATGGTAAGATCCATCTACTAATGTAGCTTTGAAATCTATAACTGGGTAACCAGCTAAATATCCACCTTCAGCTGCTTCTCTTAAACCTTGTTCGATTGGTTTGATATATTCCTTAGGAACTGCTCCACCAACGATTTTGCTTTCAAATTCTATTCCTTTTCCTGGTTCTAATGGTTCCATTTCAAACCAAACATCACCATATTGTCCTTTACCACCAGATTGACGAATGAATTTACCTTGAACTCTAACTTTCTTTTTGATTGTTTCTTTGTAAGCAACTTGTGGTTTACCTACATTACATTCAACTTTAAATTCTCTCTTTAATCTGTCTACGATAATGTCTAGGTGTAACTCACCCATACCAGCGATGATTGTTTGTCCTGTTTCTTGGTTTGTATATGTTTTAAATGTTGGATCTTCTTCTGCTAGTTTTGCTAATGCTATACCCATTTTTTCTTGTGCTACTTTGTCTTTTGGTTCGATAGCAATATCAATAACTGGCTCTGGGAATTCCATTGATTCTAATATAACAGGGTGATCTATATCACATAAAGTATCTCCAGTTGTAACCTCTTTTAGTCCAACTGCTGCAGCAATATCTCCTGCATATACTTTGTCTATATCTTCTCTGTGATTAGAATGCATTTGTAATATTCTTCCGATTCTTTCTTTCTTATCTTT
Organism: uncultured Clostridium sp.; assembly: GCA_900553015.1. Taxonomy (GTDB): domain Bacteria; phylum Bacillota; class Clostridia; order TANB77; family CAG-508; genus Merdicola. The sequence goes on along the minus strand of USBY01000003.1, from coordinate 88,546 downwards.
GTTTGAGTTTAATACTGTTGAACCAGATTCTAATGTTCCTGAATATACTCTAAAGAAACATAATTTTCCAACAAATGGGTCTGTAGCAATTTTAAATGCTAAAGCTGCAAATGGTTCTGAATCAGATGTTTTTCTTTCTACTTCGTTACCATCTTCGTCAACACCTTTAATATGTGGTATATCTAATGGTGATGGCATGTAATCAACTATTGCATTTAATAATTCTTGAACACCTTTGTTTTTATATGAAGAACCACATGTTACTGGAACTATTGTGTTTGCAATTGTTCCTGCACGTAAACCTTTTTTGATTTCTTCATCTGTTAATGTTTCACCTTCTAGGTATTTCATCATTAATTCTTCATCTTGTTCAGCAACTGCTTCTATCATTTTATCATGATATTCTTGAGCTAAATCTTTCATGTCATCAGGAATATCTGTTTCTTCTATTTCTTTTCCTAAATCGTCTTTATGAATGAATGCTCTCATCTTGATTAAGTCTACTATACCTTTGAATTGATCTTCTGCTCCAATTGGTAATTGGATTGGTACAGCATTAGCTTTTAATCTATTTTTTAATTGGTCAACACAAAGCATAAAGTTTGCTCCTGTGATGTCCATTTTATTTACATATACCATTCTTGGTACTTGGTATTTATCAGCTTGTCTCCAAACTGTTTCTGTTTGTGGTTGAACTCCACCTTTTGCAGCAAGTACTGTAACTGCACCGTCAAGAACTCTTAAAGATCTTTGAACTTCTACTGTAAAGTCAACGTGTCCTGGTGTATCAATAATATTTATTCTGTTATTGTTCCAGAAACAAGTTGTAGCAGCAGATGTAATTGTTATACCTCTTTCTTGTTCTTGTTCCATCCAGTCCATTGTAGCTGCACCTTCGTGAACTTCTCCTATTTTATGAGTTTTTCCTGTATAGAAAAGTATTCTCTCTGTTGTTGTTGTTTTACCAGCATCAATGTGAGCCATAATTCCTATATTTCTTGTTCTCTCTAATGGATATGCTCTTCCTGCCAACTTTATTTCCTCCCCTCATTGTTACTATAAAGTTTTATATCTCTTAATATGCTCTTTTTTAGCATTATTATTACCATTTATAATGTGCAAATGCTTTGTTAGCTTCTGCCATTCTATGTGTATCTTCTTTCTTCTTGAATGCTCCACCGTTTCCGTTTATAGCATCTATAATTTCTCCGGCTAATTTTTCTGCCATTGTTTTTTCATGTCTTGTTCTTGCATATCTAACTAACCATCTTAAACCTAAAGTTTGTCTTCTTTCTGGTCTGATTTCTAATGGAACTTGGTATGTAGCTCCACCAACTCTTCTAGCTTTAACTTCAAGAACTGGCATGATGTTATTTAGTGCTTCTTCAAAAACTTCTAGTGGATCTCTTTGCTCTTTTTCTTTTACAATGTCAAATGCACCGTAAACTATTTTTTGAGCAACTGATTTTTTACCATCTAGCATAATATTGTTTACTAATTTTGTAACAACTTTACTATTATATACTGGATCTGGTAAAACTTCTCTTTTTGCTATATATCCTTTTCTTGGCACTATTCTTCCCTCCTTAATTTTATTTTGATACTAATTTAGTATCTAGGTACTCTGAAAAGTTTATCTTTTCCGTATAGTGCTATATATTCTAAATTTAAGTACCTTAAATTAGTAATTATTAGCACTAGTTTTTAATTTTCCTAAATTTTATTTTTTAGGTTTTTTTGCTCCGTATTTTGATCTACCTTGCATTCTGTCTTTAACACCTGCTGTATCTAATGTTCCTCTAATAATATGATATCTAACACCTGGAAGGTCTTTAACTCTTCCTCCTCTTATTAGAACAACACTGTGTTCTTGTAAGTTATGTCCTATTCCTGGGATATAAGATGTTACTTCATAACCATTAGAAAGTCTAACTCTGGCAACTTTTCTTAATGCTGAATTAGGTTTCTTTGGTGTTACAGTTTTAACTACTGTACAAACTCCTCTTTTTTGTGGTGCTCTATGGTTAGTTTGTCTATTCTTTTTAGAATTGTAACCATGTTGCAATGCTGGAGCTGTTGATTTTGTTACTGATGTTTTTCTTCCTTTTCTTACTAATTGATTAATTGTTGGCACTTAAATTTCACCTCCTATATTTTATATATGCCTATTTGTGCATAATACACTAGCGTGAATTATTTTATCATCAAAAAGCAATACTGTCAATATCTTCGGCAGTATTTATACATATTTTTTTCCAAGATATTAACAGTATTTTATACTTAAAAATTTTTATATGTTAATTTTAAAATTCGTACCTTATTTATACAACGAATAAGAGAGTGTATAAGGTTGCCCTTCGTACACTCCCCCCTCGTTATTCTTCAGCTTTCTGTTCGTTAGCTTCAGAACGTTTGTTGCTATTGTTTCCTCTCATATAAACTTTGTATGGCTTTTTTATCCAATATCCTACAGCCATACTGAGAGCAACGATCACAACATATCTTATTACCTCTATCCAGGTAATACCTCCGAATAATGCATCAGCAATTGCTTCCCAGCCTGATGCTTGTACCCCAGTAATTACAATCACGAAAATGATTGCAATCAAACCAAGGAACATTCGGACATAGTTCACGCCTGCGCACTTGCGCTTTCTACGGCGTGCTTTTTCAGAAGTTCTCTGTTGAGAACCACCCGCGGACTGACCTGCGTTTTGCTGCATTGCTGACTGACTCTGATTTCTCTTCATACATTATAACCTCCTATTAATATTTATACGGTCTTGTTAGACTAATTAATTATAACATATTTTCTAGAATTTGTAAATATTTATGTTTACTTATGTTTTTATTAAGCATGGAGAAAGGCGATGCATGTGCATCGCCCCCTCGGTCTCTCGTTCCTGGTTTGGTTGGTGTTTGTGTTATTTCTTGCTATTGCGTATTGCTACGACAATCGCAGTCACAGCAACACCGGCAAGGAAACACAAAATTTCCTTGAGTGGAATAATTGGAGACAATCTAGCCCAAATCCACTGCCATGCATCCTTGAACCAATCCAAAAGGTTCAATATGTTGATGCTTACTGTTCCAGAAACTACCAACACCACTCCTACCAGGAAAATGATAGCGCCAATAATGAACCGCTTTACATTTTTACTCATGATAAGTACCTCCAACTCTGTTTAATGTACTTATTATTATATCTCATTATGTAAAATAAGTCAAATTCTCTTGTTTTCTTCTTAACATACAGTTAGTAGCAATCTGCATTTTACTTTACATAAAAAGTTGTTGACATTATTTACCTTTTCTAGTATAATTAATATAGTGTTTAATCACTAAAGAGAGGAGGATATCTTGGTTTTAAACTAAGATAAACATAATTATGGAAGAAAAAAAATTACCAACTAAAGAAGAATTACAAAAAATGTCTCCTAAAGAATTAGCTGCATATAAACTTTCTTTAAATGAGCTTTCTTTAGAAGTAGACGAATTAATAAAAAAATGCGATGAAATTTTATCTAAATAATAAAATATTTAAGAGAGGATGGTGAAGCCTCATATAGAGGCAATATTTATGGCAAGAGAATTTTCCGAATTTAGTACAGAATATTCAACAAAAAAATCAGATTTTTCAGATATAAGAAATAACTTAGATCAAATAATGCATATCAGAACAAAAGTAGAAAGCTATGAACAAAAACTTGGTGCTTTAAGAACACAAAAATCTAATTTAGTTCTTTTTAGTGCGTTTTTAACAGAAGATGAAAGAAATGCACAAACTACATCAATAGATACTCAAATCAGTAAAATAGAAAATGAACTTCGTACATTAAAAACCAATACTTTATATAAGACAAGAGAAGAAATTCAAACAGCTTCACAAACTTTAGATAAATATATTGACGACCTTAATACAAATTTTGATTTTAAAAAAGCTTTAAGAGATCAAATAAAAACTCAATCACAAGACAGTTTATTAAAATTAGAACAAGACAAAGTAGCACCAGCTATGGAACTTGATTTATATAGTAAAATAGAAGCTGCTGCTGAAAATGATTCTAAATTAAAATCTTATTTATCAATTGATGACGATAAAGCTGTTTTAGCTCTTTTAGAAAGCTATGTAAATAAATATTCTCATGTAAAACCTGGTACTAGAGGACGTGAGTCAGACCAAGCAAAAAAAGAAAGAGAAGCAAAATTAAATGTTTTTAAAGATGAAGTAGCTACAATTCAAAGAAGAATTACATCAAAAGGTAACTCTTTCAAAAAATATATAGCAGATCATAAAACTGAATTAGGACTTCCAGCAGATATGACTATTGATTTTAATGATGATACTTCTATACTACACAATATTGGTGTATATACAGATCCTACGTCTAATGCTAGTTTTAGTGATATAAAGACAAAGGCTAGTGATTCTATAAAATCAAAAGATACTCAAATAAAAGCATTGCAAAGCTATGTAAGATATGCAGATGAAGATTTAGCCCAAATCAGAAGAGATAGAGAAGAAGAACTAGAAGAGAAGAAAACATATAAAGGTCATGGACTTATGTCTAAAGTAAAAAGATTTTTTAATGGTTTAGGAAAAGGATTATCTAATTGGGTTCATGACAAACCAAAGCCATTTAAAGGTGTCTTTAAAAGACCAGATGACACTAGAACACTTACACAAGCAAAAGTAATAGATACAACTAATAACTTTGTAGATGCTTATAGAACAGAAATTGGACAAGATGCTTACGCTAAAGTTATCAAAGAATATAATGAGAGAATTCAAAATGAGCAAGAGCAATCACATTCAAGAGGAGAAAGATAAAAAGAAACGACTTTAAAAGTCGTTTCTTTTTTTGGTTATTTCTTTTAACTTCGCAATAGCTCTATCAGCCAATATTGTATATTTTTCTTTTTTATCTTTTATTCTTTTTTCTAATCCTGGAACTATTCCAAAATTAGCGTTCATTGGTTGAAATTTTTCATTTGGAGTAGAAATATAATTTGATAAAGCTCCAGTCATAGTCTCTATTGGTAAAATAAATTCCTCTTTTCCATAAAATTCATTTGCAGCATTTATACCTGCCATAAGACCAGAAGAAATTGATTCTACATATCCTTCAACACCTGTAATTTGACCTGCAAAATATAAGTTTTTAATACTTTTCATTTTATACGTATTTGTTAACAAATGACTCGAATCTATGAAAGTATTTCTGTGCATTACACCATATTTTACAAACTCAGCATTTTCCAATCCCGGTATCATAGAAAATACTCGTTTTTGTTCCCCATATTTTAAATTGGTTTGAAATCCAACTAAGTTAAATATATTTCCTTCTGTATCATCTTGCCTTAATTGAACTAATGCATATGGTCTTTTTCCAGTTCTTGGATCAGTAAAACCAACTGGCTTTAATGGGCCAAATCTTAATGTATCTTCTCCTCTTTTTGCCATAATTTCTATTGGCATACATCCTTCAAATATCTCTCTTTTTTCGAAATGATGAAGTTCTACTACTTCTGCATCTATTAAATTCTTATAAAAGTTCTCATATTCTTCTTTATTCATAGGTAGATTTATATAATTTTGCTTTTCTTTTGTATTTTTTAGTCTTTCTTTCCACTCTTCTATTTCTTCATCTTTTTCTCTTTCCTGCTCATATCTATCTCCCCAAAAAGCAATATCAAAATCAATACTATCTTTTGTAACTATTGGAGCTGCTGCATCATAAAAATACAACTTATCTTGTGCAGTTATCTTAGAAATATTCGTAGCTAATTCATCAGCTGTTAATGGCCCTGTTGCAACAATCGTAATTGCCTCTTCTATTAATTTTTCTAAATCTACTACTTCCTCATTTATTACTTCTATATTCGGATTGCTTTTAATAGCTTCTGTAACTTTCTTTGCAAATATTTCCCTATCAACTGCTAATGCCTGACCTGCTGGGACAGCGGTGTTATCTGCTATTCTTATAAGCAATGAATCCATAGCCCTTAATTCTTCTTTTAGCAATCCACAAGCATTTGTATGTAGATTTGATTTAAAAGAATTACTGCACACAATTTCTGCTAAATTTTGGTTTGAATGTGCTGGTGAATATTTATTTGGTTTCATTTCATATAACTTAACTTTTATTCCTCTTTTAGCAATTTGATACGCAGCTTCTGTTCCTGCTAATCCTCCACCTATTACATTTATATAATCTTTCATCATTTTCCTTTCCAAACACAATATGTGTAAGACAAAAGCTTACACATATTAGTTTTATTCTTACTTCTAAACTAATTAAATAATTCCATAATATCATCCTTATTAAGTTTATTAATAAAGGTTGTTTGTGTACTAAGCATATTATCTATAAGTTTAGATTTCTTTTCTTGTAGTTCATAAATTTTTTCTTCTATAGAATTTTTTGTTATAAGTTTATAAACTTGTACATTATTCTTTTGACCAATTCTATAAGCTCTATCTGTCGCTTGATTTTCAGCAGACATATTCCACCATGGATCATAATGAATAACCATATCTGCACCAATCAAGTTTAATCCTGTTCCTCCTGCTTTAAGAGATATTAAAAATACTTTTACATCAGGATTATTGTTAAAATCATTTACTAATTTTACTCTTTCGTCAACTTTTGTTTGACCTGTTAATTTATAATAGCTAATTCCTTCTTTTGCCAAATTTCCTTCTATAATATTAAGCATAGATGTATAACCAGAAAAAATTAGAATTTTATGTTTTCCTGCAATAGCATCTTTAACAATCTCTATACATTGTGTTAATTTGCTACTCTCACCCATATAATTTTCTAAAAATAATGATGGATGACAACATATTTGTCTTAATCTAGTTAATAATGCCAAAATTTTAATTTGAGATTTTTCGAATCCATTTCCTTCAATTTCAGTCATTGCTTCTTTTTTAGCCTGAGCTAGATATGACAAATAAATCTCTAGTTGTTCACCTTGCATTTCATTATTTAATACAGTTATGCTCTTTTCTGGTAATTCTTTTAATACATCTTTCTTTACTCTACGAAGTACAAAAGGTTCTATCATCATTTTTAATTTTTCCATAGCCTCTTGGTCATTATCCCTCATTATTGGAATTTCGTATAATTGTTTGAACTTTTTATATGTAAATAGATATCCTGGCATAATATAGTCAAATATTGACCATAACTCTGCTAAAGAATTTTCTATTGGAGTTCCAGTTAGTGCATATTTTGTTTGTGCATTTATTGTTTTTAAAGATTTCGCATTTTGAGTATTACTATTTTTTATGTATTGTGCCTCATCTGCAATTTGGAATTTAAATAATATATCTTCCCTTTTATATACTTCCATATCTCTTTTTAATAAATCATAAGATGTTATAACTAAATCAAATTCTGGAATTTGTTTTATTTGTTTTTCTCTTTCTTCTGAAGTTCCTCTAATAACTAAAACTTTTATATCTTTTGCAAATTTTTCTATTTCACTTTTCCAATTTAAAGCCAAAGAACTTGGTGTTATTACAATTGATGGCAATTTTACTTTTGCATTCGCTTTATAGTCTAATAATAATGCAATTAATTGAACTGTTTTTCCAAGACCCATATCATCTGCCAAAATACCACCTAGTCTGTAATCATCTAATATTTTTAACCATTTATATCCTACCTTTTGGTAATATCTTAATGTACAATTTAATCCTTCTGGTGGAGTTATTTCATCATCATATTCACGTTCATCAATATTATTTACAATCTCTTTATATTCTTTGTCTTTTTGGATTTCTACATTTTTAACATTTTCTAATAATTTGTTCAAATATAAAGATCTATACACGGGAACTCTTATTTTTCCTTTTTCTAAATCTTTATAATCAACTTCCATTCCATATTCTAAACTGTTTAAAAATTTTATATCATCATTTTGCTCTAAATCTAAAAAACTACCATCTTTTAGTCTATGATATTTTTTCTTTAAATTATATTTTGCTAAAATTTCTTTTAACTCGCTTCTATCAAAATCTAAACCTGTTAAATCTATATTAAGTAAGTTATTTTCGATTTTAACACCTACTGTTCCTAGTTTTGGCTGTCTTATTTCTTTGGTTTTAAAATTATCAGTTACTAAAACTTCATATTTTTCTGTATAGTTATTTATATCTTGTGATAAAAATTTATATATTGCATCATCTGTTACTAATACAAATCTCTTATTGGCTGAGTCCAATAAAAATCCTGTTTTTCTACACATATTTAAACAATTAGATTCTTGAATTACATTTCTTGCAACCTTTGGTATATTATCTAAATCTAATGGATTAAATTCGATATCACCATATATAAATTTCAACTCTGCAATAATGTAATTATTTTTATCAAAATCTAAAAACATCTTTACATCTAAATCTTTTGGTATATAATCTTTTAATTTTTCTGTATCTATGTTTGAAGTATCAATATATTCTCTCATTTTTGGTAAAACTAATGAGAAGAAATCTGGTAATTCTTTTTTATTAAATCTTATTTCTCTAATAAAATTCTTTTTATAAATCTCAAGTAATTTTATAACAGTATTTTTATAATTCTTATCACATCTATAAATATATTCATCTAAAATAACATAAATATATTCTTTTCCCTCTAGTAAGTGATATTCAAAAACATCTTCTTTTTGTGTTAAAGCAAATTCACCATCTGATACCTCTGTTAGTTTAAATTTTATATTTGGAGTTCCTGGGATAAATGCTATTTTTCCTTTTTCTCCGTCTTGAACTATTTCTAAATTTTTGCCTTTTACAATCTCGAAAAATTCATCTATTCCAGTATTACTTAAAATTATACAATTATCGCTTAGCACCTTACCATAATATCTATATCCTGCATTCCCACTACTATTAACATATTTTATAACTTCTGCATGTTTTAAAATAAAGTCCAGTATAGGTAAACTTTCCTTTGCAAAATTCTCCCTTGTATGGATAAATTCTAATTTATTTCCATATTTTAAATTTTCTTTATTTAGCATACTTGTATAAAAATCTGATAAACTTTTTATTTTGTAAAATTTATCTATACCTAATTTAAATTCTACCTTCATTTCTTTATAATAACTATCAAAAATTATACTAGGAACTATTTTTATATTTTTTCTTTCTTTTATTACTTCTTCTTCCTCATCAATAGTTTCTACTTCTGTATTATAAAAAGCTGTAATCATTTGCTTAAATCCACGATGATCCATTTTTGTATTTGTTTCTTGCTTTTTTACTGGCTGATTTGCATATAATTCTTCGTATATAGAATTGTCAATAAACTCTATAAACATCGCTAAAATATGCTTACAAGTACAATAATTTTGAGTATTATCTGGACATGAGCATTTTATATCTTTAATCTCCCCTTCTTCTATTTTTGCATATACATTATATGTTCCTTTGCTTCCTTTTACAGTTGCAGCTAGCTCAAAATTATTTTTATTTTCATAATTTACATTAGTTATTGTTACTCTTTTTTCTTTTACATATTCTAATGCATTTTGATATCTTGTATCGCCTGCATTTTCATATAATTCAGTTATTATCTCATTATTTACTAACATCTTTTTGCTCCTACCACACATTTATTTTCAGTTTATTATTATATAATATTTTACGCGTTTTCACAAGTGCTACAAATACTTTTATATAAATTTTTTATGCAAAAAAAGAACTATACCATAACTGATATAGTTCTTAAATTTATATCTATTTTTCTGCTTTTTTTGGTTTTGTCCAAGATATATAATCACATTTTTCTGGATTGTTCTCGCATATATAAAATGTTCTTCTATTTTTAGTTTTTCTTATTTGTACTTTTCCTCCACATTTTGGACATGGTTCTTCTATAGTTTCTATATATGGTTTTACATTTTTACATTCTGGATATCCAGGGCATGCCAAGAACTTTCCATATCTACCATATTTTACAACCATCATCCTACCACATTTTTCGCAAGGTACGTCAGATACCTCTTCTTCTAATTCTACATGTTCTAATTCTTTTTCTACTTTTTCTAATTCTTTTTCGAAAGGTCCATAGAACTCAGAAATCATCTGTTTCCAGTTTTCTTTTCCATCTGCAATTTCGTCAAATTCATTTTCTATTTCTGCTGTGAACTCTACATTTATAATGTCTGGAAAATTCTCTGTTAATAATTTATTTACTACTTTACCAAGTTCTGTTGGTACCAATTGTTTTGCTTCTTTTTCTACATAGTGTCTTGCTATGATAGTTGTTATAGTTGGCGAATATGTACTTGGTCTACCAATATCTTTTTCTTCTAATGCTTTTACTAAACTTGCTTCTGTATACCTTGGTGGTGGTTCTGTAAAGCTTTGTTTTGATTCTATTTTTTCTTTTTTAACTTCTTGATCAACTTCTAATAGTGGAATTTGTCCAATTTCATCTTCTTTCTCATCTGTTCCTTCTACATATAAAGTCATAAAACCTTTAAATTTAATTGATTGTCCATTAGCTTTAAAATTATATTCGTTTGCATCAATTGTTACTGCTAACGTATCAAATATTGCAGATTTCATTTGGCTTGCTAAAAATCTATTATAAATTAATCTATAAAGTTTATACTGATCATTTGTTAAAGAATCTTTAATTTGTTCTGGTTTAATATCTATATATGTTGGTCTAATAGCTTCGTGTGCATCTTGTGCATCTGCTTTTGTTTTATAATATCTGTTCTCGTAATATTCGCTTCCATATGTTGCCTCTACAACCTCTTTTGCAACTTTCCTTGCTTCTTCAGAAATTCTTGTAGAATCTGTTCTCATGTAAGTAATTAAACCAACTGTTCCTTTTTCTGGTATTTTTACACCTTCATAAAGAGTTTGTGCAACAGACATTGTCTTTTTTAAGCTAAAATTAAGTTTTCTAGATGCCTCTTGTTGCATTGTACTTGTTGTAAAAGGAGGTGCTGGATTTCTTTTTCTTTCACCTTTTTTTACATCTTTTACAATAAACTTTGCATCCTTTATGTTATCTAAAATTTCATCTACTTCTTCTTTACTATGTATTTCTAATTTTTTATTATTTTTACCAACTAATTTGGCTTCAAATTCTTTTTTAGACTCTTCGTCTAATAATTTTGCAATTATATTCCAATACTCTTCTGGTATAAAATCTTCTATTTCTTTTTCTCTATCTACAATTAGTTTAACAGCAACAGATTGAACTCTTCCTGCTGATAATCCTTTTCTTACCTTTTTCCATAATACTGGACTTATCTTATATCCTACAATTCTATCTAATACACGCCTAGCTTGTTGTGCATTAACTAAATTTATATCTATTTGCCTTGGCTCTTTTATAGCTTTTTGCACAGCCGTTTTAGTTATTTCGTTAAAAGTTACTCTTGATTTGCTATCCTCTGGAATATCTAAAATATGTGCTAAATGCCAAGCAATTGCTTCACCCTCACGGTCAGGGTCAGTTGCCAAATATACTTTTTTAGCTGCTTTTGCATCTTTTTTTAGTGATTTTATTAAATCTCCTTTTCCTCTTATGTTTATGTACTCTGGTTCAAAGTTATTCTCTATATTAACTCCTAACTTTGATTTAGGTAAATCTCTAATATGTCCCATTGATGCAACAACTTTAGTTTTTCCTCCTAAAAACTTTTTTATTGTATTTGCTTTTGCTGGTGATTCTACTATTATTAATTTATCTGCCATTTTCTTCTCCTTTTTAGTTACAGAATATGTGTTCTGTAATCTTTAATACTATAGTATTTTAGTTCATATATTTGTTTTTTTCAAGTACTTTTTAGCATTTAACTAAATCTTCTATTACATCCTCTAATATAACAGGCGTTACTTCATTTCTTTTTAGTATATCTAATATTGAATTTTCTATTTTTTCATCATTTGTTAATTTATCGATAGAAGCTTTTTCTACTTTTATTTCTTCATTTATATATTCTGTTTTTACTACCTCTATTCCAAATATATCATTCTTACTTTTTAAATCTTTTATCTTATAATATTCTAATTTTATTGGATATAATATTCCTTCCTTTCTTAGATTTTCTTTGTTCATAAACATTCCGCCAAAAAAAGTTTTCATTTGATTCCTCCTATATTTTTTTATGTATTTACTACTATATACTCTTGTAATAGAGTCTGCAATATAAATCGAATGCCACTTTTTTTGCCTTTTCGACAAATATTTTATGTCTTAAAATGAACTTTGTCGAATTATTTTTCATTATATATTTTTATGTTTTTTTCGTTTATCAACTTATGTCGAAAAAAATCTTTTTAGGTAGATTTTCCTAAAAAGATTTTTATTAGATTTATTATTTTTATAAATAGGAAAAAAAGGAACGTCCCCAAATTCCTGTGTGAATTTCTAGCCTTGCATCATGGCGTTAAATGCCATATTAATTTTATCTTTATTGTCTTTCATTTGTACTGCAAATTCAAAAATTTGATTATATAAACTTCCTATTGATTTATCTACTTCATCTGTTAAGCGTTCTATATGGTTTTCTGATGGCTTTAATACATAGTTTTCGAAGTTTTTCTTTCTATTTAAATTCTTTATCAATTTATTAAAGAATTCTAAAATTTTGTTCTTCTCTTTTTTTGCCACATTTACATTTTCATCGATTTTTATTTTTTCTGAAAAATCGCTAATTTGATCTATACAGGCTTCTAATCTACTATTGCATTCATTTACAATAGTCTCATAATTTAATTTTTTTTGAATAGAAGCATTTATTTTATTTGTATAGTAATGTATTTTTTCACCATCATTTTCTTCTATAGCTTTTTCTAGATTTTGTTTGTTAATACTAATATTAGTTACAACAATTATTTCTGATTGTATTGCAGCAGCTAGTTCTCTTTGAATGTTTATATATCTTGTACTACAAACATCAAATAACTTGTCCAATTGCTTTTTATACTGTGTTACTAAATCATCAATTTCTAATTGATATTTTTCTAATGTATTATAATAATTTGCTTGAATATAAAGTCTATCTTTAAATTCTGTTAATCTTATTTCTTTACTATTAGCTAATGAATTTTCAAATAATACTGCTAAATTCATTTGCTTTTGGTTTTCTATTTCTACAAGTTCTTGTAAATCTTGTTTGAAGTCCTCTTTTGTAATATTAGGCATTATCTTTCACCACCCTTATCAAAAATCTTATCTCCTGTATTTCTCACTGCATTTCCTAAAGTATCTAATACAGGCTCTGCAATCGTTTTTTGCATTTTATCTTTAGTCATTTCAATTGATGATTTAACAGAATCCATAACAGATTTGTTTTTATTAAAAATACAATTATCAATAACTAAATCTTTAAACAATTTTGCAGTAATTATAGCTGGTCCAAAAAGATACATTGCTCCAACAGTCATTCCTATACCTGCTACTTGTTTTACAGGTTTACTCTTTATAGCATTTCCTAATAATGCTAAAGAATTTCTTCCTATAAACTTTCCACCTTTTTCGAATCCTTTTAATGAATATTTTCCTACTGTTTTAGCTCCTTTTATTGCAACACTACTAACTCCCATTATATTTTCCTCCTAATACAATCTAAATACTCCTCTATATGCTCGTCTATTCTATTTTGTATTTCGGTTTCTTGTGATGTTAAAGAATTAACTTCTTGTTTTATAAAATTTGTGTCTACCGAAGAAATTTCTTGTAATTTTCCTCCTAAAAATACTCCGTTCATGTTGCAGCCCTCCTTTTATCTTTTGTTTATTAATTTTTCTACTTCATTATATATTTTATCTTCTACATCTTTCATAACTATTTTTTTAGCATTATTGCCCATTTCTTTTAACTTTTCTTTATCACTTATAGTTTCTTCTATCATTTTATTAAGTGATTCTCCATTTATTTCATTATCATGGATTATTTTAGCAGCTCCCTCATTTACTAAAACCTTTGCATTATATTCTTGGTGATTTTCCGCTGCGAATGATAATGGTACAAATATGGCTGGTCGCCCTGAAATTGATACTTCTGTTATAGTCATTGCACCACTTCTGCAAACGATTAAATCTGATACTGCCATTGCTTTTTGCATATCATATATATATGGTACAACATTTACATTTTCTATTTGTGTTATATCTATATTTTTCTTAGCTAAATTTTCTTTTATTATATCATATTGGCTTTGACCTACTGACCATAAAATTTGATAGTCTTTATTTAATTTTTTCTCTATTATTTCTTCTAATGCATTATTTATAGGTCTTGCTCCCTGGCTTCCACCAAACACTAAAATTAAAGTTTTATCTTTTTGTAAATTGTTTTCTTTTAAGAATTCCTCTTTATCTTTATCGCTATATTGTATTTCCTTAAATTTTGTAGGAGTTCCTGTTAAAACTATATTTTTTGCATCATGAATTTTAGCCCTTGCATCTTCAAATCCAATCAAAATTGTATCGACTTTTTTAGCTAATAATTTTACTGTAATCCCTGGAAAAGCATTACTTTCATGTAACATTGTAGGAATCTTTTGCTTTGCTGCTGCCAAAAGTACTGGCCCACAAATAAATCCTCCTGTTCCTATTACAATATCTGGCTTTTCCTCTTTTAATATTTTTTTAGCTTCTCCATAACCTTTTAAAGTTTTTAGCATTTTCTTAAAATTATCTATAGAAATCTTTCTTACGATTCCATAAGCTTCAATTGTTCTTAATTTATAACCTGCTCTTGGAACTAAGTCATTTTCTAATCCTCTTTTTGTTCCAATAAAAATTATTTCTGCATCTTTATTCTCTTCTTTTATTTTATTTGCTATTGCAATACCTGGATTTATATGTCCACCTGTTTGTGATGCTGCTATTATTACTTTCATATTATTACCCTTTCTATTATCTCATATTAAATCTTTGAGCCTGCTCGTGATATATTAAGCAATATACCTACTGAACACAATAATATTAATAATGAAGTTACACCATAACTAAAGAATGGTAATGGCATACCAGTTACCGGCATAGATGATGTTACAACCGCTATGTTTATTATTGCTTGTAATCCTATTAAAGATGTAATTCCTACTGCTACTAAGCTACCAAACATATCTGGGGCTTTCATTGCTGCAAGAACACCTCTCCATATAAATATTCCAAATAAAGCAATAACTATTGCACAACCAACAAATCCTAACTCTTCTGCCAAAACTGCAAATATAAAATCTGTATGTGGTTCTGATATATATAAATATTTTTGTTTACTTTGGCCTAATCCAACTCCAAATAAGCCACCTGAACCTATAGCGTATAAACTTTGTATTACTTGCCATCCATCACCTTGTTTATCTGCCCAAGGATTTAAAAATGATGTTATTCTCGCAATTCTGAATGCACCTTTACTAGTAAACTTTGCCATAGCATATAACCCTGCAGCTCCTGCTACTGCTGCTGCACTACCTACAGTTGCAAAATACATTGGTCTTACACCTGCCATAAGCATCATTATTCCAACAACTAATACTATTATAATTGTAGCACTTAAGTGATCTTGTATAAGAATTAATATTAATACTATCGGTATTAAATATAACAGTGGCTTTATAAAGCCTTTTTTAAAGTCCTTTAATTCATCTTTATGATCTGTCAAATAGCTTGCATAAAATATAATTAATCCTATTTTTGCAAGTTCTGATGGTTGGAATTGTACTCCTAAATTTATCCATCTTCTTGCACCACCTGCTGATACACCTATTCCAGGTATTAATACCATTAATAGTAATATTATTGAACCTATATATGCAATCTTATAAAATTTTTTCCAAAACCTATAATCAATTTTAGAAATAAACAACATTGCAATAACACCAACTATGGCAAAACCTGCTTGTTTTCTAAAGTATGAATAACTATCATCTCCTGTTTCTGCAAGAGATGTAGGTGAACTTGCTGAAAGTACCATTATTAAACCTAGAGATAACAATAATATAACAGTTATTAATAAGATAAAATCCAGTTGATTATTTGCAAATTTTGAAAATTTTCTTACTTTTTTATTTTTAGCCATCCTTATCTCCTTTATTAGATAATATTCAATCCAACTACACAAAGGATTAATGTAATTAAACTAAATACTGTTACAATTTTATTCTCACTCCATCCAGATAATTCAAAATGATGATGAATTGGTGTCATCTTGAAAATTCTTTTTCCTGTTTTTTTATAATATGTAACTTGAATCATTACAGAAAGTGTCTCTAATACTGGAATTAATGCAATAACAATTAATAATAATGGCATTTTAAGAACAAGTGCCATTGCAGCAATTACACCACCTAGCATTAAAGAACCTGTATCCCCCATAAACATTTTTGCAGGATGTAAATTAAATATTAAAAATGCTAAATTACATCCACAAACTATAGTTCCAAATATAATAATTTCTTTTACATCAAAGATAACTCCTATTACAGTTAAACATGCAACTATAATTGTTGTTACACTTGTAGCTAGCCCATCTATACCATCTGTTAAGTTAACTGCATTTGTAGTAGCAAGCATTACTATAATTGCAAAAGGTATATAAATCCAAACTGGAATATTTACAAAAGTTTTTATTATTGGAATGTAAATATCAGTTCCAATATTTAAAACATTTAACAAATATAATACAAAACATACAGAAATTACTAACAATCCTAACATTTTATATGTTGGTTTTAACCCATCTGTATTTTTTAATACCATTTTTTTAAAATCATCTATAAATCCAACTATTCCAAAGCCCAATGTTGCAAACAATAATGGAATTATCCTCTTTACAATATCTGCTTGATCATCCACATAATAGATTAGCATAACACCTATACTTAATAATGTAATTGCTATTATAGATATAATTCCTCCCATTGTTGGAGTTCCTTTTTTGGACAAATGTGACTTTGGACCTTCTGTTCTTTCTTGTTGGCTTACTTTTAATCTTCTTAATATTGGTAAAATAATTATTCCTAGTATTAGGGCTACGCCAAAGGCTACCAATAATATTTTTATCTGTAAATTCATTTAATCTCTCACCCTTACTTTTTCTTTTTTGTGCTCTTTTCTTCTTGTTTTTTCTTTAGCTCATCTGTAATTTCTATTACTATTTTTTTCTCATTAAATTCATTTTTCTTTCCTTTTATTTCTTGGTACATTTCATGACCTTTTCCTGCTATTACTACAATATCTAATTTATTTGCCATCTCTATTGCAGCTTTTATAGCTTCTTTTCTATCTTCTATAACTTTGTAATTTGCTTTAGTTTTCTTAATACCTTCTTCTATTTCTTTTATAATCTCTGAAGGTTCTTCATCTCTTGGATTGTCTGATGTAATAATAGTATAATCACTTATTCTTCCTGCAATCTCTCCCATTAAAGGTCTTTTATTTTTATCGCGATTACCACCGCAACCAAATACGCAAATTACTCTTCCTCTTGTATATGATTTTACAGCATTTAAAATGCTCTCTAGACTTTCTGGAGAATGAGCATAATCAATCATTATAGGAATTTCTAGTTTATTGTCTATCATTTCTGATCTTCCTGGTACTCTAACTTCTACCAATCCTTCTTTTATCATATCAGCATTACAACCAAATTGTAATGCAACAGCAATAGCTGCCAAAGAGTTATATACACTAAATCTTCCTGGTATACATGCTTTTACTCTTTCATTTCTTTCTCCTATTTTTACTCTAAAATCTACATATGAATTAGTTATTGTGATATCTTTAGCTAATATTTTAGAATAATTATCTATACCATAAGTAATATATTCTGGTCCTGGTACTAATTTAGGAAGTTTTATAGCATATAAATCATCTGCATTTATATATGCTCTTTTACACATAGTAAATAATTTGCATTTTGTCTCGAAATATTCTTTCATATCTGCATGTTCTTTTTCACTTATGTGTTCTTCTGATAAATTTGTAAAGATTCCTATATTAAAATCTGAACCATATACTCTATTTAATTTTAAACTCTGTGATGATACTTCCATAACAACAACATCACATTTTGCATCTGCCATTTTTGCAAATAGTTCTTGTAATTCTAAGCTTTCTGGTGTTGTTCTTTCACTATCTCCTAAATCTTCTGCTCCAATATAGTTGTGGATTGTTCCTATTAATCCAACTTTTAATCCCTTTTTTTCTAACATAGATTTTATCATGTATGTAGTTGTTGTTTTACCTTTTGTTCCAGTTACACCTATCAATTGAAATTTTCTTGATGGATTATCATAATAATTACAAGCAATTTGAGCCATTGCAATTCTTGCATCTGGAACAACTAACAAAGTTGTATTATCTTTTATTTTTAGTTCTTTTAAATTAGTTCCTTCTTCTACTAATACTGCTTTTGCTCCCTTTTCAACAGCTTCGCCTACATAATCTGCTCCGTCTGTTTCATAACCTTTGATAGAAATAAATAGATCTCCATTTTCTACTTTTCTAGAATCATTTTTTACAGAATTTATTTCTATATCAATGTCTCCTTTAGCTTTTATACCTTCAATACCTGCTAATATATTTTTAAGGTTCATAAATATACCTCCATTTTATACAATTTTACGAATACATTATATAGCAACTAATTTTATATATCAATATAAACTTTTGTTTCTTTCGTTATTTTTATTCCTGGTTTTGGAATTTGTTCTTTTACATAAGTCTCATTTTCATTGATTTCTTCGGTTAAATTATTTATCTCTAGCTCTAATCCTAATTCTTTTAAAATTTCTCTTGCTTCTTTTACAGTTTTATTTCTTATTTCTGGCATTTCTACTTCTTCTTTTTCTCCCTCTTCTGTTTCTTTATCTTGCTTAAGTTCTAGATATGGCAATACTTCTCCTAATATTTGACCTCCTACAGGTGCTGCGACACCTCCTCCTTGGTGTCCCCCCTCTCCTGTTGGGTTATACAAAGTAACTAAAATTACAACTTGTGGGTCAGAAATTGGTGCTACTCCCATAAATGAAGTTACATATTTATTTGTATTAACCCCATCTTCTGATGTTCCTGTTTTACCACCCACTAAATATCCTTGTACCTGTGCATTTCTTCCTGTTCCATCTTCTACTACAGATTGCATCATACTAAGCACACTATTTGCTGTTTCTTCTGATATTACTCTGTCTCCTTTTTTTAATTCTACTTCTTGTTTCTCTCCCGTTTCAGAATCAATTATTTCTTTAACTACCCTAGGTTCTATATATTCTCCACCATTAGCTATACTAGAAACTGCTGTTACCATCTGCAATGGTGTTACCTCAAATCTTTGCCCAAAACTTATTGTTGCTAATTCTACTGGTCCAACTTTATCTTTATCTAAAAATATTCCTTTAGCTTCTCCTGGCAAGTCAATTCCTGTTTTCTTAAAAAATCCAAATTTTTCTAAGTAATCATAATATTTATCTTTACCTATCTTTTGGCCTAATGCAATAAATACAGGGTTGCATGAATTCATAAGAGCTTGCCTTAAGCTCTGGGTTCCATGTGGTCTATAATATCTCCAACATTTTATTCTAACTCCTGCAATCTCTATTCCACCACCACAATTAAATTCTCCTTCTTTATCTGTAGTTGTTATTCCTTCTTCTAATGCTGCAGAAGACGTTATTAATTTAAAAGTAGAACCTGGTTCATATGTATCTGCAATTGCTTTATTTCTCCATTTAGCTTGTAGCTGTTTATTCTTTTCACTACTATCCATATTTTCGCTATTTTCTAGTTCATATGGATTATTCAAATCATAGTTTGGATATGTAGCCATTGCTAAAATATCCCCATTGTTTGGATTCATGATAATTACATTTCCACCATCTGTACATTCATTATCTATACAGGCATTTTCAAGATATTTCTCTGCAATTGATTGAATAGTTAAGTCTATCGTTAGCACCAAATCTTTTCCCTTCTCTGCTGCTACATATGTTTCTTCTAATTGCTGCATATCTCCACCTTTTGCATCTGTTAATTTTTCTATCTGTCCACTTTTTCCTTTTAAAATATCATCATATTTAGCTTCTATTCCATCTAACCCTTGATTATCACTTCCACAAAATCCTATTACTTGTGATGCCAATGTGCTATATGGATAATACCTTTTTGTATCTTCGTCTATATTTATTCCAGATTCTATATTATTATCTTTCATCCATTGCCTTAGTTCATTTGTTTTATCTTTCTCTACTTTTTTAGCAATAGTTTCTATAGAACTTCTTTTCTTTACTTTTTTTAATGTTTCTTCATAATCTAAATCTAATATTTCAGCCAGTGCTTTACTTACAAGTTCTTTTTTATCTTCTGGAATATTGGTAGAATTAACTGTAACTGTTTCAACAGTACTACTTTGTGCAAGTATATTTTCTCCTGTAGCATCATATATCGTACCTCTTTTGGATGTTATTTTTCTATTCAATGTTTGTTGTTCATAGGCCATCTGTTTTAATTTATTTCCATCAACAAATTGAATAACAGCCAGTCTTACTATTAATAATATAAGTAATATTGCAGAAACAATTATAATCCATAACATCATTTTTTTGTTTTTTATGCTAGATACTGTTTGCATTTTACACCTCTTACTAGTAAATTTCTTTTTACTATTCTATGTGCCAACAGCTTGTTTAAATAACAAAAATCCCCCGAAAGAAAATTTCTACTTCTTTCGGGGACTATATTTTTATAATTTTTCTAATACTTTTGCTACTCCATCTTCATCATTTGATAAAGTTATATATTTTGCTTGTTTTTTTATATATTCTAAGGCATTTCCCATTGCAACTGAATTTGGAGTTATATTAAACATAGAAATATCATTTTCTCCATCTCCAATTGTTATAATTTCTTCTTCGCTTAAATTTAAATATTGGCATATCATATGTACCGCCTTGCCTTTTGAGATAGTAGCAGAAGCTATATCACAATAATAATTTTTACTTGGTTTTAATTCTGGATTTTTTAATTTTTTAGATTCATTTACTATCTTTACCTCATGGAAATTCTTTGCTAAATAACTCTTTAGTTCCATCATTTTTTCAATATCAGAACTAGATACTATACATTGCACAATATTTTCGGTTTCTATAATATTTTTTAGTTCATCCACTGTTTTCTCTTTATCTTTTTCATCCAAAAAAAGGGCTTTGTTTAAAACAATTTTATCTTTATAATTAAATTTTATTGTATACTCATTTTCTTGTGCATATTCTAATAATTGTTTTACTACTTCTTTTTTTATAGGCTCACTAAAGATTTCTATTCCATTTAATTCATCATAACAATAAGCTCCATTTGATGAAATAATATATGGACTTGCTCCTATTTGTTTTTGATAATTTGTAGCATCTTTTCTAGCTCTACCAGAAGTTAATATTATTAGAATTCCTTTTTCTATACATCTTTTTATTTGATAGCAAGTTTTTTCGGTCACTTCTCTATTTGAATTTGTTAATGTTTCATCAATATCTGTAAATACTGCTTTTATCAATTTATGTTTTCCTCCTCTAAATTAGTCAATTATTATTTTAAGTACAATTTAACAAACTCTAAATTTAAATTTTCTTCATCTTTTTTGGCTGTATTTATAAACTCTTCTACCATCTCTTTAGTATATTTACTACTTTTCTTTTCATAGAATTTCTTTAGAGGTTTTTGTAAGTCCATCATTACCTTTGTTGCTTTATTTACATTTTGTTCTTTCATTAATTTATCCATTTTTTCCATTTCATGTTCAAATATTTTTTTACCTATTTTTGTATTTTTAAATTGTTCTAATGTGTTCTCAACCGTTAAATCTTTTAAATCAATATATCTTGTAGGTATTTTATGTCCTAATATTTCTTCAAAATCAGTATCACTAACATTTTCAATATTTCCAGTCATATATACACTTGGAAATTCTTTATTTATAGTAGCTCCATCTAGTTCTATACTAGCATTTAAAACGATATCTTCAAGGTTTTTTCCTACATAGATATTATATGTTCCTTTTTCTATATCCCATTTATTTTGATCTACATCATAATATGCTAATTCATCTTTACTTATTTTTACCATTACTTCTTTTTCTTCTTCTGGCTCTAATTCAACTTTCTCAAATCCTCTTAATTCTTTCTTTGCTTTAAATATTTTTGGATTTTCTTGTCCAATATATACTTGTGCAATTTCTTTTCCTGCTACTTTTCCTGTATTTTTTATTTTGAACCTTACAATGATATTTTCTTCATCTTCATATACATTTAAATTAGAATATTCAAAAGTTGTATAACTTAATCCATATCCAAATGGGAATAAAACCTTCTTATTTATTTTGTCATAATATCTATATCCCACATAAATACTTTCCTTATATTCTACACTTACTTCTGTTCCTGGATAATAATTGTAGCAAGGTATATCCTCTAAACTTAATGGATATGTTTCTGCAAGTTTTCCACTAGGATTTACTTTTCCAATTAAACAATTTACCATTGCTTCTGCTCCAGCTTCTCCTCCTAGGTAACTTGTAATTATTGCTTGTACATCATCTTTCCATGGCATTAAAATTGGTGAACCATTTGAAAGTACAATTACAACTTTTTTGTTTACTTTGCAGATTTCTTCTATTAATTTATTTTGGTTAGCTGGAATATCTAATGTAAATCTATCCATTCCTTCTGATTCAAAATTTTCTGTAAGTCCAACACATAATATTACTAATTCACTATTCTTAGCTACATCTATAGCTTTTTCTCTTAAAGTTACATCATTTTCGCTTTCTACCCTTTCATATCCTTGTGCATAACTACATTCTATACCTTGCTCTTTTAAACAATCTAATAAATTAGTCAATCTATATGGATTTATTGTAGAACTACCTGCACCTTGATATCTTGGTCTTTTAGCCATATCTCCTATAACTGCAACTTTCTTATTTTTTATTGGTAAAATATCTTCATCATTTTTTAATAAAACAATAGAATCTTCTGCTAATTTTCTTGCTATATTATGGTGTTCTTGTCTATTATATTCTTTTAAAGTTTCTCTTTCTGCTCCTTTAAATGCATATTCTAAAATTCTACTAACTACTTCGTTTAGATATTCTTCTGATACTTTTTTATTTTTAACTGCCTCTATTATTTCTTCTACACCATTTCCTCTGCCACCAGGCATTTCTATTTCATTACCTGCAATTAAACCAGAAACTCTATCATTTTCTGCTCCCCAATCAGTTATAACTAAACCATTAAACTCCCATTCTTTTCTTAAGATATTCATTAGCTCTTTGTTTTCGTTACAATATGTTCCATTAAGTTTATTGTATGCGCTCATAATAGACCATGGCTTTGCTTCTTTTACAATCTTTTCAAAAGCTTTTAAATAAATCTCTCTTAAAGTTCTTTCATCTATAACTGCATTTATTGTTCTTCTTCTATTTTCTTGGTTATTGGCCGCAAAGTGCTTTACACAAGCTCCTACCCCATTTGTTTGCAATCCTTTTACATATTCCCTTGCTAATACTCCTGTTAAATATGGATCTTCTGAGAAATACTCAAAGTTTCTTCCGCATAAGGGTGTCCTTTTTATATTTATTGCAGGACCTAAAACAATATCTACATCCTCATAAGCTGCTTCTTCTCCTAAAGTATTTCCTAACATGTATGCAGTTTCTTTATTCCAACTATTTCCTATTGTTGATGAAGCAGGAAAACAAGTTGAAATTTCACTTTCATTAATTCCTAAATTATCTGCTTTAGTTTTTTGTACTCTTAGTCCATGTGGTCCATCTGACATTGTAATACTTGGAATATCAAGTCTTTCTATAGCTTTACTATGCCAATAATCTCCTCCTACACACAAACTTGCTTTTTCTTCTAAAGTCATTTTATCTATTAACTCTTTATATTTCATAGTATACCTCCGTGTTTTAGTTATACTAATATATCATAATTTATTCCATAATACAATTGACTAAATTGATTTTACATAATATAATGTATATATTAACCATGTTAACAGAAAGGATGATTTGTATGGCGTCAACACCTTTGTTTTCCATTGTTATCCCTGTATACAATTCTGCAAAGACTATACGGGAATGTCTGGAAAGTATTGTAACACAATCCTTCCCTGATTTCGAGGTAATCATCGTAAATGATGGTTCTACCGATGAAACAGAGAAAATTGTAAAGAGCTTTTCAGAAAATGATTCCAGAATAAAGCTGTATAGCTTTCCTAATTCTGGAGTTTCGGAAACGCGTAGACGTGGTATCTCTCTTGCAACTGGTGAATACATTCTCCAAGTTGATTCAGATGATACCATCAATTCGGAGTTGCTCGATCGACTCGCAGAGGTAATCTGTAAATTCGGATTTCCCGAAATTATCAGATTCCAATGTGAACTCGTTGGCGACAACCCCGAAAAAAATCACCAGCGATACAACTGTTCAGACAAATTGTATCGCATCATGTCGGGTATGGAGGCCTTAAAGTTATGGTCCAAACCTGACAAAAAGTATGCTCTTTACTGGCTCTTCTGCATTAAGAAATCAGTTTTTGCCGAACTGCTCTTTCTTCCGCAGCTAAGATGCCACGAAGACCTTGCATTAATACCTTTGCTGATTGCAAAAGCTGCTACAGTTGTTGGTATTGACTATGTTGGATATAACTACACCTATGTGAGTGAATCCAGCATCACCAACAAGACAGACATCGCGTCAGAAAGGCTGCGTGCAATGGACTTCCTTGCTGCATACGAATATGCTGTTGAAAACTTTTTGAAGATTGACAACATCGGTCCGAGTGATGTATCTTTCTTCTTGAGAGATTTCGACGCAAGAAAGGAAGATAAGTTTAATTCACTTTCAGCACAGCTGAAAGAAGAGTTATACGACCTCTTCCACTAACAAAAACCCCATGCTATGCAACGCACAGCATGGGGTTTTTGTTAGTATTTTATACCATAACTTACAATTGGTTTCTTTTTAGGACCACAAGGTATACAAGTTTCTTTTAAAAACTCATACAACCTTACATAGAGCTTATCACTTTTAAGTGACTGCTCAAGACCAAACATTTTTACTCTTTTTAATGCTTGGTTTAATGTGTTCTTATCCAACAGGATAAGTCCATTCAAGCTTAAACACATTCTAGCAAGTTTTTCGGAATTAAATCCGATTCTCTCGTAGATTGTGTCTCCACTTATCTTTCCATCATACCAATCCTTAAAAACGGAAAGGTTCTCTTTTGGGTTCAAAACTTTCTCTGCCAACCTCCAGTTAATATCTTCCTCAGAACTTGCAAACCCCTGCTCTAAAATCCAAGCACTTACAAGCTCTTTCTCGTTAAGTAATAAGTCTGACAGACCATATTCCTCCAGAGTCTTATCTTCCTTACCAAACTTAAAATCTGGATGGTCCATAAGCCACTTGTAGAGGTTAACATAAAGCATAAGCTCTTGCTCGCAAGTTACCCCAAGTTCAACAGTGTTACCATTTACCTGAGTTTCCCCATATTTATATACGGTAACTTTTCTCTTTTTATAACAGTTAAAGACATCCAGAATTTCAAATTTACCTACGGGCATATTCGAAATTCCGCCATTCTTATATGCAAACACAGCCATTTCTAAATGTTTGGGAATCATATATTTTATCCCTGTCTTGCACATAAAAAATGAAGTTGACGATCTCCACGAATTAGGGAATAACTTTTTCTTTACGTCTTCTCTAATTCTTCCCAGTCTACATGAATCTGGGCGGTTAACTCCATCCAGTTCCGCAAACCTGTATACAGCTCGCTGAACATCTGTCGTGTATGAATCAATAAATTCTTTAATCATCTGGTAAATAATTTCTCCGTCATCTAATTTCGACAGAAATGATTCATTCAGCAAAATCATAGATTCGGGAAAAATATACATATTGTTTACATCTCGAGTAACATCAATTCCTCGAATCTTACCATTTCCGTCTATCTCGTTATAGAATAGTTCTTGATTTCGAATTACTATAAACCAAAGTCTTATCCATTTTACTCTTTCGACGACGGACATCTCTTCCGGAGCATCAAGCTTTGGTGCCATCTTATTTGCAGCCTCTTCGAAGGATACAGAATAACTCATTGCGTTCTCAACTGAACGTATACCGTCCATATAGTTCTGTATCAGATTATTTATCTTTGAACGCTTTTTTTCATCATACTCTTCCTCAGACAATCCATAAAATATGCACATCTTTTTATAGATGCTAGGATTATCTTTTTGAATGAAGTCCTCCATAAATTTTTTAACTCTCATTGCAGAAATTTTACCTGCAACATCACCTGGTGCTAAGTTTTGATAGATAATCGCAAATGCCTTAGCATCGTTGTAGGAGAATTTGTCACGATCTATAACTCTTTCAAGCAACCGCTCTACTTCATTTTCTCCCTCACTTTTTGCTAATGGAAATAACTTTTCTTTTGACATATTCTTGCCTCCTAAATTTTTCTTTTGTTATGGCATAAAACTTTTGAATAATACATTTGCCATACTTTTTTATTTTACCACATTATGTTAATTTTTTCAATATATCATATATTTACTATATAAAAAAACAAAAATTAATCCGCATTCAATTTTTAAATTTTGAAATACGGATTAATTTCCTTTTATTTTTTCTATAATTTTTTCTAACCAACTTTTTTCTGTAGTCGTTTCTGTATTATCAGTTGAAGATTGCACATAGTCTTTTTTTGGTAAGCTTATATATATTTTTTGATCATTTGTAAGTTTTTGCATTCCCAATTTACTTTTTGCTTCTTCTTCTATTTTACTTAAATTAAGATTACTCTCTATTGAAACTTGAGTTTGTTGATTTTCCTTTTGTAATGTTGCAAGTTCTGCTTTTAATGATTTTACTTTATTAAAATCTTCTGTTATTAAGGAGTTTCTATAGCTAACGACTAATAGCATAGCAAAAATCAAAGCAATATATACAACAACTTTTTTCTTTAATACAACTGTAGCTCTTTTTTGTTTTGCTCTTTCTTTTGCTTCTTGCTTTATTTTCTCTTTTAATTCTCTCTCTCTTTGCAAGTCCTGACTTTTTTTAGATATTCGATTTGGTATAAAATCTGGTTCTAATTTTCTTGGACTTGTTTCATATTGGTATCTAGCCATTAGCCTTCACCTCCTCTTTCGTTATTTTCTTTCGAAAATTCTTAATTTAGCACTCTTGCTTCTTGAATTTTCCTCTTGTTCCTCCTTAGTAGCAATTATTGGTTTTTTATTTATAATTTTCCCATAAGATACTGCTCCACATACACAATATGGCAAATCTTTTGGACATGTACATCTTCCTTCTGCCTCTATAAATGCTTTTTTAACCGCTCTATCTTCTAAAGAATGGAATGTTATAATACATAATCTTCCACCTTTGTTTAAGCATTTTATACATTTTAAAACAGTATCGTATAAAGGTTCTATCTCGTTATTTACCTCTATCCTGATTGCTTGAAATGTTCTTTTGGCAGGATGACCATTATTTTGCTTTGATTTAGGAATAGAATTTTCTATTATTTTTACTAATTCTGCAGTTGTTTCTATTGGTGCTTTTTTTCGCTCTATACAAATATTTTTTGCTATATTTCTAGAGAATCTCTCTTCTCCATATTCATATATAATATTTGCTAATTTTTCTTCTGGATAATTATTAACCACATCTCTTGCAGTTAGCTCTTGTGTTTTATCCATCCTCATATCTAATATATTCTCACCTAAATAGCTAAATCCTCTATTTCGTTCATCTAATTGATATGAAGAAACACCTAAATCCAGTAATATTCCATCTACGGCTTCTATTCCGCAAGTCTTGCATTATTATATCTATATCATCATGATTCCCATGTATATATTTAACATTTTTAAATTCTTTTAAATTTTCCTTTGCTGCTGATAAAGCTTCTAAGTCTCTATCTATTCCGATTAATAGCCCTTTACTTGATAATCTTTTGGCAATCTCTTTACTGTGCCCAGCACCTCCTAAGGTGCCATCTATATAAACTCCATCTTGTTTTATATTTAATCCATTTATACATTCATCAAGTAAAACCGGTTTATGCTTAAATTCCAATACATACCCTCCATTTATCATTTTTTGAATAGCACAAACAGTTGGAAGTTTTCGATTTCCAACTGTTTAGTAGCTATTCTTCTTTTGTTTCTAGCGGTTTCGTCATTTGTATTTCATTCCCTTTTTCGTGGTATATATTAGCTATTTACATTTGTAATTTAAATATTTTTTCTTAAGTACATAGATAAATATAATTAGTTTCTTAAGATTTTATCTTTTGTATATTAAAATTCCTCTTTAGTATAGCCCTCTTCTTATCAAGTTTTTCTTGATTTCTCTTTAGTAAATGTTTACAAAACTTCTTTTGTAACTTTTTCTTCATTAGTAAATTTAAAATTTTTCTTTTGTATAAAATTTATATAAACTTTTTCAAGTTATATACCTAACATTGTCATATTTTCTGCAATATCATCTGCTGATATATTTTCCTCACTGTTGTATTCTTCCCATTTGTCTTTATTCCATATTTCTATTCTTGTCCCAACACCAATTATAACTACTTCTTTTTCTAGTGTTGCAACATTTCTTAGATTGCTAGATATTAAAAATCTTCCTTGTTTATCTATTTCGCATTCCATTGCTCCAGATAAGAAAAATCTTACGAAGTCTCTAGCATTTTTATTGGTAAGTGGAAGTGTTTTTAATTTGGTTTCGAAGTTTTCCCATTCGTTTTGTGAAAATCCAAATAGACACCCGTCTAAGCCTTTAGTGATTATGAACTTTTCGCCCATATCTTCTCTTAGCTTTGCTGGCATTATTAATCTGCCTTTGGCATCTAAAGAATGTTCATATTGGCCGAATTAGCACTTCGTTTCACCTCAATTCATTTTTTACCACTTTGTACCACTTCTCTCCACCTGGATAAATTTTAATACAACATTTATTAAATTGCAAGTACTTTTTAGACTTTTTTTAATTTTTTTTATTTCTTAATATTATATTAATTTTTTGATTATTGTTTTACAATAATTACTTTTTACTGTATAATATATTTGGTGATACGTATGAAAAAGTTTTTATTAATTTTGCTTTTAATTATAATACTAATTGCCGCTTCGCTTGGAATATATGGGTATTCTCTATACAGCCAAGCTATAAAAGAAGAACCTTTAATTAGTAAAATAGAGCAAATTCAAAGTGATGAAAATTATGTGAAATATGAAGACTTACCACAGGATTATTTGGACGCTGTAGTCTCTGTAGAAGATAGACGTTTTTATGACCATGGAGCAAT
Source organism: uncultured Clostridium sp. (assembly GCA_900553015.1). GTDB lineage: Bacteria > Bacillota > Clostridia > TANB77 > CAG-508 > Merdicola. Next base: position 59,172 of record USBY01000003.1, on the reverse strand, counting down.
AGATTTACGCTCAATAGGTAGAGCTATATATGTTAATGTTACAAATTTTGATTTACGTGAAGGTGGTAGTACTATTACACAACAACTTGCTAAAAACATTTATTTTATAGATATGAACCCATTTTCTAGAAAACTTGCAGAAATATTTATGGCATTTGCTATTGAAGATAATTATTCTAAAGAAGAAATTTTAGAATTATATGTAAATACATCTTATTTTGGTGATGGATATTATGGAATTAAAGAAGCTTGTAATGGTTATTTAGATAAAGAACCTAGTGAAATGGACTTAAATGAATGTACCATGATGGCTGGAATTCCTAATGCTCCTTCAGTATATGCTCCAACCAAAAATCCAGATTTAACTAAAACTAGACAAGAGCATGTATTAGAAACAATGGTTGGAAATGGATATATATCACAAGAAGAAGCAAATGAAATTATTAATGCTAATACATAAAACAAAACGCATCATAAGCTAACTAAAAGCTTTTATGATGCGTTATTTTATTTCTATTTAAGTTCTATAAATTTATATACTGCTTCTGCAAAACCACCATTTTGTGCAGTAGTGGTTGTTGTATAATTAGCAACTTCTTTTACTTCGTCATATGCATTTGCAACAGCAATACCAACTCCAGAATCTTTTATCATTTCTAAATCATTTAAATTATCACCTATCGCCAGCACTTCACTTTTATCTATTTTTAAATAATTTTCTAATACTTCAAGTGCTTGCTCCTTATTAATTCCTGCTGGCATAATATCTAAATATTCATATTCTTTTCCTATAATTTCATCTCTATATTTATCAACTTTTCTAATTAAATTTACTTGTAAATTTTTATTTTTAACAAACTCTTCTTTTAGAATTGCTAAATCTTTTTCTGCAGAAATTACTAGTTTTAATATTTCTGGATTTTCTCTTTCTACATATTCTTGAATATCTGTTACAATTTTAAATTCTAAATCTACATTTTTATCATTTTTAGTTAATTCAAAATTTCTTAAATCCATATATAATAGTTTTTCGGTTATTACTTCTTTATTAGTATATAAGTGTACATGTAACTTCAACTTTTTTGCTGTATTTATGCAAAAAAGTACATCTTCGTTTCTTAATAATTTTCTATAAATTTCTTCACCAGTTTTTAAGTTAATTATCTGATTTCCATTTCCAAATATTCCATATCCAGTTCCTATATCTTCACATATATTTTTAAATAAGGAATATGTTTTTCCTGTGCATATTGTAAAATTTATATTTGAATTATTAATATCATTTATTGCTTTTAAGTTAGTTTCTGGTATTACATTTCCTTTTTCGAACATTGTTCCATCTAAATCACTTGCTATAAGTTTAATCATTGCTACATCATCCCCATGTACTAAACTTTTTACATTATATCTAAAGACAAAAGTTTAGTAAAGCATATTCTTATTTTAAAAATATATATTATTTAACATATTATTTTTTAATATCCATAATTTTTTAGATAAATCCACGTAATATTTATGTGGATTTTCTATACGTTTAACTTCCTCCCACATACTATCTAATTCTTTTTTAGAATATTTAGCAATTTCTTTTAGTTCTGGATTTTTATATATTAATTTTCCGTTCTTCAAATATTTTTTCTTGAAGTAGTCTTATAGAGTAATCTTTTAAAACTTTCTTTTTCCATGGATTTTGAGGATCAAAAATCATATACTCTCTTTCGTCTATAATTTCATCTGCTAATGTAATTACATCTGCTATTGCTTTTTTAGTTTCATTATCATAAAAACGATATACTTTTTTAAAGCTTGGATTTGTAACTTTTGCTGTATTTTCACTTACTTTAATTTTTGGTACTATTTTTTTGTCTTTTTCTAATGCAACTAGTTTATATACTCCTCCAAAGACTGGTTCACTTTTTGCAGTAATTAAATTTTCCCCTACTCCAAATAAATCAATTTTAGCATCTTGTTCTATTAATGATTTTATTAAATATTCATCAAGTGAATTTGTAGCACATATTTTGCAATCTTCATATCCTGCTTCATCTAATATTTTTCTGACCTTTTTAGACAAATATGCTAAATCGCCACTATCTAGTCTAACTGCTTTTGGTCTATATCCTTTAGGTTTTAGAACTTCATTAAATACTTTAATTGCATTTGGAAGACCAGATTCGATTGTATTGTATGTGTCTATCAAAAATGTACAATCATCTGGATATAGCTCTGCATATGTTTTAAAAGCTTCGTATTCTGAATCAAAACTTTGAATCCAACTATGTGCCATTGTACCACTTGCTGGTACATTAAATTCCTTTGCAGATAATGTACATGATGTTCCTACTGCACCACCTATAATTGCTGCTCTTGCACCTTCTACTGCTGCATTAATACCATGTGCTCTTCTTGCACCAAATTCCATAACAGGTCTTCCCTGTGCTTCTCTTACAATTCTACTTGTTTTTGTTGCAATCAAAGATTGATGATTAGTTGTAAGTAATAGCATTGTTTCTAATAATTGTGCTTGTATTATTGGTGCTTTTACTGTTATTAGTGGTTCATTTGGAAATACTACTGTTCCTTCTGGTATTGCCCATATATCTCCTGTAAATCTAAAATTTTCTAGATAATTTAAGAATTCTTCTGAAAATTTATTTTGTTTTCTTAAGTAGCTTATATCTTCTTCATCAAACGATAAATTTCTTATGTAATTAATTATTTGCTCTAGTCCAGCTACTATTGCATATCCACCTTCATCTGGTACTTTTCTGAAAAACACATCAAAATACGCTATTCTGTCTTCCATGTTTTTGTTAAAATATCCATTTGCCATTGTGTACTCATAAAAGTCTGCTACTAATTCTAATCTTTGATTATTCATACCAATTCCTCCTATTTTTGGTACTTATTAACTTTTTGATAATAACATTATATGTATATCATTTCTTTTTGTCAATAGATTTTGCAAATAAATATTATCTTTTTGATAATAAGTAATCTGATGGCTTTCTCCTTCTTTAATTTTTCCCATTTTGTAGCTGATTTAAACTAATAAATTACTGGCTACTCCTAGTTATATTTCGGTATTTTTAAGACAAGTGGAGAGGGAGTCAGCAACGCTAACTCCCTCTCCCCGTCTAAAACGGATTATGTCAAAAAATCAAGTCCTCTTTCTGCCAACCGTTATACAGTTTACAATCAGGTCTCAAAACAAAATATTTTGAAACCTGTTTCTGTGTTCTCTCCTCATTCATGCAGTCCTTGTCCACCACAGCGGACATTCCGTCTACACTGTACTGTTCATATCCATATGGAAGGATATCTATAAGATGTCCATTCTCTCTGATATATTCATCGATTTTCATGAACACTGCCTGTGATACTGCATTCTGTTCTATCCAGTGGCTCTGTTGGTTGTCTCCTTCAACATACAACTTTCGGAATGTAATCTGGTCTGCTCCGAGCTTTTTCGCTTTTTTAAAAAGCCCTTCGACAGTTCCTCCTACACTCTTAAGCATTGCCTTGTTCATATTAAGACTAAGCCTTAATGTAAAGTCATAGTCTTTGGCAATTTTGCATACTTCTTCTATACAGATTTTGTTTTTCTCTGCAATACCGGAAATCTCACAATTGTCGTCATCATTAAAAGATGAAAGTGACAGTGACATTACACTAACACCTACTGTATTGCGCAGAAATCTGGCGTATGGTCTATCTAATAAAACACCAGATGTCTGCAGTTCAATCCAGTTAAAAGATGTGCATTTGTGGTATGGAAGCACAAACTTGTTTAAAAGTGACAACGTCATCAAGAAATGACGGTTCTGCAAAGGTTCGATGTCGCCAGTAATCATCATGATATTAGCGTCATTCTCCTTTGCATATACCATTCTACGAATATAATCTTCCAAATACAAATCATAAAACGGAAGGTTTTCATTCATCTGATTTTTGTACACGTCTGTGTGCATACATGCTACACAGTACTTACACCGATTAACACATGCCTTTCCAGGCACACATACGCTAAGTGATTGTGCATCTCTTTTTGACATAATAAATTCCTCCTTAAATATTTTTTTGTAAAAAGCTTGTTGTATACCGGAGATTCTGTATTAGTATACATAATTATTATATCGTAAATTTATTAGTTTTTCAACGTTTTTAGCAAGTATTCTCCTATATTTAAAATATATGTGGCTGCCAATTTTTATTAAAGCAATATAATTTTGAAGGTCTATGTCCTGCATTTTCTTCATATTCATCTGTTTCTATAACCATATCTGCAATCTTCCTTCTAAAATTAGCTTTTAATAATGGCTTGTCTAACAATATTTCATATACCTGTTGTAATTTAGTTAATGTAAATTTCTCTGGCATTAAGTTAAATGCAATTGTTGTATACTCAACTTTATTCTTTAATCTTTCAATTGCATAAATAAGCATTTTTGCATGGTCAAAAGCAAGTTCAGATTCTAATATTTGTGTATATATAATTTGGTTTCCATCAACTAATTCTTTGACCACTTTTACTTTGTTTCTTACAGTTTCTGTCTTGCTTTCTAATAAGATTTCTATCTCTTCTTCTTTTTTATATCCATGTTTATTTTCTGTCATTTTCTCTTTAATAGAATTTAATGTAACAGTAAACCAATTTGCATCTTGTGTACTTCCTCCAGATTTAATGCAAACTTTTTCACTATCTACAAGCCCCATATATGATGTACTAATTATTCTAGTTCTTGGATCACGATTTGGATCTCCCCATGAATATAATTGTTCTAAATATATATCTTGCATATTTGTTTTAGCCTTTAAACTTCTTTGTACAGCTTCCTCAAATCTTTCTTCTTTTCTAACAAATGTTCCAGGTAATGACCATTTACCCATATATGGATGTTCTGCCCTTTTAACTAATAAGACTTGTAATTTCTTTTCTGGTAATTTTCTATAATTATCTGTTTCTACATCACGTATTGTAAATATTATAGAATCAACCGTTACAGATGGTTTAAAAAATTGATTTGAATCATAATTTTTTAAAAATTCTTCCTCTGTCATATATATCTCTCCTTATCTCTTAATATCATTATAATACTATGATTGGTTGTTTTTGTCAATCGTGACTTTGGGCACTTTTCTTAAACTCTAAATTAAAAAGGAAAAGAGCATGCTTTAGCCAGCATGCCCTCTAAAAAAATACGATCCAAAATAAGCAATTAATAATTCCATTGATACTACCGTACCAACCGTTATATTTTTCTCTGCAATATACACCGTCAAAACCACAATTTCCATTATTAAAGGAATCATTAATAGTATATGTATTGCCTTATTAAATAAAAACAATTGAAAGGTTAACATCATTGGAATTATAATAAAATAATTCGTGTTAACTTTGCAACCCAAAGCAATCGCTATTACTGCTATCACAAACCAAATATATGCCAAAGCATATTTTGAGTTAACATTTAATTGGTTGTAACCTATCCGTATTTTTTTCATAATTCTCTACCTCTCTTTTCATTTTGTCTAAACTATATTATACACCATTTTACGCTTTAAGTCAATCTAGATGCTGCTTTCAAGCTTCATATCTCCGTCTTTTATCAAACCCTTTATTCTCATAATATAACTTGTAACCCAAGCTATAACAGCAGGTAATATAAAATGTAGTAATATAATTTTTATTATTAATACCACTCCATTTTCACTTCCACTCATATCTTGCCAGGTCATTAGTTGACCAACCAAACCTGCTGTTCCCATTCCTGCTCCAGAAGCATTATTTGTCATATGTAATACCACAGTCGAAATTGGTCCTAAAATTGCACTAGCAATAATTGCAGGAAGCCAGATAATTGGCTTTTTCATAATATTTGGAACTTGCAACATTGATGTTCCCAATCCTTGCGAAATAAGTCCAGAAATTCCATTTTCTTTAAAGCTTGCAACTGCAAATCCAACCATATTAGCACAGCAACCAACTGTAGCTGCTCCACCTGCTAATCCACTTAAATTTAATATGATAGCCAGTGCTGCAGAACTTATTGGTAGAGTTAATATCATTCCCATCAAAACAGATACTAATATTCCCATTATAACTGGTTGTTTATCCACTGCCCAATTAATAAGTTCTCCTAATGCTAGCATAAAATTTGAAATTGGAGGCCCCACTAATAATCCAACAGCTCCACCTATCATTATTGTAAAAATAGGAACTAAAATAATATCCAATTTAGTTTTACCTTGTATCCATCTACCACAAATAATTCCTATAAAACTTGCTATAAATGCTCCAAGTGGCTCTCCAGGTCCATTTAAAATAATAGTTCCATCTACAAAGACAGAACCTTGTAATATCTTACTTGCAAAAGCACCTATTACCCCTGCAATCGCTGCAGAAATTGTAACAAAAGGTGTTTCCTTATATTTTACTGCTACTCCAACTCCAATACCTGCACCAGTTAAGCTTGCAGCTATTTTTCCAATTACTACAATCAAATTTCCTACATTTCCACCAATTAATTTTCCTAGCTGCTCTATTATCAAGCCAATAATTAAGGTAGAAAATAAGCCCCAAGCCATTCCTGTTAAACCATCTATAAACACATATGAAAAAACCTTTTTTATTTTGGTTTTAATATCATCCTTCATAAAAATCTCCCCTTATTATTTCAATTCATTTAAATAATTTTTTCTTTCAAAATCGTATGTTGGGATTTTTTCTCTTTTATGTTTAGAATTCATATATCGTTTTTCTATTTTTTTCATTTTCTCTTCATTCGTTTTTCCTGTTTCTATATATTCTGCAACTTCCTTATATGTTATTCCCATTTTTTCTTCGTCACTTTTATCACTTAATCCATCACTTGGTGCCTTTTTTATAATTTTCTCAGGTACTCCTAATATTTCTCCTATCTTTAAGACCTCATCAACTGTAAAGTTTGCAATTGGATTAAAATCACTTGCACTGTCTCCCCATTTTGTTGTATATCCAACCATTGCTTCACACAAATTTCCTGTTCCAATAACTAGATAATTATAATTTTGTGCAATCGCATATAGTGTAGTCATTCTAAGTCTTGGTTTAATATTTATTTTTGCTTCTTCTGCCAATTCTTTACCTATTTTTGTATTAAGCTCTTTTTCTAATTTTTCATATGTATCTGTTAAATTAATTTCTAAAATTTTTACACCAAAAGTTTGAGCAACTAGTTTTGCATCTTCTAAATCCTTTTCTTTTGACTGACATGGCATTCCAACAGTTAAAACTTTTTCTTTTCCTAATGCAATGCTTGCAAGTGCTATAACTGTAGCACTATCTTTACCTCCACTATTTCCAATTACCACTCCTTTGGCTCCTACTTTGTTTACATAGTCCTGTATCCACAAAACTATTTTATCTATGTGTTTCCTTAATTCTATTTTACTTAACATCTAACTTCCTCCTTTATTTTGAACTTTTACCCCCGTCCCTAAAGTTCAAAGTTCATTTAAATAAATTATTTACTTTTATATATGAATATACTTCATCTGGTGTAAAGTAACGTATACTTTTTCCTTCTTTAATCTTTTCTCTTACAAATGATGAACTTAAGCCACTTCTAACATTATTTTTTACTTTTATAAATGATTTTTCATTTTCTTTTAAAAATCTGTCATTATTTATTATATCTTCTAAACAGTCTTCATCTCTTTCTAACACTAGTACTTTAAATTTTTTGACTAATTCGTCCGCTTTTTCCCAAGTATTTAATTCTCTTAAATTGTCACTTCCTGTTGTAAACCAGATTGTTTTATTAGGATACATCTTTTGAATTTCTTCTAAAGTTTCTATAGTGTATAATTGTCTTTCGTTTCTTAATTCTATATCTGATACTTCGAATTTATCGTTTTTATCACAAACGCATTTTAGCATTTCATACCTATATTTATTTTCTAGTAAACCTTTCTTTTGATATTTTTGATTTACTGGTACAAAAATTATCTTTTCTACGTTTTCATATTCGGATACAATTTGTTCTGCTAATGAAAAATGTGAATTTAGTGGTGGATTAAAAGATCCTCCAAATACTACTATTATCTTATCATTTTCCATAGGCATCTCTCCTTTATTTGATATTATCAAAAAGTTAATAAGTTGCATTTGTTATTATTATATTGATACTATGTGTTTTTGTCAACCTTTTATTATTATTTTTAAATAATATTTTTTTATTCATTAAATAAATCACTTTTTACGTAAAAAACTGTAGAAGCTTTTTATCTCTTCTACAGTTTAAAGTTACAATTAAAAAGGGATTTAAGGAACGTCCCCAAATCCCTGTGGGGACACACCAAATCCCTGAAAAAAGAACGTCCCAAATCACTAGGAACGTTCATAAAAAATCTAATTTATTTTTTTAACTTCTTCTTTTACTTTATTACCATCTTTTACTAGTACTGTACTTGTTGGATATGCTAAATCCACACCCTCTTTTTCTAATATTTCTAGTATGTTTTTATTGATATGCTCTTTAGCATTTAAGTAACTGCCATAATCAACAGAATTTGTAAAAACATATATCATTATAGAAACACCATCTGGATCAATTTCATCAAATTTTACATATGTATCATCATTTATTACACTTGGATGATTTATAAGCATAAAATATATTTTACTAGTAATTCTTTGTATTACTTCTACTGGTGTATCTAATGGAAGTTTTAAGTCCAATTTATATTTTCTTTTTTCCATCTTACTCCAGTTTATAACAGCTTCATTTGATAATACTCCATTTGGTATATTTACTAGTGAATTATCAAATGTACGAATACAAGTACTTCTAAATGTTATATCTTCTACAATTCCTTCATAATTTGTAGTTTGAACCCAATCTCCTATAACAAATGGCTTATCTATTAATATCATAACTCCACCAAATAGATTTTTGGCTGTATCTTGTGCCGCTAATGTAAGCACAACACTTCCTATTCCTAAACCAGCAAGTATTGTATTTAGGTTAATTCCTAATAACGCAATAACTGCTAAAATGGCAATTATATATATAGCACATCTTATAATTTTATATATAAAATTTATTCTATTATCATCAGCATCTGTCATAAATTTTCTCTGTAATTTTCTCATGGTTTTTGAATCTGTTGTAAAACAGTCTGCTAATGCTTTTGCAAATAAAATTACGCAAATAATCTTAAATGTTAATTCGATTATATCCATTGCCTTTCCTTGTATTTGCAAAACTCTTGTTGCTAAAAATATTCCTAAAACTATAAAAAATATTTTTAGTGGCTTATAAAAAGGCATTTTCTTTATTCGTTCTTTATCAGTTTTCTTTCTTTTAAAAATTCTTATTAAAATATAAGATAAACCAGAACTAAATATATAGAAAAATATTATAATTGCAATGGCTATTAAAATATCAATTACTTGTTTTAAATCAATTGTTTTAAAATAATTAATTACATCCATTAGTTTATCCATAGGCTATTCTCCCTTGTTTAATTACAATTCTTTTTTCGCATGTTCAAATCTTTCTTTTATTCTATCTTTTCCCATTATTTCCATTATTTCATACATATCTGGTGTATTTGATCTTCCAGTTAAAGCTATTCTTAGCACTGTACTTACATCTCCAACATGTGCTTCATATTTATCTGGATTTGCTTTAAATTCTTTTACTTCGCTTGCATATCCTAATTTTCCTGCTAATTCTTTTATTTTGTTAAACCATTCTTGCTTATCATCATTTTCAGCAAAATAATTATTTATATATTCATCTAATATTGCTTTTATTTTATCACTATCTGAAATTTTTTGGTATTCATAATTTACATTTTGTGCATAAAATTTTTCATCATACATATATGAAATTTCATTTTTAACGTCTGACCATTTAGCAATATCTTTACGAGGTTTCTTATTTCCTCTTTCTATACCAAATATTTTTAAAGCATATTCTTTATCTGCTTTTAGCATTTCTGCTAATTCTGCATCATATTTTTCTGCCCATTTTAATGATTCATTATATACTTTTTCTGCATCAAATCTAGAAATAACTGATTTTGAAACATCAAGTAATTTAACCATATCAAATAGAGCTCCACTTACACTCATTTTATTTAATTGTAATTCGAAATGTTCCATATCTTCTGTTGGATTTTGTCTTCTCCAATTTTCGAAATTTGAATTTGCAATATTTAATAAATATTCTTTTACTGCTTCTGCTGGTATTCCTTGTTCTGCATAATAACTTACTGCTGCTTCTGGGTCTTTTCTTTTACTTAGCTTTCTCTTGTTTCCATTATCATTTTTCATAATTGGTGAAATGTGAACATATTTTGGTGCTTTAAATCCAATTTCTTGGAATAATTGTAAATGTAATGGAACAGATGAAAGCCATTCATCACTTCTTATTACATGTGTTGTTCCCATTAAGTGGTCATCTACAATATGTGCAAAATGATATGTAGGAAGACCATCAGCTTTAATAATTACTATATCTTGGTCATTTTCTGGGAAAGTAACATTTCCTTTTATTACATCATGATGTTTTATCTTTCTATCTTCTCTTCCTGGTGATTTAAATCTGATAATATATTTTTCTCCTGCTTTTATTTTTTCTGCCATTTCTTCTAAGCTTAAATTTCTGCATTTTGCCCACACACCATAATAACCTGGTCTTACTTTTGCAGCTTCTTGTTTTTTTCTTATTTCGTCAACTTCTTCGGCTGAGCAGAAACATGGATATGCTTTTCCAAGTTCTATCATGTATTTAGCATATGATCTATAAATATCTCCTCTTAAAGATTGTTTATATGGACCATAATTACCTTTTTCTTCTGTTTCATTTATCATTCCTTCGTCTTCTTCTATACCAAAATCTTTTAAAGAATTAACGATATCTGTAATACCATTTTCTACTTCTCTTTTTTGATCTGTATCTTCTATTCTTAAGAAAAATACTCCTTCTGTTTGTGTTGCAACTTTTCTTGCAACTAAAGCTTGGTATAATCCACCAATATGTACAAATCCTGTTGGACTTGGTGCAAATCTACTAACTATAGCACCTTCTTTTAGGTTTCTTCTTGGATATTTTTCCTCATAGTATTCTATTGGTTTTACATCTGGAAATATTAAATTTGCTAAATCTTTATAGTCCATTAATTCTCTCTCCTTTATCGGGATTTGGGGACGTTCCTATAATCCCTTTTTATTTTTAATATTTAAATTATTTTTGAACTTTTAGCTCCGTCCCTAAAGTTCAAAATCTTTTTTATTATACAATATAATTGCCTTTATATCAAGAGCCAAACTTTGTTTTTTGTTGACATAAATGTGCTTCTGCTATATAATTTTATATGTAACTTTATTGATGGAACATGAATTGCAGAAGCTAATTTCTGTAATTATATATGTTCTTGTCTCAAGCCAAATGGCAGGAGGAAAACAACATGGCATTACAATTATCAGGAATTCAATTTAAAAATTCCGAAACAGGAGAAATTATTACAATTTCTCTTGAAACTGGGAGAGTAACAGTAGATTCTGGACGTGAACCTACTTCTGAAGAATTTGTTGATGCAAGTTTTCGTGGGGGAATCGTTTTTGGCGGAGGCATTCCTCGTTTGCTGGAAATGTTTCCGGGATCTGTTATCACACCAGCAGCCGAGACTAAAAATGATTAATTTTTCTTTTTAGCTCTGTAAGAAATTTGATAATGAGGATGAGATGTATTGCCACATCTCATCCTCATTAATATTATAGGTTAGAACCCTTGGAAATTTTTGCGTTTTCTCCCTTTTTATGTTATAATATTTTATGTACACCGTACACATTTGTAGTCGAGAAAGGACAAGTTATGACTACATCTAGCAATGCAATCCAACTCATTCTCGTTGAGGAAATTGGTAGTAGTCCAAATGACTGGGCATGGAAGTTCTATTTTCCATCCTCAGCTGAGTCGTCCAAAACCTTTTCCATTGACTTCGACTGCAGCACCCCTTGGGAGCTGTTCATCGAGTCGTTGGAGCCTGCGTTTATGACGGTCGGTGACGTTGGGCACTTTAGGGACATGTGCTACTCGGTCTGCGATTCCATTTACATGGAACTCGTTTTTCCAAATGGCGCAGCTCCCCTCATCGAGCAAGACGTTCTCTACCAGTTGCTCGAGGTGGCTCGCAGGTTTGAGTACATCACTTGTACCAACCTGTACTTCAACGTCTCTGCGGATTCGTTCTACCAGCCGCGCGAGATCGAGGTGATTGCTTAGCACAAACTGAGGGGCTTCTGCCCCTCTTTCTTTTATATTTTTTACAAATTCTTATGTTTACATAATTTTTAGTTGACAATAATTTCATTTTTGTGTTATACTAAAAATGTACATAAAAAGCGCGAATAAAAAAATCGATGATTAAGAGAGTAGTTTTATATGAACCGACAGCGAGTTAGGTAGAGTGAGAGCTAACATGTGTAGTATAAAATGAAAAGAACTTATGAGTGGTTATGGGAACAGTTTACACTTAGTATCATAACTCGCGGACTCGGCGTTACTGAGATGAGTGATTTATATAGAATTTTTATTTATATAGATAATTAGAGTGGTACCACGTTAATAGCGTCTCTTTCAAGAGACGCTATTTTTTTTATTTTTCTATATGAATTGCTAATACTAAAAAAAGGAGGATTTAAAATGAGTTATAAAAAAATAGTTTTATCATATTCAGGTGGACTAGACACTTCTGTAATAATTACATGGCTAAAAGAAAATTATAATAATTGTGAAGTAATAGCTGTAACAGGAGATGTTGGTCAAGGCAAAGATGAATTAGAAGGATTAGAAGAAAAAGCTCTAAAAACAGGAGCTTCTAAAGCATATATTTTAGATTTAAAAGATGAACTTGTAAATGAATATATTTTACCAGCAATTAAAGCAGGTGCAACATATGAGGGTCAATATTTATTAGGAACACCTTTTACAAGACCTTTACTTGCCAAAAAATTAGTTGAAATTGCAAAAAAAGAAAATGCTGATGCTATTTGCCATGGTTGTACTGGAAAAGGTAATGACCAAGTGAGATTTGAACTTGCAATAAAAGCTCTAGCACCAGATATGCCTGTCATTGCCCCATGGAGATTATGGGATATAAAAGGAAGAGATGACGCGATTGAGTATGCAGAAAAACATAAAATTCCATTAAAAATAACTAGAGAAACAAACTATTCTAAGGATAAAAATTTATGGCATTTATCTCATGAAGGTTTAGATTTAGAGGATATCGCTAATGTTCCAAAATATGATGAAATTTTAGAAATGGGAGTTACTCCAAAACAAGCAAAAGATGAGGAAACAATTATAGAAATTGAATTCGAAAAAGGTGTACCTATCGCTTTAAATGGTGAACATTTAGATTTAGTAACTTTAATAGAGAAATTAAATAAGCTAGGTGGAGAAAATGGAATTGGAATATTAGATATGGTAGAAAACAGATTAGTTGGTATGAAGTCAAGAGGAGTTTATGAAACACCAGGTGGAACAATAATATATAAAGCTCATTCCCTATTAGAAACAATTTGCCTAGATAAAGACACAATGCATTTTAAACAAATTGTTGGTAATAAATTAGGTGAGTTATTATATGACGCTAAATGGTATACACCTCTAAAAGATGCAATAAACAGTTTTGTAGATAAAACACAAGAAACAGTAACTGGAAAAGTTGGTTTAAAACTTTATAAAGGAAATATTATTCCAAATGGATTAGAAAGTCCTTATTCTTTATATTCTGTACAAACAGCATCTTTTAATGAAGATGATGATTATAATCAAAAAGATGCAGCAGGATTTATAAATCTATATGGGTTACCAACTAAGACAATAGCAAAAATGAAAAAATTATAAAGGAGGCGATTTAATATGCCTATGTGGGAAGGAAGGTTTTCTAAAACTTTAGATAAAAGAACTAATGATTTTAATTCTTCTATCAGATTTGATCATAAAATGTATAAAGAAGATATCGAAGGCAGTATTGCACATGCAAAAATGCTAGCAAAACAACACATAATAGAAAAAGATGATGAAAGTAAAATAATATTTGGATTAAATTCTATTTTAAAGGATATCGAAAATGGTTCTTTAGAATTTGACCCAAATGCTGAAGATATCCATATGTTTATAGAAGCTGAATTAACCAAAAGAATTGGTCAAAGTGGTAAAAAACTACATACAGCAAGAAGTAGAAATGACCAAGTCGCATTAGATATTAGAATGTATTTAAAAAAGCAAGTTATAGAAATAAAGCAAAATCTAAAAAATTTAATCTATACATTACTAGAAAAAGCAAAAGAAAATACTGAAACAATCATGCCTGGATATACACATATGCAAAGAGCCCAACCAATAACATTTGCACATCACTTAATGGCATATGTAGAAATGTTTAAAAGAGATATGGAAAGATTAACTGAAACTTATGGAAGAATCGATACATGTCCTATTGGTAGTTGTGCTTTAGCTGGAACAACATATAATCTAGACAGAGAATTTGAAGCAAAAGAATTAGGCTTTTCAAAAATTACGAATAATAGTCTAGATGGTGTTTCAGACAGAGATTTTATAATAGAATTGTTAGCAGATATTTCTATTATAATGATGCATCTATCAAGAATAAGTGAAGAAATTATATTATGGAGTTCATGGGAATTTAAGTTTGTAGAATTGGATGATGCTTTTTCTACTGGTTCTTCTATAATGCCTCAAAAGAAAAATCCAGATATTACAGAATTAATTAGAGGCAAAACCGGACGAGTTTATGGTAGCTTAATGGGAATGCTTACTGTTATGAAGGGAACTCCTCTTGCCTATAATAAAGATATGCAAGAAGACAAAGAATTAGTATTTGATGCTATTGATACAGTAAATTTAAGTCTTTCTACAATAGATCCTTTAATAAAGACTATGACTGTACTTAAAGAAAATATGAAAGCTGCTGCTGAAAAAGGTTTTATTAATGCTACTGATTGTGCAGACTATTTAGTAGAAAAAGGCTTACCTTTCCGTGATGCTTATAAAGTTGTAGGAAATATCGTAAAATATTGTATCGAGAATAATACAACCTTAGAAAAATTGGATTTAAGTGTGTATAAACAATTCAACCCTGTTTTTGAGCAAGATGTTTACCAAGCAATTGATTTAATTAACTGTGTAAATAAAAGAAATATTATAGGTGGACCAGCTAAAGAACAAGTGGAAAAACAGATAGAGTTAGTTGAAAAAGAACTAGATATATTAAAATAAAGTATTATACAAATATAGCTTCTTAATTTGCGAAAAAAGCTGAAATATAGTATAATTAAAGGTGATAATTATTGAAAAGATGATGCCAGCATTTGGCAGAAGGAGGACTTATGGATATAATAAACAATGTGATTATCATTTGGAATGGTGAGTTAAGGAATTTCGAAAATGTGACGGAAGTTGAACGCGGAAGAGGATTCGTAGCCTTTACAGACGGAAAAATACGTCGATTTTTTTCTGACGTTCCATATGAAGTTGAAAGTTACTATCCTGGCGATAAAACAGAATCACTCCCAGACGACGTTATCCAATGACAAAAAGGAGTCCAAGCACCTGCTTGGCTCCTTTTTGCAGTATGTTAAATATATCTCAAAAAACTAACAAATACAAAATACCAAGCCCTTTATAGCTTGGTATTCTTTGCATAAGCACATAAACAGGGATTTAAGGAACGTCCCCTTTTCCCTCTTTTCCTTTTCTTTTTCTTTTTTCTATCTGCATTTTATTATACTTCCATAATAATAGGCAAAATCATTGGGTTTCTCTTTGTTTTTTGTGCAATATAATCTTTTAAATTATCTCTTAAATTAGATTTAATTGTAGACCAATCTGTAATATGATTTCTTTCACATTTTTCTATTTCGTTTCTTATAACAGCCTTAACATTTTCCATTAAGTTTTCTGATTCTCTTACATATACAAATCCTCTAGAAATTACATCTGGTCCTGCAACAATTTCTCCTGTAGCAGAATCCATTGTCATAACAATTATAATTAAACCATCTTGAGATAAATGTTGTCTATCACGAAGTACAATATTTCCAACATCTCCTACTCCTAAACCATCAACTAATACTCTACCAGATTGTACACTTGTTGTAAATTTAGCTTCTTCTTGGTTCATTTCTAATACTCTACCATTTGTAAGCATAAATATATTATCTTTATCTATTCCCATTTCTTCTGCTGTTTCTGCATGAGCTTTTAATTGTCTGTATTCACCATGTACTGGTAAGAAATATTTTGGTTTTACTAATGATATCATTAGTCTTTGTTCTTCTTGGCAAGCGTGTCCAGAAACGTGTACATCTGCTAGTGAACTATATACAACTTCTGCACCTATTTGCATTAAATCATCTATTACTTTAGAAACTAATTTCTCGTTTCCTGGTATTGGATTTGCAGATATAATTATTAAATCATCAGGTGTTATTTGAACTTTTCTATGTTCCCCTGAAGCCATTCTTGTAAGTGCAGACATTGGTTCTCCTTGACTTCCTGTTGTTATTATTACTAGTTGATCGTCTGTATAGTTCTTTATCATGTCTATATCTATAAATACATTATCTGGAACTTTAATATAATCTAATTCCCTTGCTGTATTTATCATGTTTATCATACTTCTACCACAAACAGCAATTTTTCTGTTATATCTTACAGCACAATTTACAATTTGTTGAACTCTGTGAACGTTTGAGGCAAATGTAGCAACAACTATTCTTTTTCTGCAACCTTGGAATAGTCTTTCGAATACATCACCTACAGTTTTCTCAGACATTGTATATCCTTTTCTTTCTGAGTTTGTACTGTCTGACATAAGTGCTAAAACACCTTCATTACCAAGTTCTGCTAAACGTCCAAAATCCATTATTTGTCCATCTATTGGTGTATAGTCAATTTTAAAATCACCTGTATGAATTACTGTTCCTGCTGGTGATTTAATAGCTAATGCAACAGAATCTGGAATACTGTGTGAACTTCTTATAAATTCAACACTAAATTTCCCTGCTTTTACAACTTCTCCTTGTTTAACCTCTACTAATTTTGTAGATTTTACTAACTTATGTTCTTCTAATTTATTTCTTATAAGTCCACAAGTTAATCTTGTTGCATAAATTGGTACATTTATCTTTTTTAATAAATATGGTATAGCACCAATATGATCTTCGTGACCATGTGTAATAATTAGTGCTCTTATTTTATCTTTATTTTTCTCTAAGTATGAAATATCTGGTATAACTAAATCGACACCAAGCATATCATCTTCTGGAAAAGCTAAACCGCAATCTACTATAATAATATCATTTTCGTATTCAAATACTGTTATATTTTTTCCAATTTCGTGTAAACCACCTAATGGAATAATTTTTAAATTACTTGGTTTAAATCTGAAATCTTCTTGCTTTGCTGTTCCTTTCTTAGTTTTTCTTGTATTTGTTTTACTTCTTGTTTGTTTAACATTTTCTGTATTAGTTTGTTTTACTGTTTCTTGTTTTGTTTTAGTAGTATAATTCTTTCTTCTTCTTTGTGAATTTGTACCTACTTTTTTCTCATTCTCTAAGTTTTTCTTCTCTTCTGTCATTATTTTATCTACTCCTTCTTTCTAAATTTAATGGTCAAGTCCAATTATAGTCAAGCTAACAAAATTAAAATTTCTGTTAATGACTTAATTTAAACTTATCTATGATTAGAAGAATTTTCATTAGCTAAAGAAATATTATATCTACTATAATATTTCTAATTGTCCTATTTTTATTATTAAAAAATCTCGCTTTTTCTTAATTGATGTTTCTAATTCCATCAAAAATATTTTATTACTACATTAGTAATAAATATATTTTTTTAGAATATTATTTCCGCCCATATAGTTATAATTATTTTTACATAAAATGCTCTCTTTTTTAATATACACAAAATTATAACATCATATACAATAATTACTAAAAACGCTCTTAATACTTTTATAACTATTTTTTACTATACATTATATTTCCGGACATATATAGTTAATAGCTATTCTTCTTTATCATATATAAAACTTAAATCTCTTTATTGTACCCAATATTTGGATAACCACTGTTTGTTATTATACTATATTCTTCCTATATTTGTCAAATACATTATGTAAATTTAGTTTTATATAATATACGTAAAACTCTTTGATTTTTTCTATAAATAAAAAACAACGGATACGAAATCATAACTTTCGTACCCGCCGTCTTTGCTTATGCGTTTACTCGCCATCTAAGCTTAAAGATATTCTCCTCGTTCAAGAATCCCAGTTTGCTGTCACCATAATAGTTAAACGGATCCAGCTCTGAGCAGATTCCAATCAGCTCGAGACATTTTTCTCGGCCACATGCTTTCACATTTCCCTGCTCATCAAAAACTTCAGAATACACAACTGGAAGCATTTCCTCTAACACTTCTTTTCTTAAGTTAAATACCTCTCTTGTGTATATTTCTCCGGTTTTTATATCACCGAAAGATACCTTGTGGTTTATTTCGGTGCACAGTTTTATAAAGTTTTTCCGCTCCTCTGCATCGCAACGAGGATTCAAATTTCCATTTGCATCAAAAAAGTAATGATACCTGTTCAAAAATGTTTTTTTCATAGCTATAATCATAATTATATCCTCCTTTTAACTATGAATAAGACTTCAACCAATAGTTAGAAAAATATTATCACAATTATTTTTTACAGTCAATTATAAAAAACTCCTTGTCAAAAAAAATCAAATTTGATATATTTTTAAAAGTAAATACATTAATTTTTTATGCAATCTTTAATTAATGTAGTAAAATTTATAAGGTTGTAAATAAATTATTAGGAGATGTATCATGAGAATAGTAGAACCTTGGATAAAAGTAGAAAAAATTGATGGTAAAAAAATAATGAAAAGATTAGAAAGAGCTTGTAGAACTTGCTATCGTTCAGAAGGAAAAATCACAGATGATAGTTATAAAAAATTGCTAACAAATTGTATAACTAGAGGTCATGAATCTGTTTTAGAACATGAAAAAGTTACAGTTAGAATTTATGATGATGTTGGTTCTTATAAAGATTTAACAAGACATAGATTTGCTAGTTTTTCTGTCGAATCTACTAGATATTGTAGCTATGATAAAGATAAATATGGAAATGAAATTGCATTTATAAATCCTTCTTATATAGAAGATAAAGAAACTTATGATGTTTGGAAGAAAACAATGCAAGAAATTGAAAATAGTTATATTAAGATGAAAGAATTAGGTGCTTCAACAGATATGGTAAGAGAAATTCTTCCTCATTCAACAGCTGCAGAATATACTATGACTGCTAATATTCGTGAATGGAAACATATTCTAGAATTAAGAACAACTAATCATGTACATCCAGCTATAAGACAAGTTTTAATTCCTCTATTATTATATTTTAAAGAAGAAATGCCAGAAATATTTGCTGATATAGAATATGATACAGAATTTGATAAAAAATATTATGCTAAATTATCTGTAGAAGATGAAGTTTAATTTATAGCAATAAACAACCCCACATGAATAACATGTGGGGTTGTTGTTTTATTTTTTATAAACCAGCATCATTATACTCACTATCTAGTCCAAAACTATCATTAATAGAATCTTGCATAGACTCTAATCCAGATGAAAATCCTGGTAACAACATATTAGCTAATTCATCACTATCACTAAATTTCCAGATACCATCTTCTTTTACCATATTTATTTCTTCTGTATTAGTTGTAGTGGCTGTAACTTCATCTATTTTCTCTTTCATTAATTGCATAGTATCTTCCTCTGTCATTTCTTGTCCAGTAAATGCTGACGCAAATGCTTGTGCCATCATCTCAGAAAAGATTTCTTGCATAACATTAGAAAAATCTTTATTTGTAATATCTACAGTAACAACTGCTGTATCGCCATCTTTTTTAGTTTCTGCTATCTTCCATTCAAGTTGACTAAAACATGAATCTAGCATTTCCTTTTCTAATTCTGTATTTTCTGTACCACTTGTTAAACCTTCAGTCAATTCATTTGTAAACGAATTATCTGTTCCCTCTGTTGACGTATATTCCATTAGTACATCCATATTTCCTTCTTTTAATGCTGTAAATGTTTCATCAATTGTTTTTTCTGGATTATTGCCAAATAAAATTGTTGCTACTATAGCAATTACTGCTATTACTACAACTGCAATGATTACAATAATCCATGCAAGTTTATTGTTTTTTGCTGCCATTATTATTCCCCCTTTTTTTCCTTATATTACTATAGTTAATCTAAAAAGTAAATACAACTTA
Organism: uncultured Clostridium sp.; assembly: GCA_900553015.1. Taxonomy (GTDB): domain Bacteria; phylum Bacillota; class Clostridia; order TANB77; family CAG-508; genus Merdicola. The sequence goes on along the minus strand of USBY01000003.1, from coordinate 38,789 downwards.
ATATTACATTATTATTTCAATATTATATATCTCTCCATCATCTATTAGTTTAATTTTTTTCTCATATACTTCATTACCATTGCAATACATTTTTGTAACTCCTACATTCTTCTCTTCTGGATTTCGTACGATAATATGATATATTGTGCTTTTATATTTAAAACTTATCTTATATTCTTTCCAATCTTTAGAAATACATGGCTCTATTTTTAAATATTCGTTACATATTTTTAAGCCCAAAATATATTCAATTCCAGCAGTATATAACCAACCACTAGAACCTGTATACCAAGTCCAACCGCCTCTTCCTGCTAAATTTCTACTACTATATACATCTGCAGCAACCACATATGGTTCTACTTTATATTTATTGGTACTTTGCTTTGTTCTCGTATGTTCTATTGGATTTATCAATTTAAACATATTTACTGCTTTATCTCCAAATCCTAATAAACTTTCTGCAATTATTGCCCATATAGCACCATGTGTGTATTGTCCTCCATTTTCTCTAACTCCTGGTAAATAAGATTTTATATATCCTGGTTCTAATTTTCCATTTTCAAAAGGTGGATCTAATAACTTTATTAATCCATTTTCTCTATCTACTAAATGTGTTTCTAAACTATCCATACTTATAAATTTCTTTTCGTTATCTGCTGCCCCAGAAATTACTCCCCAGCTTTGCGAAATTCCATCTATTCTACATTCTTCATTTTCCATACTTCCGAGAGGTGTCCCATCATCCATAAATGCACGTTTAAACCATTTGCCATCCCATGCATTCTTATTAACATTTCGTTGTAAGTTAGCTATGACCTCTTTATATTTTTCATCATCATCTATTTTTACAATATTAATCCATTTGTTTAGAATATCGTACAAGAAAAATGCAAGCCATACACTTTCTCCTTTTCCTTGTACACCAACATTTGAAAGTCCATCATTCCAGTCTCCAGAACCAATTTTAGGTAATCCGTTTTCACCAAAGTCAAAAGCCCTTTCTATAGCTTTTTTACAATGCTCATATATTGTTCCTTTCTCTTCTGAAGCATTATATAAACTATATCTTTCTACTTCTCCTTCTTTTAACTCTTCACCTTCCAGATAATTTGTTTCTATATCTAATATTGTTCTATCTCCTGTAAATTTTATATATTCTAACACAGCATATGGAAGCCACAACAGATCATCAGAAAACCTAGTTCGTATTCCCATTTTACTTGCATCATGCCACCAATGTTCTACATCTCCTTGTATAAATTGGTGCTTACTATTTTTTATTATTTGACTTTTTAGTATATTTATATCTATATATTTCATATTAAGCGCATCCTGAAGTTGGTCTCTAAAACCTACTGCTCCACCAGATTGATAATATCCTGTTTTTCCTAATAACCTAGATGCTATTGTTTGATAAACTAGCCAGCCATTTAGCAATATATTCATAGATTCTAATGGTGTTTCCACCTGTATAGTATTTATAATATTTTTCCAGTACTCTTTTGTATCTTCTAAAGCTGTTTTACAATTTTCTATATTCTTATATTTTTTGACTAGCTCAGGAATATTATCTTTAATATCTTCTCCTAATATTAATGATATATCTTTACTTTCATACGCTTTTAATTCTACATTTACCTTAATTGCAATACATGATTCTTCTCCTAACCCATTACCATTATCTAAACTATTAATAAATAATGCAGCAGGCTTTTTAATAGTATCATTTCCTATAAAAGATTTTTTGCTACCGGTAAATGAATTAATGTCCAAATTACTAGAAACAAAAGTAGTCTCGTCTATTAATTCATCATATCTGTTAATTGCATAAACAATATTGTCTTCAGTATTTACCTCTATTTTTCCATTTGTTTGTAACTCATCTTCACCTAAAACTGGTTTTAAATAATAAAATATACTAATCTTTTTTAATTTATCTGTAGTATTTTTTAAATTAATTAAGTTTATTTTTAACTTATCTTCTTTTGGTACAAATACTTCATTTTCTTGTATTATCCCATCTGCTGTATGTGTAAACTTGGCATATCCAAATCCATATGTTGTGTAATAATCATTATCATCTTCTACAACTCTATTTCCTATTGTCCAAAATCTTTTATTTTCATTATCTATAAAATATATAAGCTCTGAAGGAATATCTTTACTTGTATAATTGGTAAATGCAGTTAATCTGTTTAATCTACTATTTTCATTCCAAGTATATCCTCCACCACCATCTGTAACTAGTGTTCCAAATTCCTTATTTGCAAGCACATGGCTCCATATTGTAGGAAGTACAATGTCTTTATTGGTCTTTATATAATATTCTTTTCCATTTTTAGAAAATGCACCATACTCATTATAATATTTCAAGTTTTCTACAGAATCAATTTTATCTAATGCTGGAGTTCGTATTTGTTCTGTATTTTTAACTTCTATTTCTTCTAATGGATTTGTTATCGCTTTTCGTTGTTTGTTATAAATTTTCTTAATTTTATTTAATTGATAATTTATATTACCTAAATTTGCATCTATTATTAAATCTGACACAAATGTAATCAAGTCATTTTCTGCTTTTGTAAGCTTATTGGAAACTAATATAAATATTCCGGTTCGTATATTCTTCATATAATCTAAGTGAGCACTTAAAATACAATTATTTATATATTCAATTAAATATTCTTCTTCTACTAATACTATAAATTCAATTTGAATATTTTTTATTCGTAAAATTTCATATAATTTTAAAAGTTGATTTAACAAATACATATCATTTATATTTTTTAGTTTTAATGTTAAGATTGGAAAATCACCAGAAATACCAAACTTCCATAAATTTGCCCTTTTAAATTTTTCGTTTTTTATCTTGTTTCTATAATACCATCTAACATAATTTGGTTTTATTAATAAAGAAATTAATTTTTGATATTCGGCAAGTTCATTTCCTTTTATTTGTAAATATCTTGCCTCTTCTATTGCTTTAGCTTTAGAAATTTCAAATATATTTCGTATAGCTTCTTGGTTTTTTATTTTTTCTATATTAGCTACTGCATCTTCCTTTGTTTCTCCAACTGAAATTATAAAATATAACTCTACAGTTTCATGTGCAGGAATCTTTAACGTTCTTTTTATAGCCACGATTGGCTCTGTAACAAGTCCTATAGAATTAGAAAAACGTTTTCCTTCTTTTATTTGTTTTGGCATATTCATATCATTAAAATCATTAAACTTTTGTGCATCTATCTCATATTCTAATTCGCCCATTGTCTCATTTTCTGTATAAAAATTAACACCTAAAAATATATCTTTACCTTTACTATCTCTTTTTCTTCTTTCTAAAATTAATGTTTGTTTTTCACTATTAAAATCATATCTTAAAAATAGATTATTAAATGCTTTATGGGCTATATCGGCATTAATATCAGATATAATTGGCTCAAAACTTCCTGTAACCTCAATTACTTCATCTTCATTTCCTATATTGGTAAATTCTATTTTTCTTACTTCTGTTGGTTCATTTTGACTAACAGTTACATCTACTTTTGTTTCTATATTTCCGTCTATTCTTTCTATAGAATTACTATCAGCCTTAAAAATAACTTTATATTTACTTGGTTTTACTATATCTTTGCAATAGTTTGAAGTCCAAATTTTATTTCCATTTATATTTCTCATAAAGAAATTGATTCCCTGCGAGTTATCATCTGTATATTTATATCTGTTTATATATATTCCATTAAATTTACTATATCCATTTCCCTTTTCGTCCATTAAAACAGTATAATCTTGATTAGAAATTACATTGCATCTATTTGCCTTTTCTATATCATCTAGTTCAATTCTATAATATGATTCATAATCTTTGTATTTAAGTTTTTCTGGCACTTCCTTTTTCTCCTTTGTAATAATAATATCTTCTGGCATTCTTTCTTGTAATAAAATCTCTGTAGCTTCTATTTCTGGGTTTTTAGAAAATCTTTGCTGGATAATATTTTTATGAAAAAAGTTATTTATAGAAATTAAAATTAATGCTTGATGATGTGCCATAAATGTTTTTACGACTTCTTTTTTCTCGTTTTCTTTTAGTCTACTTTTTGTATAATCTATTGCTTCATACATTCCATATTTTCCAAAAACGCCTTCTTTTTCCATTCGCTCTATATTTTCTAATGTCTCTCTTGGATAATCGCAAATGGCTAAAACTGTACCATATGATGAAACTACCATCTCATCACCTAGTCCTCTTTTTAAGCCAAGCCATGGTATACCAAAAGCTTTGTATTGATAATTTGACTTTAAATCTTTTAAGTTAAATGCTGATTCAGATATTCCCCATGGTATATTTAATTTTTCACTATATTTTATCTGGCTCATAATCATAAATTTACATGATTCATCTAATAAACTACCATGATAGCTTTTCATATTTATATTTGGCATTAGGTATTCAAATGCAGTACCAGACCACGAAATTAACCCTTTATATCCATCCATTGCAGTTAAAGTTCGATTTAAACTGCTCCAATGTTTTACAGGTACATCTTTTTTAGAAATTGCAATAAAACTAGCTTGTCTTGCTTCTGAAGCTAGCAAATCATAATATGAATCTGTAAGTTTATTTTCGTTTACATCAAATCCGATAGAAAACAATCTAGATGAATTGTCATACAATAATGAAAAATCAGTTTGCTCAATAAGTTTATTTATAATCGCTATATAGTCTTCTACATTTTCGTATAATCTGTTATGCTCTGTTAAGAACTGTTTTACAACATAAAGATATCCTACAAAATTACCACTATCTACTGTTGATACATATCTAGGTTCTAATGGTGCTAATGTCTTTATGTCATACCAGTTATACAAATGACCATTCCACTTTTCTAATTTCGTTACTGTATCTATCATATTTTGTAATAACTTAACACTATCATATATATTTTCAAATCCCATATCATATGCAGAAATTACAGCTACCATTGCTAGTCCTATATTGGTAGATGATGTTCTATTTACCACCTTATTCTTCCTATTTTCTTGATAATTATCTGGTGGTAAATAATTATTTTCTTTTATTAGATAGTCTTTAAAATAGTTCCAAGTATTATGAGCAATATCTACTATATAATTCTGATGCTTTTTGTCTATCTTTTTTAATGGATCTTTTTCTGGAAGCGCTTTACTAAGTTCAAATGCTGCAATAGGTGATAACAGCCATAATATTCCTAGAATTATTGCGATAAGATTAATATTAAATGCATTAATTACAACTGCTAAAATTAAATTTACAAACATATACCCAACATATGAATCTAAATCATTATCTTTATTTGCCTCTGCCTCTTCTGCTGTTGTCCATTCAAGTAATTTTTTCTTGCTTACATATTTCCTATAAATAGCTTGTATTATTGCTTTTATTTCTACATATGTTTTAGTTGGCAAAAATCCTATATTTAGCACAAATTTAATAAGTGCGCCCTTTCCTCCTGTTACTATTGGAGTAAATGTCTTTTTAAATTTTTCGCCATCCTTTCTAGCAATAATTTTATTTATTACTTCTAAAATTATTGTTATACATATAGATAATATTGCAATTAACACTATACTAGCTTTATGTGTATAGATTCCTATTGCTAATAAAATTAGTTCAAATAAACTTATTAGACTTCTTCTTAAATTATCAAATATTTTATATTTAGAAAGTTTATTTATTGGATTTTTTATAGTTTCATTTTTTGCATTTTGAATATGTTTACAAATCCAATTACATATTTGCCAATCACCACGGATCCATCTATTTTGTCTTGTAGTAAATGACATAAACTTGCTTGGATAACCATCCATTAATAATACATCTGTAGCAAGTCCACACCTTAAATATGAACCCTCTAATAAGTCATGACTTAAAACTGTATATTCTGGGATTGCGTATTTCATTACATTATAAAAAGTATTAAGTTCGTATATTCCCTTTCCTGTAAATATTCCCTCACTAAAATTATCTTGGTAAAAATCTGAAATAGCATTTGTATATAAATCTGTTCCTGCAGAACCTGCAAAAATTCTGCTAAACCATGATTTCTCTGCTTCTTTTAAATCTATTCCTACTTTTGGTTGAATTATTCCGTGTCCTTCTATTACTACTCCATCTTTTAAAATAGGTTTATTTAATATATGTTCCATTGTCCCAATTAATTCAAATGCAGAATTTAGAATAAGGTTTGTATCAGAGTCCAAAGTTATAATATATTTTATCTTTGGTATTTCTTTCATATTGTTTATTGTATTTGCTATAAAATCTTCTTCAGTTCTATTTATTAGGAAAGAATTAAATTGCATAAGTAATCCCCTTTTTCTTTCCCAACCTAAATATTCATTTTCTCCTTCATACCATCTTCTTTTTCTATATAAAAAATTAAAGATTTCTTTCTGATATTTTTTATTTAATTCATTTACACAATGTATTCCAGCAAGTACAATTTCTTTATCTCCTTTTCTTTTCTCTATTTTAGATGGCTTACAATCTCCAAGTAAAGTAAAATATAAATTATCACTTTTATTTGCTAAATAATATACCTCTAGCTTTTTAAACATCTCTTCTACTTTTTTGTCAGAGTCTATAATAGTTGGTATTACTACCATTGTAGCTTGATCTTTTGTAATTTTATTTTGTAAGTCTATTTTAGGAAGTAATTTAGGTTTTACTATCTTGCTTAATACATACTGTGTTACTTGATTTATTATCTCTTGTACTGGTAATAAGAAAATTAAACTTAATAAATAATTCTTGTATACTTTTCCTAATAAAATTGAAATTAATAAAGCAAATCCCCATACAATTCCTATTATCAAATTTAATTTTGTGTTATTTTTTAGGTTAAATGGCTTATATTCTATTTCTTTATATAGTTCTACTTTTCCTTCGTCAATTAAATAATACCCAATATGACTTTTTTTACCTTGTTTTCCTGTTCCTAGCTCTACAATTTTCTTCGCAATATATACCTCTGATATTTTTGTTTTCTTTGATAATTCTTTTATTTTTCCTCTATAATATGCTTTCGTCTTGTAATCCATTTTGTCATATACTTCTGCTGGATCACGTTTTAATATTTCTTCTACCCCATTTATTTTTTCAAAAATTTCTTGAAAATCTATTCTAGATATATTCTTTAGTGTTGTTATACAATTTCCCATAAGTACTTTTTTTATCGCAATATCAAAATGTTCCTTTTTTATAACATCATTTATATTTGTTCCCATCTTTTCTACTGACTCTTCTAATGCCTCTATATAGTCATAACTGTCTTTATCTGTTTTCTTTAACTTATATGACATATATTCTATAAATGGATATTTCATTTCTCCATACCCAAATTTATAGCTTTTATATGGCTTTTTATTAAATACTAGGTTCTCTTTTGTCTTTAACTCTACCAATCTTTCTATTATATTTTCTGCTCTATACTTTTGCATTTGACTAGCATAAATTTTTTCGCAAATATTTTTTATGTTTTCAATAATAACAATTTTTATAAATAACTCTATATTCCATATTTCATCCATGTTTAGTGTTTTTCTTTTTTGGTATGAAGTTAGCATAAATTCCAAATTTTCTTTATTAATATTACTATCTGTATAAGCACACATTTCTTTAGCTAAAATATATATTCTCGCAAAACCGGCATAAGGGCCATTATCTAGCCCTAAAAATTTTTTATATTTTTTTAAATCCAACTCATCCTTTATCTGCTTTACTCTTTCTTCTATAATATAGTAATTATCTAATAGCCATTCCCCTGCTGGATGAATATCTATTCCTAATTTTATATGTTCATTTAGTAAATTATATACCATAGTAATATATTCAAAATCTTTTGTTAAATTTGGTATCGGATATGTTCTTTCATCAGATTCCGATTTTAGATTATGATCAGAAGCCAATTTTTCCATATATTTTTCAAGTTGTTTTTTATCTAATAAAACACCAAACATGTTATTATCACTCCTAAAACAGTATTAGGCTTATTTTTTCCATGTTTGGTAATTTTATTCATCAGGATTTCGGAGATCGGGATTTGGGATGTCTCCGGGATTTGGGGACGTTCCTTTTTTCCCTTTTCGGGATTTGGGATGTGCCGGGATTTGGGAACGTTCCTTTTTCCCTATTTATAAATTTAGTATTCAATAATAATCATATTATGACTCATAAAAATAATCATTTATCCCATTATATATTCCCCATGCTAATCGGTTTTGATAATCGTCTTCTTGTAATTTATTTTCTTCTTCCTTATTTGATAAAAAGCCGCATTCTACTATTGTAAGTGGTATTTCTACATTTTTTACTATGTATACATTATCTATTTTCATTGGCACTCTGTTATTTTCTTTTTGCACCGCTTCTTTCAAACTTTCTTGTATTGCTGTTGCCAACTTTTCTCCTTGCTCATTATCTTTTTTATAAAATGTCTGCCACCCTGAATATTGTTCTTGCGGTATTTTATTTAAATGTATTGATACAAATATATCTGCCGATGATGAATTTCCTATTTTGACTCTATTCCTTATATCAGATACTTTTTTCTGCTTTAATGTTGTTTTATCTATATCATAAATTCCATTTTCATCCGATCTTGTTAATATTACTGTCGCTCCACTTTGTTCCAATAAATTCTGTAGTTTTAATGATATTTTTAAATTGATTTCAGCTTCTGATATTCCATCATTGCTAACAGCTCCGTCCATCTGGCTCCCCATGTCCTGCGTCTATAACTATTACTTTATTACTAACAGGTAAAGCTACTGTTTCTACTGTTTCGGGCTCTATAAATATCTGCGATATTCCTATCGCTAGAACTGCCAACAAAAAAATTCCAAGTACCATTATTCTTTTTTTACTTAAGAAAAACATTTTTCACCTCAAAAAATCTCATATAGTTTTATTATAACTATATGAGATTTTTAATTTTTTATGTATTTATTTTTCTAAATCTAACTTTATATGTACATCTTTTAATTGTTGTTCAGAAACTACAGATGGTGCTCTCATCAATAAATCTCTTGCTCTTTTATTTTTAGGGAATGCTATTACTTCTCTAATATTTTGTGAATCTGCAATTAACATTACCATTCTATCAATTCCTGGTGCAGCACCTGCATGTGGTGGTGTACCATATTGGAAAGCATTATATAATGCACCAAATCTATTTTTTACATCTTCTTCTGTATATCCTGCAATTTCGAATGCTTTAACCATAATTTCTGGATCATGGTTTCTAACTGCTCCTGATGCCATTTCATATCCATTACATACTAAATCATATTGATATGCATATACATCTAGTGGATCTTTTGTATTTAGTGCTTCTAGTCCACCTTGTGGCATAGAAAATGGATTATGACTAAAGTCTATCGTTCCTTCATCTGATAATTCATACATTGGAAAATCTACTATGAAGCAGAAACGATATACATCTTTTTCTAATAAATCTAATCTTTTTCCTAATTCTATTCTAACTAAACCTGCTATTTTTTGTGCCTTTTCGAATTCATCTGCTATAAAGAACATCGCAGAATTATTTGCTGCACCATATTTAGCTTGTAAAGTTTCTTTTATTTCTGGTGTTATAAATTTAGCAATTCCACCTGCGACTTCACCGTTTTCATCTATTTTTGTCCAAGCTAAACCTTTTGCACCAACATCATTTGATGTTGCAAATTCTCCCATTTTATCGAAGAATTTTCTACCTTGGTTATTACCATCTGGAACTACTATTACTTTTACTGTTTTTCCTTTGAATGCATTAAAGTCTGAATCTTTAAAACATTCTGTAACATCTTGTATAATTAAAGGATTTCTTAAATCTGGTTTATCTATACCGTATTTTTCCATTGCTTCTTTATAAGGAATACGTACAAATGGACCTTTGTCTACTTTCCAATTTGTGAATTTTTCGAAAGTATATGGTACAACCTCTTCTATTACTTTAAATACATCTTCTTGAGTTGCAAAACTCATCTCGAAATCTAGTTGATAGAACTCTCCTGGTGCTCTATCTGCTCTAGGATCTTCATCTCTAAAACATGGAGCTATTTGATAATATTTATTAAATCCAGATACCATTAATAATTGTTTAAATTGTTGTGGTGCTTGTGGTAATGCATAAAATTCTCCTGGGTTTAATCTACTTGGTACTAGATAATCCCTTGCACCTTCTGGAGAAGAGTTTGCTAAAATTGGAGTTTGAATTTCTGTAAAATCTAATTCATCCATTTTATCTCTTATTGTTTTTAAGATTTTAGAACGAAGTAATATATTATTATGTAATTTTTCATTTCTTAAATCTAAAAATCTATATTCTAGTCTTAAATCTTCTCTTACTTCTTGGTCAGTATTTACTTCAAATGGTAATACATTTTTGCATTTACCCAAAACTTCTATTTTGCTTGCTTTAACTTCTATTTCACCTGTTGACATATTAGGATTTTTGCTTGCTCTTTCCACAACTTGTCCTTCTATATGTATACAACTTTCTGTAGTTAAAGCTTTTGCTTTTTCTTCTAGTTCTTTATTTTCGTTACTTATTAAAATTTGTGTTATCCCAAATTCATCTCTTAAATCTATGAATAACATTCCACCTAGGTCTCTTATTTTTTGAACCCAGCCTGATAATTTTACATCTTCACCTACATTATTTATATTTAGCTCTCCACATGTGTGTGTTCTGTATATATTTTTTACAACTTCCATATTCATCCTCTTCCTTTTTCTCCTGATAGTCTTTGTCTATTATACTCTAAATTCCAGTAAATAACAAGATTTTATAAGCTTTTTATATTGTAATTATTATTATATAACCCCAAAACTTATTTGGTTATTTAAACGCGTAATCTACAACAATATTCAAAAATTTGGAAATATTACAACTGCCCCTTGACGAACTAAATAGAATTTGATAAAATATATATGCTTTTGAAAAAGCATATGCGAAAGTAGCTCAGTTGGTAGAGTGCAACCTTGCCAAGGTTGATGTCGCGAGTTCGAGCCTCGTCTTTCGCTCCAACTATAAGTCATTCGTTAATAACGATTTACGAATGACTTATATAATTATAAAAATTAGTAATATTTTTAATATGTTTTCATATTATATAATAATTACTACCAATTATATTAGTATACCAAATTTGCTGAAGTGGTGTGAAACACATTTAACTACAGATTCAGTATACAGTAACATTTTAAATATTTTAAATGGCGATATAGCCAAGTGGTAAGGCACGAGTCTGCAAAACTCTGATCCCCGGTTCGAATCCGGGTGTCGCCTCCAAAATCAGCAATTCTATAAGAATTGCTGATTTTTTTTATTATACTTATATTAACATTTTATAAAAATGAATTGGGGAATAAAATGAAGAAATTATATAAATTACTATACATATTTGTAATATCAAGTGTTTGTGGTTACTTTATCGAATTAATTTGGACACTTGCCAGAAAAGGAGTATTTATAAATCATTCAGCAGTAGTAGTCGGACCATTTAATTTTGCATATGGAATTTGTGCTGTTGTACTTACATTACTATTGGATAAATATAAAAATGAATCTTACCTAAAAATATTCTTATTAAGTTTTATTGGTGGTTCCATTTTAGAATATATTATGAGCCTAGGAATGGAATTAGTATTAGGATTTACTGCATGGGATTATTCTCATATGTTTTTAAATATTAATGGTCGTATTTGCCTATTATTTTCTATCTTTTGGGGTATTCTAGGTATTTTATGGATAAAGATTTTATATCCTAAAATAGAAAATCTACTTAGTAAAATGAAGCCTAAAATATATAAAATTGTAATAATTAGCTTGACCATCTTTTTATTATTTGATATTCTTCTAACAATTAGTGCTGTAAGTAGAGCTCATGATGCAGATAGTGGAATTCCAGCCCAAAACAGTTACGAGCGCTTTTTAGATAATACTTTTAATAGCAAATATTTAAAAAATATGTTTAACAATAATTGGGAGTAATATATGAAGATATTAATTTTATCCTGTAGTACAGGAGGAGGTCACAATGCATGTGGCCATTATATAGAAAAAGAATTTTCAGAATATAATATTAAATGCGACTTTGTTGATTATTTTGATATCTTAGGACCTAATGCAAAGAAACATTCGGAGAAAATATATTTAAACACTACAAAAGGAAATGGCAATCTATTCAAAATAGCATATAAATTAGGTGAAGCATATTCAAAAACAGGAATTACAAGCCCTGTTTTTGGTTTAAATAAGTTAGCTAAGAATAAACTTTATTCTTACATACAAAAATATAATTATGACTTGATTATATCACCTCATTTATTTCCTGCAATGGCAGTAACTACATTAAAAAACGATGGTAAAGATATAAAACTTATTAATGTAGCAACAGATTATCATGCTGTTCCATTTTGGGAAGAAACAAAACCTGATTATTTTGTTATCCCACATAGCTCTCTAAAACGAGAATTTATCGAAAAGGGTTTTAAAGAAGAAATATTATTAGATTTTGGAATATCTGTTTCTAGCTCATTTTCTAAAGTCAAAAATAATCTTAACTTACCAACAAATAAAGATATTGTTTTAATTACATCTGGCAGTATGGGATTTGGAAAGATGAAAGATATTGTTAAATCTTTATTGAATAATATTCCAAATATTTATGTTGTCGCAATTTGTGGAAATAATCAAACATTATATTCTGCACTAAAAGAACTAAATAATGAAAACCTTATGGTTAAAGGATATGTAGATAATATAAATGAATATATTGCAGCAAGTACTATTGTTTTAACAAAACCAGGAGGCCTTACAAGCACAGAAGTTGCAACATTACGAAAACCAATGATTCATATAATGCCAATACCTGGTGTTGAAAACTACAATGCAAGATTTTTTGAAGAAAATGGGCTTAGCCTTGTATCTAATAGTGTTGAAGAAGTATTAACAAATACTAATAAACTTTTAAAAGATAAAAACTTGCAAAAGAATATGATAGAAAATCAAGCTAAAATTATAAATAAGAATTCAGCAAATGACTTAGTAAACTTTGTATTAACACATTTTTAATACAAAATCAAAACTAAAAAAGGGATTTAAGGAACGTCCCCATATCCCGAAGGAACGTCCCCATATCCCTATCTCTGGATATCCCTTATCCCTTTTTAAATTGCTTTTTCCATGTTTTTAATATTATTTATAATAAAATTCTTTAAGTAATCTATAAACTCAAGTTTTTCTATACTTTTGTTTGCACTTATTGTTAATTCTAATATTTTTTCGTTATCATTATACACACATAATTTACCGATATATGCATCTTTTTGTACCGGAGCATTTATCTCGCTTAAATTAAAAATCTTTACATTAATTTTTTCTCTATCTAATTTTTTTATTGGATAATAATAATTCTCTAATTCTTCTAACCTAGTACTAACATTTTCCTTCTTTCCTTTAATAACTTCTATTCTATTCTCATTTATTTGTTTCCATTCATTATATTTTTCATTAATTATATCTTCTAAATTATATATTTCGTAATTTGAGTATGCATATTCAATTAACTTTATACTATCATTTGTTCTATCCTTTTTTGTATCTGCACCTAAAACTACAGTAATTATATTCATTCCATCTCTATTAATAGATGTTACTAAACATCTATTAGCTCCATTTGTGAAACCTGTTTTTACACCATTTACACCATATAGGTTCCCTAATAGTTCATTTGTATTAGTCAAAGTTTTACTTCTATCATTAATTGAAATAGTAATACTTTTAGTATTAACAATATTAGCAAATTTTTCTATGTTTAAAGCATAATCTGCCATTTTAGCTAACTCAAACGCAGTAGTATAATGTTCTGGCATGTCAAGTCCATGAGGAGTAATAAAATGTGTACTCTCTAAACCTAATTCTTGTGCTTTCGCATTCATCATTTCTGCAAAACCTTCTATATTTCCACCAACACATTCTGCCAAAGCTACTGCTGCATCATTTCCGCGAAACCATTAATAGACCATATAATAAGTTATTAATAGAAATTTTATCACCGCTTTTAAGACCAAGCCTAGAGCCACCTGTTCCTGCTGCCTTTTTAGAAACTGTAACTATATCATTTAAATTTGCATTCTCTAATACTACTATTGCTGTCATAATTTTTGTAGTAGATGCCATTGGACGTTTTTCATTTTCTGCCTTGCCCCATATAACTCTTTTAGATTTTCTATCATATATTATTGCTGCGCGTGAATTAAGTTTTGGCTCTTCATTACTATTAGTTGTTTGTACCACGTCTTCAGACCAATTAATTATTTCCATATCATCTATATCATCAGCATATACTACACTTGTAAAACTCAAAACTATAATAATTAATATACTTAAACTTCTCTTAATACACACAAAAAATCACCTATTCAAATATATTCGAATAAGTGATTTTTATTCTTTTTTATTATTTTTCACCTGGAGCTTTTCTTTCTCCTGGCCATCCATGATCATCATCTTCTTCTTTTTCTTGTTCTTCTTTCTTGCGTTGTTCTTCTCTTTTTCTTTCTTCTTCCATTTTTCTTTCTAGGTTTTCTTTATTACCCTTTTCTTCTTCTAACTTATATTTTTCAGCATCAAGATCTGATGGTTGATAATTTGAAGTATGTATTGGCTCATTTGTATTTCGATTAGTTAAAGAAATTTGACCATAGTTTATATCAATTCCTAAGCTTGATGTAGTACCATCTTTTCTTGGGACTACCATATCAACACTACTTTTACCACATTCTCCAGGTTGTTCATCTGTTCTTGCAGTTCTTGCTCCAACAAAATCAGGATTAAGTTCAAATTTATTATCTGGTCTTAAACCTAATAAGCAAATTGTGCCATCTTTTGTGATTCCCATATATTGCTCTGCATAACCTGTTTCTCTTCCTACTACGTCTCTAGAGAAATTTTCATCTTCTATTCTTACTAATGAAACTAATTCCAAGCCAGTATCTTCTTGCATTTTATTTACTGTTTCTTTTTGTTCTTCCTTTTCTTCTTCTTTCTTTAAATCAGTTTTATCTTCTTCTCTAGATTTTTCCTCTAACTTGTCTGGTTCTATTTCTTTTAATTCTAGATATTGCGCTGGAATTAGTCCTTCTAATTCCTCTCTATACTCATCAGTAACCTCTAATAGTCCTTGCTCATTTGTAGTAGCTACTAACTCATAGTTCTTATATAAATCATATTCTCCAGATCTATATGCAATTAAAGCTAACTGCTTTGCTTTTGCTTTAATTTCTGCTATTTCTATAGCTGATAAAGAATATATATTTTCGATATCTCCTTTTGCTTTTTCCTCGGTTACTAATTTTTCTTTAAGAGATACTAAGTATTTTCCATCTTGTTCTTTATCTTCTAATTTCTTTATTTTGTTTTCTATTTCTTGAATTCTTTCATTTTGTAATTGTAGTCTTTCAGGTAAATCTTTTTCTGCCATTTACATCCCCTCCAATTTATTGTTTTACATCAAATGATAACTGAAAATCATTAAATCCATTTTCTATCAAAATAAATTTTTGGTCCATAGAATAACTTGAATCTAATGGAGTTTTTATTGTAGTAAATAATATATAATATTGTCCTTGTCTTTCTATATTGTTATATTCTACTGCTATTAATGTTGATGGAAATTTCTCCTCTGCATATTTTTGAAAATCCTCTACAGTTTTGAAGTAATTATTTTTAAAGTCAGGATATAATAAGGCATAAGCCTTATCATAATCCTTACTTTCTATGTATCTTATAAACTTTCCACAATATTGTTGTATTCTAGTTCTTTCGTCTTTACCTTTTAAATCTTCTATTTCTAGCTGATTTGTATTTTCTTCTATCTCTTCTGCAGTTAATATGTTTTCTTGAGCAACTCCATTTACTAAAGCATTCTCTGATTTATCAGATTTTGTCATAAAAACTGTATTTACTACTACAATTATTACAATAACTATTATTAGCAAAAAGAATAATATTTTAAATCCTTTACTATCTAAAAAATTTTCTTTCATATCTTCCTCCCATTATTCTGCTGAAGCATATATAATTTCTGGATTTGTAGAAGTCATATTTGCAAAATATACTCTTAACTGCAATTGATTTTCTTGGTTTTCATATTTTAAATTTATTATAAAACTTAAATATCTATTTCCACCTGCAGTTCTATATGAATTAGAATCTATTTCGCAATATTCAAATTTATTACTACCATAATTATTATTTTGTAAGTATGTTGCTAATTTCTTAAAGTCATCTTCTTGAGTTATTCCTAAGTTTTCAGTTATTTCAGTTTTCTTTTCATTAAATAAATTTGTTAATTGACTATCACTTAATCCATTTATATCTTCAAATAATGTTGGTAAGTATTCATTTACTAAATTATCTAAACTTTCATATAAATCATTTTTGCTATTTTGCCCCTCATATTTAGCCATTAATTCAGATATTCCTCTTGGAAATACTTTTCCCTCAGAATAGCTTTCTACACTTTCTTGTACTAATTGCTCATCCGTTTGAGCAACTTCATTTACAACTTTTTTATTAATAGATTTTCTAACTAAAACAACTATAATAATTACAACAACAATAACAATTAATGTTATTAAAACTTTCTTTCCTAATTTCATATAAGCCCTCCAAATTAACCTAAAGTAGCAATTTCAGATGAAGGTGTTCCATTTATAAAGTCTGTCCATGGAGTTTCTGTATTAAATGTATATTTAGGGAATGATTGATCATATGGATTCCTATATTCTTCATCTACCGCTAATACACCACGTACATGTCCTCTTCCTCTTAATTGGGTTTCATAATTTGTATTTGTACCCCAATGGTCTTCGAAATCTTGTACTGTTAAAGTATTCTTTTGATTAAATACTTCTATAATCTGGTAACATTCAGACGGACTTGCATGGTGTAAATCTACCAGAGCATCTAACATACTTTCCGACAATGCACTTTGATTAGTTATTTTTTCCAGAACTGTTTCCCTAGCAGCTTCTAATACTAATACAAATACGTCTTGTGCTTCCTTCTTTGGAACTCTTCCTGATGCTAAATGTTCTGCAAATTGTGGATACATATTTGGAACTTCTCCTGTTTGTGCAACTGCTTTTGTTAAACCAAATGCTGTTGTATTTCCTGCACCATCTGCTAAAACTTCTACTCCATAACTATCTCCTAAGTCATATTTTCCTTCGCAGGCACCTTCTAGTTCAACACCTAGCCAGAATATAAATTCTTCTGGGAATTCTGTGTCTATTCCTTTCTTTACTAATCTAACATAAGACTCTACATCTTCAACCATAGAATTCTCTCTATTCATTAGATATAATCCTAAGTCTGATCCAGTTGTTGTTCCTAATACTGTTCCTTCCTTAATATATCTCTTTCCATCTTGTTCTAAGTATGCTGGTGCATCTACTCTTTTTTGTTCTGCTTCCTCAAATGCTGTTGCATATGGCTCTACTTCTGTATAGTCATCTGCGAATCCCATTTCTATGAAATATCTATCTGTATGTGTTACTTTTTGATATTCTGATACAGAATTTGCATCTATAGTTCCTTTTTTAAAACCTCTAATATACATTATATATCCTGTACAAATTCCTTTGTATTCATTATAAAACTCTTCATATCCAGGAACAGCAGATGTATCTAATACTTTTATTTTTATGTAATCATCACCCTCTTCTAAGATTTCTCCAGTTACAGGTGATACTACATTTAGACCTGCTTCAAAACCATCTATAAGTGTATTTGTTGGATTTGAAACTTCGTCTGTTTCTTCATCGTTTTCTTCAGTATCTTCATCATCTAAATCTGGAACTCCATCATCATTTATTGCTCCTGTTGTATCTGCATTAAAGTTAGCTTCATAAATATATGCTTGTGTTTGTTCTTCTGTTCTTTCACTTCCATCTGCATTTAATCCTGCTCTTATGTTATCTGTTGAAGCTTTACTTCTTATTAATGTTCCATAATCTGCTTGTTGTTTTTCGAATCTTCTTTGTGGCCAATATGTATTAATATATCCACTAATTGGCCATTGGAAAACATGTGTATCGTCTTCTCTTAAGTCATCCTTTGTAAAATAGCCTAATTCTACAAATAATTTCTTTAAATCCCTTAAGATATACTCTGAATCTTCTGTTTTAGAATTTTCTAGTATAGAGAATGCTGAAAGCGCATTTTGTCTAACATTAACTTCCTTATAGAAGTCTGTTCCGTCTTGTGCTTCTTTTGCTTCTACTGCATCTTCTGCTGCTTGTCTTGCTAGTTGGTCACTTTGTATCAAATCCCAAGAAGCAGAATATGCATCATCATATACTTTTCTTAATTCATCTATTTTCTCTGCTGTTTTTGTACTTCCATCATATATAAAGTATTTAGCAGGTCTATCTGCTGTACCAACAAATAATTCTTTTGTATGTTCATTAACAGCACCTCTTACAGCATCTTCTACTTGTACTAATTCTCCTCCTGCACTAACAGTCTCTATTGTATAGAATGCACCTTTGTCGTTTGGTGCTAAAGAACTATCATCTGATTGTTGTACCGGGTTAAATATGTTTTCATATGTTGCTTCACTCTGGCTAACATCATATACATCAATATCAAGATCTTCATTATAAAATATTACATCTCTATACCAATGTTTTTTTACTTCTTTTATATATGGCTGAACTCTTTCTATTTCAGTTCCTTCTCCTGTACCTTTATCATTATTATAGTCAATTGCGTCATTTATTGCAGTTTCTGTTAATCCTATTTTTTCTAGTTCTGCATTAAAATCTTTTAAGCTCTCTTCCGTTTCATTATTAAGTTCTTTAATTTTTTGAATATCTGATTCTACATGTGGCAATAATTCCTCTAGTTTATCCTGTAAAAATTCATATACTTCATTTTGCTCATCTTCTGTAAACTCCCCATCACTCTTAGCTTCACTATACTTTAAATAGAATTCATTCATAATACCTGTTGTTGCGCCATCTTCATAGGTTCCTGTGGAATCTTCCACAGAATGAACTGTTTTTCCAACAATCTCAGAATACGATTTACCAACTTCATCTGTATAAAATTCAGCATCTGGATGTTGCTCTTTTATTTTTTTAATAGAAGAATCCATAATTGATTTTTGATCATTAAAAAATCCACCACCATCATTAAACATATATTCTATAGATTCTTCATCATTCCACCAAGCGGCTTGATCTGGGGCATCGTAAGTTTGAAGTATTGTTTCATTAATCTCTAAATAATGTCTATTATTTGCGGTATCTATAGAAGAGTCAATAAACGCTTTTAAATTTGAATAACCAGCATCTATTCTTTCAATCATCTCTGAATTGTCATGATTATCTAAGTAATCTTTTAAAGTTTGTAAATCTTCTACTGTTAAAGTATGATCATCTCCTTGAATATGATTATCTATATTAGCTAATGATTCATCTACTCCAGCAAAATTTGTTCCTTCTTCTGGAACATTATTAACATGATATTCAAACTTTATTCTAACTTTGCTTTTTGTTGTGCCAATATGTATCTCTGTATTTTCCTCTGCATCCATGTCAAATCTATACACTAAATCTGGTGCCATTGTTGCTAAATGTAATGTTAATGATAATTCTAGTGGCTTACCATATCTTGCAGTCCATCCTTCCATATTATATGTATAATATGAACGTGTAAATACAGATTCCCAAACGGTAAATGTCAATGTTTTAGCTTCAACATTTGCATCAACACTATCTAAAAATCCCATTTTTTTAGCATTTAAGTCATGTCCATCTGCATTCTCATACAATCCTGAGTCAAAATGTAGCATACCAAATTGTGGTTCTCCAGTGTCTTTTTCTGTTTCCATTCCCAGTACATAGCCAACAGCATGTCCTATAACATTAAGTACTTTTGAAACTCCAGCCTTAAATTTTTCATATGGCACATAAGTATTGTAATCTGCTGTTAAATATGCATTTAAATACTTACTATTCATCGTTGAGTCATCAGAGTCTCCGTCTTCTATGTAATTTCCATTTTCATCAGTATATCTACCAAATCCAAATTCATAAGGTGTATAGCCCATGTTGGTTAAGTATTCTGCAAGTTCTTTTTGTGGTTCACTACCAAACCTAGCAGAGTTACCTTCATAAAATGTTTTTAGTTCTGTGCAAAAAGCTGTTGCAATATCTGAAACCTTATTAGTTATAAGGCCTGGCATCTCTAAGAAGAAACCTACAATTCCTACTATTACAATAATTGCTATAATAACTATTATAATCACAATACCTGCTACACCTAAAGCACCTAAACCTTTTAAACTTTTTATAACCTTTGCCAAAAATTTTCCTTTTTTTACAGCACCTGCTGCAGCATTTCCAGCTTTTTCTACTTTTTCAGTGCCTGAAGATTGCTTAGTTTGTGTTGTATCATTTAAGTTTTGATTATCGTCTCCCAAAATCTCACCACCTCTACTCTGCAGTATGGAAATTAATTCTTAAACTATATATTCTAATCGCATTGTCTAATTCAGCTTGTTTCGTATTTTCGTTTCCAGAATATGATTGTAATACTCTAATGTTATTAAGCATCATATATTGTGGAGCATTTCCATCATCGCAATATTTAGTAAATACAAAAGTATAACTTTTATTTTCTCCTGGTTGTAGAACTATTCCATAACTTCCTACATTTTTTTCATTTCTATCATCTTCTCCCGTATTTAAAACAACTTCATTGTTAGAACTTCCATCAGCAATTACAATTGGATGCTCAGACCTATTAGTTAAAGTAACTTTATATGTTTCGTGATCATAAAATACATTTTTGCTATCTATATTTATTTTTAAGTTTTCATCTTCTGCAAAAAGGTTTAAGTCTGTTTTTCTAACAAAACCATCTATTGCAAGTTTTAAAGAATCATCATCTTCTGTAAATACAAATTTTTCTTCATCAAAATAATATTCTGTTCCTGTAAGCCCTGTTGCCATTAAATCTTCCATAAGATTTACATCATATATATATTGTTTACCTACATTTGAAAAATTCTGAATACTATATGCCCTTTTCTCTTTAAATTTCGCATCTACAAATTCTTGGAAAGAGCTTAATGTTGGATATACCTCTGCTTTACAGTCATCTGAAAGCATGTTATATGCTGCTTCATACTCTTTATTATTACATCTTTGTACAAATGTTTCTATAGTACTTTCTATTGTTTCGTGCCATTTACTTGGTACTTCATCTTCTGCCATAACAGATACATTAGGTTCGTATGTTGTTTCAGGAATTTCTTCTTTTGGCATATTTTTCAATATATAATTTACTACAAAAATTATTGCCCATAATATAACAATAAATATGATTATTTTTTTATATTTCTTAAAAAAACGTCTTATTTTTAATCTAGTATCTATAAAGCTCATCTTCGCTCCTTCCTATCTTTTAACTATTAAGGATTATTATTATTTTGTCTTGCTTGTAAATCCTGCATTTTCATTAAAGTTTTTTCCATATCTTTTGCAATATTTTGTTGAGATACTCCCATTTGTTCAAATGTATTCTTAAATTGTGATAAACTTTGCGCTAATTGTTGATCTTCTGCTGCAAAAGAGTTTACATCTTTTCCATTTAAAACATCTCTTGCAATTCTATTATATTCTAATCTAGCTGCATTTGGATCATTTTCTAATCCTTGTGCATGTACATAATTATTATATGCTTGACCAACTTGTGTTCTTGCAGCTGTTTTAGCATCCATTTTTTGTTGTATTCCTTGTCTCATAGATTTTCCAGCAGTATATACGCCTTGTCCCATTTGATATCCAAGAATAGCACCTTGAGTTCCAGCTGCACCAGCTCCCATCGCAGTAAATGCTATTGGAGCTGCATATTTTGCTGCTGCCTTTATTGAAGCTTTTGGTAAAGCTGTTAATATTCTTCCAGCTTTCGTATTTGCAAGTTTTATTGCTCCTTCTTTTGCTCTACTTAACTTAGAAGGTGGCTTGTTACCTTTTCTAAATCCTTTCGAAATTTGTTTGTTAGATTTAGTAATATTTCTAGCTTGATTACTTTGTCTAGGTGCTTGTGTTCCAGCAGTAGCTGGAGCTGCTCCTGCTGCCCTTCCTGCTGCACCTCCTGCTCCACCAGCAGCTGCTTTTCCAACTTTACTTAAACTATTTCCTAATGATTTAACAAGAGCTAATGTCATGAATGTATCTCCTAAGTTGTGAGCATGTTCGAAGCTGAATATTCCTCTTACTATATGCTCTGCTTGGTGTATAAATAATAACATTATACATCCTAATATAGCTGCACCCAATGTCCTATCTTGCATTAATGTTAATGCTGTCGTTGCAAATACTATATATATTAAACACTGGAATGGTTGTATTAAAACAGTGTATACAAACTCTTTAACCCATTTATTTAATGCTTGTGATTGATTATCTCCCATCTTATCTATAGAATAAGTTATTGTTACAATTGGTGAAATTATAACCAAAAATGCTAGTGTAAGCATACGTTTTATATAAAATACTAAGAAGGATAATGTAATACCTACTAATATACAAAATGCTATTGCAGAACCAAATCCCATTGTAAATGATAATGGATCTGCTCCCTGCAGAGCAAATGTATCCATTATATCGGCAAAAATCGAGTTGTCTGTTGCATTCGTCATTGCTTTTTCCATAATGCTAACTAATGCATTATTTGCATTTAATGTAAAAGCAATTATGTATTGCATTAAAAATACTAATACAAAGCTTACTAGCCAATCTTTTAACATTACTTTATATTTCGCTTCTTCAGAGGCAACTGTAGAAATAGCCATTCTTATTCCTACATATATTAATATTGCAAGCAAAATTCCTATTGCTAGATTTCTTAATGCATAATACCAAATTGCAATATTTTTCCTAATTGTTAATACTCCATCACTTAAACTATTATCGAAATTAAAGAAGTTTACGTCTGTAATTTCCAGCTTGTCAAATAGAATATCATTTGGACTAATATTAAGATTAAATTCTCCTCCTGCTATTGATGCAATTCCTCCAATTACCAGCCTTACCGCATACCCAAATGCTAAAATTAACATTCTTAATGGCCAAGTAAGTAAACCTGCTATACCATCCATTATTTGTCCAAAGCCACTTTCATATCCCTCTGTAGCTCTAGTTTCTTCCTTTTGGGCTTCTGTTGTATTTGTGTCATCCGCATATACAACATAATTAACACTTGGTAGCACGACGTTTAACATGGTAACTATACATATTGCAATCGTTAGTATTTTGAATAAACTCCTTTTCATGTTATCTCCTTCCCCCATCTATATCTATATTTCTAAAGGTTAAACTTGATAGTACATTTTTTAGATTTGTTTTGCTTTCATCTGCTTGACGGATGTCTGTTCCTGCTCTATACAAATATGTTTTATCTTTGTTTACATCAGAGTTAGCATACTCTCTGTCTATTCTTTGTAATCGTTGCATTTGATCTCTTAATTCTTCCATTCCGTCATCTACTTTTTTATCTGCATCGTGCTTTTTCATCATGTCCTCAATAGTTGATTTTAATGTATCTGCATTTATTGTTTCTGAATAATCAAATCTATCACCTTTAATAACTGTTGGGTCATTAGCTAAACTTTCATCTTTAACTGTGTTGTCATCTATCTCTTTGTCCAAATCTTTCATAAATTCTGCTAATCTTTCTTCTGTTTCATCTTTTATCTTTTTTTCTGTTGCTTCATCTATATGATAATTATTTTCTCTTTCATACTTCTCTCTTATTTTGTCTGAAATATTATTTCTAGCACTATTTTTTACTTTTGCTTTTATTGTCTCAATACTATTTTTTCCAATACTCTTTTCATCAATGCCTAAGCTATCCTTATATGGTTGTAAATGTTTCTCTCTATCAACTCTTTCATCTACCATATCAGATACTTCAAAGACATTATCTACTGTTCTTTGGTATGATCCATCATAAGATGTCTTGGCTAGTGCTTTTACTACCTTATCATCTTTTCCAGTTCTTGACTTAATCTCTTCTTCTTTAGACCTTCTACCACTTGTATATAAATCAATAATATTAGATTCAGCTTCTTTTGCTTGACCAATTTGTGCCATTCTGCTTTCATATGAATCTTGAATTTTTTCACCAGTTTCATATCCATCCACTATAGCATCCTTTATTCCTCCTGCAGCTCCACCTACCAGAGGACCAGCAAGTATTTTTCCAGCTTTTCCTATGCCTTTTCCTGCAGCTTTTATTGGCTTAGGAATTTTTGCTCCAACCTTAGCAATTGGAGTTGGCAGATTATATTTTTTATTACTTCGTTTATTTTTCAAGCTTCTTTTACTTACAGAATTTGCTATAGAATCAGCTGATGCTGTAACTAAATTAGATGCACCCACACCTGCATATCCAGACACTCCCATTAAAGGAAATGCTGTGGCCAATTTTAAAGCATTCATCATTCTATTATTATGTGTAGACTGCAAATCTGATAAAAATTTCTTTCTTTCTTTTTTCTTCTTATCTTTAGATTGTTTTTCTGCATTAGTTAAATCTGCAGAAAGTGAAGAAAGTTTTTCTGCTTTTCCTTTTGGAACATATTGTCCTGTTGCAGCATCTATATTCTTAATTCCGCCCCAACTTTGTCCTAAAGCCTTTTTACCTAAATTTCCAATTCCTAAAGCTTGTGCTTGTACTTGCTTTTTCCTGTCAGTTCCTGTTGCTAATGAAGATTTTAAATCTTTTCCAAATTCTACTGCTCCAGCTGCAAATCCTTTTACCATATTACCTGCAGCTCTAGCTACAAATAATTTTTCATATACTTCAGATTTTGGATCAGATGCTAGAATAGTTCCTAAAGATCTAGAACCACCATCTTTGTCTCCAACCATACTAAATATACCTGTAAATATATCTGAAGCCTTTAGCATAAAGTTCATAACAATTAGTGCTAATACAATTCCAGCTATAGATTCATTTGTAAGCTGTAGCACTACAGTTACAAAACATGTATAAATCAGTGCATGTACACTTTGTATTAAAACCAGTAATGTATAATCTTTCATCCAACGTGTAAATGCTTTCGCTTTTCCTGTTCTAACTTTAGATATTGCATAACTTGCTCCCATCATTGGTGCCATAACTATAAGTATACAAACCGCTAAAAATCTCTTTAAATAAATATATAAAAATTTTAGCATTAAGATAATCAAAACAATATATAAAATAGTTCCAACCATACCAGATGAGAATTTTATTTCATATGCTTTTGTTCTTACTGTTTCATAAATACTATCTTCATAGCCCAAATTATCTTGAGCTCCTGTTATCCATCCTAAAATTGTAGAATTTATATTTAATACTAATAATAAGAAATAATGTATTACAAATATTATTATGAATCCTACTAGCCAACTTACAAGCATTCTTTGATATTGTGCTTTTTCTGATGCTATTGTAGAAAGTGCCATTCTTATTCCTACATATATTAGTATTACTAGCATTACTGCTATTGTAACATTACGTATTATATAGTACCAAGTTGCAACACTATCTCTTATGATTAATAAAGATGAATCTTCTTTTAATGTATAACCTGCTGCTGTATCTGTAAATACGTTAACATCTAATAAAGGTACTTGGTTAAATATAATCTTATCAACAGTTAATTTGTCATCACCTTCTGGTTGTAACTCTGTTGATGTTGGTGTATATAAATTATCATTGTCTAAGATAGATTGTGTTTCATATGTATCTGTTGTATCTCCTCCAGTTGTTGTATCTTCTGTTTGACTATCATCTTGTACTGGAGCTTCTACTGCTTCACCTGTAATTGCATCTAATGCATCTGTAACTATATTAACAAAAATATTGGCCCAACCTATAATAACAACTTTTATTATCATAGTTAAAAATCCTACTATGTAATCTACTAGTTGAGAAAGTAAGTTAAATAACCATGCTAATATGTTACCTACACTACTTGTACCGGAAAATGAACCTTGTGCCAAACCTTGATAGTAAAATTCATCTGCTGGATCTTCTGTAGCATTGTCTTCTTCTTCCAAACTGTTTGGAGTATTTGGTACAGTTCCAGAAGGTGTAACTTGTACATTTTCATTAAGACTAAATACTTTAGTAAATGAATCAGAACCTCCGTGAATATTCATGTTTGCATTTGTTCTACCACTACCAAAGTTAAAGTGTGTTGCTCCTCCGTCTGTTGCAACCATTTCGGCATGTCCATCTCTTACTAAGATATCACCTGGTCTAGATTGTGACAAAGGCACTTCTGTCCAGTTTTCATTTTGTAATGATGTTAAGTTGGTAACTGCCAAGTCACTAAATCCAAGATTATATATATTTAAACCTAAGAAAGCATTATATACATATGCAATACCAGATGTACAACATGAATGGAATGTAGTACCAACGAAATTAGCAGGTAAAACCGTTAAACTATATACAGAATCTCCGGTGTATGTATTAATAAAGTTCTCTGTTTGCTCTGCAAGAAATGCCCTAGCAGCATCATCAAAATTTCTTGCATAAGAAGATGATGTGTTAGCTATTATTATATAAAATATTAAAAATGAAACTATTATATTTTTAAAGAATTTCTTTATTTTGTTCATCATCTTCTCCTTTCTTTATATTTCTATTTTTACATCTTTTCCATCATATGTTAGTGTTTTATTTGCATAATCAAAATTTGTTATATCATAGTTATCTGTTCCTGCTGTTATTGTTTTTGTTTCTCTAGTTGTTGCATTGTACATGTATATTCCTTGGTGAGCTATGCTATATATTAAATTGTCATCATCGTACCAATATGTTTTACTTGCATATATATTTTTACTTAATTCACTATCAGGATTACTTTTATCTATAGAGAAAAATGCAATATTATATGCTTTATTGTCTTCGTTAAAATCTGCTTTCATTACATACTTTGTGCTCTTATAACTTCCATCTGTTACATCTGCCCTATCTGTTTCTAAAAGTATTCTGTTTTTCTCTTGTTCTATAATCAAGCTTTCATTTGTCTTATAATATAATTGATAGTAATCTTTATGTTCATCTTTAAATGAACCACTATATTCTTGATAAACTTGTATGCCTTCCATACTTGTTCTACTGTTGTATATCTTTATTCCTTTTAATGGATACCAGATTTCACAATAACTTGTATCATATCTGTATAAAGAATAATCTGGCCATAAGCTTGTTAGGCTGTTCATAAATGAGTTAAAATCTTTATCTTCGTTATATCTTTCTACTAATTTCTCGAATTGAGTATAATTATATGTAATTCTTGGATATATTGAAATTTCGTTAGAAGAAAAACATACATATAAATCTTTACCCATATATTCTAATATTCCATTTTTCTCTATATAATTATCACCTAATGATTGTTTTATTTTGTCGAAGCTATCTCCTACTTTAATGTCGTCTATAACTCCTTTTTGAAATTTATTTGTAAATACTATATTAAAAACTTTTCCATTAATATTTCTTATTCTATATCCATTATCAAAATAGATATCATAGTTTCTAAATGTACTAGTTTTTTGTCCAAAATTTATATTTTCTGTTTTCCATTCATTATTTATAAGTGTTTGTAATTCGCTTGTTACATCAAAATCTGTTTCTTTGAATGTACTCTCATTTTCTAGATTAATTTGTGATAATAGCTTACTAAAATATTCAGACTCCTCTACATCATTAAAATATTTTTTAGTAATTGAAGTAGAATTAGTATCTACTCTAATAGTAAGCCCTCTGGATTCATCAATTAATCTTATACTATTATATTTTAAGAATTCGCAAATTCCTTCTATAGTTACATCATAGTAAGGTTGTTTAGATTCTCCATCTTGATATGTATCATATTTAAATTCCAAATAAATATCTAATGAATATCCATCTACTTCTGATTCCCTGCTAGATATAAATTTACATTCGCAAAATTCTACTATGCTTTGTAAAGAATTAGCCTCATCTTTAGAATTAATTGGCTTATTCTCGCTAATTTTTAGCAAAACTATTAGTATTACAAAAAATAGTACAACTAAGGTAGTAATTATTATAATTTTCTTTTTCTTCTTATTCATTTTCTTTTTAACATTTTTCTTCATACTAACACCTTCTATGCTCTATGCATTAAATGGATTCCACCTAATGAACTAATTGATTGTGCACCTCTAATTCCAAAGATATTCTTTACAATTTTCTCTCCTCTAGATAGACCTACAAGGAATATTGCTGCAAATAATGGTGCTACTGTTGCTATTGCACCTGCTGAAGTTATGAATATAGAATAAAGTACTAGATGCAATGGCTGAATAAATATATTTATAAGTATTTCTTTTAACCATCTTTGGTAACCTTGTGCTTTTTCATCACCAATACTATCTATAGGATATGTTATAGAGATTAATGGTGAGATAATTATTAAAAAGCCAACCGATAAAACCCTCTTAAAATATAATATAAAGAATTTTAATTGGTAATATACTATTACCCAATATAAAATACAAATTGCTACATAATTCCATCCCTTTAAAGTAGCCATCTTGTCTGCTATTGAATCTTTTTGTGGATTCTGTATTGTACCATTACCATACATTAGTGTTTTTTCTAGATTTTCTGTGCTTTTTGGTACTAACTCTACAATTCCATTAGATATATTTATTGCTATCATAATAATATATATAAGTACAAATATCATACAAAAACCTTTTACCCAAGCTATAAGCATTTTTTGATATTTGGCTTTTTCATCTGCAACAGTAGAAATTGCCATTCTTATTCCTACATATACTAATACTAAAAGAGTTATTCCAATTGCTAAGTTTCGCATTGCACTATACCAAATTACAATATTTTGAGTTAGCATTCCTGTTACTTTTTTTGTTTCGTTAACATTTCCGAAAAAGTCAATGCTAAACATATCATATTTTCCTTCTAGCAAATCTTGTATAGTAAATTCCAATGTTCCTGAACTATTAATTTGTTGCGAATTTACAACTGAATTTAGTAAACTACTAACTAAAGTAGGTATAATATTAATTAGCTTTGCAACTGCACTTGCTGTAGCACCACCCATACTAGGTTCTGGTGATACTTTGTGTTTAGATGAACCACCTTCTGGGTTTGCTGTTGTTTTACCATCGTTCATAAGACTATCCGCAGATTCGTTAGAGATTCCTCCCATAACTTCATTAACATTTTCTTTTTTTGTTTCTGCTGCATAGGCTGTTTGTATTGGTAATATTAAATTAAATATTGTTACAATAGCTATAATTATTAAACCTACTTTTTTAATCATTTATTCTCCCTCTTATTTATGATTGTGAGTTATTTCTTTGTTCTTCTTTTTGTTTTTGTTCTTGTATTAATTTAATTTTGTTAACATTTGTTTCTACGAATTCAAATTCTTTCTTAGTTGGTCTTATAGAAATTATTGCTGTATCTGAACCAACTTTTAGTAATCCTTCACCTCTGTTACAAGTTGTTAAGAATGCAGCTTCACCTTCACTTAGCTTAAATACTTCTTTTATGTATGGAATTTCTGATTTGTCTTGTGCTAAGAATAATTTTGTATCTGATGATGTTAAAACAGCTTGTGCTTCTGGTTTCTCGTAGAAATCTTGGAATTTTTGTGACATAACAGCTAATGAAACATTTCTCTTTCTAGCACGTCTTGCCATTGTATTTAAGAAATCTACAGCTTCTGGATATGGAAGCAACATCCAAGCTTCATCAATAAGAACTCTTTTCTTTGCTGCTTTTTCTTTATCTTCACTATTTTTCTTAACATATTTTTCCCAAATCCAAGAAAGTAAGATTTGTTGTGCAAGTGGTCTTGCAAATCTTTCCTCTAGTTGTGATATGTCAAGATTTATAAATGGTGTTCCATCTAATAATTCGAATGTTGATTGTCCATCAAAATATGCCATTTGACCATTGTATTCTCTTACATATTGTTTCATAACTTTTGATAAGTAACTGTAATGGAATCTATAGTCTGGGTTTTCATTTTCTTGACCTTTTCTTAAAATTCTCTTAAACCAAGAACCTATTGTTGGCATTTCTTTCTTAACTCTTCCTATATAGTTCTTAGAGAATCTCTTTGTTTGATCATTTTCTTCATACAAACTATTTATATCATCTGTAATTCCTCTAGATTCATATTCTTCTGCAACGGATTCTGCAATAATTTGTTTTGTAAGTTCGTTTACTTCTTCACTTCTTGTACTACCTCTTGCCATTGTAAGTAAAGCTTGTGTAACGTCCTCTACTTTATTTTCTATATTTAAAACTACTCTTTCTCTTCCTGTTATTTCATCTTTTACTGTTTCTGGTTCTATATCGAATAAGTTGATTATTGTATTAGAGTTTGGGCTTATAGTTACATTAACTCCACCTAAAGCATCTGCAACAACACCATACTCACCTTCAGCATCTAGTGCTAAACTTTCTATTCCCATTAAAACAGATGATCTTGCTGTAATTGTTTTTATAGTAACACCTTTACCAGCACCAGACTTACCAAATATAACTAGGTTATAGTTTGTAAGTGTAGAGCTAAAGTTATCAAACAATATTGGTAATCCTGTTTGTTTATCAAATCCAATTGGAATACCATTTTCGTGTCCAACCTCTGATGAGAAAAATGGGAAAACAGTTGCCATTGAATTTCTATCAAAATTATGAGCCTTTTTTATTGTATTTTCATTAAATGGTAAGTTAGTTCTAAAAGCTTCTTCTTGAATTGCCCATGCTGGTTTTACATCAATTAATGTTTTTGACATTTCAGAAGCTAACAATTCTGTTTCTTTGTCTAGATCTTCTAAGCTATATGCAAATAGAGTACAAACTATTGTAGATTCATATAACTTGTTAAATCCACTTGCTATCTGGTCTCTTAAATCTTCAGCCTCTATTCTTTTTTGTGCCAAAATTCTTTCACGGTTAATATCTCCTCTGTCTATAGCAACAAGTCTTTCTGCTTCTAGCTCATTAATTGTTCTATTCAAGTCTGTTTGTGATGAGCTCTCACTTACTGGTGAAATAAATACTGATGTATTTATATCTCCAAATGTATACATGCTTCTTAAAAATTCTGGGAATGTACACATTCTAGGAATATTAGCAACTATCATACTTCTTGCATATCTTGTTTTTGTAGAAACTATTTCTACATGGTTTATATTTGAAAAGTCTATTCCAGCAGGAGCAATTAAATCTTTTATTCCTTTAGCATTTTTACTAAGCACTCCCTTTGGTACTTCTACAACATTCTCTTTTTCTTCTACATTCTTATTTTTCATTTAAAACTTTCCTCCAATCCTTTTTATTTATCCGCTTTTTTAGGTCTGCCTCTTGTTGCTTTCTTTTTCGCTTCTGTTGGATTTGTTTTATCTTCAGTTTTTTCAGTCTTACTTTCTTCTTTTTTGTTTTCTTTTTCTTCTTGCTCAGTTTTCTCTTCTATTATCTTCTTTGTTTCGTTATATAAATCTGGGCTTAATTGATTTTTGTATTCTTCAATTATTTCGATTGTTCTTTCTCTTAATTCGTTATTTAATTTTTCTCTGTCTTTTAATATGTTATCTGCCTCTAGTAAGCTGTCAGAAGCTAAATCAACAGCCATATCATCTATTTGTTTGTCTATTCTGTCTCTTTGTTTTTGTAATACATCTTTTGATGTAGAATATAGTGCATCATATTGTGCATCTAAAGCTCTATCTAATTGATAAATTTGTTCTTCATCTCTGTTGTATGCTATATATAATAATTCTGTTAATTCTTCTGAATCTAATATTCTACCAGAAACTTGGGCACTTCCTAAACTTCTTATTAATGTTTCTGCTCTTGTATATAATTCTGTAAATACCATATTTATAATTTCATCTTTAGAGTAATTAGCAATATTTCCTAACTCACTCTTAAAATAAGAAACTACAACATATGTTTTTTGTTGTAATACGTTTTGGTTAAAACTCATTCTTCCAATATAATTTGAAATGTCTTGACCATATTCTAAAACATTTTCTTTTCTTCTTATTTCGAAGTCTGTCATTTCTACTTGTTTTTGATTTCCTGTTCTTAAATATTCTGCTCTTTGTTTTTGTAAGCTCTTTATCTCATCTGCAATTACATTAACTTTCTCTTTATATGCATCTATTGTTTTTCTTAAATTTAAGCTTCTTGTTTGTACATATAATTGGATTGGAAATCTGATAGTATTTAAGAATTCAACGAAACCTCTTTCTACAGATTCTTTTTCTTCTTCAGATAGTAGATCGTAATTTATACCTTTACATTGAATTACCATGATATATTGTTGACCATTTTTTCTTATGATCATATCATCTTTAATTTCGTCAAAATCTAATATCTTATCTGTAGTTTCTCTAGGTATTCCATTAAATTCTTTGTTGGCTGTTTTTATTTCCTTTGCTTTATCTCTTTCTTCTGTATTTACTTTGCTTTTGTATACTAAAAAATAATACGCTACTATTAGTCCAATTATTATTACAACTAATACTATAAGCATTATGTTTAACCCCATTATAATACTATCCATATTATTGTTCCTCCTTTGTATCTTCTTCTTCATCAGCAATCTTTGTATCTGCATATGAATAGATACGTCTCTTTGCTTTAAATTTTATATATCTATTTATAATTTCATCTAGTGATTCGCCACCAACTTTTTTTGTTACTGCAATTCCTGCTATTGTAGGTATCTTTACAGCACCATATATCCAGCCTAATACTCCAAATATTCCCATTATTATAAAACCTACCATTTTATAATTTAGTATCATTCCAAATATAACAAAAAATACTGAACCTATAAGAGCTCCTACACCAGTAGTAATTAAAGATTTAGCAGTAAAAATATATAATATTCTTGACTCACCCTTATAATTTCTTGGAACATAATAAGTACCCATTTTTATTCCTCCTTTGTTCTAGTTCTACAACCTTTTATATACTTTATTTTTAGAAATCTTTCATGAAATTGTATACGATTGTCCAAATAGCATGTGCTCCAAATACTACTACAATTGATACAACCAAACCTATTAATTGTTTCTTTAATTTTGCTTGAGTATCTGGGCTAGTTGCTGTTGCATATTTAACACCCATTATACATGTTACAACTACTAAAACACCTGCTGCAACAGCTACTAATGCTTGTGCAATTGGCATAATTGTTGTTGCTACATCACTACTGTTAATAACATCTTTTTCTTTTCCTTTGTTTATAAACGTATCTGCATCTTGAACAAGCTCGTCCCAAGTTTTTACTTTATCTGCAGCAAACGTTGTAACGGGAATAAATATTATTGCTAATACAATTAATAAATTCATAACAAAAAACGTTGATTTTCTCACTATTAACACTCCTTTTCCCCCAACTTATACTTATATTTAATTATACTTTATCTACCTATATTTTGCAATAAATTCCGACTAAATGTCTTATTTTTGTAAAATTTTTTACATTCTTTTTTTGTGGTAATTTTTTGTTTAATTTCTTATATCCCTAAGGCAAAATTATTTAAATCGAAATAATTCTTTGTTTATCGTAATAAAACTGCTTTTTAACAGATAAAACATACTTATTTTGTTCTCACAATTTAACAACAAAAATCCTAAATGCTAAACAAGAAAATCTTATTTAACATTTAGGATTTTTAAAACCTATAATCTTTTAACTGCTAGGTAGTTGCTCGGCAAATCTTATAACTATTGCTACAAGGTTTGATGCCGCAAAGAAAATTATTGTACCTATAACATAAGGTATTAATTTTTCTTTTATGGTAGCTTTTTCATTTGGGCTAGACAACATATATCTCATTCCTAATACCAATAATGCAACTAAAGAAACCGAGGTTCCTACAATTTGCACAACATTAAGAATCTTTCCAGTTTTGTCATCCAAGTCTGATACACCAGTCTTTGTATATATACCGGAAAAATCACCAGGATTTATCTCGTCTGCATATACAAAACCAGTTATATTAGCTAGCATAAACAACATTAATATAATAGTTAAAATTTTTATTATATTTTTTTTCATTTTTCATCACCACTACTAGGTTGAAGATATTCCAGTTGCGAAATTCTTTACTATTCCTAACAATGCTGAAGCAGCAAATAATACGATAGCTCCTACAATATATACAACAGCATGTTTTTTAATTTCTGCTTTATCATTTGGTGCAGCTGAAATATATTTAATAGCTAATACTATAAGCATAATAACAGCAACTGCTGTACCAATTATTTGTGCTACTGAAAGCACCATACCACCAATGTTTCCTAATGCATTATCTGCACCTGAAGCTTTAGCAGAAGGTATATCATAACCTGCAGCAAAAACCATTGATGTTGCAAATAAAATTCCTAATACTACAGTTAATACTGTCATTACTTGTGCCATTTTCTTTGAAATCTTCATTGCACTTTTCCTCCTCTTATTTTTATTATTTAATACTAATACATAAATTTATTATACAACATTTATTTTTTCTTTGCAATATGTTTTATTTTTTTAAAGAAAATGTAAATTCGCTGTAATATTTTAGGCTTTTTTGACTTCTATAAATTCTTCGTTATAATATTTTGCTATTAATATATCTAATTCTACACTTATTTTATAAATAATCGCATAATCAACGTTTTTTTCTATACTTTTATTTAATTTGTCCCTCACTTTGCAAATTTCCTCATTTAACATCTAAACCACTCCTTTTTTTATTTTTTTCTTTTGTATATTTTTATGCTACCATATTTTTACAATACTTTCAATCAAATATTCCTATTTTTCCGTATATTTTAAGACTTTCGTCTGACTCTTTTTTTAGTTTTTTTGCAAAATAAAAAAAGAAGATACAAAATTCTTCTTTTTCTATTATTATATACGATTTTATTTTTTTGGTTTTATAACAGATAAAACCATTTTTTCTTCTTTAAATTTATTTTTTAGCATCTCATTAACATCATTTAATGTTATTTCTTTCCACTTTTCTATATAATCAAAAGTAATAATATCATTTAGGTAATCTCTCATAAAGATTCTAGCTATTTGAGCTGGGCTGTTGTATGAAGTTATTAATCTACCATATATTTTATTTTTAGTTCTATTAAAGTCTTTTTCACTTATTCCACTTGATATTGCTTCTTTTACTGCCTGTTTAAATTTATTATAAACAGTTTCTGGATCCTTTGAAGAAGCAAATATACTCATATGTGAATATATATTAGAATATTCATATTCTAAATCTGGCTCTGTTATTATTAATCCTTCTTCATACAATTCTTTAAATAATTTTGAATTTTCGTCAAATATACAGTTCAAAATTATGTTTAATATTAATTCTTTCTTTATAATATCAGTATCCTCTACCTCATCTTTTATACCGATTACAAAAGCAGGAATACTAACTTCCATTTCTTCTATTCTTTCCTTTTGGAAAATTCCACTTTTTTCAGTTGGATAAATACGTTGTATTTTTCCTTGTTTATCGAAATGTTCTATATTTTCTTTTATTAGGTTCAAAATATATTTCGGTTCAAAGTTTCCACATACTGCTAGAATCATATTTGATGGATGATAAAAAGTATTATAACAGTTATATAAAGTATCTTTAGTAATTTTATTAATAGATTCTACTGTTCCAGCAACATCTATACGTACTGGGCAACTATTATACATACATTGTAACGAATTTAAAAATACTTTAGATATAGGGTCATCATCATACATCTTTATTTCTTGTGCTATTATCCCCTTTTCCTTTTCTACATTTTCATCTGTATAATAAGGGTGAAATACATAGTCCAACAATTCTTTAAATGCTGGTTCAAAATTATCGATTGTTTCAAAATAATATGCTGTATGATCATTTGTTGTATATGCATTCGCTTCTGCACCAATTGCTGTTAATGTGTCTAAGCTGTTAGTTCCGTTCGCTTGTTCAAACATTTTATGTTCTAAAAAATGTGCAACTCCATCGGGTATTACTTCTTCCTCGTTTGTTTTAGGATTTATAAAGTGATTATCTATTGAACCAAATTTTGTACCTATTATTGCCATCTTTTTATTTGTATTTTCCTTAGGGATAATAATAACTTTAAGACCATTTTCAAGTTCTTCGAAATATGCTTTTTCCTTTACTGTTTTGTTTTCTAATATTCTCATTATACCCTCCTAGTTTCTTAAAAAATAGATTGTATTTATATTAAGGCTATTTGCTACAGTATTAATATCTTCCCTTGATATTTGCTCTATATTATTTTTATACTCTTCTATTGTCATTGTTCTGTCTGATAGTTCTTGTCCGTAGTAATATGAAAGTTCTATATCTTGTTCTTCTTGTATATTATTTATTGTAGCAATTATTGTTCTTTTAGCTAAAGCTATATCTTCGTCTGAAAAGTCTCCATTTTTCATATCTTCTAATTGTTTCTTTATTATTTCTAAAGCCTTTTCATAATTGTCTATTTCGATTCCTGCTCTAATAAAAATATTAGATTTTAGTTTCATATAATTTGAAGACACAGTATATGCCAAACTTGCTTTTTCCCTTACATTTTGGAATAATTTTGAACTTGCACTTCCACCTAGTATAGTATTATATACTTGTGCGGCATATTTGCCTTTGTCATCTTCTAATTTTAAATCCATCCCAATTACAAGTTTCCCTTGGGCTACATCCATTTTTTCTTCTACAATTTTTTCTTTATTTTCATTACTAAATGATCCACATTTTACATGATTTGGATTTCTTTCTTTTAATGCTTTAACAATACCATTATTTTCTAAAATTTTTTCTATATCACTATTTGCTCCAGAAACAAAAATATCAATCTTACATGTATCTATTAACTCTTTATAATATTCGTATAAGTTTTTAGCTGTTATTTCTTTTAATTTTTCTACATATCCATATTTATAAATACCATATGGTTTACCTTCATACATTTCTTCTATACACCTGTTTAATGCATACATTGTTTTATTGTCTATTTTCGAATTTATTATTTGCTCTAAGTTATTTTTTTCTTGTTCTAAGAACTCTTTATTAAATTCATCATTTTCAATGTTTGGATTAAACACAAGATCTAATAATGTTTCTACGCTTTTTTGAAGCAAATCTTCTTTTTGTGGTAAATACTCTTCATTTAAACTTTCTAGATAGAATTTTAATACATGGTTATCTCCTGATTTATCCACTCCAGAGTCAAACTCTGCACCGTATAATTCTGCAAGTTTGCTAGTTATCTCTTGTCTTGTCTTTAAGTTTTTACTTCCACGTTTTAGCATTAGTGCAATTAACGTATCTTTAGTTGCATTTTCATATGTTATAGGAAATGTTAAAAATACAGCACAAAGATTTGTTTTAAATTTAGCTGTATTAATATTATGAAGTGTAATTCCTTGCTTTAAAGTTACCTTATTATATGACATGTTATTTCTCCTTTTTTTATTTTATTTTTTACCATTTTTATTTTTTTATTCTATATAGTAAATTTCAAATCCATGAATTTCTCCGGTTCTATTATAATTATTCTTTATATATTGTTTAATTTTCTCAGATTCTTGATTTGTTCTGCTAGTATCTTTTATTAATATAAAAGAATCTTTTAAGTCCATTATTTTGTTAAGCACTCTTTCTTCTCCATTATATCCCCAATTTCCTAACAACGGTAAATCTAAATCTTGATAATTCTTTCCTAATACGATTTGGTAAATATTTGCTTCTTCCGAAAAAATTATAACTTTTTGATTCTTCTCTTCTTTTAACTCTACAAAATTTACTATTTCGTTAATCTTATTTTTCATTTCCTCGGTAGCAAGCATTCCAAAATATGGATTATCGTAATCTGTTTTATAA
Organism: uncultured Clostridium sp.; assembly: GCA_900553015.1. GTDB lineage: Bacteria > Bacillota > Clostridia > TANB77 > CAG-508 > Merdicola. The sequence continues at coordinate 766 of USBY01000003.1, read as the reverse complement.
GACCCTTTTATTATTGTAGCACCTATATAAAAAGCATTTATTAGTAGTACAAATACTATATAACCTATTATTACAATTTTTACCGGTTTAACTAAAAATATTTCTTTAGTATATACAATAACCTGCTCTGCCATATACATACAGTAAACGATCGAAACAACCATAGCTAGCTCTATATGATATGCATTAAATATTGGATATCCAATTAATAAACTTGGAAACATAAAACATAAAAAGAATATTGTTGCTTTCATATTTTTAGTTTCTAGTGATATTCCGTATTTTCTATTTGCAATAATAAGTCCTACTAATGCAAACACTGGTATAGCATATAAAATTATTCGCCAATCTTGAAAATCAAAATGATTTTGAGCAAATTCTCCTATTCCTAAAACACAATAGTTAATAAAATCCATAAATTGTCCTTGTAAGACAAGTATTATGCACCAAATTGCTGTAATTAAAGCAAAGATTATATATGTACTTACTAATTTTTTTAATATTATTTTTATCTCTTTCCTGTAATTATAGATTGTAAACAAAGTTATTGCTATTAAATAATAAACTCCTATATTTTGTTTAGTTGCAAAAATTAATGCAGAAATGATACCTTGTTGAATTGGCTTAATCTCAAATTTGTCTTTCTTTATAACAAAATTCATTCCAAGTAGCCAAAATAAAAGTGCTAATGTACTGTAATTTGCACCATTTACAAAAAGAGTTTTAGTAAATGGAAGCAAAATCAAAAGAATATATACAACCGCTC
>USBY01000002.1 GCA_900553015.1 uncultured Clostridium sp. | reverse complement strand
GCAGCAGGAATTGCGGTATTTGCTTTATGGCTTGCATGGTCTGTTATAAAACAATTCCTAGAACCAAAATTTGTAAGCAAACAAATGGGAATGCACCCAATATTTACATTACTAGGAATGTATACAGGTTTTAAATTATTTGGTGTACTTGGATTATTATTAGGACCAATAATATTCTTAATTATAAGAGAAGTATTTTCTAATAATGTTAATAAAGGCATATTAAAAGACTTTTTCGAATTGGAGTAAAAAATGAATAATGAAGAGATACGAAACAAATTAATAGAATTAAGTGATGCTAAATATAAAGAATTTAGTGCTAATTTGTGTCCAGGAGTGGATATCGAAATACTTGGAGTTAGAATTCCAAAAATAAGAAAATTAGCAAAAGAAATAGTTAAAGATAATCCAGAAGAATATTTAAAAAATCCACAAGAAAAATATTTTGAAGAATTAATGTTACAAGCCTTGGTAATTGCAAATTTAAAAATTGACTTAGAGAAAAAGAAAGAATATATAATTAATTTTGTACCAAAAATAAATTCATGGGCAGTCTGTGATAGTTTTTGTGTAGATTTAAAAGATGCAGACAAAAATCCAGAGTTTTTTTGGAAAATTATAAGTAAGTATTTTAAATCTAACAAAGAATATGAGCTAAGATTTGCAGTAGTTATGTTATTGGACCATTATGTAAAAGAAGAATATATAAACGAAATTTTTGAAGTTATAGACAATATAAAAAATGAAGAGTATTATGTAGAGATGGGAATAGCTTGGCTTGTAGCAGAGATGTATATTAAATTTCCAAAACAAACTATGGAATATTTAAAAAATTGTAATTTAAATAAATTTACATACAATAAAGCTTTACAAAAAGCAAGAGAATCATATAGAGTAAGTAAAGAAGAAAAAGAAAGTTTAAATAAGATGAAGAAAAAATAATAGGAGGAATATATAATGAAAAAGCCAGAATTATTAGCACCAGCAGGGTCATACGAAAAGGCAAAAACAGCATTCAGATATGGGGCAGATGCTGTATATTGTGGTACATCATCACTATCTTTAAGAACAAGAGCAGAAATGAATGATGAGGCATTAGCAAAAACAATTGAATATGCACATAGTATAGGAAAAAGAGTACATGTTGCACTTAATATATTTGCTTGGGATACTAACTATGAAGAGATAAGAAAGCAAGCAAAAATGTTACAAGATATGAAGGCAGATGGAATAATCGTTGCAGATGGTGGGGTTGTAGAAACTGTAAAAGAATATGCACCAAATGTAGATATACATATAAGTACACAAGCAAATGTAGTAAGCTTAGAGTCAGCTAAGTTTTGGTATAAAAATGGAGCTAAAAGAGTAATCTTAGCAAGAGAATTAAACAAAGAACAAATTAGATATATGATGCAAAACAAACCAGAAGATTTAGAAGTAGAAATGTTTGCACATGGTGCAATATGTTTTGGATATTCAGGAAGATGTTTCTTAAGTGATTTCTTGGCTTGTAGAAGTGCAAACTTAGGGGATTGTGCACAAAGTTGTAGATGGGCATATAATTTATATGTAGAAGAGGCAAATAATCCAGGAAATTTAATGCCTGTAGAAACAGACGAAAAAGGAACATATATCTTTTCATCTAAAGACTTATGCTTAATACACGAAATACCAGAAATTGTAGATATGGGACTTGATAGTTTAAAAATAGAGGGAAGATTAAAAACAGAATATTATTTAGCAACAATAGTAAATACATACAGAACTGCAATAGACGACTATGTTAAAGATCCTAAAAATTATAATGCAGATAAGTACATGAAAGAACTTGAAAAAACTAAAACAAGAGGCTTAACAACTTTCTATTTTAATGATAGAAATAATAAAGATTTCCAAGAATATGAAGGAAAACAATATAATCCAAATTATGAATTTGGTGGAAAAGTAGTAGAAACAGTTAATGGAAAAACATCGATAGAAATAAAGAATAAATTATCTGTTGGTGATGAAATGGAAATTATAATTCCAGGAAAAATAGAAGTAGTAAAATTTACTATAGACAAACTATGGGATTATGAAACAGATGAAGAAATAGAAACAATAAATCCAGGGGTAAAAGATCAAAAAGTAAAAATGCAATTACCAATAGAAGTAGAAGAAGGTTGGATTATAAGAAGAAAAAAATAGGAATTTAGAAATAGGAAAATAGGCAAAAAGGGAAACAGGAAAATAGGGAAATAGGGACGTTCCTTAAATCCCTCGGGAAGAAAAAACTAAAGATAAGGTGATAGAATGGTTAGTCTGGATAAAGAAAAAATATTAGCTGAAGTTAAAAAAATACAAGAAGGAAAAGAAGATCAAAGCGAATTAAAAGAATTAATAGGTGGAAAAGAACTAGAAGAGGTTTTCGATGAACAAACAATAAGTAAATTGCAAGATGTTTTAATACGAACAAATAAAGTTCATGATTTGTTGGAAGAACAAGAAAGTTTTGATGTTCTAGAAGGTTTGTTAAATAAAAGAATAACAGGAAATTTAGGAAAATTTTATAATATTAAACCAGAATATATATTAAGTTTGGAGCCGGAAGAACAAGCTAAACTTGCTCATACTTTTGCAGAAGGAGAACCGGACTTAGAAGAACTTTTAAAAAAATTATGGTCACAAAATATAAAGACAAATGCTTGTGCAGGAGAAAAAGACAATGCATATTTATATGTAACGTTTGCAAAAAGTGACATAAATAATATTTCTAGAATGGAAGAAGTTTCTTCTAAAGCGGAAACAGATGTTGATATAACTACATATGAAGATAGTATTTCTATAACTTTACATGGAAAGAAACCAGATTTATATAAAGATTTATTAGCAGAATTTAGTAAAGAAGACAAACCGAATCAGTTTATAAAAGAATTAATGGATTCAATGGCATTCGAAAGAGAAGTTGCAGAGGCTACAGTCAGAAATGAGAGTTCTGGAAAATATTCAGAAGAAGAAGTAGAAGAAATAATAGCAAATACTGCAAAAGAATTACATGACCAACATGAAGGAGAAAAGAAAATTTTAACTGATGTAATTAATAGGGGACAAGGAGAAATTACTAGATTAGAAGAAGAAAACGAAGCATTAAAGCAAAAATATGATAAATTACATGAAGCAAATGGAAGATTAAAAAATTTTGTAGTTCATAGAATTGGTAAAATTCCGTTTTTAGGTAGAAGAGTATTAAAACTTATGAATGCAGAAGTAAAAGCTTTGCCAGAAACAACAGATAACCCAGATTATTCTGAAAGGGATTAAATATAGATATTGTTAAATAAAAGTCTTAAAATAAATTTACTAAAAGATATATAAGCTTTAGAAATTTAAATTAAGACTTTTTATGGCTCTATTTATATAAGTAATCCCATAAATATTAATTAACTATAGAAATGGAGAGATATGTCGCAAGTAAAATTAATATAAATCGGGATTTAACCACCGTCCCCAAATCCCAGGATGTCCCCCCCCAATCCCGGAACATTCCCAAATCCCGGAACGTCCTCGAATCCTGACTAGCCACCGGCTAAAAAATCCGATTAAAAACCCGATAATGCAAAATATAATTGATAATATTCCCGTTGTATTAAAACTTATGTTAGGGAGAAGAATGAACACAGAGCCCAAAACAAATCCTAATATAGAATAATAAGTTTGAGAATGATATTTATTAAGTAAAAATTGTATTAATTTCATACATAAGAATCCACCAATAAGCAAACCAATTCCCATAGGAAGTAATATTCTCATATTCATTATAGATACTGCATAAAGATATGTTTCATAAACTCCAAGTAGCATTAAAATAACAGTACTACTAACACCAGGAACCACAACGCCAATACTCATTAAAAAGCCAGCTAGTATTAAAAATTCAAAACTATAGTTATCACCATAATATATTCCAACATTACTAGACATTTTATTTTCTAATAAAAGCAATAAAATAGCAATAATAAATGATACTATAAAAAATATTATATATCGTAATTTGAATTTTTCTTTTGAATTACAAATTTTAAATATAGAAGGAATACATCCTAAGATAAGACCAATAAAGGTAAATGATGTAATTTCTGGATATCTTTCGAATAAAAAGAGAATAATATTGCTAAAGATAATTATTCCAGTAAGACCACCTAATATAAAAGGAGTAAGAAATTTAATATTATTCTTCCAATCTTTAAAAAAGTTTAATATACTATTTAAAAGTGTTTCGTAAATACCAAAAATAACACATAATACCCCACTGCTTATACCAGGTATTATTGCGCCAGCGCCAATAAGGATACCTTTAATGTAATTAAAAAGAAATTTCATAATACACCTCTGTTATATGTATATGGAAGGAAGTAAAGAATATGACAAATAAAGAAGTTATTGAAGCGTATACAAAAACTAAAGAAAGCCTAAATCCAATTCTAGATGAACTTCAAGAGATGAATGGATTTGTTTCTAGTAATGATATTATAGAAATTGCTAAGTATCTAGATATTTCTGAAAAAGAGATAATGGTGCTTTTAAAATATAAGAAAAATATTAAACTAGAAAAACAAGGCGAAAATATAGTAATTGTATGTAAAGGACCAAACTGTTTAAAGAAAGGTTCATTAGATATAATAAAAGAAATTGAAAAAGAATTTAATGTAAAAGAAGGTCATACAAGTAAAGATGGAAAAATTACATTAGACACAAAAAATTGTTTTAAAAAGTGTGGTTTTGCTCCAAATGTAGAAATAAATGGAAAATTATATAGTAATTGTTCAAAACAGAATATTGTTAAAATTTTAAAAGATATGATATATTAATAAAGAGAAAGGAAGGGAAGATTATGAAAAAAGTAGCTGTAATGATTGCTGATGGAACTGAAGAGATTGAAGCTCTTACCGTAGTAGATGTTATGAGAAGAGCGAATATTAAATGTGATATTGTAAGTGTTAATGGAAGAGAAATAAAAAGTTCGCACAATATAGAAATATTGGCAGATAAAGTAATAGATGAATCTATTAAAGATTATGATATGATTGTATTACCAGGTGGTTTGCCAGGAGCATATAATCTAGCTGAAGATAAATTGTTAATAGAAACTTTAAAAGAATTTAGTCAAGATAGTAACAAATATATTGGTGCAATATGTGCATCACCAGCGATTGTTTTATCTAAAGCAAACATAGAAGAAGGAAAAAATATAACATCATATCCAGGTAAAGGATTCGAAGATTTATTAAAGAAAGCAAATTACACCGAAAATTTAGTGGAAGTAGATGGAAATATTATAACAAGTAGAGGACCTGCAACAGCAATGCTATTCGCATATAAACTATTAGATGTTTTAGGTCATAATTCTAAAGAAGTAAGCGATGGAATGCTTTGGAATTTATTATAGGGAAAAAAGGAACGTCCCTAAATCCCGAAGGAGGAGAAATAATGGAATTTGAAAGAGGAATAAATTATTATGAATTAGACGGAATGAATGTGGTTCATCATTCAAATTATATAAGGTATATGGAAGAAGCAAGGATATATTTATTAGATAAAATAGGACTACCATATAAAAAAATAGAAGATAATGGAATAATGATTCCAGTTTTAGAAGTTAATTACAAATATAAGTATCCTGCAAAGTTTGGAGATATAATAGTTGTGAAAGTAGATATATCTGAATTTGATGGTATAAAATTAGGTATGAAATATGAAATTAGAAATAAAGAAACAGGAAAAGTTTTAGGAATAGGTGAAACTAAACATTGTTTTACAAATTCTAATATGAGACCAATATCATTAAAGAAGGTAAACAAAGAGTTTTATGATATATTTGAAAGTGTAACTAATAGCAATGAGAATTAAACTTTAAATATAATAAATGTAACGAATAAAGCCATCTAGAATATTATATTCTAGGTGGTTTTTATGAATTTAGGATTATGCTTATCAGGTGGTGGAATAAAAGGAATAGCCCATGTTGGAGCTATAAAAGCTTTAGAAGAAGAGGGAGTACAGTTTACCTATGTTTCGGGAACGTCTTCTGGAAGTATAATAGCGACTTTGTATGCATGTGGATTTACGACAGATGAGATGTATGAGATTTTTACTAAATATGCAAAGAGTATAAGATATATAGATTTTGAAAATATAAAAAGGTTTTTTAAAAATATTTTTACAGGAAAGGGTATACGAATAGATGGGCTAAATAGTGGAACAAAGATTAAAAAAATAGTTAATGAAGTATGCATAAAAAAGGGAATAAGTAATATAAAAGAAATAAAAATGCCAATATTAATACCTGCAGTGGATATTTATACAGATGAATTATGTGTCTTTTCGAACAATACAAATAAAAACATAAAAAGTGAAATAAAGTATATAAATGATATAGATATAGGTACTGCAGTTCAAGCAAGCTGTAGCTATCCAGGGATATTTTCACCATGTCCGTTTAAAAATCAATTATTTGTAGATGGTGGTATTACAGAAAATTTACCATGGAAAGAAACAAAAAAAGCAGGTGCTAATAAAGTACTAAGTATAGTTTTTGAGGATAAGGAGCCTAAGAATTGTTGTAATAATATTTTTGAAATTATAAATAAATCTTTTTCATTGCTATGTAAAGAATTAGCTCACTATGAATGGGATGGAACAGACTATTTGTTAAAAATAGAAACAAATAGAGTAGGACTTTTAGAGAAAAGTAAAATGCAAGAATTATATGAGGAAGGATATATACAGACTAAAAAGATGTTGCAAAATAACATATTAATAAATTGAAATATAGTATTTAATATGCTATTATTGTTTGGCAACTCGATAACCAAATTTATATTATAAAACTAATAATATAAAAACGAATTCTAGAATTTAGGAGGATAAAAAAGTGAAAGAGTTTTTTAAGATTGTAGCTCGGTTAATCTTTTATGCGGTTTTTGCTTTTATAGTAGCTGCTGTAATGTTAAAGTTGTGGGATAAAAATGAAAATTGGCTAATTACATCCATATTGTGCAGTGTGGCGAATATTTCTGCCAATATAATTTTTATCTATAGGATGTGTTCTAATGAAGCAACAGAAGGTCAAGCTAAAATTATAAATTTTAAGACCAGGAAACAGGAAAAAGGCAAAATTGACTGGATGATGTTTATACTTGAAATAGTTATTGTAACAGCTGGTGTTTATTTCGTATTAGCTTTTGTTACAGGAATATTGTTTGAAGTAAAAAGTTGGGAAGATATGGTTCGAACTCCAGTAATATTTTTTGCAGGTACATATATAGAATGTTTATATAAATATAGTAGAATCGAGTAACAATTCTTAAGACGGTGTGAATTTAAGTTTGCACCGTTTTTTCTTTTTGGCATAAAAAGAAAAATTTTACAATTATTTTGTAAAAATATATCACAATAAAAATATTAATGGTATAATTATAGGAAAGGTGACTTCATCATATGATAGGTTGCTTAACAACCGAATACACTAAGGAAAATTAACCTTGTTATATAGCAAAATCTATAATTTTTACTATATAATAAAAAATATCAAGGAGAACTCTTATGCTAAACGAAGTATTAGAAAATTCAAAGAATGAATTAATGCAAATAATCCAAAAAAGCGAAGGCTTGCAAACAAGAAAAATAAAGTTAGAAGAAGAAATGCAAGAAACGAAAGAGGCTATATTAAGCTTAAATCAAGAGAATAGAGGACTTTCTATATATAGAAAAAGAAATCCTATAGTAGAGTTTTTTATGAAGACTTTTTCTAAGCAATATAAGCAAGAACTAAAAACTTCGGCTAACAATACTAAAAAATTAAAAGAATTAAATGAAAAAATGGCAAACCTTAGGTCAGAAAAAAGAAAATTAGATTTAGACGAACAAACATTAAATCCAGAAAGAGCAAAGGGTCAACTTGAAAAAATGGAAAATACAGATGTAGCAATACATATGTTAGTTAATGAAAAACCAGAGATAACTAAAAATCCAGAATTTATGAAGGATTTGATTAATAGAAATATGCAATATATAGAATATGATAATTCTAATGAACCAGAATTATATATGCAATATATAGAAAAAATGATTCAAAAATTAGAAGAAGCCAAAGAAAGACCGAATGCAAACGAATTTACAATAAATATGCCTATTAATACTGCAAAAAAAATATTAGAAGAATTAAATTCACCAAAAGAAGTAGAAAAAGGAAAATATAAGATACCTAGAAGATTTTTGTTCGAAGGTTTAAGAAAATCTAGTAAAAGAGATTTAGAATTATTAGAAAAAGGCGAAATGATAGAAATATTATCAGTTGGAAGAGATTATTTACGTGAAGATGGATGCTATAAATTAGAATATGGCAAAAAGTTAGAAGAATTATATGAGGATAAAGATAAATTTTTAGTTATGCATTATATAAATGCGTCATATCATTTTAGAGGAAAAGACGAAACTATTGAAATTAAAGATAATATATATAAGGAAGGTTTACATTCTTCAATTCAGGGAATGGATTGTATTAATGCTTTAGATAGAACAGCTCATGGAAATTTTGAAGACGATAAATCTTTTATGGAATTAATTGCTCCAGAACATAAAATAATTATTATGCTACCTAGAAGATTATTAGCTAAAAATGCAGAAGAACCAATTTGGAATTCCGATTTTCCAGAAGCAGACATACAGCATCCGGGATATATTTCACCAGAATATGTATATGGGTATATTAATCCAGATACAGAAGAAATCGAGGAAAATACAATTCCGATATCAGATAGAAAAAAATATAAGTATCAATTCTTAAATGGTCAAACAACTTGTGTAGATGATAGAATTAAATATTAGATATATAAAAAAGGACTCTTTAGTCCTTTTTTAGCTTTGCTTCTAACTTTTTTATAGCTTTAGTTTCTATTCTAGAAACATATGACCTGGAAATTCCTAAATCTTTTGCAATTTCATTTTGAGTTTCTGGTTTATGACCATTAAGTCCAAATCTTCTAATAAGTATTTCTTTTTCTCTATCTTTTAATATTTTATCAATATTTGTATAAAGTTTTTCCTTTTTTAATCCTAAATCTACTTCATCTTCTATGCTCTTAATATCAGCTTCTAAGACTTCTTGCAATGTTACAACATTATCATCTTTATCTTTACCAATTGGATCACTTAGTTTTACTTCTGCTTGAAGTTTTTTAGAAGAACGTAAGAACATTAGTATTTCATTATCTATGCATTTGGCAATGTATGTAGAAAGTTTTACACCTTTATCGTGTTTAAAACTATTTATCCCTTTTATAAGACCAATAGTACCTATAGAAATTAAATCATCTTGCTCTATATTAGAAGTGGAATATTTTTTGGCTACATGAGCTACTAAACGCAGGTTTTTTTCTATTAAAATATTTCTGGCTTCATTATCACCAGCTTTAAATTTATCTAAATAATATATTTCTTCTGATGGTGAAAGAGGTTCTGGAAACAAACTAGAACTTTGAATATATCCAACAACAAAAACGGCAGAACTTAAAAAAGAAATAAATCCAGCCAACGAAATAGTAGAGAACATACATATACCTCCATAAAAATCACTATATGAAAAGTATATGTTTAAAAACGATTTTTGTGCCTGGACCATTGAAATTTAAATATTTACACATAATTACAATAATTTTATCATAAAATTTAAAAAAGTACAAATACTAGAATTATATAAACAAATTAAAATTAATAACTTTAACAAAGCATTCATAAGATAAAACAAAAAAAACACAAAAATTGCACAAAAAAGATATTGAAAACAAATTAATTATATGTTAAGATACTATTAAATTAAATAAACGACAAACAAAAACTTCCCTGCATAGTGCGTGTAGACTGGAATTTTAGAACCAACAAATTTTATAAGGGAGTCCGCCTTTAAATGTGGCGTGCAAGCTTACACTTCTATTTAGTAGTAAGAAGCCCACAAGCATTTAACAAGACACCCACCTACGCGAGTAGGCTCTTAAAATTTCTAAACTTCTTACGGCTAAGGCGGGGTAAGTTTTTTTATGTATATAGTGCAAATTGCGAAGCAATTGTGCAGATGTGGCAAAGCCACTTTTCTTATGTATGGAAAAAATGGAAGGATTATTTATGACAATAAACGAAATAATAAAAAATGGAATAATTAATTTAAAAGAAAAAAATATAGAAGAACCACTATTAAAGATAAGATTATTGGTAGCTTCAGTTTTAAATAAACCGAAAGAATATGTTATGGCTCATAGTGAAGATGAATTAGACGAAATTCATGAAAAAAAGATATTAGAAGGAATTGAACAGCTAAGAAATTATATTCCAATACAATATATAACTAATAATCAAGAATTTATGAAATTAAACTTTTTTGTTAATCAAAATGTACTAATTCCAAGAAGCGATACAGAAATTTTAGTAGAGGAAGTTATAAATACATATAAAAATGAACATGTAAAAATATTAGATATGTGTACAGGAAGTGGCTGTATTGCAATTTCTTTAAAAAAATATATGCAAAATTCAGAAGTTTATGGTATAGATATAAGTAAGGAAGCATTAAAAGTTGCACAAATAAATGCAAAGAATAATAATGTTGATGTAAAATTCAAATGTTCAGATATGTTTGCAGATATACAAAATAAAGATTTTGATGTAATTGTATCAAATCCACCATACATAAAAACACAAGTTATTAACACACTAGATAAAGAGGTAAAAAATGAGCCAATTATTGCGTTAGATGGTGGAGAAGATGGCTTATATTTTTATAAAAAAATTATCAATGAAGCATTTAATTTTTTAGCTGATAATGGTATGCTCTTTTTAGAAATTGGATTTGATCAAAAGGAAGAATTGGAAAAATTAATTAAAGCAGATAAAAGATATGAACTAGTAAAAACTAAAAAAGATTTAGGAGATAATGATAGAATAGTAGTTGTAAAGAAGGTGTAAAAATGTCTTTTTCATCTGAAATAAAAGAAGAATTAAGTAAACTGAATAATTTAAAGGATAAGCAAGCTGTTTATTATGAATTAGTTGGTTATTTAATAACTAAAAATACAAAAGTAGAAAAAAAGGTAAAATTTTCTACAGAAAACGAATTTAATATTAATAGATTTAATAAACTACTAAATAATATGGAGATAAAATATAAAATAGAAATGCAAGGAAATTTTTATGTAATTACATTTAGCAAACCAGAAAATTTAAGTAATTGTTCTTTTAATTCAAATTATGTCGAATTTAATAAGCCAAAAGAAATGGAAGACAAAGATATAAAAGCATTACTTAGAGGAGCTTTTATGGGAGCTGGATTAGTAAGCGAGCCAAGTAATACATATCATTTGGAAATTAATTTTAGTAATTTAGAAAATCTATTAATTATAAAAGATTTTATGAAACAATATAATATAACAGCTAAAACACTTAATAAAAATGGAAGTATTGCATTGTATATAAAAGAGGGAGAAGATATATCCAATTTTTTAGCTTGTATTGGTGCAAGTGGTGCTATGCTTAAATTTGAAGAGATAAGAGTAATAAAAGAAGCTAGAAATAATGTAAACAGAATGGTAAATTGTGAAGTTGCTAATTTAAATAAGACAGTTAATGCAGCTACTAAACAGATAGAAGCAATCAAGAAATTAAAAGCTAGTAAAAAATTTACAAATTTATCTGATGAATTAAAAGAAATTGCAGAGCTTAGACTAAAAAATCCAGATGCTAGCTTAATAGAATTAGGAAATATGCTAAAAATACCAGTAGGAAAATCTGGAGTAAATTATAGATTGAACAAATTAATAAAAATAGCAGAGGAAATATAAGATGGAAAATATAGGTATATATGTACATATACCTTTTTGTATGCGCAAATGTTATTATTGTGATTTTTGCTCATATCCAGGACAATTGGAAAAACAAGAAGATTATGTACAAGCACTAAAAGAAGAAATAAAAGAAAGAAGCAAAAGAGTAAAAAATTATATAGACACAATATATATTGGTGGTGGAACCCCATCAATTATAGATGCGTCATATATAGCAGAAATTTTAAATTGTATAAGGGATAATTATAAAGTAAAAAAGAATGCAGAAATAACAATTGAGGTAAACCCAGGTACTGTAACAGAAAACAAGTTGCTACTATATAAGGAAGCAGGAATAAACAGATTAAGTATAGGATTGCAATCTACTAAAGATAAGTTATTAGAAGAAATAGGAAGAATACATAAATATGAAGATTTTTTAAATACATATAAACTAGCCAAAGAAATCGGATTTAAAAATATTAATGTGGATTTAATGATTGGACTTCCTGAGCAAACTTTGCAAGATGTTGAAGATAGCCTTATAGACATTATTAGTTTAAATCCAAAACATATTTCTGTATATTCATTAATTTTAGAAGAAAATACGAAATTAGAAGTATTAGTTAATTTGGGAAAACTTGATTTACCAACTGATGAAGTGGAAAGAGAAATGTATTGGAAAGTTAAAGATGTTTTGGAAGCTAATGGTTATGAACATTATGAAATCTCTAATTTTGCCAAAAAAGGATATAAATCTAAACATAATTATAATTGTTGGAAACAGCATAGTTACCTTGGTTTTGGTGTAGCAGCACATTCTTATTATAATAATATAAGATATTCTAATACAAATAGTTTAGAAGAATATTTGCAAAATCCGGATAATAAGAAAATAGAAGAAAAACAAACAATAGAAGACGCAAAAAAAGAATATATGATGTTGGGCCTAAGAACTCTAGAAGGTGTAAGTATATCAGAATTTAAACAAAAATATGTGGACAATCCTTTATATTTATTTAAAGATGAACTTAATAAACTTACAGAAGAAGGCTTAGTAGAGATAGATTTAGACAATATAAAGCTTACAAATAAGGGCTTAGACTTGGCAAATTTAGTGTGGGAAGAATTTGTATAATTGTTATAAAGGTAGCTTTACATAATTGAAAAAATCCGGAAAAGGTGGTAAAATAAACTAAATTAGTTTGTTTAGCTAGAACAATTAATCTGGCAGATAAATTAATTAGTCAAATGGTTATATAGGAGGAAAACATCAATGAAGAGGTATGAATTTTACTACCAATCAGCAGACAAAAAAACTAACATCCACGCAGTGAGATGGATGCCCGAGGGAGAACCTGTGGGAATCATTCAGATTGCTCATGGAGTTACTGAATACATCTTGCGATATGAAGATTTTGCAAGATATTTAACAGAAAAAGGCTTTATAGTGGTTGGAAACGACCATTTAGGTCATGGAAAATCCATTGCTGATGGTGCAAAACCGATGTATTTTGGACCAAAAGGCTCATGGAAGTGGGTTGTTGAGGATATCAAGATGCTTAAAAACATTACAGTGGAAAGGTATCCTGACTTACCATATTGCATGTTAGGTTTTTCGCTAGGTTCATTTGTAGTAAGAACCTATTTGATTGATAATCCGGGAAATCTGGATGCTGCTATACTAATGGGAACAGGTCAGATGCCTCCATTGGCAATCAAGATTGCAAAACTTATGGCAAATCTGGAAGCGAAAAAGGCAGGAGAAGATAACTCAACACCAACAATTCATAATTTGACTTTTGGAACATACAACAAAATCTTTGTTCCGAACAGAACGGAGTATGATTGGTTGTGTAGCAACGAAGAAGCCTTGGATGAATACATAGCAGATCCTCAAAGAGGAGGAGATTTCTCTGCAGGCCTTTTTAGAGAATTGCTTGACGGAATGCTTTATTCCTCACATGAAAAAAATGTGTGGAATATGGATAAGAACTTGCCTATTTTACTTATTTCCGGTGAAATGGACCCTGTAGGGGACTGCGGAAAAGGTGTAATGGTGACAGAAAAGGTGATGTGCAAGGCCGGAGTCAAGGATATTGAAGTGAAGATGTATCCTGGATTACGACACGACATTTTGCACGAGGCAATAAAAGAGCAGGTGTATGCCGATGTATACAACTGGGTAACAAAGAAATTATTTAACTAATGAAAGCCATTTGACAATACGAGGGGGCAATGCCCCCGTTTTTTTATATAAAAATATATTTTTAGCTATAATTTAGTAAAAGGAGAGTTTAGTACATTGTACTAGACTCTTTTTGCGTATAAATTGGCAAAATAAAAAAATTAATTCACAAAAAATTCACAAAGAATTTTTAGCAAAAGGTATTGACATTTGCTAAAATTGAATATAATATATTTAAAGAATTTAGCAATCAGACACAAAGAGTGCTAAAGAGGTGAAAATATTGAAAAAGAAAGATTTAGACGAAAGAAAAAAGAAAGTATTACAAGCAATAGTAGAAGAATATATTAATACAGCAGAACCTGTAAGCTCTGGAAGTATAACAAAAGGCCATGGATTAGATTATAGTAGTGCAACAATAAGAAATGATATGGCACAATTAGAAAGTATAGGTTTTTTGGATAAACCACATACTTCAGCAGGAAGAGTGCCATCTGCAGAAGGTTATAGGTATTACGTTAATGAACTATTAAAAGAAGATAACTTAACTTTAGAAGAAATTAAATATATTCAAAACAAGCTAAAAATTAAAGTTAACGAAATAGAAGATCTAACTAAGGTTGCAACAACAACTTTATCAGAGATAACACATTATACAACAGTTGCAGTTGGTCCAAAAGCAGACAAACAAATTATAGAAGAAATTAAATTTGTTTCTTTAGGACAAAGAATGTTAATGGTCGTAATTGTAACAGATACAGGTTTAGTAAAAGAAACAATTATCAAATTTGATGAAGATATAACAGAAAGCCAAGTAGATACTTTAAATAACCTATTTAATACAAGATTAAGAGGAAAGCCTTTATCTAAAATAGACAAGCCAATGGCAGATTATATTTTCTCAGAAGTTCATTATAGTATAGGAATAATGAAAGCCATTATAGAGCAAATAAATAGGATAGTTGAAGAAGAAAACAACAATATATTTTTGGAAGGTGCGAAAAAATCTTTTGACTTACCAGAATTTAAAAGTATGAAGGTAGCAAAGAACTTTGTCAATTTACTAGACGCTAAAGATGAAATGTTAGAAATATTTAATTCTGGAGATGCAGAAGATATTAATGTCTTTATTGGCGATGATGATGAAAATAGTAATCTAAAAGATTTCAGCATTATAACTTTTAAACATACTATTGGAGATAAAGACCTAGGAACAATTGGAATAATAGGACCAAAAAGAATGGATTATGCAAAGGTTATATCTGTAATGAAATATATAAGTAAAAAATTAAATGAAGATAATAATAAGAAAGAGGGTATGTAAATTGGCAGAAAAAAAAGAAAATAAAAAGGAACCAGAAGTAATAAAATCAGATGAAATGGTAAAAAAAGAAGAGCTAGTTAAAAAAGAACAAGAATATGACGAATTAATGGACAGATATAAAAGAGTACTAGCAGAATTTGAAAATTATAAAAAGAGAAGTGCAAAAGAAAGAGACCAATTATATAACTCTATTATGGGAGATATAATGACTGGAATTTTACCAGTATTAGATAATCTTGAAAAAGCAGTACAAGTAGAAACAAAAGATACTGGATATAAACAAGGTGTTGAACTTGTATATAAACAATTACAAGATTTACTAAAAGCAAATGGAGTAGAAGAAATAGAAGCAGTAGGAAAAACTTTTGATCCAGAATTACATGAAGCAGTAAGCTCTGTAGTTGATGAAAACTTAGGTGAAAAAGAAATAAAAGAAGATTACAGAAAAGGATACAAAATAGGAGATAGAGTTATAAGACATTCTATGGTCGTAGTAGCAAACTAAGTTAGCTGTGTGAGTAAAGCGAAGTTTGTAAACTAATAAAAAGGAAAATAAATATGAATAAAGAAATAGAAAGAAAATTTGCTGTAAAGTATTTACCAGAAAATTTAAACATAGAAAGCATTGTGCATATAAAACAAGCTTTTATATATAGGGATAAATTAACACTTATAAGAATAAGAGACATAAAGGAAAGCTATCCTGAAGATAAGCAAATATATATTTATACACTAAAAACAAAAGGTGATATTGAATATAATAATAATTATGATATTGGTAAAAAATATGAAATAGAAAATGAAATTGATAAAGAATTATTTGATAAGTTAATCAAAAATAAAATTAGTAACATAATAGAAAAGACAAGAATCAAAATACCAATAGAAAATAATCTAAAAGTTGAAATAGATGTATATTATGATTATTTAGAAGGATTGCTTACAGCAGAAGTAGAATTTCCAAACGAAGAATTAGCCAATAAATTCCAAAAACCAGCTTGGCTAGGTGAGGAATTAGGATATAAAAAATTATCAAATAGAAAATTAGCAGAAATGACAAAAGATGAATGGCAAAAAGAAGTTACAAAAGAAATGATAGAAAACAATAATATTATAATTAAACAATTAAAAGATAATTATAATATAAAGTAAGTTATTAAGTTTTAAAATTTATATATTTTTTAGGAGGAATTTAAAATGGGAAAAATTATAGGAATTGACTTAGGAACAACAAATTCATGTGTTGCAGTTATGGAAGGTGGAGAAGCAGTAGTTATACCAAACGCAGAAGGAAATAGAACTACACCATCAGTTGTAGCATTCTCTAAAAATGGAGAAAGATTAGTAGGACAAATAGCAAAACGTCAAGCTGTTACAAACCCAGAAAACACAGTTATTTCAATTAAGAGAAAAATGGGAACAGCAGAAAAAGTTAAAATAGATGGAGATGAATTCTCACCACAAGAAATATCAGCAATGATATTACAAAAATTAAAAGCAGATGCAGAAAATTATTTAGGACAAAAAGTTACACAAGCTGTTATAACAGTTCCAGCATATTTTAGCGATAGTCAAAGACAAGCAACAAAAGATGCAGGAAAAATAGCAGGACTAGAAGTTTTAAGAATTATAAATGAACCAACAGCAGCATCACTTGCTTATGGAATGGATAAAGAAGACCAAGATCAAAAAATAATGATCTATGACTTAGGTGGAGGAACATTCGATGTTTCTATTCTAGATATTGGTGATGGAGTATTCGAAGTTTTATCTACAAATGGTAATACACATTTAGGTGGAGATGACTTTGACCAAAGAATTATAGATTACCTAGTATCAGAATTCAAAAAATCAAATGGAATAGATTTAAGCACAGATAGAATGGCTATGCAAAGATTAAAAGAAGCAGCAGAAAAAGCTAAAATAGAATTATCTGGAATGCAACAAACACAAATCAACTTACCATTCATTACAGCAGATAGCACAGGACCAAAACACTTAGATGTAACATTAACAAGAGCTAAATTTGAAGAATTAATTAGTGATTTAGTAGAAGCTACAAAAGTTCCAGTAGAACAAGCTTTAAAAGATGCAGGAATTACAGCTAACGATTTACACAAAGTATTATTAGTTGGTGGTTCTACAAGAGTTCCAGCTGTACAAGAAGCTGTTAAGAAAATAACAGGAAAAGAACCAGATAAAGGAATTAACCCAGATGAATGTGTTGCTATTGGTGCAGCAATCCAAGGTGGTGTACTTTCTGGAGATGTTAAAGACTTAGTATTACTAGATGTAACACCATTATCATTAGGTATCGAAACATATGGTGGAGTATTTACAAAATTAATTGACAGAAATACAACAATACCAACAAAGAAATCACAAGTATTCTCTACAGCAGCAGATGGTCAAACAGCAGTTGAAATTCACGTTCTTCAAGGTGAAAGAGAAATGGCTTCTGGAAATAAAACATTAGGAAGATTCCAATTAACAGGAATTCCAGCAGCTCCAAGAGGAGTACCACAAATCGAAGTTACATTTGATATTGATGCAAACGGTATAGTTCACGTATCTGCAAAAGATATGGCAACAGGAAATGAACAAAATGTAGCTATTACAGCTTCAACAAACTTATCAGATGAAGATATCGAAAAAGCTGTAAAAGATGCAGAAGCACATGCTGCAGAAGATAAGAAAATGAAAGAAGATATCGAAGTTAGAAATAATGCAGAAAGCTTAATCTTTAATACAGAAAAAACAATGAAAGATATTGGAGATAAAATTAGCAACGAAGAAAAATCTAAAGTAGAAGCAGAACTTGAAAACTTAAAGAAAACATTAGAAGGAAAAGATACAGAAGCAATTAAGAATGCTACAGAAAAATTAACATCTGTATTCTACGAAATAACAGAAAAATTATACAAAAATGCAAATCCAAATGGTGCAGCAGCTGGAGCTAATACAGATGCTGGAGCAAATGGAACAGCAGAAGGTCCAAAAACAGATGAAAATGGAAATGTATATGATGCAGATTATAAAGTAGAAGACGATAATGATAAAAAATAATGTTTAATATTGGAGGTTTAAAAGCCTCCAATAATTAAGCTTGTTATAAATTGGAGGATATAATGGCAGAAAAAAGAGATTATTATGAAGTTTTAGGAGTTAATAAAAATGCAACAGATGATGAACTAAAAAAGGCTTTTAGAAAAATGGCTAAAAAATATCATCCAGATGCAAATCCAAATAATAGAAAAGAAGCAGAGGAAAAGTTTAAAGAAGTAAATGAAGCTTACGAAACACTTTCTGATCCTCAAAAAAGAAAGATGTATGATCAATTTGGCTTTAATGGACCTCAAGGATTTGGGGGTCAAGGAGCAGGCCAAGGTGGATATTATTCATATACTTCTAATGGCTTTGATGGATTTAGTGGTTTTGGAGATTTTGGCGATATATTTAGTTCATTCTTTTCTGGATTTGGTGGTTCTTCTGGAAGAAGTAATAGAAATGGCCCAAAAAGAGGTAGAGATTTAAGACATGATCTAGAGATTACTTTTGAAGAAGCATATTCAGGAATAAAAAAGGAATTTGTTATAAATAGAAATGAAAAATGTACAACTTGTAACGGAAGTGGTGCAAAACCTGGAACAAATCCTGTAACATGTCCAAATTGTCATGGAACTGGTCAAGTAACACAAGTTCAAAACACAATATTAGGACAAATGCAAACAACTAGAACTTGTTCTGAATGCCATGGAACTGGTAAAATTATAAAAGAGCCATGTACAACTTGTAGAGGAAAAGGAACAGTAAGAAAACAAGCAAAAGTTACTATAAATATTCCAGCAGGAATTGATGACAATCAAACATTAATCTTGAAAAAAGAAGGAGAGCCAGGTGAAAGAGGCGGAGAAAATGGAGATATTTATGTAACAATACATTTGAAGCGACATAGTATTTTTACTAGAAAAGATAATAATGTATTATGCGACATTCCAATTACTATAACTCAAGCTACGCTTGGAGCTGAATTAGAGATACCTATGGTAAGTGGAGAAAAAGTAAAATATAAAATACCAGAAGGAACACAGACAGGAACAAAATTCGCTATACGAAATAAAGGATTTAAAGCTATTAATGGAAATTGGCAGGGTGATTTTATATTTACTGTTAATGTACAAACTCCAAAAAAGCTAACAAAAGAGCAAAGAGATTTATTAACACAACTTGCTAAAACTATGAATGAACAACCTCCAGTAAAGAAAAGAGGATTATTTGGATAGAAATTTCGGGATTTGGGGACGTTCCTTAAATCCCGATTACTAAATACTATAAAAAAGTCATGTATGAAATTAAATATTCTTGCATGACTTTTTTTGTGCAATAAAAATCACAGCCAGATGAATTTAGTATATTTCATCTGGCTGTGAAATGTTATTTGATAGGTGCATATAAACTGGGTACATATAGACTCTTATCCATATTATACCCCGCAATTTCCAACAGTTCTAATAATGTGGAAACGCAGGAAAGAGTATGTAACAAATACGTATCCCCGTCTCCTGCGTATACCAGGAGATTTGCCTGATCATAGTCGAAATTGAATTTACCGAGTTTTTCCTCATTAATATGAGGAAAACGAATGCTTGCCATACCATACCACATTTTTCTTTTTTTTAGATCAAAAATTCCAGTTAACGGAATTTTTGATGCCACATCAAGAAAGCTTGGAACTTCAAGAGTTTTCCCTTTTGACTTTAGAATTTTATATGCTGTGTTGGCATTATATTTATTGACAACATTGGTCATATGATACCAAAGTGCTTGATTTTTTGTACCAACAGGCATGTATTCCGAATTGATATTTACAGGGAGTATATCGGATGTTACTTTTTTAAAACCGGAATCATTCAAAATTTGTTCTAAATCAAATACGAATGGGATAATATAAGTTCCGAATTCTGCGGCGAAGATGTAAAAATCACCAATTTCAGACTTATTATATATTCTTCTGTTTGTTTGTATTGGGTACACAACAAAACGAGAAGAGAATGTAGTGAAGGTTAATCCTTCATTTGGAACCCTAAAGCTCCGACCAATAAGTTCAATGCTATCAAATACTTCCATCATTTTTTCCTCCATTTTAATTGTTTTTGGAATATAAACGACTTGTTATCGCAAAAAATTATATCATGATTTACATAAAAAAGCAATATCTTGCAAAAACATAAAAATTATGTTAAGCTAGTAAAGATAACAATATAACAATTTCCTGTTCAATAAAGGAGGAAAATATTTATGAAACTTTTGAACGAACTTATACAAAAAGATTTTACTGAGAAGATTTCCGATGGAATTGGAAAAGCGATTTTGTTTCCAAAGGAAGCAAGTTGCATCCGGATAAAGTCCGGTAAAGAGATAGAATTACACCACCATGACAAAGACCACGAGATATATATGGTTTTACATGGTGAGGTCGTAATCTTGGGAAATTTATATAAGAAAGGAGAGTTTCATGTTTGTAATTGTGGCGAATCACACAATTGCAGAAATTCGGGAGTGACCGAAGCCATATTGTTAACAATGAAGTTAGACGCGGAGTAATCCGCGCCTTTTTTATATTTTAGTGTAGAGGAGCAAAGTAAAAAAGAAATTATTCAATTAATCTTACACGTAGTTATGATTTGAATTGAAAGAGGGATTTTAAGAACGTCCCCAAATCCCGAAGAATGGCCAAATCCCGAAAAGGGAAAAAAGGAACGTCCCCAAATCCCGAAGAATGTCCTAAAATCCCTAAAGTACATATTGGCAACAAGTAAATGTAGTGATATAATTTAGAAAAAATATACGAAGAGGTAAAAATGAAATACAAAGGACAATATGAAAGGCTAAATTTACCAGCTTATATGAAATTTGGAATAGAAATAGAAGCTAATAATGTTCAAACGAAAAATGGGTTATATGCTGGCGAAAGTGCGAAGTTTATAAGTGATAGAAACTGGCATATGGCAACAAAATGGGAAGAAAGTTTAGTTGGAGAAAATGGAGCAGAACTTGTTTCGCCAATTTTAACAGATACAGAAAGCACATGGAAAAATATAGAAGAAATTTGTGGTAAGATTAAAGAATTTCCAAAAGATAAAAGTAAAGAAGTTAAGGCAGATGAGAAATGTGGATTACATGTGCATTTTGATGCAGAATGTTTAGCCAGTGATCCTAAAAAAATGAAAAATTTTCTTCATATATATTCAGAAGCTGAAGAACTTATATATAAAATGTGTAATGATAAAAATGATCCTATACGACCTAAAGCTATAAACAAAAATTTTCATGGATTATCAAATGTTGTTTCAGCTATTTGGAGAAATGGTATGGCAGCACCTACTAGCAAAAAAATATTGAAAAAGATTAATAATGGAACGTTAAAGGTATCACATAAAAAATTTGGAAAATTAAGAATGGTTGCTAGTAAATTTAAGCTAGACGAAAGAAGATATGCGGGACTTAATCTAACTAATATCGGAAATCCCAAGAAAAATACAGTAGAATTTAGGATGGCTAATGGAACACTTGATCCAGACGTAATAAAACAAAATGTATTTTTATATGCATCAATTATAGATACAGCTGTGAAGATGACAGAGGAGCCAGAAAAATATGAACAAAAAATGCAAAAGTTTTTAAATCACGATGTTACAGAGCAAGAAAAAGCACAAAGTTTTTTAAATTTGATTATGGATTCAGACGAGGATAAAAAGATATATTTAGATAGATGGGAATCTGTAAAAGATGCTAAAGTTTTTTCTAAAAATGCTAAAAAAGAATTTGCAACAACATTTAAAAGAGAAGAATTTAAAGATATAGCAACAAGAACTAAGGGAAGCAAGATAAGAGCAACATTTAATAAAATTAAGGATTTTGTATATACCAAAGACGAAAGAGGAGATAAAGAAGATAATGGTAGAACTTAGATATAGAAATGCTTTTAAAGAAGTAGATGAAATATTAAAGTATACAGATATAAATTTAGTAAATAAGATTCCTAAAAAGTTTATTGATTTTTTGAGAGCTAATATGAATAATGAATACGAATTTAATGTACAAGAAGGACTCCATTTAAATAAACAAAACCTATCTGAAGAAGCTAATAATATCTTGGCTTTAATATATAGAGATTATTGGGCAACAGAGGAAGAAAAAGAAGAATTTAGAAAAAAAGATGAAGAAGAAAGAAAATTAAATGAAGAAAAATTGAAGCATATATTTGACAGAAAGGATAACGAGCAAATAGAAGAAAAAAAGAATAATCAACTTATTAAAATAGAACATGAAAGCTTTATAAAAAGATTATTTTCAAAGATAAAAAGATTTTTTTGTAAGAATTAAAATTTAAAAAGGCGTAATTATTTTTGCGTCTTTTTTTATTGCATAGGAAAAAGCGCTAGATTTTTCTGAAGCAACAAGGTTAAGGTACTTAGGACCGTGCGATTGCGAAGCAATCTGTACATGTGGCGAAGCCACTTTTCTTATTATGTCAAATGAAATTATTGTAATTAGCAAAAGCGTAATTTCCTACTAAAAAATATTGCAAAGTTATGTCAAATTATTTTACAGAATTAGAGTTTATATGATATAATGCAAACTATGAAAGCATAAAATAAAATAGGAGATATTATATGGAAATAATATTAGGGAAAACAGCAGGCTTTTGCAATGGAATTACACGAGCAGTAGAGACTGCTAAAGAGGAATTAAAAAATACAGAGAATATAGAATGTTTAGGAGATTTATTACATAATAATCAAGTACTAAATAAATTAAAAGCAAATGGACTTAGAATAATAACTGATATAAAAGAAGCCAAAGAAAGAGTACTAATAAGAGCTCATGGTGTAAAAAAAGAAGTTTATGAATATGCAAAGAAAAATAATATAGAATTAATAGATTGTACATGTCCAAAAGTACTAAAAATTCATGATTTGGCAGAAGAATTATCAAATAAAGATTATTATATTTTAGTAATTGGAGAAAAATCTCATGCAGAAGTTATGGGAACTTTTAGTTTTTGCACTAATGGTGAAGTTATAGAAAATTTAGAACAGTTAAAACAAAGACTTCCTGAATTAAATAAAAAAGAAAAATTGGCAGTAGTAACACAAACAACATATAATTTACAAAAATTTTTAGAAATAGAACAATATTTAAAAGAAAATATAAAGACACAACTAGAAATATATAATGGCATTTGTAATGCTACAGAAAGTAGACAAAAAGAGACAGAGAAAATATCTAAAGATGTAGAATATATGGTCATAATTGGAGGCAAAAAAAGCTCTAATACAAATAAATTATATGAAATTGCACAAAAGAATTGTAAAAATGCCATTAAGATAGAAGAAGTATCAGAGTTATATAATGAAAATTTTGCAAATATAAATAAAATAGGTGTGATGGCAGGTGCTTCAACGCCACAGGAAAGTATAGAAGAAGTTATAAACTATTTAAAGGAGAGGAATTAACTTGAATATAGAAAAAACTTCAAGCGAATTAGAAAAATGTATATCAGAAGAATCAAAAATATATATAAATGAATTAATGTCAAAACATACTTCATTTAAAGTTGGTGGAAAGGCTGATATATTTGTAAATGCTAAAAATGAGCAAGATATAAAAAGCATATTAGAATATGCAAATAAAAATGAAATTCCTATAACCGTTATTGGAAATGGTAGTAATCTACTAGTAAAAGATGGTGGTATAAGAGGAATTATCTTAAGAATAGATATACAAGATTTTAATATAGATAAAATTAATGATGAATATATAATAACAGTAGGTGCTGGTGTAAAAAATGGATTTGTAGCACAAAAATTATTAATAGAGGAAATAGAAGGATTCGAATTTGCAGCTGGAATTCCAGGATCTATTGGCGGTGCGATTAGGATGAATGCAGGTGCACATGGTGGAGAAATGAAAGATATCGTTTCAGAAACGAAATGTATGGATATGAATGGTAATATAAAAATATTATCTAATGAGGAGCAAAAATTCGAATACCGAAATAGTATTTTTAGCAGTAATCAATATATAGTTTTAAGTACAAAATTAAAACTAAAAAAAGGAATATATAAAGAAATAAAAGCTAAAATGGATGAATATGGAGAGTGGCGTAAAGAACACCAACCACTAGAATATCCATCAGCAGGAAGTACATTTAAAAGAGGAACAGATTTTATTACTGCAAAATTAATAGATGAATGTGGTTTAAAAGGATATAATATAGGTGATGCAGAAGTATCAACAAAACATGCTGGTTTTGTTGTAAATAAAGGAAATGCAAAAGCAAAAGATATATTAAATTTAGTAAAATACATTAGTGAAAAAGTCTATGAAAAATCTGGCAAAAAAATTGAGCTAGAAGTACAAGTAATAGGAGAAGATTAAGAAAACTGAACTTGAAAGGATGTATTAATAAAAAATGAAAGGTTTTATAGAATGGTTTAGACCAAATGCAAGAATAAAAAGATGGATATTTCTTATTCTTGTAGGAATAATACTGGCATGTTATGGAATATCTACAATTATTGTAAGTGAAGAACTAGAAATAGCACAATTATTATTAATTATTTTATCATTTATTGTAGGTTTTACTTGTATAGTTCTAGGAATTGTATTTATGCAAAAAAGAACTATGGAAATGTTAATAGAATCTACAGATTCAAGAGTAAAAAATAATAGAAAACATATAAATATAAATTCGTTAATATTTAACAAAAAAATCTATTCAGAAGGACCAAAAATTGTAGTAATAGGTTCTGGCAATGGACTTGAAACAGTTGTAAGAGGATTAAAGCAATATACAGATAATATAACAGCAGTTGTTACGGTATCTTCATATGGTAACATGAAGAAAGAAAACGTAAACTCTATGCCTATAGAAGATATAAAAAATACAGTAATTGCATTAGCTAGGGATGAAGAATTAGCAAGTAAATTAATGTCTTATAAATATAAAAGTGGAGATTTAAAAGATATTAGTTTTAGTGATTTGTATTTTGCTACAATGCAAGATTTATCTAAAGATTTTACAGAAGCTATAGCAAATTCCAATGAAATTTTTAATATTATAGGAAGAGTTTTACCTATTACAAATGATGAAATGAGAATATGTGCAGAACTAGAAAATGGAATGATAATAGAAGAAAAAGATGAAATAAAAAAAGTAGTTTATGACAAAATTACAAAAATTAATAGAGTATTTATATCACCACCAAATTGTAGGGCAACTCCAGAAGTTGTACAAGCAATAAAAGAAGCAGACTGTATTGTAATTGGTCCAGGAAGTTTGTATACAAATGTAATACCAAACTTGCTAGTTAATGGTGTATATAAAGCAATGAAAGATAGCAAAGCAATAAAAATATATGTAAGCAATATTATGACAGAACCAGGACAAACAGACAATTACACATTATCTGATCACATAAAAGCAATAATAGAACATACAGGTAAAAATGTTATAGATTATTGTATTTATGATACAGGAGAAATAATTCCGGAATATATTAAAAGATATAATTTAAAAGGTTCAGAATTAGTAGCACAAGACGTTGCAAAGGCAAGAACTTTAGGAGTACGTTTATTACAAAGGGATTTAGCGTGTATAGAAAATGGATATATAAGACATAATTCAGATTTAGTTGCTAAAGCAATTTCAGAATTAATTTGTGATGATTTAAAATATAGGGACAAACAATCAGATCCTCAATACATGCTATTAAAATCTAAATTAGACTATGAAAAACAATTTAATAAAGTAAAAAATAAACCTAAGAAAAAAAGAAAGAAAAACGAAAATAAAAAAGAAAGAAAAAGTAAATTCTTATCTAAGTATGGTAAACGTATAGAGGCTATGCGTAATACAGAGGAAGTTAAACTAAAAAATAGAGAGATTTTACAAAACGAAAATAAAGATAAGGAAGAGGAATTTATAGAAAAATTTATAGAAAAAGTTGAACAAAATAAGAAAAAATAATAATTGGAGGCTTACAAATGAAAATAATGGTAAATAAAGGAGATTTTAAAGATTTAATTCAAAGAGAATGGGTAATATCTAATGGAATAGGAGGATTTGCAGCATCTACAGTTACAGGTGCCAATACAAGAAAATATCATGGACTGCTAGTTGCAGCACTAACACCTCCAGCAAGAAGATTTTTGGTATTATCTAAGGTAGATGAATCAATAGAATTTAATGGATGCAAATATCCTTTATATACTAATATTTGTGATAATTATATTTCTGATGGATATAAAAGAATAGAATCATTCGAGAAAAAATATGTACCAACATATACATATAAAATAGACGATATTTCTATTCAAAAGACTATAAGTATGCAATATGGTAGGAATACTGTTGTTGTATTATATAATATTAAAAATGGAAATTATAATTCAAAGTTAACATTAGCTCCAATAATAAATTATAGAGATTTTCATCAAGTTAATAAAGATACAGAGTTTAATTTAAGGGAAAATATAAATGGAACAAAGGTAAGAATAGTTATAAAGAATGAAAGTCAAACACCATTTTACATGAAATGTTCAGAGGGAACATATGTAGAACATCATAATGATATATTTTATAGAATGTTTTATATGGAAGAAGGAAAAAGAGGGTTTGACCCAATAGAGAACCATGCAATTCCAGGAAGATATGAAATAGAATTAAAGCCAAATGAAGAGAAAAATATATCATTTGTATTTTCATTAGAAGAAAACATAGATGAAATAAAAGCAGAGGATATTATTAAACAAGAAGAAGATAGGTTAAAGAAAATAGTAGAAGACACAGGCTTAATAAATGAAAATACAGAGGATAAAGAATTAATAGAAGATTTTATAATTACTGCTGATAGCTTTATTGCCTATAGGCCATCATTTGGGCTTCATACTATAATCGCAGGTTATCCATGGTTTTTAGACTGGGGAAGAGATAGCTTAATAGCATTTGAAGGATTACTACTTAAAACAAAAAGATTTGATATAGCAAAAGAAGTTTTATTAACATTTATTAGAGATATAAAATATGGTCTTGTACCAAATGGATATTCAGGATATGATAATAGACCTTTATATAATAGCGCAGATGCTTCATTATTGCTTTTTGAAGATATAAAGAAATATATTAATTATACAAATGACTATAAATTTATAAAGGACAATTTTTACATTTGTTTAAAGAAGATAATAGAGGCATATATTACAGGAATAGATGTTGATGATAATAATATTTATATGGAAAGAGATGGATTAATTCATTCTGGTACTATAAATACTCAAAATACATGGATGGATGTTAAAATAGGAGATTTTGCAGTAACTCCTAGAAATGGAAAAGCAGTAGAAATAAATAGTTTATGGTATAATGCTTTAAAAATAATGGAAGAACTAGCAAAAAAATTCGAAACTAAAAAAGTTGCAGAAATATATGCAGAATTAGCAGACAAAGCTCAAAAATCATTTAATAGAAAATTTTATAATGCAGATAAGAAATCATTATATGATGTATTAGGCGATGACAGAATAAGACCAAATCAATTATTTAGTTTGTCACTTAGTTACCAAGTTTTAAATCCAGCAGGAAAAAATGCTAGAGAAATATTAAAAACTGTAACTAATGAATTATATACAAGACATGGGTTACGTACTTTAAATAGAAAAGACAAGCAATATATTGCTACATATGAAGGAGATTCATACAGAAGAGATATAAGTTACCACCAAGGAATAACTTGGCCATGGCTATTTGGACTATATAATGATGCATACAAAAATGTAATAAATAATACAAAAGAAGGTAAAGTTAAAACAGAACTACAAAAACAATATGATCAATTTATAAAAAATCTAAAAGCAACTACAAAAACAATGATGTATAAAGAAGGTTGCATATTAAGTATTTCAGAATTATATGATTCTAAACCTCCATATTTACCTAAAGGTGCTTTTTCACAAGCTTGGAGTGTTGCAGAAATATTTAGAATACTATTAGATTCAAAAACAGAAGAAGAGGAAGTAAAATGAGAATATTAGGAATTGACCCTGGGTTTGCAATAACACGGGTATAGCATAATAGATTATATAGGAAATAAATTTAAATTAGAAACGTCTGGTGCAATTTTAACAGAAGCTGGTGAATCTTTTCCATTAAGGTTGGAGAAGATTTACACAGATTTAAATAATATAATAAATACATATAAACCAGATGCGATGTCTATAGAAGAACTATTTTTTAATAATAATGCAAAAACAGCTATTAATGTTGCTCAGGCAAGAGGAGTAATATTAATAACAGCGAGAATAAATAAATTAGATATATTCGAATATACACCATTACAAATAAAGCAAGCAGTAACAGGATATGGTAGAGCAGATAAAATGCAAGTACAAAGAATGGTAAAAATGATATTAAATGCAGAAAAATTACCAAAATTGGATGATATAACAGATAGTATGGCGATAGCAATTTGCCATGCACATTCATCTAAGTTTTCATCTCAATTTAAATTATAATAGGAATAGTAATAGGAATAGGGATTTTGGGGACGTTCCTTAAATCCCGAAAAGGAAGATGAATATGTTAATAGAAGAATTAGAAAAAGAACTTCGGACAAGGGATTTTAAAAAGTATATATGTTTTATATGGCGAAGAAAAATTTTTACTAGAGTCAATAGTAAAGAAAATAAGAAAAAATTTTGGAGAATGTATAAATGGAATTAATTATATTAGTATAGATGAAACGAATATTTCAGAACTAATAGCAGATATACAAACTCCAGCTTTTGGCTATCCAAAAAAATTAATTCTTGTACGAAATTCGGAAATCTTAAAAAAAGAAGGAAAAAGAAAGAATCCAGAGCTTGCTAAAATTAAAACTAGTGTTGCAGAATACATAGAAAATAATATTGATGAAATTAATGAAAGTGTAATTTTAGTATTTGTAGAAGAAAATGTAGAAAAACAAAAACTATATAAGGTATTAGAAAAAAATGGTGAGGTATGTGAATTTACATATCAAAAACCAAACCAAATTATAAGAAGATTAAAGGCTATTGCTAATGCATATAAAGTTAATGTAGCAGAAAATACATTGCAATATTTAATAGAACAATGTGGACAAAATATGCAAGACTTAATTAATGAGATAAGAAAATTAATAGAATATGCTGGTGAAGGTGGAACGATAAATAAAGCAGATATAGATTTATTGTGTACTAAACAAACACAAGCCATTATATTTAACTTAACTGATTATTTAGGAAAGAAACAAATAAAACTAGCATTGGAAGAACTAAATAATTTGCTTTATAATAAAGAACCAATTCAAAAAATATTAATAACATTATATAACCATTTTAAAAAATTGTATTTTACAAAAATAGCAGAAAGATATAAACTAGATATAGCAAAGGCTTTAAATTTAAAACCTAATCAAATGTTTTTAGTAAATAAATATAAAATGCAAGCAAAAAGCTTTACAGATTTAGAGATTTCTAATATCATAAAAGAACTAATAGATTTAGACTATAATTATAAGGTTGGTAAAATTGATTTAAATATAGGATTAGAAACAATTTTATGTAATAATTGCTCAAAGTAAAAGAGGGATGATAAATGGGGCCAAATGATGAATTAATAGAAAATTTAAAAAAAGAAGTAAAAGATGAGCTTAAAGATAAGTTTAACGAAACAGCAGTTGGATATATACATGTTTTTAACAAAAGATTAGAAGAAAAATTAAGAGAACAAGGAATAGAATATAACAAAGAAGAGTTTAATGGTAAACAAATAGACTAAACATAGGAGAAGATTATTATGTTAGATACTAAATTAGAAGAAAATAACGAGGAAAAAAATAATTTAAAAAGAGCAATAGATGCTATAGATGGCGAAAATAATAAGGTATCATATTTAGCAAACCAGAAAGATAATGAAGATAAATTAGAATTTTTAAAGAATTTTACAGAAAAAGAATCTAGGGATAAAATAATAAGTAGTCTAGAACATAAAGTGTCTCCAGACTTATTTAAGATCGTCTATTTAGCCCAAAGAATGATTAAAGAATTTATAAAAGATGTATATACAAGTACTCCAGCAGATAAATTAGAAGCAATAGAAATTACTTTTAATAGAACAAATATTATTTTTAATAAATTACCAGAAAATTATAACATGGAAGTTGATGATGAGGCTAAAACAATAACAATAGCAGAAAAAAGAAGACGTAATCAAAATAAATTATTAGGTTATGTTTTACATGGATATGCACATTGCTTTTCAAATATGAATAAAAATGAAGAAAAAGATGAAATACTAGAAGAAGGAAATGCAGATATTTTTGTTGATTTAGTTGTAAATAATTATATAAAAAATCATCCATTCGAAAACTTTGGATTCCATATAGATAAAAATTATAGTTTAGAAAGTACATATACAGAAGCAAATAGTATAATTAGAAGCAGAATGTATGTACTAGAAAAGTTAAAAATTGACAAAAAAATGTTGCTAGAATTTTTATTAGGAGATAAAGAAAAATATTTAAAAAATATATTCAATGGAGCTCAAAAAAATGATGAGTTTAATTTAAATGAATTTTACGAAAAAAACAAATTTGCGTTACAAGATATAAACAGAGAAAGTATATATTATAGGAAAAATACAATTTTACCAATGTATATATTGCAAGAAAAAATACCGGCTGAGAATATTTTAGAAAAAGAATATAGCCAGTTAGATTTAATAAAAAAACGTTTTAACTTTGAAAGAATAAATAAGATAAATGCAGATGAGCTAGATGACTTTATAAATATTATGCAAGATACAGATAGAATAAAAGATAACTTAGAAGAATTTTTAGCTACAGAGTTAAATGGACTAACAGATATGGAAAAAAGAATGTCTGCAGATAATATCATAGAAAATGTTTTAGTTATTTGCAAATATAAAAAATTAAATAATGATATTGCAAAACAAACTTTGGAGATTATTCAGTATTTAATAAATGATTTAGAAAGAAATGTGAAAATAGAAAGAAATAATGAATTACTTCAAAAGATTTGTGATATAAGTGATAATATAGATATAGAAGATAAAAAAACAGAAGATGAACTAAAAGATTCATTATCATACTTAAAGATAAAATTAGAAATGGCAAATGGGGGAAGTCTAACTCCAGACATATTTTTTAATAGATTACAGACTTCTTTAAAAAATGGTAGTAAGATAGAAAGAAATGAAGAATTAATAGCTTACCAAACTATTAAAGATGAATTAAATATTAGTAAAAAATAGGAGAGAGTTATGGAAAACGAATTAGCACAAGCATATTCAGAAGTATATGAAATATTAAAATATATACCAATGGCATATCTAAATAAAATACCAAAAGATGTATTAAATATTTTTAAAACTAAAAGAGATAAGAATTATAAAGTTAATATTAACCCAAATCTTCCTTTAGAAGATCAAAAACTACATAGGAAAACTTTAATATTATTATCTGTATTAAATTTAGACTATTGGTGTGAACCAGATGAAAGGGAAGAAATCTTAAACATATATTGGAAAAACGAGAAAGAATCTTATGTAGTATTAGATGAAGAGAACAATTTGGTACCTAATTCTGCTGATACAAGTTTAGTATTGTACCAAGAAGAAAGCTTTATAGAAAGAATATGGAATAAATTAAAAAATTTCTTTAAAAGAAGTTAAATGAAATAGTATAAAATAATCTTTTTTTCTTAAAATATAAATAGATGTTGTTTAATGCAACGGTAATTTTAGGAAAGGAAGGTTATTTTTTTATGTTAGATTTTAGAACAGACCTTGCTGATGAAAGAAAAGATTTGTATAAAAAAGCGAACAATATAGAAAATGAGATTGATGGAATAGAAGCAAATGAAGAACAAATAAATAACAATATAAAAGTTACACGAGTTAAGATAATGAATGAACAAGGAGAAAGAGCTCTAGGAAAAGTAAAAGGAAATTATGTAACAATAGATATGAAAAATATGAAATATATGGGAGAAGAAGAAATTCAAAAAGCAAGTGAGATATTATGTGAAGAATTAAAGAAGATGATTGATGAATATGTAAGTAAAGAACAAGAAATATTAGTTGTAGGTTTAGGAAATATATATGTTACACCAGATGCATTAGGGCCAAAGGTAAT
Organism: uncultured Clostridium sp.; assembly: GCA_900553015.1. Classification (GTDB taxonomy): domain Bacteria; phylum Bacillota; class Clostridia; order TANB77; family CAG-508; genus Merdicola. The sequence continues at coordinate 90,161 of USBY01000002.1, read as the reverse complement.
AAATGAAATAGATATTACAAGACATCTATTAAAATATGTACCACAATATTTAGACAAAAACACAAGACCAGTAAGTGCAATTTCACCAGGTGTTTTAGGAACGACAGGAATAGAAACAGCAGAAATTTTAAAAGGAATAGTAGACAATGTAAAGCCTAAACTAGTTATCGTTATAGACAGTTTGGCTTCTAGAAGTATGGAAAGAATAAGTAGTACAATTCAATTAGCAGATACAGGAATTGTTCCAGGAGCTGGTGTAGATAATGCTAGAAAGGAATTAACTATAAAAACTTTAGGAGTTCCAGTAATTGCAATAGGGATACCAACAGTTGTAGAAACTGCAGTTGTGGTAAATGATTGTTTAGATGTTTTTATAGAAAAATTACAAGAAAAAGCAGAATCTAATGAATATTTAAATAAATTAAAAGAAGAGGATAATTATTTAGAAATAAAAGAAGCATTAATACCAAAAGATTTTAATTTTATAGTTACACCAAAAGAAATAGACTCATTAGTAGAAAATATGAAAGATGTAGTTGCAAGAGGTATTAATATGAGCTTATAGTGATTAGGGAAATGGGGACGTTCTTTTTTTCCCTATTTTTGTTTTATGGACAAGAAAAAAATTGGCAATTTAGCCAATTTGCTATAAAAATCCCTATTGCAAATAGGGATTTTTAGGAACGTCCCTAGATCCCGATATAAGTTCTATTCTATTTTCAAAAATACATATCAAAGTTTTTATAAATTCATCAGGTTCTTTTTCTAAATGAATTATTATCTTTTGGGGTAAAAGAGTAAGTAGGGTATTAAGTACTATATCATTTTCAGAAAAGGAAACATCAGAAATATAATTTAAGTTAGCTAGGTCATCTGTAAAGGGTATTTTTTTATGTTTACTGTCAAGTAGTATAGAAGAAGTATTTTTATAAATAAAATGTACAGTATTTATATTAGAAGGTTTAGAATTTACATATGATTTTAATAAATTAATAAACTCTTTGTATTCTCGATCTACTACTAATTCATTTACAAAAGTATCTACAACATAGTCTAATATTTTCATATAATTTGAAAGCCTAAAATGAATAAAGCCACTTAGAATCATAGATTTATTGTTTGTAATATATTTAAGTGCTGCTATATAAATATGTTCAATTCTTACTTGATATTCAATTGTAGATTTATCTGAAAGGTAATTTAAACATTTATCTAACACACTTTCTTGTTCACTTTCGGAAAAATAAAAATAATTAGATTTTATAATTGTTTTTAACAATTTTTCTTCATAAAAATTTAATATTAATGAAACTAAATTATTTGAAAGTTCATTGTAAAAGGCAGAACTATTTTCACCAGTGTAATGAATAATTATATTTTCATATATTTTGAATTTTCTTATAGAAATATATGTGTTAGGAAAATTGAAATTATTTAGTAGATAAGCTAGTATCTTTTTGTTATTTGTCTTAATACAAAATGATTTCATAAAAAAATCTCCTTTCACATATATGTAATATTATCTACTAAATAAAGTATCATTATACATATAATATGAAAGAAGAATTGTTTTGCAACTTGTATATTAGTAATAAATCATATAATCGATTTCATCAAAGATTTTATCTTTTCTATAGATTTCTTCTAAATAGTCTTTATCAATTTTATCATTTTTTAGTTGTAAGTAAAGTTTAGTAAATCTACCAATATGATCTTTAATTCTCTTTTTAGCATAGTCTACCATTGTTTGATTTGTTATTATAAATAGCCAATCACTACTCTGAGCAAGTAAAAGTTCTCTTGCACATTGATTTAAAGCAAATCTCTTTAATTCATCTTGTTCATTAGGGAATAGATGAGCAAGTTCTACCATTCTATCTCCAGCTTTATGAAGATGTCTATGAACATAATCATTTAATGGATTAAGCCATACATAATTGTAGCCATTAGCACCCCAACTAGATCTACAAGGAGATGCAACCTGAATGTTTGGATATTTATCTATATATTCGCTAGGTGTAATAAGCTTAAAATTACAATCATCATAATAGATTTTTTTGAATAATACATATAACCAATCTGGACCTTCATACCACCAGTGTCCATATAATTCTGCATCATAAGGGCATAGAATAATAGGTGGGTGATCCATATAACTTGAGATATCATTTATTTGTTTTACTCTACAATCAAAGAAATGACCTGTTTGTTTATATATTGAATCTTGAGCCCATTGTAAATTATAATAATCTTTTTGGTCTGTTTTACCAGTAATTCTATAATATTTAATACCAGTATTAACTCTTACACCATCATGAGCGATGTATGGCTTAATGTAATCATAGTCAGCTTCGTAACCAATATCTCTGTAGAATTCTCTGTAATTAAAATCACCTGGATATCCATTTATAGAACTCCAAACTTGTCTTGAAGATTCCATATCACGTCCAAATGCAATTAACCCTCCAGGAGATACGATTGGCGCAAAAGTACCATATATTGGTGTAGGGTCTGCATACAATATACCATGAGATTCTACAATAGCATATTCTATACCAAATTCTTTTAAGTATTTATCTGCTTCTGGAACATAGCCACATTCAGGAAGCCAAATTCCTCTTGGTTGTTTTCCAAAATACTTCTTATATGTTTGGACACCAACAGCAATTTGAGCTTTTACTGTTTTTTCATTAACATATAAGATAGGGAAGAACCCATGTGTTGCACCACAAGTTATTATTTCTAATACACCAATATCTTGAAAATGTTTAAATGCTTGGATTAAATTACAATTAAATACTTTCTCAAATAAATATAGGTCATCAGAATATCTATTTAAATAATATTTAGATAGTTCATTTAATCTAGAATCATAAGCTGTTCTTTTTACTTCTTTTTCACAAAGTTCAATATGCTCTTTTAAATAATGAATATATTTTTTTTGAAGTAATTTATTGTCTAACATCCAAAGTAAAGGTGGTGTCATAGACATTGTTATTCTAAATTCAACTTTTTCATCTACTAATTTTTTAAAATTTCTAAGAAGAGGAATATAAGTTTCTGACATTGCTTCGAATAACCATTGTTCCTCTAAATAGTCATCACTTTCGGGATGATGTATAAAAGGTAAGTGTGCATGTAGTACAAAACTTACATATCCTTTTACGTTTTTGCTCATTTTAATACTCCTTTAAATTATTATTTTCGTATAAACATTAATATCACCTATAAGAATTTTTCTTAAAGGTGATATTAAAAAATTCTATTTAAATCTTGAAGAACTTAAACTATTTGATGATGGATTCTGTATTTTATCAAAAGAGTCCAAATCTTCATCTTTATAAAACTTCTTATAGAAATCATTAACTTTATATACTTTTCCAATACTTTTAACAAAATTAAGACTAGCTATATTTTTTGCAGTTACTGTATTGTCTTTTACATTCTTAAAATAAACCATTTCTTGTTTCTTCTCGAAAAGAATATGATCATTAGGAGATTCTACTTCGTTAGATGATGTTATAGGAATATAATTGTGAGTTATCTTTGGAGTTGTTTTAACTTCTGTAACTTCGCCATTATACATAACTTCGAAAGGCTTTCTTCCTAATTCTATTTTATATTTACATTTACTATCATTAACATTTAAATACCAACAATTAGCAAAATCATTTATTTCTACTTCGAAACTGTAACCTTTTGTTTCATTATGAACTATAAGTACAGGTTTTGTTTTTTCAAAAAAGTCTTCTCCATAAGTTTCTTTATATTTTTCTCTGTCTTCATCAGATATATCCCAATAGATAAATAAAGTTGTAGGTGTTTGATAAAGTAATTTAACTATTGTTTGATTATATCTGTATGGTAAATCGTAATATTCTGCAATAGAGAATTCTTCACCACTTATAGTATTTGGCTTTTTTACTGTTTCTTCTTTTTCTGTACTTTTTATAGATTCTTTAGTTAATGTTTTTACAGCTTTTTTAGTTGTTTTTGTAGCAGTTTTCTTTGCTGGAGTTTTCTTCTTTTTTGGAGCAATGGAATCTACTACTTTTTTTATAATTGTAGAATTTTTGGTTGATTTTGTAGCTGCCTTTTTTGCAGTTATTGTTTTTGTAGATGCTTTTTTAGTAGTTGTTTTTGTTGCTTTAGGAGCTACTTTACTTGCTTGTTTTACTTCTATATCATTTTTTTCTTCTTTTGCTTTTCTTGGCATTTAATTTCCTCCTTTGTGTCAAACCATAATTAATATATATACTATATCAAAATGGAAATAAATTCAATAGAAAAAAGACAAAAATATTATAAAGAAATACTAAAAATTATTTGACAAAAATAAAACTATAATAGATAATATAATAAGTTAAGTACGACAGATAAAACACGAAGAAACTAAGGAGGAAATATTAATGTATATATTTAATAAAATTACGGTAAATCCACAATTACCAAAAAGAGTAGGAGAATTATTAGATATTGCAAACAATTTATGGTGGTCTTGGAATTCAGAATTTTTAAGATTATTTAAAGAAATTGATTCTGACTTATGGGAAACAGTTGGAAAAAATCCAGTTAAATTTTTAAAACTAGTTTCTCAAGATAAATTAGAAGACATAGCAAAGGACGAGGAATTCTTAGCTAAATATGATGAAGTTGTAAATCATTTTAATTCATATATGCAAACAAAAGAAACATGGTTTTCTAAAAATTATCCTAATAATGCAAATGATTTAATTGCATATTTTTCAGCTGAATATGGTATAGATGAGATAATACCAATATATTCAGGTGGATTGGGAATACTTTCTGGAGACCATTTAAAATCTGCAAGTGATTTAGGTTTACCTTTTGTTGCTGTAGGTTTATTATATAAAAATGGTTATTTTAACCAAAAAATAGATGGATATGGAACTCAAAAAACTGAGTATACAAATATAGATTTAGATAATTTACCAATTTTACCAGTAAAAGATGAAAATGGTGAAGATTTAATAATAGATGTAGATTTCCCAGACAGAAAGCTATATTTAAAGATATGGAAAATTGTTGTAGGTAGAATTTCTTTATATTTAATGGACTCAGATATAGATAAAAACATAGCAGAAGATAGAGTTGTTACATTAAGACTATATGGTGGAGACCAAGAAATGAGAATAAGACAAGAAATTGTCTTAGGAATGGCAGGTATAAAGTTATTAAAGCGTTTAGGGTTAAAACCAAGTGTATACCATATGAATGAAGGTCATTCTGCATTCTTAACATTAGAAGTAATAAAAGATGCAATGGAGGAAAAACAAGTATCATTCGAAGTTGCGAAATCAATGTGCTCAGCAAAGACAGTATTTACAACACATACACCAGTTCCAGCTGGAAATGATATATTCCCAATAGAATTAATGGATAAATATTTTTCTAATTTCTGGCCAAAACTTGGAATTTCTCGTGAGGATTTCTTAAGATTAGGTATGAAAAATAGTCAAGGTTTAGAGCAAGGATTTAATATGGGAATGCTTGCATTAAGAATAGCTGGTAAAAAGAATGGTGTAAGTAAGTTACATGGGGCAGTATCAAGAAGATTATTCTCTGATGTATGGCCAAACATTGCACCAGATGAATCACCAATAGAATATGTAACAAATGGAATTCACACATGTTCATGGCTTGCACCATCAATGAAAAAATTATTTAACCAATATTTAAAACCTTATTGGCAAGATAATATTCAAGATGACGAAACATGGAATGATATTAAAAATATTCCTAATAAAGAATTATGGGATACACATACAGATAGAAAGAAAAAACTATGTGCTTTAGTAAAAAGTAATATAACAACTAGATTAAAATCTAGTGGATATAATTATGAAGAAATAAATGAAATAGTTTCTAAATTAAATCCAAATGCTTTAACAATTGGTTTTGCAAGAAGATTTGCAACATATAAAAGAGCAACATTAATATTTAGAGATTTAGAAAGATTAACACAATTATTAAATAATCCAGAAAGACCAGTTCAATTAATTTTTGCTGGTAAAGCACATCCAGCAGATAAAGAAGGTCAAGATTTAATAAAATATATTCATGAAGTTTCTATGAAACCTCAATTTAAAGGAAAGATATTCTTATTAGAAAATTACAATATAGCAATGTCAAGATATCTAATAAGTGGTGTTGACGTATGGCTTAATAATCCAAGAAGACCAATGGAAGCTTCTGGTACAAGTGGTCAAAAAGCATCTGTAAATGGTGTAATTAACTTTAGTGTACTAGATGGTTGGTGGGCAGAAGGATATAACCAAAAAAATGGTTGGACAATAGGAGATAATACAGAATATCAATCTTATGAAGAACAAGATATTGCTGATAGCGAAAGCTTATATAATACTTTGGAAAATAAAATTATTCCATTATATTATGAAAATAAAAAAGAAGATGGAGTATCTGACAAATGGATGGAAATGTTTAAAAATTCAATAATTTCAACAGGAGGAAAATATTCAACTTCAAGAATGGTAATCGATTATACAAGAGATTACTACATGGAACTTGCTAATTTATCTAAAAATCATTATCAAAACTTAGATGAAGTAATTGATTTTACTAACTGGAAAAAGAATCTTTATGCAAGTTGGAAAGATATAAAAATTACTCAAAATAATAATTTAGATAATATAACAATAGATGCAGGTAACCAAATAGAAGTACATTGTATAGTAAACTTACCAGAAAATATAGACTGTAATTCAATTAGAACAGAAGTATACTATGGTAAAATATTAGAAAATGGAATAATGGAACAAATTCAAACTGTTCCAATGAACTTAATAGAACAAGATGACGAAAACAGAACATATAAATATTCTGCTAAGATAGAATTAAAAACAGGTGGTAACTATGGTTATACATTTAGAGTTATGCCACAAACAAATATGATGCTAGATACTGCTAACTTAGATTTAATTCAATGGGTAACAAGATAGAATTAATAAGGATTTGGGGATGTTCCCAACAGGAATTTGCGACGTTTCCCAGAGGGATTTGGGGACGTTCTTAAAATCCCGGTATAATATTAAAATAACCTTCAAACTGTTAAACAAAAGTTTTTCAATTTGGGGGTTATTTTTACTTTTCTATATATTGTTTTCGCATTCATTGTTTAAATAAAAACTATTATTTCATGCTTTTGCGAATTTGACTATTAAAATGTAAGCATTCATTTTAATAGTCTTCAAACAAGTGACGATATTCATAAAATAACAATGTTAAAATCCTTGCATAAAATACTAATATGATATAGAATAAATTCATAAAAAAAGGAAAAGAGGTATTGCCATATGAAAGATTTAAAAATAGACTTAAGCTATACAAAATTAGATGAGGAAGAATTATTAAAATATTCAAAAAAAGTAACAGATATACATAATGAATTATATAAAAAAGCAGATGATGAAAAAGAATTTTTAGGATGGCTTAAACTTCCAACTGATTATGATAAAAAAGAATTCAAAAGAATAGAAAAAGCAGCTAAAAAAGTACAAAGGGATTCTGATGTATTTCTAGTAATAGGAATTGGAGGATCATATTTAGGTGCAAGAGCAGTAATAGAATCTATGAATAGCAACTTTGCAAATGCTGTACCAGATGAAAAATCAAAATATCCAAAAGTAATATTTGCAGGAAATAATTTAAATCCTGATTATATAAATGATATTATAGAATTTATAGGAGATAGAGACTTATCTATAAATGTTATATCTAAATCTGGAACAACAACAGAACCAGCAATTGCATTTAGAATATTCAGAGAATTTTTAGAGAATAAATATGGAATAGATGAAGCAAGAAGCAGAATTTATGTTACAACAGACAAGAAAAAAGGAGCTTTAAAACAACTTGCAGATAAAGAAGGCTACGAAGAATTTGTTATTCCAGACAATGTTGGTGGAAGATATTCTGTTTTAACAGCTGTAGGATTACTTCCTATAGCAGTAGCAGGAATTGATATAGATAAATTAATGCAAGGAGCATTATCTGCACAAAACAAATATGCAGAAGAAAATTTAAAATATAATGATTGTTATAAATATGCAGTTGCAAGAAATATTTTATATGAAAATAAAAAAGATATAGAATTATTAGTAGATTATGAACCAAAATTACACTATTTCATAGAATGGTGGAAACAATTATATGGTGAAAGTGAAGGAAAAGATTTAAAAGGAATTTTCCCAGCAGGAGTAGAATTTACAACAGACTTACATTCTATGGGACAATATATTCAACAAGGAAGACGTAATTTATTCGAAACAGTATTAAATGTAGAAAAATCAAAAACTGATATAAAAATAGAGACAGATGAAGATAATTTAGATGGATTAAATTATCTTGTAGGAAAAACATTGGACTATGTAAACAAAAAAGCTATGGAAGCAACAATTGCAGCACATGTTGATGGAGATGTTCCAAACATCTTAATAACAATGGAAAAATTAGATGAAGAGAACTTAGGACAACTAATATATTTCTTCGAGCTTGCATGTGCAATGTCTGGTAAATTATTAGGAGTAAATCCATTTAATCAACCAGGTGTAGAAGCATATAAAAAGAATATGTTTACATTACTTGGAAAACCAGGATATGAAAAATAATGGTGGCTGATACCAAAAAATGGGAGCATTTTTAAAATGCTCCCATTTATGTTAGAAAAAACTATACAATAATAATTATATTATGAGTTTGATTTTTTACGGGAAAAATGATATTATGTAAATGTAGCTTTAAAAGCAAAGTAGAAAGGAGATAATAGTATTATGAGCAGTTATGTTGAAGAGATCATAAAATCGCATACAGTTTATGAATTTAATGATACTCGAAAAATAATTACGGATCGGATGGGTCCGTGGAAAAATCAAGATGTAACATTAACATGGGAAGGATGGGGTGAAAATAAAACTGTAAAATTAACGCCTGACGAGGTGGAAATATTATTTGAGCGGGGCTTAACTAAGAATGTTGTTAGAGGAGAAGATGGAAAAATTTACATGAAAACAGTTTTTTTGGATATTAGGAGTTATAATGGAGCAATTGTATGTGGAATTTTAGCTCCTACTACCTTAATCCATATGAGAAAAGAAATTATCAACTATGCAAAGAAAATGGGATATATTTCTGAAAAAATGAAACCTGTTGAAATGACCAGCGGAACGAAGTCACTTCTTTTAAACAAAGATGGAACCTATAGCATTTTATTCAAATGGAATGAAAATGTTATAAAAAATATAGAAAAAGAGGTGTTAAGACAGTTTACGAGCTGGTATTTTAGAAATTTCAATGTTTTGATTGTAAGTGATGGAGTTATCCTAAAAAATCTTTCCGAGGATAATGTCTTTTCAAGGGAGAACATTGATATCATTAGAAAATATGATATACAATTAAGATGTTTGGACCCTCAAATAGACAAAATTGTTTTACTTCATGCTATTATGCAGAGAGCATGTATATATTCACCCGAAAACATTTTATCCGAGAAATACTTTGACAATAATAGAATTGGAAGAAATATTAGTATTCCAAATAAGTGCAAAGAAAGAATCCAGTTTAATGAATTTGGAACTAATCATATGTTATGTGGAAAAATTTCATATAATGAAGAGTATGAAATGTACAACTATTATATAAATGTTCCGTATAACGAATATATACGAGAGCTTATGCTTAGCACAGAAAAAATTATAAAGCATAAATATGGAGTATATGTTTCTTTTTCACCATTTAACGAAGGGATAAGTGTTTCTTCCCATAGAAATGTGAAGATTGAACGAGAGTTTTTTGTTCTTGATTGTGCAATAAAACTATTGCATGTCGAGAGAGATTTCAATCATTATCAGCTGTATGATGCGATTATTTCCCTGCTGGAAGCTGATTCCAGTGGAATTTTTGTAAAAGAATATTTTGAAACTCTTAAAATGTTAAAAGAGGTACTTCCAGAAAAATGGTTATGACATTTTAGAAGAACAACGAAACAGACATTATTACTGTTAAAGTGATAGTGTCTTTTTCGTTGTAACAAATATTCATATAAAAGAAAAAAGCCAGACCATGGTCTGACTAAAAAACTTCTTGTTGGTTGCTGGGTTAATTGGTTACTTATGATTTTTTTTGATAGTTGTTGTAACAACAGAAAGCATTGCACCTTCTCCACCTATACTTATAAATGCCAAGTATAAGCCCATTTGGTTTTGTGTCTTATAAGCTAATATATAACTTACAATTACTAAAATGAAACAAAAAAAGAACTTTAAAAAAGCTATATTTCGATGTCCATTTTTTAAGTTATTAAAAAGTGTCATACAAAATACATCAATTATCACTATTGTGAATAGTGATAGTATAATTGATAAATTTTCTAATGTAATCACATATACTCCATTTCCCAAGAAGTTTTTTAAAAGCAAAATTTCTTATTTCTAGAAATTATATTAACTGCTTACGTGAATTTAATTATAGCATGATGTACATAAAAAAGCAAAAAGTATAATTATTGGTAAAAGATATGTAACTATTATCCAGTATAGTAAAAAAAGAAAAAAGTCAGACTATAGTCTGACTAAAAAACTTCTTGTTGGTTGCTGGGTTAATTGGTTACTTACTTGTGCGGGTTAACGAGTTACAAATTTTTTGAAATGTATCTGTATTCTTTGTTTTATTACTGGAATTATAGAAAAAAATAACATCCCAGTTCCTCCAAAGCATACACATGCCAGGTATTCACCTATTTGTGAATTAGATTCCTGCGCAAATAATATACTTGAGCTTGTCAAAAACAGGCAAACTAAAAACTGTACGAAAATCTTTTTGTAATTTTTTTGGTTAATGTTATTTGCAATGTTTTGCCCAAATCTTGATAAAAAGCCTAGCGTTATTAATGGGAGCAAAAATGCAAAAACATCTGCACCTTCCATAAATCTGGTATAATCCATATTTCTCCATTTCCCAAGAAGTTTTTTATAAAGCAAATCTCTTAGTTTAGAGATATGTGAAGCGCTTTTGTAAATTTAATTATAGCATAATTTACATAAAGAATCAAATTAGCACTAATTGTATAATATAATTGAAAACAGAAAAATAATGAGGTATAATATACAAGAATTAAGTATAAATATTAATAAGAAGAAAAATAAGAGGAGTAACTATGAACAATATTAAAGTGTATGCTTTTGTAGGGCCATCTGGAACTGGAAAAAGCTATAGAGCACAAATGGTTGCGAATGAAAATAATATTCATTATATAATAGATGATGGGCTTTTTATAAATGATAATGAGATAATCGCAGGTGAATCTGCTAAAAAAGCACCAACTAAAATAGAAACTGTAAAAAAAGCATTATTTTTAAAACAAGAACAAAAAGATGAAATAAGGAAAGCAATAGAAAAATATAAACCAGAATCAATTCTAATATTAGGAACATCTGATGGTATGGTAAATAAAATAGCTGCAAATATAGGTTTACCGCCAATAGAAAAAATTATATACATAGATGAAATTGCAACACCAGAAGAAATTCAAGAAGCTAGAAGAAGTAGGGTAACAGAGGGAAAACATGTTATACCAGTACCAACATTCGAAATTAAAAAAGATTTTTCGGGATTTATATTAGATCCACTTCAAATATTTAAATTTAAAGGCAGAAATGATAAACCATATATATCAGAAAAATCAATAATAAGACCTACTTTTAGTTATTTAGGAAATTTTACAATATCAGATACAGTATTTAGACAAATTATAGAATATATAGCAAAAAAAGATCCAAATATATACAATATAATAAGAACAAGAATAGATAATCAGCCAGAAGGTCCATATGTATACATAGAACTTAGTGTTGAATATGGTGGGAATGTTAGAAATATTGTAGATAATTTTAAAAACAAAATAATAAAAGAAATTGAAAAATTAACAACAATGCGAGTACAAACAATTAAAATAATAATAAAAGATATACATATTAGTAAAGAAGAAAATAATTAGTGGATGGTGGAAAAATGTCATATATAGTTGCAATAGATGGACCAGCAGGTTCAGGAAAAGGCACAATAACAAAATTAGTTGCTAAAGATTTGGGGCTAGTAAGTATAGACACAGGAATGCTATATAGATGCCATGCTTTAGCAGTACTTCAAAATAATATAGATATTACTGATGAAGAAAAAGTAGAAGAAATATTAGAAAAAATAGATATAAATTTAAAGAATAAAAATAATAAGCAGTCAGTATTCTTAAATGGAGAAGATGTAACTGGCAAAATCAGAACTCCAGAAGTAACAGGAATAGTTTCTAAAACATCTAGTATTTTAGGAGTTAGAGATAAAATAACAAAACTGGAAAGAAAAATAGGTTATGAATGGTTAAAAGAAGGCAAGAACATTATAATGGAAGGACGAGATATTACTACTGTAGTTTTTCCAGAGGCAAAAGTAAAAATATATTTGGATGCAACACCAATAGAGCGAGCTAAAAGAAGATGCAGACAAAATAAAAGAAATGGAATTAATCAATCATTTGAAGAAGTCTTACAATCAATAATGGAAAGAGACAAGAATGATATGAATAAAAAAGTAGGGGCATTAAAAAAGGCTCCAGATGCAATATATGTAGATTCAAGTAAATCAAGCGTAAATAAAATTAAGCATAAAATAATAAAAATAATAAAACAAAAAACTAAGGAGAATAGAAATGAACATTATAAAAAGAATATTAAGAGTAATAGTTAGAACAGCAATATATTTATATTGCAAAGTTGTATATAGGTTAAAAGTTATAGGAAAGGAAAATATTCCGAAGGAAGGCCCAGTAATATATTGTGGAAACCATAGAAGTTATTTGGACCCACCTTTAATTGTAGTAACAGCAGGAAGACATGTTAGATTTATGGCAAAAGAAGAATTAACTAAAAATAAATTCTTAAAATTTTTAGGTTATGTATTTGATGCTATATATGTTAAAAGAGACAATAAAGAAATAGCAGCTTTAAAAACAACATTAAAAGCTCTAAAAAATAAAGAAAGTATAGCTATGTTCCCAGAAGGAACAAGAAATGGATTAGAAAAAGGAGAAAGTGTAAAAGAAGGAGTAGCATTTTTCGTACTACAAACAGGTGCAAAAGTGCAACCAGTTGGAATAGTAGGAGGGGAGAAACCTTTTAAAAAGGTATATGTTAATTATGGAAAGCCATTAGATTATAGTGATAGAGTTACTAAAAAGCCTTCAAAAGAGGAGCTAGAGCAAGTAAGTAAAGAGATAATGGATAACATAATTATGTTGACAAATATCAAACAATAATATATAATATTGTCAGTTTACTGCGAATAGGCGTTTTTCATTTATGAAAAACGCCATTTATAAAGATAAACCAAACGAAAGAGGATGTTACAATGTAACAAAGATTTAGGAAGGTGAAATTATGTCAGAACAATTAAATTTTGAACAAATGATAGAAGAATCAATGAAAAATATAAATGTAAAAGAAACAATAGAAGGAACAATAATAAATATAAATAAAAAAGGCGAAGTAATTATAGATATCGGGTATAAAGCAGATGGAATAATTCCAAGAAATGAATATTCATACAATGAAGCTGCAGACCCTAATAAAGAATTAAAAGTTGGAGATAAAATAACAGCAGAAGTAATAAAAATGAATGATGGTGAAGGTAATGTATTACTTTCTACTAAAAGATATAAAATGAAAGAAGCTCAAAAAGAGCTAGAAGAAAAATTTAAAAATAATGAAATTTTAGAGGAAAAAATTACAGAAATCACAGACAAAGGATTTATAATTTCAAAAGAAGGATACAATATATTTATTCCAATCTCTTTATCTGGAATAACAAGAAGTGAAAACATAAAAGATTATAAAGATAAAGTAGTTAGATTTAGATTAATAGAATGCAAATTTAGACCTAGAAGAATAATAGGGTCAATAAAAGCAATTTTAGACGAAGAAAAAAATAAGAAAATAGACGAATTCTGGAACGAAGCAGAAGTAGGAAAAAAATATAAAGGAAAAGTTACAAGTATAAGTACATATGGTGCTTTTGTAGATTTAGGAGCAGTACAAGGGTTATTACATATTTCAGAAATTACATGGAATAGAAATACACCACCTAACGAAATTTTAAAAGTAGGACAAGTAATCGATGTAATAGCAATAGATGTAGATAAAGAAAATAAAAGAATTAAATTATCTTATGCAGAAAAGGGACCAGATCCTTGGAAATCTGTAGAAGGTAAATATAATATAAATGATATTTTAACAGTAAAAGTAGTTAAAATGATGCCTTTTGGAGCTTTTGTAGAACTAGAGCCAGGAATTGAAGGGTTAGTACATCTTTCTCAAATATGTGAAAGAAAAATAACAAAACCAGAAGAAGAATTAAGAATAGGACAAAAAGTAAATGCAAAAATAATTGATATGGATTTAGCAAATAAAAGAATCGAATTATCAATAAGAGAATTAGAAAATACATCAAACGAATATAAAGAATAAAGGAGTAATAAAAATGATAAACGAAAATATTAGAAACATAGCAATCATAGCACACGTAGACCATGGTAAAACAACATTAGTAGATGCATTATTAAAACAAAGCCATGTATTTAGAGACAACGAAAAAGTTGACGAGAGAATTATGGATTCTAATGCATTAGAAAAAGAAAGAGGAATAACAATTCTTTCTAAAAATACAGCAGTTATGTATAATGGTGTAAAAATAAATATAGTAGATACACCAGGACATGCTGACTTCGGTGGAGAAGTAGAAAGAGTTTTAAAAACTGTTGATGGAGTTTTATTATTAGTTGATGCGTTCGAAGGACCAATGCCTCAAACAAGAGAGGTTTTAAAGAAAGCATTATCTTTAAATTTAAAACCAATAGTTGTAATAAATAAAATAGATAGACCAGGAGCAAATCCATCAAAGGTATTAGACCAAGTACTAGAATTATTTATAGAATTAGATGCAACAGATGAACAATTAGAATTCCCAGTAATTTATGCTTCAGCTAAAAATGGAATTGCTAAAATGAACATGGAAGATAGCAGTGATAATATAAATTGTATATTTGAAACAATTATAAAAGAAATAAATCCACCTGCTTGTGATGAAGAAGGACCTGTTCAAATGCTAGTATCTAATATTGACTATGATGAATTCATAGGAAGAATGGCTATAGGTAGACTAGAAAGAGGAATATTAAAAGTTAATGATCCAGTAGTTATTTGCAAAAAAGATGGAAAAATGGAAAATGCAAGAATAGGAAAAATTTACACACATATGGGACTTAAAAAAGTAGAAGTTCAAGAAATAGGTGCAGGTGATATTATCGAATTATCTGGTATTCCAGACATTAATATTGGTGAGACAATATGTGATGTAGAGCACCCAGAAAAAATTGATTTTGTAGACATAGATGAACCAACAGTTACTATGACTTTTAGTGTAAATGATGGACCTTTAGCTGGTAAAGAAGGAAAATTCATTACTTCAAGACATTTAAGAGATAGATTATTTAAAGAGCTTGAAAGAAATGTAAGTTTACGTGTAAGTGAAACAGATTCTGCAGATTCATTTGAAGTAGCTGGACGTGGAGAATTACATCTATCTGTATTAATCGAAACAATGAGAAGAGAAGGATATGAATTCTTAGTTTCTAGACCAAAAGTTATTATAAAAGAAATAAATGGTGTAAAATGTGAACCAATTGAAAGACTTGTAGTAAATGTACCAGATGATTGTATTGGTAGTGTTATAGAAAAATTAGGAAAAAGAAAAGCAGAAATGATAAATATGGAACCAGCAGAAGCAGGTCATACTAAAGTAGAATTTAAAATACCTTCAAGAGGTTTAATTGGTTATAGAACAGAATTTATGACAGACACAAAAGGTAATGGTGTTATGAACCATGTATTCGAAGACTATGAACCATATAAAGGAACAGTTGTTGCAAGAACAAGAGGAACAATTGTAGCATTCGAAGCAGGAACATCTATAACATATGGATTATACAATGCACAAGATAAAGGTGATTTATTCATTGGACCAGGTGTAGAAGTATATGAAGGTATGATTGTTGGTATAAATTCTAGACCAGAAGATTTAGCAATAAATGTATGTAAAGAAAAACATTTAACAAATACAAGAGCTTCAGGTTCTGATGATGCTTTAAGATTAGTACCACCAATTCAAATGTCATTAGAAAAAGCTATAGAGTTTATTCAAGATGATGAATTAGTAGAAGTAACTCCAAAGAGCATTAGATTAAGAAAGAAAATACTAGACACAAAAACTAGAGAAAGAGAAGCAAGAAGAAAAGTTAAAGAAGACTAAAAGTAAGATAGGGATTTTGGAGTTCTTTCCAACAGGGATTTGGGGACGTTCCTTGGAATCCCTATTTCTTTGGTTTGATAATTAAAGGAGAAGGTATATGAACGAACAAGAGTTAAAAATAATAAAAGAAAAAGCGTTAGAAGACCATATTCCAATAATTATGGATGATACTTTAGAAGTAATAGATAAAATTTTAAAAGAAACGAAACCAAAAGCAATATTAGAGATAGGAACTGCTGTTGGCTATTCTGCTATGTGCTTTTCAAGATATTTAGCTGAAGGTGGTAAAATAGATACAATAGAAAGAGAGCATGAAAGAGTAGAAGAGGCAAAGATAAATATACAAAAAGTGGGAGTAGCAGACAAGATTAATATTTTAGAAGGAGATGCAGTAGAAATATTGCCTACATTAGATAAAAAATATGATGTTGTATTTATAGATGCTGCAAAGGGAAAATATCCATTCTTTTTAGAACAAGCTAAAAGAATGTTAAACAAAAATGGAATTATTTTTGCCGACAATATTTTATATAAAGGTTATGTAATGAGTGATTATAACAAACATAAACAAAGAACTGCTGTAAGAAATCTACGCGAATATATAAAAGAAGTAACAGAAGATGAAAATTGTACAACAGAAATATTAGAAGTTGGAGATGGACTTGCAATAAGTAGATTTTAAAAATATAGTGTTAGAGAAAAAAGACGTGATTAAAATTAAAATCACGTCTTTTTGGTTATCTTAATTGTATAGCTCTCATTTGCATAAAATCATCAAAATTTATACCAAAATAATATTTGAAATTGGACTCAAAACTATCTAAAACTAAAATATCTTTTCTAGATTTTTTGTCAAACTCAAAATGCATATATTGCGGTAAAAAAAATATAGCAGAATTTACACTTTCTATTTTTTCTAAAAATAAGTCTCTATTGTTTTTATATACAGAGGAATGACCAGCTGTGCCAGTTTTTTCGGTTTCTCTCATTCTAAATGTTTTTATTTGTGTTTCACGATAAAATTTAATATCTTTATCTGGAACATGAACAATACGAGTTGTATGTAAGGATGAATAACCATTTTTTTTAGGTTCTGCTATATAATCTTTTCTTTTCCTAGAAAGTTCAGTTATATTTGGATCATGTGTAACTAAAAATTTTTCCATTTCGTAAGCTTTTTGAATTAATAAATCTTCATCTGTTTTACCATCTACAGCTAAGATAATTATTTTGTCTCCAAATATATCTAAAGCTTCACCTTTTTTATCTAATTTTTCTATATAGTTATGTTTAGATTTTACCCTAGACATAATATAAAAATCTACGTTTTTAAAAGCAGCCTGTAAACTTGCATTTTCTGCTTCTAGATTTTGTATATAGTATTTAAGATAATCATTTTTATATGTATCATATAATCTTACTAGATTATTTCTATTATCTATAGCTGTCCTTTGTTCTGGACTTAAAATAAATTGAGCAAGTCCAATTCTTTGCGCGGGAACAGCAAGAACCTCGCTACTTTCGCCGGATTCTAATGAGTTTGTCTTTTGAGACAATGATATCACCTCTATAATAAAATATATTTGCGCGCGAAGAATATTATACCAAATTTTACTAAAAAGAGCAATAAAAAAGGGTATAAATCGTTCGACCTATACCTTCAAAATTCGACATTATAATATACCTAGATATTTTAAACTAGAGAAAATAGTATCAATAATTAAAATTATTGGCATTAAATATATAAGGACTTTTAAAATATAGGTTGGAATAGCAGATAAGGATTTTTCTATTTTCTTAGAAAAAAATGGATGAATATGATTAATAAATAATAATCCGATAAATCCCCATGCTATTGTATATAAAATACTAATTCTACCATTCAAATTAAAAAAGTCATATGTATAATCCCACCATTTGGCAGCAAAAATCGCATCTAATGCAAAACCTACTACATATTCAAATGCAGAGAAAATGAAAGCTGAAGCTAAAAATAATTTAATTGAATTTTTCTTATATTGACCAATAAACAAAATCATTAAAATTGCTCCAAACCCATAAATAGGACAAATTGGACCAACTAAAAATCCACGATTTGTGAAATGTCCTAATACAAGTAATGAATAAAAAGTTTCCATTAACCATCCAATAAATGAGTAAAGGAAAAAATATAATATTATATATTGTGTATCTGTTAATTTCTTTTTTACAATTAAAGCTTTTGACGCTTCCATAAAAAAACCCCCTATAACAAATGTAGGAGGTAGTATATTTAAATTTCATTAATAGCATTTCGTATAATATTTGCAGAGTTTTCGAATTTGTGAATTTCTTCTTGATTTAAAGCCATAATTCCAGTTTTTTCGACACCATTTATTCCAATAACAGAAGGTGTACTAATAAATACTTTTTGAACTGGATCATAAGAAGAAACACATATAATCGCTTTTTCATCTGCTATGATTGCACTAGTTATTCTTGTTAAAGCAGAAGCTATTCCAAAACAAGTGTAATTCTTTTTTTGAGCAATTTTAAAACCAAAGTTTCTTGTTTCATCTTCTATATTTATCATATCTTCGTGTGATAAATAGTTAGAAATTGGTTCTAAACCGATTTTTGCATTGCTCCAAGGAACAAACCCACTATTTCCATGTTCACCAATTACATAAGCATGTATACTTTTTGGTGAAACCTCAAGTTTATTTGCAATAATATTTTGAAGTCTTGCAGAATCTAATGATGTTCCAGAACCAATAATTTTATTTGAATTTAGTCCTGAATATTGCCAAGTAAGATATGTCATAACATCTAGTGGGTTACCTGCCACAAGTATAATTCCATTAAACTTTGTAGCTGCAATACTTTTAACAATTTCTTTAAAAATATTACTTGCATTATGCAAATCTTCCATTCTAGATGAAATATTTGCTCTTTGGCTAACACCTGCTGTTATACATATAATTGATGCATCATTACATTCTTCATATGTTCCAAACTTGATTTTAGAAGAAGTGTTAGTAAGTGGTATACAATTTAGTAAATCTAATGCTTCTCCTTCAGCTTTTTGCATATTAATGTCTATTAATACAATTTCATGTATATTTATGTTAGAACTTAAAAGTGAGTAGGCATAACTAACTCCAACGTTACCAGTACCTATTATAACTACTTTATTTTTCATTTGTAAGAGACCTCCTAATAATTTGTCTGCCAATATAGTATATAGCAAAATGGCTCTGCTGTAAAGATATTAATAGAATTTTAATATATTATATCTTAATAATTTATAAATAGTATTGCTAATAGAATAAAAAAATTGTACAATCATGAAAAATATAAAAAAAGGGGGATAACCATGATTAAATTAGAAAATATTTCTAAGTCATATGTAAAAGGAAAAAAATCTGTAGATTCCCTAAACTTAGAAATAAAAGATGGAGAAATTTTTGGCTTTTTAGGACCAAATGGTGCAGGAAAAACAACAACTATCAAGATGATTACAGGCATATTAAATGCCGATGAGGGAAAAATATTGGTAGATGATAAAGATATAAAAAAGGATAGTATTTCTGCTAAGAAAACTATAGGATTTGTACCAGACACACCAGATATATTCTTAAAACTTAAAGGAATAGAATACTTAAATTTTATGGGAGATATTTATGAGGTTCCAAAAGAAATAAGAAAACAAAGAATAGAAGATTTAACAAAGAAATTTGAGATATATGATAATTTAAATGAAGAGATGCAAGGCTATTCACACGGAATGCGTCAAAAAATAATATTATGTGGAGCTCTTCTAAATAATCCAAAAAATTGGATATTAGATGAGCCAATGACTGGATTGGATCCAAAGGCATCTTATGACTTAAAAGAAATGATGAGGAAACACGCAAAGGAAGGTAATTGTGTTTTCTTTTCTACACATGTTTTAGAAGTTGCAGAAAAATTATGTGACAGAGTAGGAATTATAAATAAGGGGAAATTAATTTTTGTTGGAACATTTGAAGAAATGAAGACAAAACTAAAAGACAATGGAACATTAGAAGAACTATTCTTGGAGATTACACAAGATGAATAAGATAATTTCACTTACAAAAGTTCTCCTTAAAAATTCCTTCCAAAAATATAGTGAAAATAATAAAAAAACAAGCAAAGTAGGAAAAATAATACTTTATGGGATTTTACTAGTATATTTAATGGGAATATTTGGATTCCTTTCATATGGATTAATTACAACACTACAGCAAGTGCATCAAGAAGCAATGTTTATTGGAATATTTTTATTAGGGTTAGCACTACTTACAATAATACAATCAATTATATCAGCAACAAATGTATTCTATTTTTCAAAAGATTTGGATTACATTTTGCCATTACCATTAAAGCCTAGAGAAATATTAATTTCAAAATTAAATGTAATATTAGTAACAGAGTATGTAATGGAATTAATATTTGCAGTAGCACCAATAATTGTTTATGGAATTCTTACATCAGCAGGGGCAATGTTCTATATAGTTTCATTATTGGTATTAATAATATTTCCAATAATTCCAATACTTATTGCAACTTTTATAATAATGGTAATAATGAGTTTTTCAAAGGGTGTAAAAAATAAAGATAGATTTAAACTTATAGCACCACTATTAGGAATTGCATTAGCACTTATACTTTCATTTGCTTTTTCTGGAACATCAGAATTAAGTGAAGCAGATTTATTAAATGCATTAACACAAGCCAATAGTATGGTAGAAATGGTTAGTGATAGTTTACCTATTATAAAACCAGGAATTAATGCAATAGTAAATGCAAGTTTTATTGAATTTTTTAAATTGCTAGGAATTACAGCAATATGTTATATTGTCTTTATTTTAATAGGAAATAAACTTTACTTTAGAGGGGCAGTAGGTAATTTATCTTCTGGAGCAAAGAAAGGGAAAAATATAACTGGTAAAGACATAAAAATAAATTCAGTAGGAAAATCATATGTAGCAAAGGAATTTAAAATGCTATTTAAAAATCCGATATTTTTTGTGCAATGTGTATTGCCATCTGTATTAATGCCAGTAGTATTTTTGGGAATATTTATTGTAAGTATAAATAGTAATAATTCACAAGAAGCAATAAATGAATTCCAAAAAGTATTAGGTGGTTTTATAGAGACACCAATTGGATTGGCAGCAATTCTTGCAATTACAGAATTTTTGACAAGTATGCTATATATTGCTCCAACTGCTATATCAAGAGATGGACAAAATGCAATTTTTATGAAATATATACCAGTGCCATATTATAAACAATTAATTTATAAAGGAATACCAAATGTTGTTTTTGGAACTATAACATCACTAATTGTTTTAATATTTATTTATGTAGTAGCAAAAACATCACTAGCATTTTTATTAACAGCATTAATATTAAATTTAATTTTGTTAATTTTACAAACATTATTAATGGAATTAGTAGATTTAAGAAAACCAAAGTTAGAATGGTCAACTGAATATGCTGTAGTAAAACAAAATATGAATTTATTATGGCCTTTTGTATTAAATCTATTAGAAATTGGAATAATATTTATAGTGACCATACCATTAAGTTTTACAAATTATTTTATAACAGCTGCAATTTTGGTAGTTCTACATATTATAATTACTTATTTTGTAAATAGATATGTATATAATAATCAAGATAAATTATTTGACAAAGTAAGCTAGTAAACTAAGGAGGAAAAAATGAATATAGGAATTGACCTTGATGGTGTATTAACTAATTTTAATGAATTTTGTATGAGCTATGGAACAAAATATGCTTCTGAAATAGGCAAAGGAAAGATTGTAAATTCTAAAGGATATGAGAGTATAGAAATTTTTAGTTGGGATAGGCAAACAGACATGGAATTTTGGGAAAAATATAACTCAAAATATGCTGTAGAAGAAAAGCCTAGACCTTTTGCGAAGGAAGTGTTGGATAAACTTAAAGCAGACGGGCATAAAATATATATTATTACAGCTAGGGCTAGTGAGTTTGAAGATATAGAAGCACAAAGTAAGATGCAGGACATGGTGAGAAATTGGTTTAAAAACAATGAATTGTATTATGATGAATTAATTTTTTCTACAGTTAATAAATTAGAAAATTGTAGAGAAAATAACATAGATATAATGATAGAAGATAGTCCACACAACATAAAACAACTTGCAGAGTTTTTATCAATTATGTGTTTTGATACAAGATATAATAAAGATTGTGAAGGCAAGAATATAATTAGAGTATATAGTTTTTATGATATATATGAAAAAATAAAAGAATTATCATAAAAGAATGGATAAAGAGGGTTCGTAAAAAGTATAGAACCCTCTTTATCTTTAATATGGAATATCTTTTAGGCCCTTTCCTGCATGAGGAGAAAAAGGATGAGGATTTCTAAATCCTTCTGTACCAGCATGTAATCTTCGATCAATAGTTGTTACTTTTAGATTCCGAGCCTCCATAGTGCCCGTGCATAGTGGTAATGCTTTTCCTTTTTTATTAGTATGTTCCATATTTTGCTCCTTTCACTAAGTCAATTCGAAATGTGAATTAGTTACATTGCATAATTTACATATTCATTTTTTATTAACAATGTCCTCCTTTTCAAATACTATATGTAAACTATATAATAATCTACAAGAAAAAACAATAATAGTTTGATAAAATTATAACTGTGCCTAGATTTTATAGACACAGTTAAATTAATTATATAATTGTTAATTTAAATTTTCTCTTTATAAATTTAGTTATTTCCACTAGGAAAACCGGCAATATAGATAATCCTATTGTTATAAGCCATTCTATTGGTTTTAACAAAGTTAAACTGAATATATTTCTAACAATTGGAACAAATAAAATAATTAGTAATAATACAAATGAAGATGCAAGTGCAAAGAATAGATATTTGTTATGACCATTTCCTTTTGTAAAAATAGAGTCTGTATTAGATCTTTGATTAAATGCATGTAGCATTTGTGAAATTGCTAAAACACAAAAGGCCATAGTTTGACCTACAATATAGCTATCTGTATTATATCCTATTAAAAATGCAGAAATTGTAGCAATTGTTATAAAAAGACCATGTAAAATGACTCTAACAACTAATGATTTTTCAAAAAGAGTACCAGATTTTACAGGTTTTTCTTTCATTATATTTTTACTTGCTGGGTCAACACCTAATGCTAGAGCAGGAAGTGAATCTGTTGCTAAATTTATACATAAAATGTGGATTGCAAGAATTGGCGGATCCCAATTTAATAAAGTTGCAATAAATAATGTTAAAATTTCTGCAATGTTACCAGCTAATAAAAATTGAATTACTTTTTGAATATTCTTATAAACTCTACGTCCTTCTTTTATAGCATAAACAATAGTAGTAAAATCATCATCTAATAAAATCATATCTGAAGCATCTTTAGCAACATCAGTACCGTTAATCCCCATTGATATACCAATATCAGCTTTATTAAGTGCAGGTGCATCGTTTACACCATCACCAGTCATTGCAACAATTTCTCCGTTTCTTTTTAAAGAATTTACAATTCTTAATTTGTGGTTAGGAGATACTCTAGCAAAAACAGAAGTGTTTTCGACGATTTTGTCCAATTCATCATCAGTCATATTGCCTAATTCAGTTCCAGTTATTGCTTTTGTGTTTTCTTCATATATTCCAAGTTCTTTGGCAATAGCTTTTGCTGTAATTACATGGTCACCTGTAATCATAATAGTTCTAATTCCTGCATCTTTACACGTTTTTATAGAATTTGGAACTTCAAGCCTTGGTGGATCAATCATACCTACAATACCAATAAAAGTTAGATTGTTTTCTATATTCTCACCTTCTGATGGAACTTTATCAAGCATTTTTTTAGCAAAACCTAAAACTCTTAAAGCCTCAGAAGATAAAGAGGTATTTACATTAAGTATTTTTTCTTTATATTCAGCGGTTAATGGTTGTATACCATTAGTTGTAAGAACTGTATCACAGACACTTAAAAGCTCATCTAAAGCACCTTTTACATATGCTGTTATATTTCCTTCTATATTGTGAACTGTAGTCATACGTTTTCTGTCAGAATCAAAAGGTTGTTCATAAAGTCTTTCATAGTTTCTTTCTAGCTCTTCTTGATTAATTTTAAAATAATCTCTACCAAGCAGTAAAAGAGCGCCTTCTGTTGGGTCACCAATAAGCATATTGTTATTTTTCTTGTCAAATGTTGCATCATTACATAATAAACCAGAATATATTAGCTCTTTATATGATTCTTTATTTTGTATATTAGTTACGGAAATTGCAGAGCCATTTAAAATGTCATCCATATTGGCTAATTTTTTTACAACCATTCTGTTTTGTGTAAGAGTTCCAGTTTTGTCAGAACAAATAACAGTACTACTACCAAGTGTTTCGACAGCAGGAAGTTTTCTAATTAAAGCATTTTCTTTTGCCATACGTTTTACTCCAAGAGCCATAACTATTGTGGCTGTTGCAGGTAAGCCCTCTGGAATTATGGAAATTGCAAGTGAAATCGCAGTCATAAATAATGGAAGAATAGGTCTTTTATAAAGTAGCCCAATTACAAATATAATTATGCAAACAATTAAGCCTACAATACTTAATGTTTTACCAACTGCAGAAAGTTTTCTTTTTAAAGGTGTATCAAATTCATCATTATTGTTAAGAAGAGATGCAATATGTCCAACTTCTGTATTCATACCTGTAGCAGTAACAACACCAATACCTCTACCATAAGTAATAAGCGAAGATGTATATGCCATGTTAATTCTATCTGCTAAAAAGCAATCAGCATTTAAAACTTCATCTGCATCTTTTTCTACAGGAACGGTTTCACCAGTTAAAGCTGATTCTTGAATTTTTAAATTTGCACTTTCTAGAAGCCTCATGTCAGCTGGAACTACACTTCCTGCATCTAAAATTACAATATCTCCAACTACAATTTCAGAAGCTGGAATAATAACTTCTGTGTTATTTCTAATAACATGAGCTGTAGGAGAACTCATACTTTTTAAAGCTTCTATAGATGCTTCAGCCTTTTTTTGCTGAATAACACTAATTATAGCATTTAAGAAAACTATAAATATAATTACATATCCTTCTATAAATTCATCTAAAAAGAAAGATAAAATACTTGCTAAAATAAGAATTATAATCATAGGATCTTTTAGTTCATATAAAATCAGTTTAAAAATACTTTTTCTTTTCTTTTTAGAAAGTTCATTAAGCCCATAAATTTTTTGTCTACTACGAATTTCTTCTTCGCTTAATCCATAGTCTGAAGTCCTTAATTTTTCTAATACTTCTGACGAAGAAAGCGAATGCCAATTTTCTTGTTCCAAGTAAGAAACACTCCTTTCATAAATAAGTATATCCAAATTATAACAATACTAACAAAAAAATAAAATAAATATTGCAATTTATTAAAAATATTATTAAGATAGGTGAAAAGGAAAAGCGAAAGAGGAAAAGAGAAAAAAGGAAAAAGAAAAAAGGAAAAAGGAAAAAGGAAAAAGGGATATGGGGACGTTCCTTAAATCCCTATATATTTTCTAAAATGAATAAAAATTGGATTTATAAATAATTAAAGTAATAGTTAATGGAGGAATTAATGCAAAACAAAAAGAAGAAAGAAAAGAAGAAATTTACAATTTTAGGAATGAGCATTTGGAGAGTTTTAGCTTATTTTATAATTTATAGTATTTTAGGATATTTAATTGAAACATTATTTGGATTAGTTACAAAAGGTGTTATAGAAAGTAGACAGAGCTTTTTATATGGTCCATTTTGTGCTATATATGGATTAGGAGCAGTAATAATGATCGGGCTTCTACAATATTTTAAGAAAAACAATTTTACATTGTTTTTTGGAGGTTTTTTAATTGGATCTGTAGTTGAATACTTGGTAAGTTTATTTGGAGAAATGATGTTACATGTAAAGTGGTGGGATTATTCGAATATGCCACTTAATATAAACGGTAGAATATGTGTATATTTTTCTATATTCTGGGGAATCCTTGCAATCTTTTTAATGACATATATTAATAAAAAAGTAGATAAATTATTAATTTGGTTAAAAGAAAAAATTAATATAAGAGCATTAAAAACAATTACTATAATAACAATAATTGTTATGGCTGTTGATTGTGTATATACTGGAGTGGCTTTAAGAATGTTTTATGCAAGAATTGAACATAGTGGTTTAATTAAAATGCAAAATGGAGAGCAATATTTGTTAGATTATGAAGAAATACAAAATAGACCTGGTGTAAAAGAATTTATGGATAATTATTTAAACGATGAAAAAATGCTTAAGACATTTCCAAATTTAAAAGTTACAGATATTAATGGAAATATTGTGCTTGTAAAAGATGTATTTCCAGATATACAACCTTACTATGTTAAATTGTTTACACCAAAACAAATACAAAGGATTAATGTAGAAAACTAATTTAATTAAGAAATAAAGGGGAACAAATGATGGCAAATGATAAAAGAGTTCTTACTCCAGCAGAGTTTGAAAAATTAACTGAAAATGTAAATGAAAGAATATATGAATTATCATCAATATACATAGCAATTTTAGCAAGAGATGCAGGAATTGATTTTGAAACTATATGTACCGAATTTGGAAATCAGGCAGATCAAACAGACCTATTTTTAGAGGAGATAAATGAGGAATTTGATGTAGATCTTAGAAATATTTCTGAAGAGGCTTTTTTAAATAAAATTCCTTCACGTTATGAAGAAACATTTAAGCAAATTAAAGAACAATATTTAAATAGTGATGTAAAAGAAGTAAGTGAAGCTGATAGCGAAGCATATAATTTACTGCAAAAAGAAGTTGCCTTAGAGGAAGAGAATGTGGCAAGGAATATAAGTAATTATGATTTAAGTCAGATTCCTTCTGAATTCTATAATAGTGCAAAGTGGATACGAAAAGTAAATTTTGAGAATACAGGAGCTAAATTAGATTTAAGACAATTTGACTTTAATGTATATATAACAGGTAGCATTAAAGGATGTGACTTAATCTCTTTTAAACGATCTGCATATGGAAAAATTATTAATGATGGTACAAGGGAAGATACAATGTACATCTGCCCAACTAAGGAATCACTAGACGAAAATCAATACGAAACTGTTATAGAAGGCTATAAGGATGATAAATCACCATATATTGCAAGCGGATTATATGACTTATTAACTGATCCTGAATTACAGAAAAAGAATGAATGGGTTTTTGACAAAGCTTTTAAATCAGAGCATATTGATTATGAGGCATGGAAAATTTTAATACCAGAACTAAAAGATAAACATCCGGAATATTTTGAGGCAATTAAAAATAGTCCTAGAATATCTACTTATGATTTAAGTTTGATATTACCATACACTTCAACAAATTTATTAGAAGAAAATATTAATTGGCTTACTAGTATTTTCAGAAAAGCAGATGGTACAGTAGATATGAATGAATACTTGAACAAGGTTTTTCAAAATTGCAATAGTGAATTTCAAATGAATAATTTTGATGAAATACTAGGAGAAATAAAAGATAATGACAAATTAATAGAACAACTTTGGGCATATTCTAAAGAAGAAGTAAAAGAAAAGAATATGTTAAAAATTTTAGATGCTATTATGCCAGAAGGAAATGTTAAAGATTGTTTTATATTTTCTCAAATTATACAAAATTCACCTGAGAATATGCCACAAGAATGTTTGGATAAAGTATTTAAATTATATGAAAATGAAAATTCAAATATAAGAGACTTTATGAATATTTTTTGGAAGAGCATGGGAAAAGAAAATCAAGAGAAATATTTACTTCCATTTATGCAAAAACAGAAAGATTTAGGAATAGACACATACCAGATATATACATTATGGAAAAATACAGATGCTGAAATTAGATATAATACTTTTGATAATATTTTAGATTATGTTGAAAAAAACATTCCAGAACTTGCACATACAATTAGAGGAGATGGATATATTGATATTTTTCGTAACTTATCAAAGGAACAAGCAGAACAATATATCGGTAATAATATTCCAAAATTTTTAAGTGCATTAAGAGAGAAATATAATGTATCTACAGAAAAAAGAAAAGAATTTGATGCAAAATATGATAAATCATTTGCTATGGTTCTATTTGAATTAGAAAAGCAATCTAGATTAAATGAGGATAATTTAAATATAATAATAGATAACCTTCCAAAATTAGGAAAAGACACAATTAATAGAATATTCAATAGTAATTCGGAGATGGTAGTAAATTATGCTCCACAATTAATTTCTGCTGTAGCTGATTTAGATAAAAAAGAAGCTATAGAAACAATAGAAAAAATTGAACATATATTTTCACAAGATAATTTACCAACTTTTATGAGAATGTATAAATATTTTGAGTTGGTAGTTAATAAAGATAATGGTAATCTATTAAACCTAATTTCTTCTGGACAAAAAAAAGATATGTCACCAGTACTTTCAAGCACAAAAAGTACAGAATTAAGTAAAAGAATTATTTTTGCAGATCTAATGAAAATATCTATGGATTCTAATAATAAATCTTTAAGAAAATTTGTAGATAGATTGGAAAAAGGAAATGAAGTATATGTTAAGTTTGTAAAAAATGGTAGAACAATAACTGGGCTTACAGAAAATGAAAAGCAGGAATTTCAAACATATATAAAAACTATTCATTCTTTGTACGAAGAATCTGGTGCATATAACCGCGACAAAGAAAAAGGTATGGCAATAAGTTTAAGTGGCGATATTCAAAAAGATGCAATAGCATTGGGAAATAGATATGCAAGAGAAGGCCTTACAAATAAATTGCCGGATTTAGCACTGCAAAGCATTATAGGACCATATCAAGAACTATTTGGAGGTATTACAACAATATCACAAATTAGAGAATATATGGATAATAGGCTAGAAGAATCAAACAAAAGACACAGAGAACTTGCTAAACAAAAAGTAAATCTACAAGAAGGAGATTTAGTTAAAGGGGTAAAAGGAGCAACAGGAATTTTGCAAGATTTATTTGAAGAAGGTGTACGAGCGGGAGAATTTCTTGGCGTAGATTCTCATTCTGATGCCACTCCTTTAGATGCAGATTTTTCGCTTATTTTACCAAAAAATAATGGAACAAATTTATATGAAATCATACGAAATACTGCATCAGCTAGTTATGGAAATTTTTTTGTAGTGTTAAAGCATTCTCCAGAAAAAATGGAATTCACTAGAACAAATCAAAGCACAAATATAGAAAGCGAAAGTATGTCTATAGATAGTATAGATAAAAGGAATAATCCTGAACAGATACGCTCAAGAATCCAAAATAGGGTAAATAATAGTTATACAAATAAAAGATTAGAAGTATTTGCAAGTAATGCAGTTGGAGAAGAGCATTATGGTATAAGAACTGGAATTGGAAGTACAGACATAGATTATATTGTTGTAGAACAATGGGATAAAAAAATTGGATATGAACTTGCGATGAATGGAACATATATTCCGGTTGTAAAGGGAAATACAGAAGAACTTTTATTTAGTCCAGAACAGTATGATGAAATAAGAACCCAAATGCAAGGGTTGTCATATTATAATACAGGAAAATTCATTATTGACGAAACAGCTTATGTTGCAGAGGCCAAAAACGAAAGAGAGCAATTGTTTACTTCTACTGATTCAAATGTATCAACTAGTGAGTTAGAAGCTACTAAAAATAGAAATGCTATAAAAGAGCTTGTAGAAAAAGCTTTAGCAGAGAAGATGGGACTTGAAGTAGAGGATCATGTGACAGGAAATTTACAAAATGGATTTGTAGAGCTTATAGATACTGGCTCAACTGGACGTGGAACGAATTTACCAGGAGATGGAGATTTTGATTTTACTTTAAAAGTAGATAAAGTGATTTTAGAAGATCCAAAGAAAATGGAACAATTAAAAAGTGCATTAAGAGAAGTTCTTGCTAAACCAAGTTCTGAACAGGATTCAAAGATTGAAGAACCAAATGGGCAATTTAGGTATAAAAAAGTAGCTATTGAAGGTGCAGAAAAGCCACTTGATATAGATATAACTTTTATGCAAAAAGACGGTAAAGTTACATATTCTACAGATATGTGTGTACGAGACAGACTTGAAGGGTTAAAAAGAGACAATCCAGAAGGTTATCAATATGTTATTTCTAATATAGTTTTGGCAAAAAGGGTTTTAAAAGAAGAAGGTCTATATAAAAAAGCCAGCAGTCCTGGAGCGACAGAATATGGTGGATTTGGAGGAGTTGGTGTAGAAAACTGGATTTTAGAAAATGGAGGTTCTTTTGCGAAGGCAATGGATACATTTATAGAGGCAGCCAGTAAATCTCAAGACTTTGAAGAATTTAAGGATAAATATCCAATATATGATTTTGGACAAAATCATATGGCAAAAAGTTATCAGCACGATTCTTTTGTAAAGGGACTTACATCACAAGGTTATGCTAGAATGCAAGAGAGATTTGAAGAGCTAAGAAAAGATTTAAAACCGATTCCTAGAGTTGCAGAAAGTAATACAGTGACAATGGAAAATCTAGTAAAGAATGCATTACAAAATGATAATATAGGAATAGAAGATGTAGAAAATGCAGATAGGGATATGGCTAATAGGTCAAGAGATATTAGTGTAGATGCAAGAGAAACATAGTAAATAAGGAGATAAATATGGACGAAAAAGAAATAATAGAAATAAATAAAAATGGTTGGAATGAACTAGTAAGAAGTGGAAAGAATTTCTCTAATACATCATTGCCAGAATATGGACCATTTATGAGAAATGAAGAATATTTTAATATATTTAAAGATGTAAAAAATAAAAAAGTTTTAGAGTTAGGTTGTGCTAAAGGCGAAAGCTTAAAATATTTACAAACTAAAGGTGCAAGTGAAGTTTGGGGAATAGATATATCAGAAGAACAACTAAAATACGCAAAAAATAATGTGCCAAGTGGAAAATTTTTCATTTCAGCAATGGAAGATAATCCGGGAATTCCAGAAGATTATTTTGATTATTGTTTATCTTTATATAGTATAGGTTATTCATCAAGTTTAGAAAAAACATTATCTCTTGTTTCAAGATACTTAAAGAAAGATGGAAAATTTGTGTTTTGTTGGACACATCCATTCTTTAACTGTTTAGGGATGGATGAAGATAAAGTTGTAATAAGAAAATCATATAATGATGAAGCTCTTGCTAATATAACAAAAGGCGAAGACAAAATTCCTATGGTACAATATAATTTTAAAATTTCTACAATTATAAATGCAATGATTAAATCAGGATTGACAATCGAAAAAATGATAGAAGATAAACCAATTCAAGAAAATCATATTGGAAGCTATAAAAGTAATTTTTGGGATAAACGAAAAATAGACAGTGCTCCAACTACGTTAATAATTATTGCTAAAAAATAAAGAGGTGTAATATGGAAAAAATTGCATTAATATCAGATATACATTCAAATATAGTAGCATTAAAGGCGGTATTAGAAGATATAGAAAGCAGACGAATAACAAGAATATTTTGCTTAGGAGATATAGTACTTAAAGGTTCATCACCATGCGAAACATTGGATTTAATAAGAAGCAAATGCGAAGTAGTTATAAAAGGAAATTGTGACAACTATGCAGTAAATCCTAATTATAATAATCCGACTGAAAACCATTTATATCATAGAAAATGGTATAATAATATTTTAGGTAAAGAAAGAATAGAATATTTAAGGAATTTGCCTATGTATAAGGATTTATACATAAGCGGAAGTCTTGTAAGAATGTTTCATGCAACTAAAAATGATTTGGATTATAGAATATTTGACATCTCAAACATAGATGAAAAAATGAAATTATTCGAAGATGAAGCAAAGATTCCAGATATTGTGATTTATGCTGATATCCACAAACAGTATTTACAAAAGCTTGTAAATAAAACAATAATAAATATAGGAAGTGTAGGAAATGCATTAGAAATTTCTATTCCAAATGATGATACTGTCGATATGGAAGAAATTACGCAAGCACATTATTGTATTATTGAAGGTGAAGTAGGAGCTAAAGAGAAAAAGGCTTTATCAATTCAATTTGTAAGAGTACCATATGATATAAATAAGGAGATTGAATTGGCTAAAAAAAGTAATTCACCAGGGTTAGAAAAATATGAGTTGGAATTAACTAAAGCGAAATATAGAGGGAAAAATAAATAGTTTTAATTAAGGTAGATAATATGGAATTTAATGAAATAAGAAAAGAAGCAACTAATAAAGTTTTGGAAATTATGAGATTAATAAATGAAGGTATTAATTTGGACATACTAAATGATTTAGATTCTATCCAGTATAGAATAAAATCAAATGGTAGCATTATGGGTAAAATGAAAAAAGTCGGAGATAACATATATAATGTATATGATCTTATTGGTATAAGATATATTTTTCATAATTTAAAATATTATAAAAAGTTAAAAGATTATATAGTAAATAATTCCAACTTTGAAATTGTAGAAATAAAAAATTATTTAGAAGATGGCCATCCAGAAGATCCAAATTATAAAGCATTACATATTAGAATGAAATATCAGAAGTTTCCATGTGAAGTAGAATTTATGGATGTTAAAATGTTTGAACATGTTGTAAGAACTCATGATGATTATAAAAAAGGATTACTAAAGTAATTTTGAAGGACTAGATGAAAATATATATTGGTCATTCAAGAGCTTTTGATTATGAGAATGAATTATAAAAATTTAATAGACAAATTCACATAAACTTGTTATAATATGATTTGATTAATTTTTTGATATAAACGGAGGATGTTATTATGCAAGTGCGGAAATTTGTAGGAACTTCATTCGAAGAAGTGGCAGATGAATTTTCAAAAATGGTTGGGCAAGAATGTTCAAAACATTTGGAATTTTTAAGAGATAATGCCATTACAGACAGAGAGGAACCAGACTATTGGGAAAAGAGATTAAAGGAAGAACCGAAAATTGTATACGAACGGGTATACAGCAAGATACTTATGGTTATTCAAAAACCAGATCTATACAAGGAACTATTAAAGAAAAAATTTCCTTGGAGTAGGCCAATCATTAGGATTACAAGGGTATCTGGTTTCTTTGAGGGAATTTTCCCTGGACCGCAAAATCCTATTCCACGCAATGTGGAATGGTTAATAGACACAAAAAAGATGTCTATCCAAAAAAATGTGTATTCAAAGTACACCAATTGTAACTAATAAATCGTCCAAAAGCCAGTGTACACTGACAATATTTTAGACAAAGAAGCTTTTTAGCAGAATGCTATAGGCTTCTTTGTTGTTTTAAATCGAAGTGCATTGATTTTAAAAATACATACTGATATAATAATCCAAACAAAGGAGGATATTATGGAAAACAAATTTGAATGGAAATTCACAGATATTTATAAAACAAAGGAAGATTATAAAGAAGATATTAAAAAGGTAAAAGAAAAACTAGAAGAAATCGTTCAATATAAAGGAAAATTAAAAGATTCATCAGAAAATATATATAAATGCTATAAAATTTTTGAAGAAATAGTAGAGATGGATTGCAAAATATATGCATATGGAATGTTACAATATCATAAAAATATGACAAATCAAGAAGCTGTAGAGCTATTTAAAGAAGCAGAAGAATTAGACAATAAAATAGATGAGAATACTGCTTTTATGGTACCAGAGCTTACAGATATGGACACAGCTACATTAGAAAAATATATGAAAGAAGATAAAAGCTTACAAAGATATTCAAGAAGAATAAATGAAATTTTAGAAAACAAAAAACATATATTAAGTAAAGAAATAGAAGAAGTGTTATCAAAATTTTCTGATACATTTAATGGATGTGAAAATGCATATAGTGTATTAACAAATGCAGAAATTAAATTTCCATCTATTAAAGATTCAAACGGAAATGAACTAGAAGTAAATGAAGCTGAATATTCTAAATTATTAGAAAATAAAGATAGAGAAGTAAGAAGAAAGGGAGCTATAACATTAGTATCAGAATATGGTAAATACATAAATACAATAACAGAACTATATTTAAATACAGTAAAACAAGATACAAAGATCGCTAAATTAAGAAATTATAAAAGCTCATTAGAAAAAGCAGTAGTAGATGACGAGGCAACAGTAAAAGTTTATGAAACTTTATTAAAAACAATTAATGAACATATAGGAATAAATCATGAATATACATCGTTAAAGAAGAAACTTTTAAACTTACCAGATATTCATATGTATGACATGAGCATAAATCCATTTAATGGGCAAGATACTACAATGGATATAGAAGATGCAGAAGAACTAGTGCTAAAGGCACTAGCACCACTAGGAACAGAATATGTAAACAAATTAAAAGAAGCGTTTAATTCAAATTGGATGGATGCATACCAATCTCCAAACAAAAGAGGAGGAGCATATAATATGCCAGTATACGGAGTTCATCCATATGTACTTTTAAATTATACAGGTACTAGTTTTGATGTTTCATCAATTGCCCATGAGTTTGGACATGCAATGCATTCATACTATTCTGACAAAAATCAAAATGTGTTAGAACATAGCTATACTCTTTTATTAGCAGAGATAGCCTCAACAGTAAATGAAATTTTACTTGCACAATATAGACTAGATAATTCAACAGATAAACAAGAAAAAATAGCACTATTATATGACAGAATAGAAACTGTAAAAAGTACATTATTTACACAAGCTATGTTTGCAGAATTTGAACAAGAAGTACACTCAAGAATAGAAAATGGAGAAATATTAAATGCAGAAAAACTAGGAAATATATATGTTGATTTATGCAGAAAGTATTATGGTGAAGACCTAGTTATAGACGAATATAACAAATACAATTGGACTAGAGTAAATCATTTCTTTAGATGTTTTTATGTATATAAATATGCAACAGGTATATCTTGTGCAATAGACATAGCAAGTAGAATTTTATCAGGAGAAGAAGGCTTAGTAGAAAAATATATTAATATGCTAAAAATGGGAGGAAGTAAAAAATCATTAGATATTTTAAAAACAGTAGGAATAGATTTAGAAGATAGCAGAACATATGAAAATGCACTTAAATTTTACAAAAACGATATAGAAAAATTAGAAGAATTAATATAGGGAAAAGAGAAATGTCTTCAAATCCCCGAAGAGGGAAAAAAGGACCGTCCCCAAATCCCGAGGAATGTCCTAAAATCCCGATGTTTCTAAATCCCGAAGGAGATAAAATGAGCGAAGTTAAATGGACAGAGGAGCAAAGTCAAGCTATACATGAAAAGGGTTCTAATATATTGGTTGCTGCAGCAGCTGGTAGTGGTAAGACTGCTGTTTTGGTAGAGCGAATAATTAATAAAATAATTGAAGAAGAAATTGATATAGATAAATTATTGGTTGTGACTTTTACAAATGCTGCTGCAAGTGAGATGAGAGAAAGAATATTAAATGCTATTTATAAGAAGATAGAAGAGGAGCCAACTAATTTACGTCTACAAAAGCAAATTACGCTTTTAAATAAATCAAATATTTGTACAATACATTCTTTTTGTTTAGATGTAATACGAAATAATTTTTACGAAATAAATATTTCACCAAACTTTAGAATTGGTGATACAGCAGAAATAGAGCTTTTAAAAGAAGAGGTATTAGATGAACTTTTTGAAGATTTGTATTTAAAAGAAGATGAAGGATTTTTAAAACTTTTAGAAATTTATACGAGTTATAAAGATGATGAGCCTCTAAAAGATATAGTAAAAAGTATATATAATTTTATTCAAAGTGCACCATTCCCAGAAAAGTGGCTAGCTGAAAAGGTAAAATTATTTGATATAGATATCGAAAATACTGATTTTGCAGAGACAGTATGGGGAAAAATTATTTTAAATAATTATAAAGAATGTATTGAAGAAAATATTTTAGGTTTAACGAAAATAAAAAAAGAATTAGATGCAGAAAATGAATTAGAAAAATTTTCACAAGCAATAAGACTAGACATAGAAAACTTAGAAAGTCTATTAGCAAACTTAAATTCATGGGATAAATCATACGAGCTTGCAAAGAATTTTTCTTTTGTTAGATGGCCAAGTAGTAAAAAAATAAATTCAGAAACACCTGCACTTGTAAAAGAAAAAAGAGATATGATAAATGCAAAATTTAAGAAATTAAAAGATAGCATTTTTATATATACTTCA
Organism: uncultured Clostridium sp.; assembly: GCA_900553015.1. Classification (GTDB taxonomy): domain Bacteria; phylum Bacillota; class Clostridia; order TANB77; family CAG-508; genus Merdicola. The sequence goes on along the minus strand of USBY01000002.1, from coordinate 53,472 downwards.
GCTGAGGTGCTAGCAGATTTAAAAGATATGTATGAAGTCCTAAATCTACTACAATCAATAATTTTAAAATTTAATGAAAATTATAAAAAGGCAAAACTAGAAAGAAATATAATAGATTTTAATGACATAGAACATTTAGCCTTAAAAATATTAATTAAGGACGAAGATGGAAAATATGTACCTTCAGAGATTGCAAAAAAATACCAAGATAAGTTCGAAGAAATTGCAATTGATGAATATCAAGATAGTAATATGGTTCAAGAATACATATTAACCTCAATTTCTAAAGGCAACAACATATTTATGGTAGGAGATGTAAAACAAAGTATATATAAATTTAGACAAGCAATGCCAGAACTATTTTTAAATAAATACAAAACATATAAATTAAAAAAGGAAAAAACAGAAGCTGATGATTTAAAAATACAATTATTTAAAAATTTTAGAAGTAGAAAAAACATACTAGATACAACTAATATTATCTTCCAAGAAATTATGAGCAAAGATTTAGGTGATGTTGATTATAATGAAGATGAATATTTAAACTTAGGAGCAAATTATGAAAAGCCTCAATTGGAAAATATAGATTTTGCAGGGAAAACGGAAATAAATATAATTAATTTGGAAGACACTACAAAAGACTCACAAGAAGATGAAGAAGATAATGTAAAAACAGAAAGAATTGAAAACTCTATTTTAGAAGCAAGGTATGTAGCCCAAAAGATTAATGAGCTTGTAAACAGTAATTATTATGTGCTAGATAAAAAAGAAGGTTATAGAAAAGTTACATATAAAGATATAGTTGTGCTATTAAGATCAACAACAGAATTATCACCGATATATGAAAAAGAAATTTCAGATCTAGGTATGCCAGTATATAGTGAAACATCTACAGAATATTTAAACTCAGTAGAAATTCAAATAATTATGTCATGCCTAAAAATAATAGATAATCCAATGCAAGACATACCATTAGTTACAGTTATGAGATCAATGATTGGTGGATTTACAGATAATGATTTAATAGAAATTAGATTAGCAGATAAATATGAAAACTTTTATGAAAGTGTTGTAAAATCAAGAATTCAGGTAAATGAAGAATTACGTAACAAAATTGATTCTTTCTTAGAGCTTATAAATAACTGGCGAGAAGAAAGTGAGTTTTTAGCATTAGATGAGTTGATTTGGAAAATTTATATGGATACAGGTTATTATAATTATGTTGGATTAATGCAAAATGGAAAGTTAAGACAAGCAAACTTAAAAATGCTTTTTGAAAGAGCAAAGCAGTATGAGAGTGCATCATTTAAAGGTGTATTTAATTTTATAAACTTTATAGATAAGTTAAAGCTTCGTAACAATGATTTAGGTGCAGCCAAAATAATTGGTGAGAACGAAAATGTAATTAGAATTATGAGTATTCATAAAAGTAAAGGTTTAGAATTCCCTGTAGTATTTTTAAGTAGTACAGGAAAAAACTTTAATTTAAAAGATTTAAGAGAAAAAATATTAATACATCAAGAAATTGGCTTTGGACCAAATTATGAAAATGGCGAATTAAAGATAGAATATCCAACACTTGCAAAAGAAGCAATAAAGATGGTAAGTAAAAGAGAAAGTATTTCCGAAGAAATGAGGGTGCTATATGTTGCTTTAACAAGGGCTAAGGAAAAATTGATTATCACAGGAATAGAAAAAGACTTACAAAAATCTATCGAGAGTAAAGAAAAAGAACTACAAATTTATGAAAGTGAAGATAATTCAAAAATAAATCCTAAAATCCTAGAAAGTTATAAATCATATTTGGATTGGATAGAGCTAGTTTATTTAAAAAATAAGATAAAAAACTCTGACATATTTGAATTTAATGTAGTAAGTAAAGCTGAAATATTAAATCAAACTGTAGAAAGTGAACCAGAAAGAAAAGACGTATTAAAAGATATAGAAAATAAAAAAATATCAAAAGAAAATATGGAAAAAATAAAGAATATTTTGGAATGGGAATATAAATATAAAGATTCTACAGAAATGCCAAGTGAACTTTCTGTTTCAAAAATTAAAGAACTATCAAAGGATAAAACTGAGGAAAAGATTGGAATAACTTTGAAAAAGCCAAATTTCTTAATAGAAAAAACAGAGCTAACACCAGCAGAAAAAGGTACAATAATGCACTTATGTTTACAAAAACTAAATTATAAAGAAGAGTACAATTTAGAAAAATTAAAAAACATGGTTAAGAACCTAGTAAACAAGGAAATAATTTTACCAAAAGAAGCTGAAAGCGTAAATTATAATAAAATACTAGCTTTTCTAAAATCAAATATATGGAGAGAAATGCAAACTGCAAAAGTAGTAGAACAGGAAAAAGCATTTTATCTAAATTTAAAAGCAAATGAAATATACCAAAACAATGCAGAAGATGAAATATTAGTACAAGGTATTATAGATTTGTACTATATAACTAATAATGATGAACTAGTTTTAGTAGATTATAAAACAGATTATGTAGAAAATAATAATGAACAAAGTTTAAAAGATAAATATAATATTCAACTAGAAATTTATAAAAAAGCTTTAGAAGAATCATTAAATAGAAAAGTTGATAAGGTATACATATATTCAACATGGCTTAACAAAGAAATAGAGATTTAGGAATTTGGAAAATTTGCGGGATTTGGGGACGTTCCTAAAATCCCTATAAGGAGTAATTATAAAATCGGTAGCAATATGTTACCGATTTTGTTTTCCTTATATATAGGGAAAACAAGAAAAAACTATAAACATAAACAAAGAGGTCTTTTTAAAAATTGACATATTATGTAAAACGATGTAAAATAAAAGAGTATTATTAACCGTTGGCAAGGAGGCCAATATGTCTGTTAAAGACATTAGCAAGAACAGTGACAGCAAGAAAGAGCATGCATGCTTGACTCCAAGGGGATATGCCATTATCTCTGTGGTTTTCTCCGCACTGGCTGTGCTAAGCTTAGTTCTCATGCACAATGCTAATTCCGATCAGTTAGCAGGCTTGCAGTTTATCTGCAGTTTGTGCTGTTTGGTGGCAATGAGCGCATGGTTCTGTCTGCTGCTTAGCGTTCGGATTTCCCGCTGGAAGATGTTTGCTATTTTCTTGGCAATCATCGTAGAGTTTCTGCTGTGCATAAGTGCACTAATGCGGTGCTTGGTGTATTACCATGACGTTGCCAGTTATGCAATGTTGGGCATATTCATGCTGGTGATGGCACTTGTAGCAGCAGTAACAATTAGCAAGCTACGATAAGTTGTCACTGGACTTCTCCAGATAGTGTAGCTAGACTAGCTTGCATTTCCTCTCTCGATACCAAGTGTCGAGGGAGGATTTTTTATTATTTGTAAGGATAAAATGCTAATAAAATAGGCTATAATATAGAAAAAATCTTTACGAAACCTTGATTTTTGGAAATATATGTTATATAATACGCATATAGCAAAATACATTACATAAGGAGTGGGAACAAATCCCACTCCTTATGAGTGTAAAGGGAGGTAAAATCTTGTCTAAGATAGAAAAAAATGTAGAAGAATTAATAAATCCTATAGTAACAAATTTAGGATATAAACTTTATGATGTCATTTACGAAAAAGAAGCAAAAGATTATTACTTAAGAATTTTTATAGATAGTGAAAATGGCATAAGTTTAGAAGATTGCGAAAAAGTGAATAATGCTATTACAGAGATTCTAGATGAAAAGGATTATATTAAGGATCAATACTTTTTAGAAGTATCATCACCTGGAATAGAAAGAGTATTAAGAAAAGATTGGCAATTAGAAGAAAATATAGGGCAAGAAGTAGAGATAAAATTATTTAAGCCATTTAATGGTGAAAAACTAATAACAGGAATTTTAAACGGATTTAATGAAGAGACAATAAATATAGATGAACAAGAAATACCTAGAAAAGATATTTCATTAATAAAAATAAAATATAATTGGTAAAAGGAGTGTAAGTCATGAGAGAGGAAGGAATAGACAATAAACAATTAATAGTTGCAATACAAGAATTAGAAAAGGAAAAAGGAATAAAAAAAGATTATTTATTAGATTCTATAGAATCAGCATTATTAACAGCGTATAAAAGAAATTATAATTCACAAGAAAATGTTAAAGTAGTAGTAGACAGAGAAACAGGAGCATCACACTTATATTCTGTAAAAGAAGTTGTAGAACATGCAGAAAATCCAATTTTACAAATATCATTAGAAGAAGCAAGAAAGATAGATAAAGAAGCACAAATTGGTGGAACAGTAGATGTAGAATTAGTTCCGAAGAACTTTGGAAGAATTGCAGCACAAACTGCAAAACAAGTAATTATTCAAAAGCTAAGAGAAGCAGAAAGAGAAATTATATATAGTGAATATAGCGAAAGAAAAGGTGAAATCGTTTCTGGAATAATTCAAAAGGCAGACCAAAATATCGTAGTTATGGATTTAGGTAAAGTAGAAGGAGTTATGCCAGCTAAAGAACAAATACCAACAGAAAAATATCATGTAAATGATAAAATAAAAGGATATATCCTAGATGTAGAAAAAGGAGCAAAAGGAGTTCCACAAGTTATAATTTCAAGAGCATGTCCAGAATTTGTTAAGAAATTATTCGAATTTGAAATACCAGAAATTTATGAAGGTGTAATAGAAATAAAAGCTGTGTCTAGGGATGCAGGTAGCAGAAGTAAAGTAGCTGTATATTCACCAAACGAAAATATAGACCCAGTTGGTTCTTGTGTAGGACAAAAAGGAGTAAGAATTCAAAATATAATTAATGAATTAAATGGTGAAAAAATAGATGTAATAGAATGGAATGCAGATTTATCTATTTATATATCTTCAGCTTTATTACCAGCACAAGTAATGGCAGTAGATATAGATGAAGAAAACAGAATTGCACAAGTAATTGTACCAGATGACCAATTATCATTAGCAATTGGTAAATCAGGACAAAATGCAAGACTTGCAGCTAAACTAACAGGATTATCAGATTGGAGAATAGATATAAAATCAGAAACTCAATTTAGAAATATCTTAATGGAAAAACAAGCTGAGATGGAAAAAGCAGACGAAGATAATGATGCAGAATAGTAAACATATAAATAGGCAAAAGCAAGTATAATATAAGGAAGTGTTAGGATGAAAAAGATACCACAAAGAACTTGCATAGGTTGTAAAGAAAAAAAAGATAAAAAAGATTTAATTCGTATAGTAAAAGACAAAGATGGTAACATTACATTAGATAGAACTGGAAGAGCAAATGGTAGAGGAGCTTATATTTGCGACGATATTCAATGTCTAGAAAAAGCAATAAAAACTAAGGCTTTAGCAAGGACTTTTGAAATGAATATAGATGAAACAGTTTATGATGAATTAAGAGGTGTAATTAGTGAAAAATAAAATTTTAAATTTACTTGGATTAGCAACAAGAGCCGGGAATATAGTTGCTGGAAATAATGCATGTGAGAATGCATTAAAAATGAAGAAAATAAAAATGCTAGTAATATCTGAAGAAGCATCAGAAAAAACCAAGAAAAATTATAAATTTTATGCAGAAAAATATAATATTCCAATTATTTATATAGGATCTATAGAAGAATTAAGCAAAGTAATAGGTCAGAAAAATAAAGCAATAATAGGAATTAAAGATATAAATATAGTAAAAGGAATACAAAAATTAATTAACGGGGGTGAAGCTATTGGGTAAAATAAAAATACATGAAATAGCAAAGAAGATGGGGCTTACAAGTAAGGAAGTTTTGGAAAAAGCTAAATCTTTAAATTTTGATGTAAAAAGTCATTTAAGTGCAGTAACTGACGAAGAAGCTAAAAAATTAGAAGAAGAATTAAAGAAAAACAACAAAAGTGATCAAAAAAATAAACCTGCAAAAAAACATCAAGCATCAAATAAAAAAGATGAACCTGTAATAATAAGAAGAGAAGTTATTATTTCTGATGAAGAAATAGTAAAAAAGGAAGAAGAAGAAAAACAAAAAAGACAAAAGGAAAGAGAAAAACAGTTAGGGTTTGTAGAAAGAAATAAGAGTAAAGACTTTAATATTGTATATAGAAACAAACAAACAAAACCACTTACTGTAGAAGAATTATTTGGATTAAAGAAAAAAGAGGAACCAAAGAAAGAAACTCCAAAAGTGGAAGAAAAAGTAGAAGAAAAACAAGAGCCTAAAACAGAAGAGGTAAAAGAGATAGTAAAACCAGAACAAAAAATAGAAAATAAAAAAATAGAAAAAAGTGAAAGAGAGAATATGATAGGGGTACAAAACAGTAAAACAACAAAACAAATTGAATCAAATAAAAATGAAGAAAGAGACTTTTCAAAGAGAAATAATAATTTTAATAACAGAAAAGATAATAAAAACTTCAGAAATAACAATAATAATAGAGATGGTTATAGAAATAATAATTACAAAAACAACAATAACAACTTTAGAAATAATAATTATTCTAAAGGTCCTAGACCAATGGATGAAAGAACTATCGAAAAAAATATTAAAAATATAATGTCTTCAGAAGTAGCAGAAAAAGAAGTTGTAAGAGAATACAACAAATCAATGGAAAAACAAAAAAATAATAAATATGAAGAAAATAAGACAAGAAAATCTGCAAAAGCAAGTAAAAGATTTAGTGATGAAGATATTAACGAAAAGAAATTACAAGACTTAAAACAAACTAATAGCTTATCTACAATGTTTTCTGATCAAGATGGTGGAATGTTAGATTATTATGATTTATCTACAAGAAGAGGAAAGAAAAACAAAAAGAAAAATGCAAAAAATCAAAAGCCAACTGAATCAAAACAAAAAATATTCAAGCTTACAGAAATTACAATACCAGAAACAATTTCTGTTAAAGATTTAGCAGCAGAATTAAAGAAAACAAGTAGTGAAGTAATAAAGAAACTATTAGGTTATGGTATCATGGCAACAATAAATAATGATATAGACTTTGATACAGCTTACTTAATAGCTCAAGAATTTGGAGTAACTGCTAAAAAGAAGAATGTTGTTAAAGAAGAAGATATTTTATTTGATGAATCAGAAGATAAAGCTGAAGATTTAGTACCAAGAGCACCAGTTATCGTAGTAATGGGACACGTAGACCATGGTAAAACATCATTACTTGATGCAATACGTTCAACTAATGTTATAGAAGGAGAAGCTGGAGGAATTACACAACATATAGGTGCATATCAAGTAAAAGTTAATGGAAGAGACATTACATTCTTAGATACACCAGGACACGAAGCTTTTACAAGTATGCGTGCAAGAGGAGCTCAAATTACAGATATAGCTATATTAGTTGTTGCTGCAAATGATGGTGTTATGCCACAAACAGTAGAAGCAATAAATCATGCTAAAGCTGCAAATATACCAATAATTGTAGCAATAAACAAGATTGATTTACCAGGTGCAAATGTAGAAAAAGTTAAAGAAGAATTAATGAAATATGAATTAGTTCCAGAAGAATGGGGTGGGGACACAATATATGTTCCAATATCTGCTAAAACACATCAAAATATTGATCAATTATTAGAGATGGTATTATTAGAAGCAGATATGTTAGATTTAAAAGTAAATCCTCATAAACAAGCTAAAGGTGCTGTAATAGAAGCTAGACTTGATAAATCAAAAGGTCCAATTGCATCACTATTAGTACAAAGAGGAACTTTAGATGTTGGAGATACAATAGTTGTAGGTTCTTCTATAGGAAGAATTAGAGCTATGAGAAATTATAAAGGACAAAAAGTTAAAAAAGCTGGTCCTTCAACGCCAGTAGAAGTTATGGGACTTACAGAAGTTCCAGTAGCAGGTGAAACATTCTACGAAGTAAAAGATGAAAAGATGGCTAAACACTTAATAGAAAGAAGAAAGAGACAAGAAAGAGAAAAATCAATAAATCAAGTAAATAAAGTTACATTAGACAATCTATTTAGCCAAATGGAAGAAGGAAAATTAAAACAATTAAACTTAATTATAAAAGCAGATGTACAAGGAACAGTAGAAGCTGTAAAACAATCATTAGAAAAATTATCTAATGAAGAAGTTAGAGTTAAAGTAATACACTCAGCAGTTGGAGCTGTTACAGAATCTGATGTTACTCTTGCAAATGTATCTAATGCTATTATAATTGCATTTAATGTAAGACCTGTACCAACTGCAAAAGCAGAAGCTGAAAAAGATCATGTAGAAATAAAACAATATTCAATTATTTACCAAGCTATAGAAGATGTAGAAACAGCTATGAAAGGTATGTTAGATCCTAAATATGTAGAAAGAATTATAGGAACAGCAGAAATAAGACAAACATTTAGAATATCAAGTGTTGGAACAATCGGTGGAGCTTTTGTATTAACAGGAAAAATAGAAAGAAATGCAGGAGTTCGTGTAATACGTGATGAAGTTGTAATTCACGAAGGTAAACTAGCTTCATTAAAAAGATTTAAAGATGATGCAAAAGAAGTTAATAAAGGCTTCGAATGTGGTATGCAAATAGAAAATTACAATGATATAAAAGAAGGAGATATTATAGAAGCATTCGTAATGGATGAGGTAAAAAGATAATATCCAAAGGAGGTATATATGCCTAAGAAAGACTCAAACAGATTAAACAGAATTGATGAAGAAATGAAAAAGGAAATAAGTCATATTATAACATATGACTTAAAAGATCCTAATATAACTGGGTTAATAAGTGTAACAAAGGTAAAAGTTAGTGGTGATTTAAAATATGCTAAAGTTTATGTAAGTATGTTAAATGCAAAAGACAATAAACAAGTATTAGCAGCATTAAAGAAATCAGCAGGTTTTGTAAGAACAGAAGTTGCAAAACGAATTAACTTACGTACAACACCAGAAATAATATTTATATTTGATGATTCAATAGAATATGGTGCAAGAATTGATACAATTTTAAAAAATGTTATAAAAGACATTAAGCCAGAAAATAAAGGAGAATAGTTTATGACAACATTAGATAATATTGTAGAAGAGATAAAAAAAGCAGAAAGTATAGTTGTTTTAACACACGAAACACCTGATGGAGATGCAATAGGTAGTAGTTTGGCTATGTATAATGCGTTAAAACAAATTGGAAAAAAAGTAGATATAATAATTCCTGAATGTCCTAGAAATTTTGAATTTTTAGCAGGAGCAGCAGAAATAAAAAAAGAAGGAAAAACAGATAATTATGATTTGGCTATTGCATTAGATTGTGCAACAATAGATAGATTAAATGGCTGGAAAAATTATTTGGACGAAGCAAATGTAACTATTAATATTGATCATCATACAAAAAATGGAATGTTTGCAGATTATAACTATGTTAATCCTGCATCACCTGCTTGTGCACAAATTTTAATAATAGTATTAGAAGCATTAAATATAAAAATAACAAAAGAAATTGGAGAATGCTTATTAACTGGTATTATAACAGATACTGGTGGGTTTAAATATCAAGGTGTATCAGCAGAGACATTTCAATTTGTTGCATGGCTTTTACAAACAGGAGTAAATGTTTCAGATGTATATAAAAAGGCATTCCAAATACGAACAAGATCAAGCTTTGAATTAGCTAAAATTGCAATTAATAGATTAGAATTTCTAGAGGATGGAAAAATCGCATTTACATATATAACAAAACAAGATGAGCTAGAAGTTAATGCAGAACCAGGAGATCATGAAGGAATAGTAGAAAAAGGTAGAGATATAGAAGGTGTTGAAGTTTCTGTATTTTTACGTCAAAGAGATGATAAGACATATAAAGTATCATTGCGTTCTAATGATTATGTAAATGTATCAGATGTTGCAATAGTATTTGGTGGTGGAGGACATGTAAAGGCAGCAGGTTGTAGAATAGCAGGAACGCCAGAACAAATAAAAAGCACATTAGTAAGTATAATAAGAAAATATTTAAAATAAGGATTTGGGGACGTTCCTTTTTTCCCTATTCAAAATAGGGTTTGAGGGACATTCTTTAAAATCTCTATTTGAACTTTAGGGATTGTCCTTAAAGTTCATTTTTTTGTATAAGAAAATTGAATCTTATCAATAGTAAAGAGGTCAGGTATGGATGGAATTATAGTAATAAACAAAGAAAAAGAATATACATCACATGATGTAGTTGCAAAATTAAAGAAAAAGTTAAATATATCAAAAGTTGGGCATACTGGGACTTTAGATCCAAATGCTACAGGAGTTTTACCAATATTAATTGGTAAAGGAACAAAATTCTCTAAATATTTAATTAATCATGATAAAATATATGAAGTGGAATTAGAGCTTGGGAAGAAAACTGACACTGCAGATATAGAGGGAAAAGTAATAGAAGAAAAAAATGTAGATGAAAAATACATAAAAGAAAATTTATTACAGGTTTTAGAAAGCTTTGTAGGAAAACAAGAACAAATTCCACCAATGTATTCTGCAATAAAAAAGAATGGTAAAAAACTTTATGAATATGCACGCGCAGGAGAAAAGGTTGAGATAGAACCAAGAAAAATTGAGATTTATAAAATTGATTTAAATAAATATGATAAAAATATTATAAGTTTTGTTGTGAGTTGTTCAAAAGGTACATATATTAGAAGTTTATGTGAAGATATTGCAGAAAAATTGAATACAGTAGGATATATGAAAAACTTAAAAAGGCTACAAGTAGGGGAATTTAATATTAAAGATGCAGTTTATATAGATGATATAGATTTAAAGAATGTTAATGAACATTTAATTACACTAGAAGAAATTTTAAAAGAAACACCTTGTATTAACTTAGGTGAAAAGAAACTTAAATTGTTTTTAAATGGAGTCCAATTAACTGATAATAATATTGATGGACTTTACAAAATATATGTAGCTAATAAATTTATTGGAACAGGAACTATAAAAAAAGGATTATTAAAAAGAGATATTATATTATAATTTCGAAAGAGGTATGTCAGTGAATATAGAAAAAATAAAAAGTGCTAAAACAAAATTCATTGGAAAAGAACTAGAATATTTTGATGAAATTGACTCAACACAAGCAGAGGCAAAAAGAAATGTAGAAAAATATAAAAATGGAACAGTAATTATAGCTGATATGCAAACAGCTGGAAGAGGAACACACGGTAGAGTGTGGCATACAAAAACAGATAATATTGCAATGACTATAATATTAAAACCAGAAATTAATATAAGCAAATTAGAGGGATTTACTGTTGCAATTGCAGAAAAAATACAACAAGCAATTAAAGAACTATATGGAATAGAATTAGAAATTAAATTACCAAATGATTTATTATTAAATGGGAAAAAAATATGTGGAATATTAACAGAGGTAGTTACAATAAAAGAAATAGTTAAAGAAATTTTTATTGGAATAGGATTTAATGTTAATGAAAAAGAATTTTCAAGTGATATTTCTGATATTGCCACATCACTATATAAAGAAACAAAACAAGTTTATTGTAGAGAAGATATTATTTGCAAAATATTAGAAAATATAGAGCTAGAATTAGAAAAAAGAATATAAGAATAATTTAAGTATTCCTTCATAATATGAAATATGGAGGAATTTTTTATGATTAAGAAAATAAATTTAGAATATCCACTAGATAGTTTAGAACCATATTATAGTAGGGAAACTTTAAACATCCATTATAACACGCTATATGTTGGGTATGTAGACAATACAAATATAACATTAGAAAAGTTAGAAAAGGCACGAACGGAAAGAAATTTTGAAAATATAAAATGTTTAGAAAAAAATCTATCTTTTTTCGGTTCGGGAGTAATTTTACATGAATTGTTTTTTGAAAATATGGGACCTGCAATACCATCTTCACCAGATATCAATTTAATGGAACAGATAAATAAAGATTTTGGTAGTTTCGAGATATTTAAAGAACAATTTACAGAGAGTAGTAAAGTTGTAGAAGCATCAGGTTGGAATCTTCTTGTATGGGTACCTAGATTTAATAAATTAGAAATAATACAGTGCGAAAAACACCAAGATTTAACACTATGGAACTGCAAACCTATTTTGGTATTAGATATGTGGGAACATTCATATTTTTTACAATACAAGGCAAACAGAGGAGAGTATATTAAGGCTTTTTGGAATATAATAAATTGGAATAATGTAAATAAGAGGTTTAAAAATACAAAATAAAATGCGAACAAAATTTCATATTTATATTGACAACTTATAATGCAAAATATAAAATGTCAAAAACGAGGTGGTAGTATGATATATAAATATAACAAGCTTGTAAGAGATAAAATTCCTGAAGAAATAGAAAATCAAGGAAAAGAATGTAAATATGAAATTTTAGATGATGAAAAATATAGTAAAGAACTGGATAAAAAATTATTAGAAGAAGTTAATGAATATATATCAGACCATAGCGAAAAAGAAATGGCAGATGTGCAAGAAGTATTAAAGGCTATTATTAAATATAGGAATATAGATGAAAAAAGAGTTGAAGAATTAAGGAAAGCTAAAGAACTAAAAAAAGGTGGCTTCTATAATAAAATATATCTAACAGAAGTTTTAGAAGGTAAAAATGAAGAACAGGAACAAAACAAAATAAATACACAAGAAGGGTTATTAGCAAACATAGGCAAGACCAGTACTTTAGATGAATTACAGGAGTACATTAGAAGTGTAATTAGAATTAGAGGGTTCGAAAAAGAAGAAATAGAGAAAAAAATGCTTCTATTATTAGAAGAGACTGGTGAACTTGCAAAGGCGATTAGAAAAGATTATACAGATATGAGAATAGATGATAAAAAATTAAATCATTATACAAATATTGAAAATGAAATAGCTGATGTGTTCATAGTACTTACTTGCATATGTAATAAGCTAAATATTAATTTATTTGATGCTGTGTATAAAAAAGAAACAGAGAATGTAACTAGAAATTGGGATAAAAAGGAGAATAAAAATGGATAATGTACAAAGTATTTTAAACAATTATTATAATGAATATGATGAAGATGGAAGATTAGAAAGAGATAAAGCTCATAGTATGGAATTTATTACAACAACAAAATATATTGAACAATATTTAAATGAAGGAGATAAAATATTGGAGATAGGAGCTGGTACAGGTAGATATACCTTGTATTATGCTAAAAAGGGCTTTGATGTAAGTGCAGTAGAATTAATAGAGAGCAATTTAGATAAATTAAAAAGTAAAATAACAGAAGGAATGCGCGTAAAAGCAGTACAGGGAAATGCAATGGATTTAAGTATGTTTGAAGATAATACATTTGATATAACATTATCTTTAGGACCTTTATACCATTTATTTACTGAAGAAGATGTAAATAAAGCTGTAAGTGAAGCAATAAGAGTAACAAAACCAGGTGGAAAAATATTTTTCGCATATATTACAAATGAAGCAGTAATTTTTAACTATGGATTAAAAAAAGGTCACTTAAAAGAAATAGAAGAAATGTGTGATGAAAATTTTAAAGTTCCAAATATCCCAGAAGAAATATTTTCTGTAAGATATATTAAAGATTTTAATAAGATGATGTCTAATTATACAAATATAAGAAAACTTAAAGAGCTTGCAACAGATGGAATTGGTGGAAGTATTGGTGCTATATATGTAAATGAATTATCTGATGAAGAATTTAAAATATGGATAAAATATCATTTGGCAAATTGCGAAAGAGAAGACTTAATGGGATGTAGTAATCATATTTTATATATTGCAGAAAAAATTAAGGCATAGTTAAAACTATGCCTTATAAAATTTCCCTTGCCATAAATTTTCATCTTTTAAACGCTTTTCAAAACCATTTAAAATCCATTTTTTATGCAAATTCCATTCTGGTGCAACAAGTAAGTCCTTTGGTGCATCGCCAGAAATTCTATGTATAATTAAATCTGGTCTTACATGTGTTATAACATATGTAAGCGCATCTAGATAATAGTCTAATGTGATTGGTTCATATTCTTTGTTATAGTACATATTTGCAAGTACAGTATTTTTTACAATATATGTTGAATGTATTTTTAGTCCTTGAATATCATGGTTATTTATAAATGTAACTGTATCTTTTATATCTTCAAAACTTTCTTTAGGAAGACCAATCATCATATGTGCGATAATCTCTATATTATATTTTCTTAAAATATTAACAGCTGTTGTAAATTGCAAGCTAGAATAACAACGATTAATAATTTGGCCAATATTGTTATTAGAAGTTTGTAGTCCAAGTTCAACAGATACATCATATTTATCAGAGTATGATGCTATTAATTTTGCAATATCTTCTGTAATACAATCAGGTCTTGTTGCAATAGAAATCCCAACAATTTTATTGCTAACATTTAAAGCGGAATCATATTTTTCTTTTAGATTTTCTAGTGTATCATATGTGTTAGTAAAATTTTGAAAATATGCGATAAATTTATTAGCTCGTTTTCCACGATAGCTATTTAAGAAATTAGTTACTTGATCTGCTATATGTTGATTAGCAAATTTAATCAATTCACCAGAACCTTTTTCACTACAAAAAATACAGCCAGAAGTGCTTAAAGTTCCATCACGATTAGGACATGTAAAACCTGCATCAATACAGATTTTTAATGTCCTCTCACCAAATTTATTTTTATAATATTCATTTAAATGATTATATCTTTCTTGATTTTCCATAATGTATATATTATAACAAATATTACAGAATAAAACAAATAACGACAGATTAATTGACATAATGCGACAAAAAAGAGTATAATTATATTGAGACTGGAGTATTTTATACTTTATAAGGAGGGATTTTATGCCTAGACAATTATTTATCAGAGGAAAGAACACTTCTGAAAATCGGGCCCGGCGAGTGGCTAAGCAGGCATGCGGCACTAACAACTTTAAATCCAGATACAAACGAGGAGAAGTACAGCTGTACTTTCCAAACTATATTTCGGATAGAGAGGTTGAAATAATTGCAAAAGAACTGAGGCTTAAGGTGATTAGTCTTGGAGCTAAAGCAATTTTAGATGTCGATTAACCCTTTGAACCCCTTGGGATATGCAAGCAATAAGAGCATGTCCTGAGGGATTTTTCTTTTATATAAGAACATGAAATTGTAATTTCATGTTGGAGTAGGGAAAGTTGACTAAGGTAACATAATTTGCTAAAATATAAGATGAAGTTTTTTGAATTTAGCAAATACTTGTTTAGAAGATGGGAGGACAACAAGATGAATATATCAGATAAGTTATTGGAAGAAGATTTGTTAAAGGCTACAACTAAATTACCAAATAAACGTAGCCGGTATTTTTATAAGAGTGAAATAAAGATACCAAAAAAATCTTTGGTTATGATGTGTGGTACGCCTGGATCTGGGAAGACTACACTAGCTCAGAAAATATGTATGCAATCCAGTGCAATTCATATTGATATCGATTGCATATTTGATAGAGTGACAAAAGAGCTATATCCAAATGCTCAGTATTTATCTGCAGAGGATATTGACTTTATTGGAAAAGATGCCTATGACAAAGCATATCGAAATGCAGAAGAGATCTTAGCGAAAGGCAATACTATCATATGGGATAATTTAGGAATATTCCCAACAGATAGAGCAGAGGTGTTAACTAAGCTAAAAGACAAATATTCTTCTGCAATACTGGTAATACTGAATTGTGATAAGTTGCAGGCTGTTATTCGGTCGATTAGCCGAGGTGACACACAAAATAGAACCAATCTGATCTTAAACACACATACATATTTGCAGCTTCAACTTTATCAACCAAGTAAATACTTTATTGGGTTTGATGAAGTTTACATCATTGATGGGACACAAGAAGTAACAGTAAAGGAGCCATGAGAATGGCTCTTTTACTATGTTTTTCTAACTAAATATTTGCTAGTTTAAAAAATCACTAATATCGTTTTTTAAGTTTTCAAAATCAGTAAAATGAATACTATTTATTCCAAGAGTACGTGCTACTTCTACATTTTGCAAATTATCATCTATAAAAATACATTCTGATGGAATAAGCTTATATTTATCAAGTAATATTTTATAACATTCTTTTTCTGGTTTAGCATATCCGTACTTCTGCAGAATAAACAGAGCCATCTATCAATTCAAATATTTTAAAATGTTCTTTATCATATTTTAAATCAACTTTATTAACATTTGATAAGAAATAAAGTTTATATCCTTTATTTTTCAAACCCAAAAGATAATTGTATGCATATGGTGCTTCAAATAAAATATAATCATTATTTTTATTATCCAATATATATCTTAATTTGTCAGAATAGCTAGGATTATTTTTACATATTGCATCAATAATTTCTGGATAAGATAAAGTCCCCTTATCACCTAGATACCACTCTTTGCCACCCCATATCATTTTTTTATATAATTTTATTTCTTCATCATTTAATCCGATATGTTTTAAATATTTTTCGGGTATAAAATCTATTAAAACTCCGCCTAAATCAAATATAATATTTTTAATCATAATTATTGCTCCTTATTTAAGTTTAGTCAACGTAGATTATAACATTCTATGGTTAATTAGCCAATATACAAAAACAAAATAATATGCTATAATTACCATGGTAACAAAAAGGCAGAGAGAACTTACAAAAAATATGTAAGCAAAAGGAGGTTCTTTATTATGGAGGTAAAAAAGGCAGCTATAGTGTATGTATTTACAAAAGCTGGAAGATGCATTTGTGGTAGATATGCAGGAGAGCGGAAGGGAAATGTACGAATAATTCTCCAAAGAAAAGTAATACCGGACGACAAATTACTGGGAAAAGGTGTACATGACAGAACGCTTATAAGATGTTCCAAAGACATCGGAGATCCTATTGATATTCCTATAGCAGAACTCAAAGTATGGAGTTATGCAAGATACAATGAGATTTGCTTTGTAGGAGAGCCTGAAGAGAAAGACTATTTCTGGCCATTTTTTCACTTTTACGATGCTCGGTATTTGAACATCGAAAACAGTGTGATAACACAGTATAACTCAGCAGGGTACTTTAAGGGCAGAGAAAAAGAACCACGGTTAGAAGAGTAATGCTAACTGTAAAACAATCATAGGGATGGAGTAATTAACAAAAAAGAAACTTTGTTGGTTTCTCCATCTCGATGAAAAATCTGACCGGTCGGACTAATTAAAAATAAGCTAAAAAAACAGTAAAATATTATATAGACTTTATATAGGGAGTAGATATGAACAATATACAAATAATTTCAAGTGGAAAATATATTCCTGAAATAAAAATAACAAATGAAGAATTAGAAAAAAAGTATCAAGTAGAAGAAAATTATATTATAAAAAGAACAGGAATAAAACAAAGATATTATACTAATGAAGAAATAGAACAATTAGCAATTAAAGCTTCAAAAGAAGCACTACAAAATGTAAAAGAAAATATAGATTTAATAATAGTAGCATCTATATCAGGAAGATGCCAAATACCAAGTATATCTTACGAGATACAAAAATATTTTGATATAAAGAATTGTATGTGTATGGATATTCTAGCAGGATGTGCAGGCTTTATAAATGCTCTAGATATAGCAAAATTATATATAGATAGTAATAGAATAAATACTGCATTAGTTGTGGGAGTAGAAAAATTATCAACACATCTAGACAAGAATGACATAAATACAGAAATATTGCTTGCAGATGGTGCAGGAGCAATTGTTATAAAAAGATGCGACCAATCAAAATTATATGATTCATATATAGAAAGTAAAGGACAAAAAGGTGAAATATTAACATGTGTAAATAATGAAAAAATATATATGGATGGTAAAGAAGTATATAAATATGCTGTAACTGATACAGTAAAAAATATAAATAAGCTTTTGGAGAAAAATGAGATAACTATGGAAGATATAACTTATGTAATTCCACATCAATCTAATAGAAGAATTTTGTCATCAATGGCAAACAAATTAAAACTTCAAAGTGACAAGATGTATTCAAATGTAGAAGAATATGGAAATACATTTTGTGCAAGTATTCCAATTGCATTAGATGATATGTTTAAACAAAATAAACTAAAAGAAAATGATAAAGTTATTTTAATAGGATATGGTGGAGGTTTAAACACTGGAAGTATCTTATTAGAACTATAAAACAAAGGAAGGAAGATTGTAATGAAAATAGCTTTTATGTTTCCAGGTCAAGGAGCACAAACTGTAGGAATGGGAAAAGATTTATACGACAAATATGAAGAAATAAGAGAAGTATATAAAAAAGCTTCAGAGATATCAGGAAAAGATATAGCAGAACTAACATTTAATTCTACAATGGAAGAATTAAGCAAAACAGAAAATACACAACTTGCAATAGCAACAATGAGTTTAGGAATTTTAAAAGTATTAGAAAATAAAGGAATTAAACCAGACGTAACAGTAGGATTAAGCTTAGGTGAATATCCAGCATTAATAAGTGGAGGATATTTAAGTTTTGAAGATGGAATCACATTATTAAAACATCGTGGTTATTTAATGGGTAATAAAGTAGAGCCAGGAAATTATAGTATGGCTGCAATAATTGGTTTAGATAGTAAAATTATAGAGGAAGTATGTGCAGAAATTGCAGCAAAAGGAATGTTTATTTCACCTGCAAATTATAATTATTCTGGTCAAACAGTAATTTCTGGAGACGAAGAAGCTATTAATTTAGCAATAGAAGCTTTAAAAGAAAAAGGAGCAAAAAGAGCTTTAAAATTAGCAACAGGTGGTCCTTTCCATACAACAAAATTAAATGAAGCAAAAGAATTATATACAGAGAAATTAAAAGAAGTAAAATTTAATACAGAAGCTCCAAAAGCAAAAGTAATAAAAAATCTAGATGGAACATTTTATAACGAAAATGATGATATGGTTGATGTATTATCAAGACATATTGTAAGTTCTGTAAGATTTGATAAAGCAATAAAAACAATGCAAGATTATGGAATAGATACATATGTAGAAATAGGACCAGGAAAAACATTAACAGGTTTTGTCAGAAAAGAAAACAAAGAAGCAAATGTAGTTAACATTAACAGTGTAGAAACACTAGAAGCTTTTTTAGATAGTTTAAAATAATATATGTAATAAAATATAAGTAAAGGAGAGTAAAAATGGAAAAGAAAGTAGCTTTAATTACAGGTGGATCAAGAGGAATCGGAAAGGCAATTGCAGAAAAATTTGCTAAAAATGGATATGATTTAGTAATAAATTATGTTTCAGATAATACAGATTTAGACGCAATAAAAGAAGAGTTTAAACAATATGGTTCAGAAGTATTAATGGAGAAAGCAGATGTAAGTAATTTCGAGCAATGCGAAAAAATGGTAACAGCTGCAATAGAAAAATTCGGAAGAATAGATGTATTAGTAAATAATGCAGGAGTTACAAGAGACAATTTATTAATGAGAATGAAAGAAGAAGATTTTGATAAAGTAATCTCTATAAACTTAAAAGGAACATTTAATTTAACAAAATTAGTAACACCATATATGATGAAAAGAAGAGAAGGAAGAATAGTAAGTATTTCATCTGTAGTTGGAGTTATGGGAAATGCAGGACAATCAAACTATGCAGCATCAAAAGCAGGAATTATAGGATTTACAAAAAGTGTTGCAAAAGAACTTGCATCAAGAAATATATTAGCAAACTGTGTAGCACCTGGATTTATAGCTACAGATATGACAGCAGTATTAAATGATAAAGTAAAAGAAAGTATTAATGCACAAATTCCTTTAAAGAGAATGGGAACTGCAGAAGAAATTGCAAATGCAGTTTACTTCTTAGGAGGAGAAGAAAATACTTATATAACAGGTCAAACATTAAATATAGATGGGGGTATGATTTAGAATGGAAAGAAGAGTTGTTGTTACAGGTATAGGAGCAGTTACACCTTTAGGAAACACTGCAACAGATTTTTGGGAAGGAATTAAAGCAGGAAAATGTGGTATTGACGAGATAACAAAAGTTGATACTAGCGATTTAAAAGTAAAATTAGCAGCAGAAGTAAAAGGATTTAATCCAGAAGACTATTTTGACAGAAGAACAGCAAGAAGAATGGATTTATATTCACAATATGCTGTAGTAGCATCAAGAGAGGCTCTAAAAGATAGTGGAATTACAGAAGAAAATACTGATATGACAAGAGTAGGAACTGTTATAGGTTCTGGAATTGGTGGATTAAATACTATGGAAAAAGATATTGGGGCATGTGCAATAAAAGGACCAGATAGAGTATCACCAATGTTTATTCCAATGGGAATACCAAACATGGCAGCAGGAAATGTAACAATAGACTTAGGTCTTAAAGGAGAATCTGTTGCAATGGTAACAGCATGTGCAACTGGAACACATTCAATTGGAGAAAGTTATAGAATGATTAAACATGGTTACCAAGATGCAGTACTTGCAGGAGGAACAGAAGCTCCAATTACAAAAACAGGTATAGCAGGTTTCCAAAATATAAAAGCATTAACACAAGCTACAGATAAAAACAGAGCAAGTATACCTTTTGACCTAGAAAGAAGTGGATTTGTTATGGGTGAAGGTGCTGCTGTTATAGTTCTAGAAGAATTAGAACATGCTAAAAAAAGAGGAGCACATATATATGCAGAAATAGTAGGATATGGAGCATCATCAGATGCATATCATATTACATCACCATCACCAGATGGAGAAGGTGCAGCAAGAGCAATGGTATCTGCAATGGAAGATGCTAAAATAAAACCAGAAGATGTTACATATATAAATGCACATGGTACATCAACACATTTAAACGATGCGGGAGAAACTATGGCAATAAAAAAGGCTTTAGGAGAAGAAGCAAGTAAAAAAGTTTTAGTAAGTTCTACAAAGAGTAATACAGGACATTTATTAGGTGCAGCTGGAGGAGTTGAAGCTATTGTTTGTGTTAAAGCAATAGAAGATGGTTATGTACCAGCAACAATAAACTATAAAGTAGAAGACCCTGAATGTGATTTAGATATAGTTCCAAACGAAGGAAGAAATGTTGAAGTAAAATATGCAATGTCAAATTCATTAGGATTTGGTGGACATAATGGATCAATAATATTTAAAAAATATGAAGACTAGGGGGAATAAAAATGGAATATTCAGATATTAAAAGATTATTAGATGATATGGGAAATTCTAAAGTTGATAGTTTAGATATCGAATTCCCAGATGGAACAAAAATTAAAATGAAGAAAAACGAAGCTAAAATTATAGAAGCTATAGAACCAAGACCAGTACCAGCTGTAAAAGAAGTTACTTTACCAACTGAGTCAAAAGAAGAGCCAAAAGCAGTAGTAGCTACAGAAAATTACAAAGAAGTAAAATCACCAATGGTGGGAACTTTTTACAGTGCTCCATCACCAAAAGACGAACCATATGTAAAAGTTGGTGACAAAGTAAAAAAAGGTGATGTACTTTGCGTAGTAGAAGCTATGAAATTAATGAACGAAATAGAATCAGAATTTGACGGAGAAATAGTAGAAATCTGCGTTAAGAACGAAGAGATGGTAGAATATGGAACTACATTATTCAAAATAAAATAAGAAAATAGGATTTTGGTAAACTTTAGGGATTTGGGGACGTTCCTTTTTTCCCTATTTAGAACTGGTGAACATTAGGGACGGAGTTAAAAGTTCATCGATTGACATAAAATTTGAACTTTAAGGACTGTTCCTAAAGCTCACCTAAAGTTCAAAAATTTTTAAAAGGAGAAAAAATTATGCTAAATATAAATGAAATAATGGAAATAATTCCACAAAGACCACCATTTTTAATGATAGACAGAGTTGAAGAATTTGTTCCAGGAGAAAGTTGTGTGGCATATAAAAATGTATGTATAAATGAACCACACTTCCAAGGACATTTCCCTGGTAACCCAATAATGCCTGGAGTTCTTACAATAGAAGCTTTAGCACAAACAGGTGCGGTTGCAATTCTTTCTATGCCAGAAAACAAAGGTAAAAATGCACTTTTTGGTGGTGTAGATAAATTAAGATTTAAAAGACAAGTAATTCCAGGAGATGTTTTAAAATTAGAAGTTAAAATCATCAAAAGAAAAGGTCCAATAGGAGTTGGAGAAGCAATAGCAACAGTAAATGGAGAAGTAGCTGTAAAAGGTGAGCTTACATTTGCAATAGTATAATTTCGCTTGAGAATGAAGCAAGAAAGGATTTGAAATTGATATGTTAAAAAAGATATTAATTGCAAACAGAGGAGAAATAGCTGTAAGAATTATAAGAGCTTGTAGAGAAATGGGAATAAAAACAGTTGCAGTATATTCAGAAGCTGACAAAACAGCATTACATACAAAACTTGCAGATGAAGCGGTATGTATAGGACCTGCTCCTTCTGTAAAAAGTTATTTAAATGTAAAAGCTATTATTGAAGCGGCTTGCTTAACTGGTGCAGATAGTATTCATCCAGGTTTTGGATTTTTATCAGAAAATAGCAGTTTTGCAAAGATGTGTGACGAAATAGGTTTAAAATTTATAGGACCAAAACCAGAAATTATAGAACTTATGGGAAATAAATCTAAAGCAAAAGAGACAATGAAAAATGCAGGCGTTCCAGTTGTTCCAGGTTCAGATGGATTAATATATACAATGCAAGAAGCAATAAATATATCAAACCAAATAGGATATCCAGTAATGCTTAAAGCATCTGCTGGTGGTGGCGGAAAAGGTATAAGAGTTGCATACAATGAGGATGAACTAAAAAAAGCATATGAAGTTGTAAAACAAGAAGCAGCTATATCTTTTAATGATGATAGCATTTACATAGAGAAATTTATAGAAAATCCAAGACATATAGAAATTCAAGTAATGGCTGATGAACATGGTAATGCAGTACATTTAGGTGAAAGAGATTGTACAGTACAAAGAAGAAATCAAAAAATGCTAGAAGAAACACCATCTGGAATAATAGATAGCAAATTAAGAGAAAAAATGGGTGCTGTAGCTGTTAAAGCTGTTAAAGAAGTTGGATATACAAATGTTGGAACAATAGAATTTTTAGTAGATAAAAATAAAGATTTCTATTTTATGGAAATGAATACAAGAATTCAAGTAGAGCATCCAGTAACAGAGATGGTAACAGGATTAGACTTAATAAAAGAGCAAATTCGTATAGCTTCAGGTGAAAAAATGAAATATAAACAAAAAGATATTACATTTACAGGACATAGTTTAGAAGCTAGAATAAATGCAGAAAATCCAGCTAAAAACTTTATGCCATGCCCAGGATTAATAGAAGAATTACATCTTCCAGGTGGAAATGGTGTAAGAGTTGATACAGCTGTATATGCAGGATATAAAGTTCCTCAAAATTATGATTCTATGATTGCAAAAGTAATTGTTCACGGAAAAGACAGAAAAGAATCAATTGCTAAAATGAAAAGTGCATTATCAGAACTTGTAATTTCAGGAATAGAAACAAATACAGACTTCATATTAAAAATATTAGACAATGAAAAATTTAAAGCCAATGATTATGACACATCATTTATAGAAAAAGAATTTGGAAAATAGGGATTTGGGGACGTTCCTTTTTTCCATATTTCGAAAAATATTGCACCTCTAAGAATAAGTATAGGTTATTCTTAGAGGTGTATTTTATGTCATAGTTAGATAATAAAAATTGTAAGTTTGATAATTTAGATTGAATAACTACTTAAATAGTGGTATAATAATTATGTTTACCAACAACCGCGCACTAAAAAGGAGGACATGTAATATGTCAGAGAGGTTAATTCAATCAGAAAGCTGGATGAAAAATCGGATTAAGGTAACGGTCTATGTACCAGTACCAGGAGTCGTTGACAAATCTGAGGCACCAGCAATGGGGGACAGTCCATTAGAACGTGATGCAAACATCATGAAGTTTGCAGAGGAAGTGTTGTTTCCACAATATTTTACTGCAGTAAAGGCTATGATTCATGCCTATGAAAAAAGTCCGCTGCCGAGAAGATGCATAATTGACCAGCCAATTGCAATTATGCCCCTTGGGTGGAATGAATATGGCAAACTTGGCAAAGATGGAAGTATCATTATAGACAATGATTCTTCATGCGGATTTAAGAGAGGAGTACCAGGAGCCTTAGTATATGGTGCTATGATAGGGTATAAGATTGTAGCAGCAAAGCAACCAGTGGACGTGTTAGAGAAGGTTAAAGAAAGGATTCCAATGATCAACAGGATGTATCATACAGATGATAGTTGGGCTGAAAAATTTTTCTCTGAGTTAACTGGTGAGCTTGCAAGTGGAGAAAAGTCCAATGAACTTTTTTGGTTGGATGAAAAAGACCGGAAATATTTCCAGCGAGAAGTTCTTAGAATCGCTTGGAGATAGAGAATAAAGACAAAGGGACTTGGTGAGAAGATAGTATCTTTTCATCAAGTCCTTTTGTAGATATGTAACTATTTTTAGCATGAAGAATTAGGGATGATAGAATAAGCAGTAAATAAAATTAGTGCTATAATTATTAAACGAAATTTAGCTATTGTAATAAAGAAATTTTTGAGATAGAATAAAACCGAAGAAAACGGAAAAGGATGTGATATGAATGACACCTAGTTATGATGCAATAGTTATAGGAATGGGACCAGGAGCAATATTTTTTGCATATGAGATGATTCAAAAAAATCAAAATAAAAAAATATTGTTAGTAGAACAAGGAAAACGAGTAGAAGATAGAAATTGCCCTATAGAAACAATAGGAAAATGTGTAAAATGCAAACCATTTTGTAATATTACAAGCGGATTCTCCGGGGCAGGTGCATTTTCTGACGGAAAACTATCTTTATACAATAAAGAAGACGAAGACTTTTATGTAGGAGGAGAACTACATAAATATGTAGGAGTAGAAGAAACAAAGAAACTAATAGATTACACAGATCAAATATATCTAGATTTCGGAGCAGATCCAAAACTAGAAGGAACGAAGTATAAAAACGAAATAAACGAGATAAAGAAAAAAGCCAAAAAAGAAGAAATAACATTAATAGATATTCCAATAAGACATCTAGGAACAGAAAAAGCACATGAACTATACAAAAAATTAGAAAAATATTTAGAAGAACACAATATAGATTTAATGTTCGAAACAGAAGTAAAAGATTTAATAATAGAAAATAATGAAGCGAAAGGAATTATTGTACATAATATAAAAGAAAATTCCGAAGAAAAAATATATGGAAAAAACATAATAATAGCAGTAGGAAGAAAAGGTGCAAATTGGCTAGTAGACATGTGTAATACTCATAGCATCAAAACAGAAGCTGGAGTAGTAGATATAGGCGTAAGATATGAGCTTTCAGATGAAGTAATGAAAGATATAAACACATATATGTACGAAGGCAAATTTATTGGTTATCCAGGACCTTTTAAAGATAAAGTAAGAACATTTTGTCAAAATCCAAGTGGATTTGTTTCATCAGAAGTATATGACGAAGGTATAAATTTAGTTAATGGACATTCATATAAAGACAAAAAAAGCACACATACAAATTTAGCAATACTAGTATCACATCATTTTAATTATCCATTTGATAAACCAATAGAATATGGAAGAAATATAGCTAAAAATATAAATGAATTAGGAAATGGAAATATTGTAGTTCAAAGATTAGGAGATATTTATAGAGGAAAAAGAACTTGGGATGAAGAATTACAAAATAATAAGATTAAGCCAACATTAAAATCAGCAGTTGCAGGAGATATAACATTTGCACTTGGATATAGAACGATGACAGACATTCTCCAATTTATAAGAAGCATGGATAAAATAGTAGAAGGATTTGCAAATCCAGAAAATCTATTATATGCACCAGAAATAAAATTCTATAGTAATAAAGTAGTAATAGATCATAATTTTGAAACAAGTGTAAAAGGCTTATATTCTATAGGAGATGGTGGAGGAATGACAAGAGGACTAATGATGGCATCAGCATCTGGAGTACAAATGGCAAGGAATTTAATAAATAAGAATTAATATACGAGGGGGATAAAGATGGAAGAAGAATTAGAAAATGGAATAGCTTTAATGGAAGGGATATTACAGAATTGGAAAAACGAAAACAAAGGAAAATATCATATATTCTTTCCAAGATGTACAAAGGAAAATGATAGGGATGTAGTATTATTTCCAATATTTGAAGAAAATAAAAATGGAACTTTAAATTTAAAAGTATGGGCAAAATACAATCTAGAAAATTATTCTTTGGAAGATTATTTAGATGTAAAAAACAAAATTATATTATTTGATAAAAAATTAATAAATTATAAAAAGAAAAAATTTGCACAAAATGTAATTGCATTAATAGAAATATTTTATACTGCGCAAGAATTTATGGATTTATCAGAAGATAGTATAGAATACATAGCAAACCAGGAATTATTAGAAGAAAAAATAGATGAATATAAACAAAAATTTAAAACAATCCTTGCTGAAGAAGAATTAGCTATTGCATATGGTGTAAAAAAGACTGAACCAGTAAAAACAGAAAAAGCAAAACTTCCAGTTACAAACACACAAAGTGTTGAAGTGAAAAAAACACCTGAAAAAGAGAACAAAATAGTAAAAATACCAGATTTAACAATTAAAAAATTACAAGAAAGTATATCTAAGATAGACCACAAGAATAATTCAAAAGAAAAATATATGCTAAAACTTATGGAAGAAGTCGGCGAACTTGCAAAAGTTGTAAATGAAGATGTACGAATGAAAAATAAAGAAATAAAAGGAACAATAGAAGAAGAATTACAAGATGTTCTATATTATGTAACATGCTTAGCAAATATTTATGGAATAGACTTAGAAGAATGTATATATTTAAAAGAAGAATTAAATTGTAAAAAATATAACAGGAAAAATATGTTTAAAGACTAAAATTAAGGAGTAATTAATGAGCAAAGTTGCAAATATGTTAAATATGGTAAAAATTCTGGAAGATGGTAAAATACATACAATACAAGATTTAGCAAATGAATTAGAAGTATCTACAAGAATGATAAGGATATATAAACAAGAATTAGAACAAGCAGGAATATATATTCAAGGCAAGCAAGGAATAAATGGTGGGTATATTTTAGATAACATGAAAAATACTATTGATATTGGACTAACAGGCGAAGAAATATATCAACTAAAAAACATGAAAAAGAATGAATTAGATGAAGCTATAATAGACAAGATTATTAAAGCATATATTACTAATGAACATAGAAAAGATAGTACTAAAAGTGAACAGTTAATGCCAGAATTTACAGAAATATATAAGGATTTTAGACTAGCAATCAATAACAGAAATAAAATCTATATTGAGTTTAAATCTGTCAATTCAGGAATAACTAAAAGAACAATACATCCGGCAGAGCTATTTACATATTTAAATAATTGGTATGTTGCAGCATTTTGTGAATTAAGGAATGAAATTAGACTATTCAAATTAAATGACATAATTTCATATAAAATATTAGATGAAAAATACGAAAAAGAAGTAAATTTAAAAATCTGGTCAAAAAATTAAACTGACAATTATATTTCCTCTTTTTGTGATAAAATAATCACAAAAGGAGGATTTTTAATGTATAAAACAATAATATTTGATCTAGATGATACCTTAAATGACGATACAAAAAATATGCAAGAAGCATTTAAAATACTAACAAAAGATAAATATACAGATGACGAATTTAAAAAATTTCAAGCAATAGATAAAAATTACTGGAAGAAAAGGGCTGCAGGAATAGTAAAAGATCCTAGAGAAGGAATGTCAAGAGAGGGAAAAGCAGAGTGGAATAGAGCACAAAGATTTCTAAGATATTTTAAAGGAATTTCATATGAAGAAGCAGTAAAAATGAATGAAATATATACAGAAGGACTAAAACTAAAAGTACAAGAAATAGAAGGAGCTAAGGAAATTATAAAATATTTAAAAGATAAAAAATATAAGCTTATAATTGCAAGTAATGGACCAAGTACAGCAATACCATCAAAACTGAAGGGATTAGGAATAAATGAATATATAGATGAAACATTTGCAGCAGATGAATGCGGAAGTATGAAGCCACATGCATATTTTTATGAAGCTTTGTTTAATAAAATAAATAACCATAATACCAAAGAAATGTTATTTATAGGAGATGAATTAGAAAAAGATATTAAAGGTGGAAACGAAGTAGGAATGGATACATGTTGGTTTAATATTAGGAATGAGAATGCTAGTATTTATAAGCCAACATATGAAATACATAAGTTAGAAGAATTAAAAAATATATTATAAAAAGGGAGAATAAGAGATGGAAGAAATAGTATTTGTAACACATAATAAAGGGAAAATAGCATCAGCACAAAAACAATTAGCAGGAGTAAATGTAAAAATATTTGAATACGAGTTAGATGAACCAAGAAGTGATGATATAAAATTTATTTCAAAAGCTAAAGTAGAAGAGGCATATAATCTAGTAAAAAAGCCCTGTATTTCTTTAGATTGTGGTTTCTGGATAGAAGAATTAAATGGATTTCCAAGAGCATTTGTTAACTTTTCATTAGAAACATTAGGACTAGAGGGAATCTTAAAATTAATGGAAGGAAAAGAAAACAGAAACTGCAAATTCACAGAATGTCTATCATACTATGATGGAAAAGAAGTACATCAATTTATGGGAGAACATAAAGGAAAACTAGCAAAAGAAATATTAGGAAACGATACAAACGAAAAATGGTCAGATTTATGGTATATCTATATACCTAGCGGATATGAAAAAACATTAGCACAAATGACAAAAGAGGAGCGAGCTACAAGGAAAAAGTATGAAAGTAAAGATGCGATGAAAATATTCGCAAATTGGTATTTAGAAAATAAAGCAAATTTATTATAGTGTTTAAAATTTTGCATAGTTGGATATAAATATTTAGATAAAAAGTAGTAAAATAGAAGCTTTTATGATATAGTTCTTTGTAAAATAGGAGTAGCAAGTTTAATATGTGAATATTAGAATCACATATACTGGCGAATAAAGGAGTATATCATGAGAGCTAATTTTTTTGGAAGTACAGCATGCTATTTAAAGAAAGACAACAAAATATTATTTATAAAATTTAATAAAAAATGGGGACAAGTATATGCTCCAATAGGTGGAAAAATGGAAGCAGGAGAAACACCTACAGAATGTTTATTAAGAGAATTTAAAGAAGAAACAGGGCTCAAATTAAAAGATCCAAAACTTAAAGGAATATCGTTTTGGAAAGATAGCACAGAGGGTATAATATTTATATATACTGCCGAAAATGTTGATGGAAATCTACAAGAATCTGAAGAAGGAAGATTAGAATGGATAGATATTAACGAGTTAGAAAATATAAAGCAATTTGATATGAACAGTAAATTTACTAAATATATATTTGAAGACGGTATGTTTGAAGGAAAATTTATTTTAGATGAAAATGCGAAAGTACTTGATTATAAAATAAGAAGGATATAGAAAGAAAGGATCAAATCATGATTAAAAATATGATTTTAGATATTGGTGGGATTATTTTAGATGATGGTAAAGAAAATTTAAGAAAGTATTTACAAGTATCAGAAGAGGAAACGAAGGAACTCTACAAAATAGTATATGGAAGCAAAGGATTTCGTCAATATCTATTAGGATACATTAACTTAGAAAAATGTATGAATTCGATTATTTCGGAAAATCCAGCATATAGAGCTTATATAGAAAAAATGTTACTTAAAAGCAATTTAAAAGATATTGTTCCTATAAAAGCTAATGTATTACAAGTAATAAGAGAACTAAAAGAAAAATATAACATATATTTCTTATCAAACATTACAAAAGAAACTTATGAATATATAGAAGACATCTTAAACGAATTTGATGGAGGAATTTATTCGTTTAAAGTTCATCTATGTAAGCCAAATCCAGAGATATACAAAAAATTATTATACACATATAATTTAAAAAAAGAAGAATCAATTTTTTTTGATGATAGACAGAGAAATGTTGATATAGGAAACGAGCTTGGAATAAAAAGTATTAAATTTAACACAGAACAAGATATATTAGATGTTTACAGATTAGTTAAATAAATTCAATATAAGAAGATGAATATTAGGAGTAGAGGTCAAGAATAAAATTTTATATAGCTACTAGAATAAATAGGAGGAAAAGGATGATAAAAAATATAATATTTGATTTAGGAAATGTAATATTACAATGCTCAACAATAGAAACGATGTATAATTTTACAGCTAGTGAAGAAATGGCTAAAAATCTAATAACATATATATTCAAATCAGAAGAATGGAAATTACTAGATTTAGGAAATATAAGTAAAGAAGAAGCTATATCAAGAATACAAGAAAGGGTACCAGACGAATATAAACCTTTAATAAAAGAAGTTATGGATAACAGAGCAAAATATTTAAAGTTGAATGAAGGTACAATAGGAATTGCAAAACAATTAAAAGATATTGGATATAAAATTTATGTGTTGTCAAATATGTCGACATTTACGTATGAATATTTTAAAGATAACGAATTTTTTAAGTTATGTGATGGAATAGTAATTTCAGCATATGAGCACATTAAGAAACCAGATGAAGAAATATTTAAAAGATTATTAAATAGATATAAGCTAGTTCCGGAAGAGTGTTTATTTATAGATGATGACGATACAGGAAGAAGTTTTGAGACAGCAAATGCGTTAGGTATAAATGGAAGAAGAGTACTTCCTAATGATAGTGAAGATGTTCTAAAATTATTAGAAGAATATAATATAAAATTACAAGGAAAAATGGAGGAAATATAGAACAAATAATATAGGGGGAAAGACATATGCTAAGATTTGAAGAAATAGATGATAAATATTGCAAACAATATATAGAGATGTTACAAGAATGGAAAGCGAGCAATACATCTTTAACACCAGATATTTTAGAAATACCTTGTAATAATGAAATAGAATATAGAAATATAGTTAGCATAGCAAAAAATGCAGCTATTGGAATACACGAAGATAGAGACTGGTATGAAAAATGCAATTATTATTTAGTTGTAAATGATCAAGATAAATTAATTGGAATAACTGCGGTAAGAAGCAATTTAACACAATTAGGAAAAGATACATTAGGAAATATTGCATATGGAATACGTCCATCAGAAAGAAGAAAAGGATATGCAAAAGCTGTTGCAAATATGCTAGTAAATAAATGCAGAGAATTAGGAATGAACGAAATTGTTGCATGCCATTATATAGAAAATGATGCATCAAAAAGAGTTTTAGAAAGTGCAGGAGCAATTCCAACAGGAGTGTTGACATCAGAATATTCTGGCAAAAAGATTAAACGTTATATAATAAGAACAAATACAAGTAGCGAAATAAACTTTACAATGGCAAAACAAGTTTTTAATGACTATGTAAAACAATTTGACAGGGAAGATGGAAGTATTTTATTAAAAATAACACATACATACCATGTTGTAGACTTAAGTGAATATATAGCAAAAGAACAAGGGTTAGATGAAGAAAATGTAGCTTTAGCTAAACTAATAGCGTTATTGCATGATATAGGAAGATTTAAACAAGTTACATTACTTAGAAACTTTTCTGATAAAGGGTTTGATCATGCAGATTATGGTGTTAAAATTCTATTTGAAGAAAATTTAATAAGAAAATTTATTCAAACAAATAAATATGACGAGATAATAAAAAAGGCGATATATACTCATAATAAATACAAAATAGAAGATGGATTAAATGAATTAGAAGAGCTACATTGTAAAATTATAAGAGATGCAGATAAATTAGATAATTTTAGAGTAAAAGAAGAAAATAAATTTGAAGATAGTTTTCCAGAAACTAAAGATGCAGCAGGAGAGCTTTCTAATTCTGCGATGTCTGATGTAGTATATAATGACTTTTTAGCACATAAATGCATCAAACTTGAGGATAGAAAAACTTTAATAGATTATTGGGTATGTATACTTGCTTTTATATTTGATTTATATTTTAAAAGTTCATTAAAGTATATTAAAGACAAAAATTATATTGATATTTTAATTGATAAAATAGAATATAAAAATGAAGAAACAAAAGCAAGAATGGAAGATATAAGAAAGTATGCAAAAAAATACATAGAAGATAATATTTAAGGAATGTAAAAAATGATTAGGAAAAGTGATAATAACGATTTAGAAAAAATTATGCAAATATGGTTAGATACAAATATTTCGGTACATAATTATATTCCACAAGAATATTGGACTAGTAATGTAGAATACGTAAAGGAAGCAATACAAGAGGCAGAAGTATATGTGTATGAAGACAACAAAGAAATAAAAGGATTTATCGGAATAAATAAGGGACACATAGAAGGAATATTTGTAGAAGAAAAATATAGAAATCAAGGAATTGGAAAAGAATTAATAACTTATTGTAAAAACAAATATGATAAGCTAACACTAGAAGTTTATAGTAAAAATACTAAAGCTATAAACTTTTATGAAAGAGAACAATTTAAGCCAATAAAAGAAGATATTGATAAAGCAAATAATGAAGTAGAGATACTTATGGAGTGGAAGAAAAATTAAAAGAGATTGTTTTGATTTCTTGCTATATTTGAGTGATGGATCCTTTTGGGGATTATATATAATATAATAAATAAAGGAAGTTAATATGAAGATACGTTTAGAAGAAGAAAAAGACTATTTTATGAATGAAAATTTAACACGAGAAGCTTTTTGGAATGTATATAGGCCAGGTTGTTATGAACATTATATTCTTCATAAAATTAGAACAGATAAATGCTATGTAAAAGAATTAAGTTATGTAATGGAAGACAAGCAAAGATTAGTAGGAAGTATAGTTTATGCCAAAGGAAAAGTAAGAAATGAAAATG
Organism: uncultured Clostridium sp.; assembly: GCA_900553015.1. Classification (GTDB taxonomy): domain Bacteria; phylum Bacillota; class Clostridia; order TANB77; family CAG-508; genus Merdicola. Next base: position 20,518 of record USBY01000002.1, on the reverse strand, counting down.
GAGAAAATGAGGTTTTATTGTTTGGTCCAGTGAGTATATTGCCAGAATATCAAGGCGCAGGATATGGAAAGAAACTAATAAAATTTACTTTAAAAAAGGCAAAAGAATTAGGTTATCCAGCAGTAGTAATAACAGGGAAACCAGAATATTATGAAAAATTTGGATTTAAACCTGCATCAAAATATAATATATTTTATAAAGGAATGGAAAATGAAGAAAATCCATTTTTTATGGTAAAAGTTTTGGATAAGCATAAAATGAAAGGAATATATGGAATATATACAGATCCAGATGTTTACACAGTAGAGCAAGAAGAGGTAGAACAATTTGATAAGAAATTTCCTAAAAAGAAAAAGGAGAAAAGAGAAGGACAATTAGAGTAATAGGGATATGAGGACGGTCCTTTTTTTTCTATTCGAGATTTAGGGACAGCATTTGTAATATAGAACGTTCAAGGTGACATAGGATGTTCTGGGGGATTTGGGGACGTTCTTTAAATCCCGATATTGAAAATTAATGAAGGTACTTAAATACCTATTTTGGAATTATGTTAAAAGCCATCAACGACAGCTTGTATTCGTTGGTGGCTTAATATTTTATAATTATAAGGTTAAACGGTTCCAAAAATCCATATATATGTTTATGTCTTGCTTATGATATTTTAAACATCTAGCAATTCTACAATATAGAACAACAATCAACATAGCTTTAATCTTTTCATGAGGCTCAGAAAGTAAGCTATAAATTTTATCAAGAGAAATATTTTTTACGACACTTGCATTACTAACAATGGCAAATAAAGTGTCATATAAGCTATCTCCAAGTACAGGCATCGGATCAATAACGCCAGCAAATTTACCATTAACTTTTATAAAATTATGAGTACCAAAATCCCCATGAATTAATTTTTTATCAAATCTATAATTTTCTAATAGTTTTACTTGATCCAGTACAATAGAATTATCTGGAATATAAGCTTCTAAGGTTTTAGTAGAATCAGCTATTTCATCAAGTAAAAACTCAGACCAACTTGCTTTTTCCTCATAGAGATAACCAAAACCGTAATACTCAACAGTTTTATAATTTTTTGTAATATAAAGAATATTATCTAGAAAATCATCAATATCATCAACTTGTTTCATAATATCTCCGTGAATAAATTCATAAACAGCAAATCTATATGAAGGGTCAAAATAAATAATTTTTTGCATTTTAGGACTAGGATTTAAACTTAAAAATTTGATTTCAGCCTTTATGGCATATGGAGTACTTCTCTTAATCAAGTATTTGTTGTTTAATAAAATCACATGGCTTGAAACACCATCTGTAAAATACTTGTAGCTTTCATAAGGTACATTTAATAGTTTTAAAACAAATTCAATTATATTTTTATCTATTTTGTTATCAATATTCATATTTTACCTCTAGATATATTTTAAAAATCCCTCTGGATAGATAATTTTTTTACCAGATTTAAAATCATCAATATCTACCCATACAGCATTATACTCATCAGCTTCATCATCAATTTCATATTCATCTTTGTAAGTATCCTCTGGAATTTCTATAGAATAAAGAAATACGATTTCATGTCCTGTTTTTCCTTGATAGGTAAAAATATTTTCTGTAACACCAAGAAGTTCATTTACTATAATATCTGCATGAATTTCTTCCTGAAATTCTCTTTTTACAGCAGATTTACTTGTTTCGCCAAATTCGATACCTCCACCTAAAGCACGGTAAAAGGTTTGCTTCTTTACTTTGTCATATCCAATGCCGACTAAAATCTTATTATCCTTTTTAGCAATGCCTAAAGCTATAGGTCTGATAGAATCAGATTTAAACATTTTATACACTCTCCTTTATTTTGGTAAGCAAGTGTTTATATTGTCTAAGTACAGTTAAAGAATGGTAATTTCTGTGTAACTTATGAAGATGAATACTGCTTGCCAATTAAATTATGTTATTAGTGTAGCATATGAAAATGTGGAGTACAAGAAATATTTGGAAAATGTTGAAAATAAATGTTATAATACGGTAAAAGTTTTTGTATATGGAGTAACTGATATGAATAAAGAAAAATATTTAGTATTAATAGACGGAAAAGATAAAACAGAAGAAATAGAAAGGCTAGAGCAAACAGAAAAATACTATATTATAAAGTTTTATAATGCGAACAAAACATATAAATATAATTTTTCAAAAGTAGTTATAGAAAATGCTATACAGCAAATAGAACTTAAGGATAATCAAATATTAATGATAGATAATATCATAATTTCTAATGTAACTAAAATTATAAAATATATATCAAAGATAAGAATAATATTTAGTGATTCAAGAGAAAAGTTAACAGACATAAACAAAATTAAATTACTAGAAAATAATAATAAATCATCTGAAGAAGAAATATTAAATTATTTTAAAAAATTATCAAAATATGTGAAAATTGTAGACGAAAAAACAGGAGAAGAACGTTATTTGTTAGAAAAACAATATAACAAATTTACAATTCCAGAAAAAAGTGTACTTAAATATTACTTGAATGGTATAAATACAGAAGGCCAATTAAAAGAAAAAGTAAATATTTATCCATTTAATTTTAATATTAGCCAGAAACAAGCAGTAGAAAATGTAAATAAAAGCAATATATCAGTTATAAAAGGACCTCCAGGAACAGGAAAAACTCAGACAATATTAAACATAATAGCAAATTTGGTTGCTAACAATAAAACAATTGCGTTAGTTTCAGGTAATAATGAAGCAACAAGAAATGTAAAAGAAAAATTAGATAAAAATGGATATGGCTTTATTGTAGCAGAATTAGGTAAAGATGATAATGTAACAGACTTTTTTAATCATCTACCACAAATAGATATTAGTAATTTCTACAAAAAGCAGATAAATGATGACATTTATCAAAAACTATATGAAATAACAAATAAATTAGAGAAATTATTAGAATTAAATAACGAAAAATATAAATTAAAAAGAGAATTGGACAATTATAAATTAGAGCAAAAATATTTTGAAGAATATTATAAAAGTCAAAATGTTGAGAAAATAGATTCAAAGAAAATGAAAAATATGTCATCAGCAAAAATTATTGACTTTTTGGCATATGCGAAACTTGCAAAGGAAAAATACTTGCAATATAAAATTGTATTTAATATTTTACTATTGTTAAGATTTGGAACAGAAGCGAAAAAATCAAAAAGTATAGATTATATATTAACTTTGCAAAGACAATATTACATAGTAAAAATAAAAGAATTAGAAAATAAAATAGCAGAAATTGAACGAGAACTTAAAGATAAGAGTTTTAAAAAATTACAAAAAGAGCATACTGAAATTTCTAAGAAGATATTTGAAAGTATGTTATATGAAAAATATGAAAATATGAATTATATTCCATCAAAAGAAAACTATAAAAAAGACTTTAAAAAGTTTAATGAACGTTTTCCTGTAATTCTTAGTACAGCATTTTCTTTAAGATATTGTACGCCAAGTGGACATTTATTTGATTATTTAATTATAGATGAAGCATCACAAGTTGATTTATTAACTGCAACTTTAGCATTATCATGTGCTAAAAATGTTATAGTAGTTGGAGACGAAAAGCAATTACCACAAATAGTTGATGAAAAAATAAAAACTAAAGTTCAAGAGATAAGTGATGATAAATATAGTTATTTTAAAGAAAACATTTTAACATCAATTTTAAAAGTATATAATGGAAAGATACCAACGCAAATTTTAAAAGAACATTATAGATGCCATCCAAAGATAATAGAATTCTGTAATCAAAGATATTATGATGGAGAATTAATTCCATATGAGAATAAAAATCATGCAACACAAAAGAATCCATTATACATATACTATCCAGCACCAGGAAATCATATGCGAGTTCTAAATAATATGGTAGAAAGAGGAAACTATAATCAACGCGAATTAGAAATGTTAAAGAAGGAAATTGCTGAAGGAGAATTATTAAAGAATGTTAATAAAAATGATATAGGATTTACAACTCCATATAGGAAACAAGCAGAAAAAGCAGCTATGCAGAATAAAGAAATAGAAAGTAAAACAGTACATAAATATCAGGGCAAAGAAAAGAAAGTTATGATTTTATCTACTGTTTTGGATAATTCAAATACTGGGAAAAGGCGTATGAATTTTGTAGATGATCCATGTTTAGTTAATGTGGCTGTTTCACGAGCAGAAGAACAATTTATATTAATTACGAATGAAAAGTTATTTTCAGAACAATCTAATGAAATAAAAGCTTTAATCCAATATATAAAATATAATTCTTTGGATAAAAATATTATAAACAGTCAAATTGTGTCTGTGTTTGATTTGCTATATAATGAATATTCTCCAAGATTGAAATGGTTAGAGTCAAAATTGGTACATACTTCAAAATATAAATCGGAGAATATTATTGAAACTGTTTTGATAGAAGTATTAAAAACAGAGAAGAGTAAAGGATTGTCTTATTGCTCTCAAATGTATTTAAAAAATATATTTAAGGATTTATCTAGACTTACAGAAGAGGAAAGAAGATATGTAAATAATAATGCTTCTGTAGATTTTATAATATATGAGAATGATAGAACACCTAAATTTTGTATAGAGGTTGATGGATTTGCTTTTCATGCGAATAATCCAAAACAGTTAGTAAAAGATAGGATGAAGGATTCTATTTTTAGAAAGTATAGCCTGGATTTGATTAGGTTAAATACTGATGAAGGTGGAAATATTGAGAAGATAAAAGAAGAGGTTGAGAAATAGGAAATATAAAGGAGTTAAGATTTATGATAAAAGCAATATTTATAGATATAGATGGAACTTTAAGAAATAGTGAAAGAGAACTTTCAATAAAAACTATAAATACAATTAAGAAAGTTACAGAGAATGGAATTTTAGTAATATTGTGCTCTGGAAGACCAAGAAAATATACCGAAAAGATAAGTAGAGAATGTTTTGCGAGTAAATATATTATTACATCAAGTGGTGGGAACATTTTTGATTATGAACAAAATAAAGTGCTATATATAAACAAAATGGATAAAGAAGCAATAATAAAACTTTATGAGATCGCTAATCCAGCGGATGTTAGATTTATTATGAATGTTGGAGAAGGAAGAGTTGTAAATAAAGTAAAACATCCAGATCAAGAGATAAAATTAGTAGAGGATATAAGAAATTTTGTATATAATAATGATGTTGTGCAATGCACAATAGCAGATAGCGATTTTGACAAAATAAAGAATTTGATACCTAAACTTGAACAGGTAGAAAATGTTGAGATAAAAAATAGACATAAAAGTTTATTAGATATTAAATTTAAAGATGATAAAACTATCTTTTGTGATATTGCAAATATAGATTGCAATAAGGGAACTGCAATAAAAAAATTATTAGAAATTTTGAATATCAAGAAAGAAGAAGCAATTGCAATTGGCGATGATAATAATGATTTATCAATGTTTGAACAAGTAGGGTATAAAGTTGCAGTAGCAAATGCAATTGATATTGTAAAAGAAAAAGCAGATGAAATAACGTTGTCTAATGATGATGACGGTGTTGCAGTTTTTTTAGAGAAATTAATTCATTAAAAAAGTGATTTGAAGTTATGTCAACAATGTGCTATAATATATGTGTGTTTTATTTGAAAGCGAGGTAGATAGACATGAAAATTACAAATGAAACATCAAAAACAGTTGAAATTAGCTATTATGGAAAGGGAGCGATTATCGAAGCAGGAAAAAGCTTTGATATTGCATCTGAACGGATAGGTGATTTCATAACAGTTCGATCAGAAGATGGAGAAGTTTCAATTTTCCGAGGATTTGATTCACGAACTGTAACTGAAATTGGCAACTTGAAAGCCTCGAATGGCAAATTACCTATGGAGGTAATCATCCATAACTGATTTGCTTTTACATTTTATCCACCCCATGCGGGGTGGTATTTTTTGTTTTATGAAAACCTCCAGATAGTCTGGGGAAAATTTATTTTGGCAATTAATAAAACTGTGAAAATCAGTAAAGTTAATTATGAAAATCAGTAAAGTTAATTATATAAGTTGGTAGGAAAAACTTGAAATAGAGAAAGATTAATATTAGAATGTTCGTAAAGCATATAAATAGTACGGATTTTATAGAAGAAGATAAAAATTATAGAAAAGTTTATTAAGGTAATGTCTGGAAGAGGAGAATTATGGAAAGATATTCAAAAATACTAGATAAAGATAAAAGAGAAATCGTTTTATTAATCGGTAATGGATGCAAATGGAGTAAGTGTAAGTTTTGTAATTATCATTTAGACAGAAATAAAGATGAAGAGGGGCAATATAAGATAAATGCTGAAGCGTTAGATAAAGTTACAGGAGAATTCGGTGTACTAGAAGCTATTAATTCAGGAAGTATATTTGAATTAAATGAAAAAAGCTTTAATAAGTTGTTAAAAGTTTGTAAACAAAAAGAAATTAAAAGATTAATTATAGAAAGTCACTATATGTATAAATCACGCATAATAGACCTAAGAAAAAAGTGTTCAAAATTAGGAATAGTTTTACAGGTAAAAGGTGGAGTGGAGACTTTTGACGCTGATTTTAGGGAGAAAATTTTAAATAAAGGATTTGGCTATCCTACTTTATCTGCTTTGCAGGAAGTGTTTGATATAGTTAATTTGTTGGTTGGAGTTGAAGGACAAACTTTAGAGCAAGTAAAAGAGGATATTAAAATTGGAATGGAAAATTTTGATAGAGTTTGTGTTAATTTGTACAAGGAAATGGATGATATTATGCCTGCTGATGAGGATTTAAAAAGAAAGTTTATGCAGGAGGTTTATCCGTTGTATAAGGATTTCGAGAATGTTGATATTTTAGTTGAGAATACGGATTTTGGGGTTGGATAAAGCAGATAATTTCACCGTGATATAAAATCATAATTTTATATCAAAAAATACAATTATAGAAAAAGTATGAAGATTTTTGAAATAGTTAAATATGTATATTATCCATTTTTTATTCAAAAAAAAGATAATATACATATTTTTGCTTTATGTGCATATACTGAAATAGAGGTAAAATGATGAAAAAAAATTATTATTATATTCCTAATACCAATTTAAATGTTTTTGAAAAAATAACTATATGTAAAAACAATGTTTCTATTAAAAATTTTTATTTTATGTTTCCATACAAATTCCCAATATTACGCTTTTCAAAATATGACTATTATGATATAATCTCTTTGATTGATTACAAAGAGTTTTGTAATAGATTATTTTGTAGAGAAGGGATTTTTATGGAACGTAATTTTAAAACTATAATAAATAAAGAAGAAAATTCTTCATATTCAGATGATGATTTATTTAATATCACCTCATGGGGAGCTGATTTAACTTTTAGAGAATTAATTATGATGTATGATGATAAAGACCTTATTAAACCAACTCTTCAACGTAATTATGTATGGAAATTAGATGAGGCAAGCAGATTAATAGATTCGATTCTATTAGGCTTACCAATTCCAAGTATTTTTTTAGCGAAAAAGAATGAGCAGCAATTAATTATAGATGGTTATCAAAGAATAAAGACTGTATATGATTATGTCAAAGGTATTTTTTCGCAGAATAATAAAGTATTTAAACTTTCAAATTCTATTATAATTAATGAAAGATGGAGAGGTAAGGCCTTTTCTGAATTGTCTGATGATGAACAAAGACGTATAAAAAATACTACAATACATGCCATTATATTTGAGCAGAAAAAACCAAATAATGATACAGGGATGTTTCAAATTTTTGAAAGGATAAACACTTCTGGAAGAACTTTATCTTCTCAAGAAATTAGAAATTGCGTTTATCATGGGCGCTTTAATGATTTATTGATAGAATTAAACAAGAATACTGATTGGAGAGAATTATTAAATTGCAAAGAAGACATTAGAATGCTTGACATGGAAAATATTCTTAGATTTTTTGCTATTACTGATATTGAAAATACGGATTTTTATTTAAAAAACCAAATTATATTGAAAAAGTTTTTAAATGAATATATGTCACAAAATTCAAATATAGATGATAATCAGTATGAAAAATTAAAATCAACTTTTGAAAAAATTATGCATATTATTAATATAAATTTAGGAAGTATAGCATTTAATAACTTGTCATTTAAAAATAATCCAGAAGAGATATATAGTGAAATATATGTGCCAAAATTTCACCCTACAATATTTGAAGCAGTTTCTGCTGCATTTCTATATGCTTCCAAACACTTAGATTTTTCAACTTATAATTTCTCTGAGATAAAAGATAAACATATTAAATTGTTAAATAATGAAGAATTTAAAGATGCAATTAGTACTAGAACTACTAAAATAGAAAATATTAAAAAAAGGATTACTTTAGCTACTGAATATTTATTTGATTTAAATTATGAATGGAAATAATAATCAATCCATCCAGGATTGTATATCGGAATTAACCAATATAAAAAAATTTATTACCAAAGATCCATTGGGAGATATGGTAAAATATTTGGTTTCATATTCCGTGATAAAAAGCTGTGGCACACTTGAAATTGTGTTTAAAGATATTATATATAATCATTTAATAAAAAATGCGAATCAAGAAGCTATAGCTTATTTTTCAAAACATATTAAAGATGGTAGCGCTAATCCAAAATTTGATAATATGTGTTCTTTATTAAAACAAATAAATGGAGATTGGAATGCAGCTTTTAAAGCCGCAATACAGGAGGTAGATAAGCAATCTTTAAACTCCTTAGTTGAACTTAGGAATCAGTTGGCACATGGTAATTCAATAACATCATCAATAGATGATATTATTACATATTTTTTTAGTGGATATAATATAATAATGGTTTTAGATTCTATAGTAAGTTAAAAAGTCTGATATTCAGACTTTTTTATTATTTTATTGACTAAGCAATACTATAATTTATTTAGTATATCAAAAAGAAGAGTTTTAGCTCATAACCCGTTGAAATCTACTGTAAATAAGTAACATGCTAAAACAACGTAATCTTACAGTATCAATGGATTAAAAGTAATTTTATTTGAATAAAATTTAATATAAATTCTAAAAGTGGGGACAATTTGGGGACAGTCCCTACATTTTTATGCAATAAATAGCATATTTAACCATTGCTAATTTATATAAAACTTAAAAATCAAAAAAGTAATTTTTGAGAATTTTGAAAAGAGTTTTTATTGGTAAAATCATTATAAAATTATATATTCTATAATGATTTATATGAGCATTTTCTCTAGAACATTACCTGCTTCTTTATTATGAGCTTCTATTGGATGCACATAGAAGTTTAAGGTAGTAGTTATTTGAGCATGCCCTAATCTTGATGCTACAACAGCTACATCTACATTTTGAGATATAAGCAAAGTAGCATTTGTGTGTCGCAAACCATGGAAAGTAATCTTTGGCAAATTGTTCTTTTTAATAAAAGAACGAAACCAATCTGTAACTGTATCAGGATGCATTGGACTTCCATTCCAAGTGACAAATAGTCTATTTGAGTTAATCCATAAGCTACCACATTTTTCTTTTTCAGCATCATACCAAGTTTTATATTTTTTAAGCATATTGATAACTATATCAGGAATTCCAACTTCTCTAATTGAACTTTGAGTTTTAGGATTTTTTACGAAAATGCCTTTTTCAGATGTATATTGACTAGCCTTAGTAATATGTACAAAACCATTATCAAAATCAATATCTGACCATTCTAAACCCAATACTTCGCCTCTACGCATACCAGTAAACAATGTTAATATAACAATAGTTTGAAATTTAATTTCTTCATTCTCTAAAGCTTCTAATAATTGCTTACATTGAATGTCATCATAATATTTGATTTGAGGTCTTTGGTGTTTAGGTGGTTTGACTCTATCTGCTGGATTATAAGGTATTATTTGCCAATATACTGCATTTTGCAACATAGCATGTAGTAAACGGTGATGCTCAAGTATCGTTTTAGATGATAGACTTTTCATTACGGTTTTTCTATTATTATTTTTACATCTTTTTAACTGATGATCTTTTGAAAGATAATCATAGAAATTCATAATGTGAGTTGGTTTTATATTAGACAATTTAAAATGTCCAAAGTAGGGAATAATTCTAGTGTTTAACATTCCTTTATATCTTTCATAAGTTTTTGGAGCTAATTCTTTTGAACCGTAATTTTTAGACCATAAATCTGTAAATTCTTTAAATGTCATTGAAGAGTTTTGTAAAACAATACCGTTTTCAATTTCATAAACAAAATTTACAAGTTCTTTATCTGCCTCACGTCTACTATTTGCTTTTATGCTTTTAGTATATCTAATCCTGTTACCGTAACTGTCAAAACCATGTGATACAATTAATCTCCATGAGTGTTTACCTCTCTTTTCAAGATACCCTGCCATTACTTTTTTCACCTCCTTTCAAGTATAACTATGGCAAGGATTTTATATAAATTTATTTTTTTATCCATAAATACATACCAGTAATTTTGTCTGGCTTATATTTAAAACCAGCTTTTTCATAAAAAGCTTCATTACCAGCAGTAGGAGTTAATTCTATTTGCATTTTTTCTCCTTCACTTACATTTGTTTCAATTAATCTTTTTAATTCATTTGTAATTTTTAAGCCGATTCCATGTCCTTGAAATTCGGGTTTTACACAGATATCTGTTAAAACACAAACAATGCTATAATCGCCAACTACTCTACCTATGCCGGCTAGTTTTCCGTCAACAGTAGCTTTTACCATATACATTGTATTTTTCAAGGCTTTTTCAACTTGTAGCTCAGAATATGTTTTCCAACCAACGGATTCGACCATTTCTAGAAATTCATTAATAGAAAAAGAGTAATCTAACTGTATGTTCATATGACACCTCCTATAAAATAAATCTATTTTCATTTTCTATAATATTTAAAGTTTCATCAATTGATAGATTAGATGTATCTAATATATTTTTTGGATTATAATTTCTATTCTTGAAATTATTTAATAAAGTTAGACAACGTTCATTCATTTGACAATTTATAGGTCTTTGTTTATCTCTAGATAATAGAGTGGATTCGTCAGTTAATAAAATGACAACTTTAATATTATAATTTTGAATTGAAGATTTTATTAACTCAATATTTTTAGGAGAGATTATGTAATTAAATACGACATCAAACCCATCCTCTAAATATATTTTAATTGTATTTATGCATATTTTCCAAAAAGTTTTTAAATGATTTTCAGGTTTCCAAGCTTGTGCATATCCACCAATAACTTGATGATATATATTGTCTCCTTCAATTAATGCGGATTTTTGGCTTCTTTTAGCTAATCCTTGAGAAATGGTACTTTTACCGACTCCAGCTGGACCTGTTATTATGTATAAGGTTTGCATTGTATCTAACCTCCTAAATTTATAGTTTTAATTAATATATGTGAATTTAATATTTCTTTCTAGTTTCTTCTATCCAATTCTTAAAATCTTCTTGTGTTTTTAAACCTTGTTTTATATCATCTTTAAACTTATTAGCTTCTTCTTTCCACTTTTCATATTTTTCTAAATATATTGGAATATCTGGATTTCTATTTGCTAACATCTTTTTGGCTGATAAGGTTTTTCTATATAATGCATTTACTTCATCTTTCTTTAATTTTTCATTATAAGTTATCATTGCACCAATTTCTTGGCAAGTCTTACCATGTTCATATATGTTGTCACAATATAGTGTATTCTTCTTTGAAGAAGGAATAAAATATTTACCACAATTTTTACATACATATATAGGTGTATCATTTTTTATTAACTCTAAAAGAGTTATAAAGCAAGCAGATTCGATTGTATGACAATTAAAGCAGAAAGATAGAAAAAGGTCATTATCGTATTTTTGATGAGAACTTTTTAGCTTTTCCGCAATAGTTTTTGCATTTTCTTCAAAACTACTTTTAACGTGATAAAATAAATGAGGATTAAAATCCTTTAGGGGTTCTATATCATACAAAAGAGTAATAAATATACTTAATTCTAGTGACATATCCATATAATCATCATTTGCATATTTATATATATAAAATCTATCAGCAATAGAAAAATCACTCAAATAGTCTAAATTTGATAGGTTATTTGTAAAATTAATTAATTTCTTAAATTCAGATTGATATTTTATTAGAATTTTCTTTCGTTTTTCAAAAATTTTTTTGCAGACTATAATAAAATCATTTTCAGTTAAAAAAATATTTTTTTTGTCATTCGTAATATTTAAATTGATATATTTATTAAATGGGTTGCTAGGTCCTTTGTTAACATCATAAAAGTCTATTCCGGGTATTCCATATTCACGTACAAACTCTACAAAGCAATCAAAATCAGTAAAATCATAATTTACAAATTTTAATAAAAGAGTTCCTAATTCATTTGCTTCGCTAACAAAATCGGATTTAAATAATTTGCAAATACTATTAGAGTAAGTAGAAAGATATTTATTGTATTCTTTTTTAGTTTTAAATTCATTTCTTTCTTTAAGTATTGTGTATGTGTCATTGTTTTTATTGTATGATGTGATTACAGGAGAAAAAGAATCTCTTGTAAAAATTTCTCTGTCATTAGCGATGTGTAATTTCATATAGTAAATTGTAGAGACAATATCAAACTTCATAAGAACCTCCTTGTTAACAATTGAAAAAGTATTATAAAAGTTGCTAATTTATATCATATATGCATTTAAAATATTGACTTTTACAAAATTAACAATTAAAATGCAAGCAACAAGCTTGTTAACAAGATTATACATAGTTAAATAAAAATTGTCAATACAAAACTTTAAATTTATTTAACTAATGTGAATAGGAGGTGGTAATTATGGCATTAGATAAAATACATAGAACAACTCTAACAGCAAAAGAAGCAGCAGAGTATCTAGGAATATCATATTGGCTAATAACTCAGTTAGTTAGAAGAAAACAAATTCCTTGCTCTAGAGTTGGAAAAAGAATCTTATTTAGAAAAGAAGCTCTAGATATTTATTTGAGCAAAAAAGAAAATGATTCATTATTAGAATCTGATTAGAAAGAAGGGAGGTCATGGGACAAGTTGGATGGATAAAATTAAGCACCGATATATTCTCTAATAGAAAAATTAAAATTCTACTAAAAGAAAAGGATGGGGACACTTATTTTAGATTATGGATTCAAATTTTAACTATTGCTGGAGAATGTAACAGAAATGGTGGGCTATATATTAGTGATAATGTACCATTTAAAATTGAAGATTTTACGAATATTATCGGAAAATCTTCCAAAACTTTTACGAAAGTTTTCAGAAAATTTATTGATTTAGGAATGCTAATTTATAAAGATAATACATACTTTGTTAAAAATTGGAACAAGTATCAAAGTATTGAAAAACTAAACAAAATTGCAAAATCAAATAAAGTAATTGAAGAATTTAAAAATGAAAAAAGTTTTTATAATTCTACACAAGAAAAGATAAGAAAAGAAGAGAGTAGAAAGGAGACAAGAATAGATGAATCAAATTTTGAAACCCTCGATTGATAAAAATGATTACATTGAGTGCGAATATTGCAAAAATAAATTGTATAGAAAAACAATAGACTGGAATTTATATGGCACTAAACGAGTAATGAAACTAGATTATGAAAGATGTAATTGCAAAGATGCACAAAAGTATTGGAATGAATATGACATGAAAAAATTACAAATGCTAGAAGAAGAGAAAAAATTACAAATAATGCAGGAATTTGCTAACAAGGTAGACAAAATAATAAAAAATAGCAAAATGAGCAAAAGAAATTTAAACTATAAATTTGAAAACTTTGAGGTTAATTCAAATAATAAAAAAGTGTATCAGAGTTTAAAAGAATATAGTGAAAAACTAGCAAATTCAGTAGAACGAAAAGGACTGATTTTAGTAGGAAATAATGGAGTTGGAAAAACACATTTAGCATGTAGTATTGCCAACGAATTAATAAAAAACGGAATACCAATCATATATGGAACACTCATTAATTTATTAGCAGAATTAAAAAATACTTATGATGTAGATAATAATATTTCAGAGATGAAAATTATAAAATTATATGAAAAAGTTGATTTGCTAATAATAGATGATTTAGGAAAAGAAAAGCCAAGTGAATGGGGATTAGAAAAATTATTTACTTTAATAAATAGTAGATATGAAAATAATTTGCCAGTAATTATAACAACAAATTATGATCAAAATTCTTTGACAAATAGGCTAAGTATAAATGGAGAAATCGAAACAGCAAAGTCCATTATTTCAAGACTATACGAGATGTGTTACTTAGTAAAAATTGAAGATAGAGACCATAGAATAAAGAATAAAAAAGTTAGTAATTGCTGTAACAATTGCTAACTAAAAAGATAACTTTTTTAAATATTTTCTATAAAAATTATAATTTATTTTTGCAAAAAAGTAAATAAAAATTTAGAAAAAAATTAGGACAAGTAGGTATAAAATTTTTTACTAAACTGTCCTAATTTTTATTAAAATGAAACACAAAAATAAATAAAAAATGTCCCTCGGAGAGCTAAAAAGGTTTTAGGGCAATTTTGCCCTAAACAGCAAAAAGGGTGTCAAGACACCAGGCTGGCGAATATTGGGCAGGAATAAATACCTACAATATTCGGAGCAAAAAATTTGCTCTTGATTTTCTGAAAATAGCTTTTGCTATTTCAGAAAATACAAATAATAAATTTAACAAAATGTAGAAAGAGAGAAAGTGATATTATGAGAGTTGTAATGAATGAATTTGATAAAATATTTTTATCTTATAAAAAAATATTAAATAAATTTAAAATGTTAAATATAAAAACTAAAAACGGAAAAGAAATAACACATAAAGACTTAAGATATGCAGTATATGTAATGCTAAAAAAACATCCTGCTTGTAGATGGAGAAGCGAAAAGATATTAAGCAGAAGATATTATATCCTTGATGAAGGATATAAATGGTTAAGATATGTGTATTTTCAAAACGAGAAAAAGCAAATAGATGCTGATGTAGAGTTTTTTGAAAACAGAATTAAACAATATGAAGAATTATTAAAGTTACAGCATAATGAAAATTGGTGGAATGAAGATATGACAATAAAACAATTAAAAAAATATTTTAATAAATCAAATTCAAGCATTAAAAATGCAATTAGGAAAATGTGTAATGGTGGTTTTGATAATTATAAATATTTTGATAATAATAAAGTTACTATTTCTAGTGAAGGTGTTAAATGGCTATGTAAAAATATTTTTAAGCCAAAGTACTTAGAGTTGTTAGAAAAGTATAAAATGGAGTTGACGAAAATGTATATTAAAGCTGGATATATTTATGATGAATTCTTTGGAATGAATTAAAATATAGAATAAATAAAAACAGCGAAAATTGTAGAATGTTTTATTATTTTGTGATAAAATGTGAATGAAAAATTACTATTGTTAAAAAATAGATTTGTGGGGGCTAATTTATGTCTAAAGAATATGAAAGTGAAGCAATGTTAGAAGAAAAGCTAATAAAGCATTTAGAATTATTAGGATATACAAAAATAAAGTTAAATAATTTAGATGATGTAAAAGAAAATTTTAGAAAACAAGTTAATATACATAATAGATCTGAATTAAAAGGAAAAGAGCTATCAGATAGAGAATTTGAAAGATTATATACAATGATTACTGGAAAAGGTGTATTTGCTAGTAGTAAGATTTTAAGAGAAAAGCAATGTATAGAGCGTGACGATGGCGAAAAAATATATATAGAACTTTTTAATACAAGGCAATGGTGTAAAAATATATATCAAGTTTCAAATCAAATAACAAGTATTACAGGTGAAAGAGAAACTAGATATGATGTTACATTATTTATTAATGGATTACCATTGATACAAATAGAATTAAAAGCAAGAGGAAAAACATTAAAAGAAGCAGTAAATCAAATTGAAAGATATAGAAGAACATCATATAAAGAGTTATACAAATTTATACAGATATATGTAGTAAGTAACGGAGTAAATACAAAATATTTTGCAAATACAGATGGTGAGATAAATTTTGGATATACATTTTTCTGGACAGATGAAGAAAATAATAGAATAAGTAATTTAAGTGAATTTTCAATGTATTTTTTAGAGAAATGTTTTGTGTCTAAAATGATTGCTAGGTATATGATTATAAATGAAACAGACAAGCAGTTAATGGTAATGAGACCATATCAAGTATATGCAGTAGAAGCATTGGTAAAACGAGCATTAGAAACAAGTAATAATGGATATATATGGCATACTACTGGTTCAGGGAAAACCCTAACCTCATTTAAAGCCAGTCAAATATTAGCAAATGAACCAAGCATAAAGCAAGTATTTTTCTTAGTAGATAGAAAAGACTTAGATACACAAACTTTTGATGAATTTAATAAATTTGAACCTGGTTCTGTAGATTTTACAAATAGTACATATAAATTAGTGAAAAATATACAAGATTCTACGAAACCATTGATAATAACAACTATTCAGAAAATGGCTAATGCAATTAATAATCCTAGATATGCGGAATTAATGGAGAAATATAGAGATGAAAAAGTAGTATTTATTATAGACGAATGTCACAGAAGCCAATTTGGAGATATGCATAAAGCTATAAAGATGTACTTCAATAAAGCACAATATTTTGGTTTTACAGGGACACCAAGATTTCCAGAAAACAGAAGTCAAGATGGAAGAACTACTGCTGACATTTTTGAAAAATGCTTGCACAAATATTTATTGAAAGATGCTATAAATGACGGAAATGTATTGGGATTTTCAGTAGACTATTATAAAACAATAGATGCTAATTTAGATAATATTGATTATGTGGAAGTTGAAGGAATTAATACAGAAGAAGCATATATGGCAGATGAGAGAATTAATAATATTACAGAAGGAATACTTTCTATGCATCCAATAAAAACAAATGATATGATGTATACTGCTATATTTGCAACATCAAGTATTCCTCAATTAGTAAAATATTATGATTGTTTTAAATCTAAAAAAACAAATTTAAAAATAGCTGCAATTTTTACATATGGACCAAATGAAGATTATGAGGGAAAAGATGAACTTTCATTTGAAAGTTTGGAAAGAATAATAAAAGATTATAATGAAATGTTTGATACAAACTATTCTGTAAATACTTTTGATGCATATTTTAAAGATGTATCTAAAAGAGTAAAAAATGCTGAAATTGATATTTTAATTGTAGTAAATATGTTTTTAACAGGATTTGATAGTAAGAAGTTAAATACTTTATATGTTGATAAGGCACTTAAATATCATGATTTGATACAAGCATTTTCGAGAACAAATAGAGTAGAAAAAGCTACAAAAACACAAGGTAATATAGTAAGTTTTAGAACAACAAAGAAAGCAGTAGATGAAGCAATTAGAATTTTTTCTGATACAAGTAATCCAGATGAAGTATTATTAAAACCATATGAATACTATAAAGAAAAATTTATTGAAAGAGCAAAAGAATTAAAAGAGTTTGCACCAACAGTTGAATTCATTGATACAATCCAATCAGAAGAACAGAAAAAACGATTTATAATTATTTTTAGAGAATTAACAAAAATATTAATCAAACTTAGAATTTTTAGAGAATTTAAGTTTACAGAGGAAGAAGTGGGTATATCTCATCAAGAATATCTTGACTATAAGAGTAAATACTTAGATTTAGCTACTAGCAGAGATGCACAAAATAAGGTTAGTATATTGAATGATATTGATTTCGAGTTGGAATTAATGTATACAGATAAAATAAATGTAGACTATATTTTAAACTTAATGAAATCAATAGATTTGAAAGATAAAGAACAAAAAGAGAAAGATATAAAAGAAATTTTAAACAAATTGGAAAATGCAGACAATAAAGATTTAAGATTAAAATCTGATTTAATTAGAGAATTTTTGAATAAAATTATACCAACACTTAATGAAAACGATTCAATTGAAGAAAATTACTATAACTTTATGGATGAACACAAGAAAAAGGAGATAGAACAAATAGCAAAGAAATATGACATAGATATTAATTTGTTAAATGATATTATAGGAGAATATGAATATTCAGGAATTTTAGATACTGGTAAAATCAAAGAGGAAATAAATAAACCATTAATTGAAAAAGTAAATATAACTAAATCAATCAAAGAGTTTATTATAAATCTAATAAATAAATTTAAATAGAAGGAGAAACAGAAATGGATGTAGCTGATAAACAAAACAAACAACAGACAGAATTATATTCTAAGTTATGGAGCATAGCGAATGATTTAAGAGGAACAATGGAAGCATCTGAATTTAAAAATTACATATTAGGATTAATATTTTACAGATTTTTATCAGAAAGGTTAGTAAGCTATATAGAAGGAAATCTGCTAAATAGTGATAAATTAACATACGAACAAGCATGGAAAAAAGAGGAGTATAGAGAGGCAATTATTGAAGATTTAACAAAGGACAGTGATGTAGGATATGTAATAGAACCAGAATATTTGTTTTCAAATCTTATAAAATTAATAAAAACAGGAAATTTTGACATTTCAATACTGAATAAAGCAATTAATAAAGTTTCAGAATCAACATTAGGAAAAGCAAGTCAACATGATTTTGAAAACTTATTTGAGGATATGGATTTAAATTCTTCTAAATTGGGTAGGGGAGAAAAGGAAAGAAGTAAATTAATAGGAACAATAATGCTTAAAATTAATGACATAGATTTTAAATTTGAAGATACGGAAATAGATGTTTTAGGAGATGCTTACGAATATCTAATAGGGGAATTTGCTGCTAATGCAGGGAAAAAAGCAGGAGAATATTATACTCCTCAACAGGTATCAAATATTTTAGCAAAAATTGTTACTATGGAAATAAAAGATTTAAAAAATGTATATGACCCAACATGTGGATCTGGTTCTTTATTATTAAGAGTAGCGAGACAAAAAGATGTAAAAGTAAGCGCATTTTATGGACAAGAAAAAGTTAGTACAACTTATAACTTAGCAAGAATGAATATGTTATTACATAGAGTTCCATTTAATAGATTTGATATTTATAATGGTGATACTTTAGAAAATCCTTGTGAAGAGCATATGAAGATGAGATTTCAAGCAATAGTGGCTAATCCACCATATTCTGCAAAATGGTCAGCAGATCCAAAATTTTTAAATGATGAAAGATTTAGTAACTATGGAAAATTAGCTCCAAAATCAAAAGCTGATTATGCATTTGTTCAACATATGATATATTTGTTGGATGATAATGGAACTATGGCGGTAGTTTTGCCTCATGGCGTACTATTTAGAGGCGCTAGTGAAGGTGTTATAAGAAGGTATTTGATAGAAGACAAGAATTATTTAGATGCAGTAATAGGATTACCAGCAAACATATTTTATGGAACTTCTATCCCAACATGTATATTAGTTTTTAAAAAGTGTAGAACAAATGATAACATATTATTTATAGATGCTTCAAAAAATTTTGAACCAGGAAAAAATAAAAATAGATTAAGAGACGAAGATGTAGATAAAATAATAAATACATATAAGGAAAGAAAAGAAATAGAAAAGTATTCACATTTAGCAACAATGGATGAAATTAAAGAAAATGAATATAATTTAAATATTCCAAGATATGTTGATACTTTTGAGGAAGAAGAAAAAATTGATTTGGATGCAGTTCAAGCAGAGCTAGAAAAAATAGATGAAGAAGACAAGAAAGTAACAGAAGAACTTAATGAATATTTGAAAGAATTAGGATTGAAAGAGTTAAAATAAAAGAGAAGGATTACATTTAAAAGTGTAATCCTTTTTATATGAACATTTGTTGAAGAAGAAAATTTTTAAATCTAGATAATAGTTTAAGTCTTTCTTCTGAAAGATTTATTTTTTTATCTAATTTTGATAGAATATTGACAATTATTTTTTGGGTATTAAAATCAGGAAATTTAATAGTCATGTTTGATAAAGTGCTTAGTACAATATATGGAGTATTTCCATCTTTTTTTTCAGAGAATATTCTCAAAGGTAGAAATTCATCTAGAAAATATTTTATGTAAAAAATATCTTCGTTAAATTTATCTAGCACATAAGTTCTTTGATAAGCATTAAATTTACCTTTGTAATAATTAATATATCCAACATATGCACCATTTCCTGAAATTAATAAAGCCTCTGTATCAAAAGCATAGGTATTAATATAATAATATTCTTTAGCACAAGTAAAAAATCTATATTTACCATTTTCACTCATAGCATTAGCATCAAGTTTCCCTGTAGTTATAGAGCATAAATCTCCTAATTTTTTTTCGTATATACTATTAAAAGAAAATAATTTTTTTGATAACCATTTTTTATATATCTTAAGGGCATCCACTTTCCTTTTTTGTAATTCAATTTTTTTA
>USBY01000001.1 GCA_900553015.1 uncultured Clostridium sp. | reverse complement strand
AAAAATCTGCGATTTTTCCTATATAATAAAAAAAGAAGACGCCTATATAAATAGGGTCTTCTAAAATAAAAACTATGCATAATTTTTATTATAAATTATAAGTAATTAAGCGTTTACTGCATTTAATTTTTTAGAAAGTTGAGATTTTTTTCTAGCTGCAGTATTTTTTACTATAACACCTTTAGCACAAGCTTGGTCTATTTTCTTTGTTGCAAAAGAAGTTAATTTTTTTGCTTCTTCCATATTTTTTGATTCTATAGCAGCTTCTGCTTTCTTTATAGCTGTTTTGTATCCTGATTTTATACTATTATTTCTCATAGTTTTTTTCTTGATAACTTCAACTCTCTTTTTAGCTGATTTTATATTTGGCATTCCAAAACACCTCCTTGTTGTTTAAAATAAATCTATATTAAAGCTTAAGTATAAACTTAGCCTTAATGTACGCGCTTAATATTTTACCATGAAATACTAAATTTAGCAAGTATTTTCTTAATATTTCAATAAAAATCCTTAAGATTGTATCCTAAGGATTTTTATGTGATTAATTATTACCGAATATTATTTCTATATTATTCATTTCTTCTAAAGATAAAATATCATCAAATTCAAATGTTAACACAGTATTACCAGTACCATTTGTAGAACTTGTAACAACAGGTTCATAATGATAATAATAATTATAATTCTTATCCTCTGGTATAGTTAAATTGTCATCATATCTATTTATTCTTAATGTATAGTCTAAAACATTTAAATTTGTATCGTTATTTAGAGTAATACTTAGACTAGTTGATGTAACTTCATATGATGCTATCATATTTACACAAGACTCATTATCTACCACAGGGATAAAGTTATTAGAATTTTTATCATATACTAATAAAAGTCGTAAGTTACTAATATCAGGTCTATATCCAGGTGTTAATGTAAAACTATTTTCTATTACAAAATTTGTAGAAGTAGTCTCTACATTTTCTGTAGTTACATTTTGTATTAAATCATTTCTCATATTTCCTGCTAAAATAATATTACTATTTTTTTCTTCATTTTCTTGAATATTAGCATATTTTTCAATATTTATTGTAACAATATCACTAGTATAAGTATAATTAAATTTATAATATTCCCATTTTAAGTTAGTTGTAATTGTATCTTTAAAATTTTCATCTTTATTTGAAATTGTTATAGTTTCATCATCAAATTTATAATTAACAATAACTTTTTCGCTTCTTCGTTCAGCTATATTTAGAATATATTCCACATCAGATTTATATAAAAATCCTTTTGTTGCCATTCGTTGTTCGTAATTATTTAAATATTCTAAATTTGGACCTTGTGTAGTTTTATCTAGATGATTTGCTATATAAGTTGTTATATATGTACTACTTACTAGTAATGTTGGAATATTTATTATATAAATTATTAAAGCAAAAACCACAATTAAAATAGATTTTTTTACTTTACTCTTTTTAGAAGAATTTTTATTTAATAGTATTATTGCTAATAAGATAAGAGGAATAAAAATAGTTCCTAAAATATATACTATCATTAAAAATAGATGTTTTATTGAAGAGGATAAAACAAAATTAAAAATGATACATATAGTTATTAATATAGCAAGTAAAAGTAATAAAAGTATTGGTTTTAGTAATTTTTTATTAGTAAAAGCTGTAATTATGTACATTAAATATTTATATAGAATGTAACTTGCCGCAAAAAATAATATTAATAAAGAAAATGGATATAACAGTGTTGCAACAATTGATTCTATACTAAATAGCCCCATTGCTAAAATTACAAAAGAAGAAAGAACAGAAGTGGCAATATAATAGTAAAAAAGTATTCCTAAAATTAAACATGATAATATATAAATTATTCCTTTAATATGTTTTTTTATAAAATTTTTAATCACCAAAAGCTCGACCTCCTATAATTTTTCCTAATTTATTATCTATATAAATTTCAACACCATTTCCGATATCATCGGTTCTTCTAAAACAGTAAGCTGTTACTTCATATGATGCGACAGTATCAGTTTCACGAGACTTCCTTGTAAAGAAATTATTAGGGTGTACAGCTTTTAACTCATAAGTTTGTGAACTTTCATTATATTTACCAGCGATACGTGAAGCTTCATCAAATGCAGTAGAAGCAATAGTTTGTGCCTGTTCTTCAGTAAGTGTAGAAGTAGAATTTGTATAGTCGGTATAGAATTGATCAAAATCTTTTACATATAGATTTTCATCTAAATTATCTATTTTTTCATCATAACTTGTTTCTAATTCGTCTAAATTTGCTTGTGCATCAACAGTTGATAAATCAGTATTATAAATACAATCGGTGTTTACAATTTTGCTTACAACTAATAAATGAGCAGTATATTGGGAACCATATGCATTAGAAATATTTTCGTATGTATAACGTATATTTCCAATACTTACTTTTACAGTGATTTTAGGAACCATACTTACAGTTAGAATAAGGTCATTATCTGTAAATGTATCTTCTGTTATAGGTTCATCAAAACTTAGATTACACATAGCTTCATATCTTTCATAAGTTTTTAAATCAGTTATTTTTACCTGATATATTTTATAGTTTATTTCTTTAAATTGCTGTTTATATTTATATTCTAAAGAAAATTGATTTTTAGATACGAATTCAGTATATTCTAAGGAATAAGGCTTGCTACTAGAACTAATCTTATCAAGTTCTTTAGTTAATTTATTAATATTTCTTAAGTTGGTAGAACAAACTTTTCCACCTGTGGTAGCAAGTTTTATCATGGAATTTTTGTTAGTATCACTAAAAGGAATTATATAGTTTTTACTAGCAGTTTCGTAGTCGAATTCCAAAAACGATTCATTATTATGAATTGAGTCTATAGCATCTTGAGAAACAATTTCTCCATTTTCACTGTAATTATTTAAACTTCCACCAACTAATTCTATTATGTCATCATAGTGTTCAGAATCTTTTAGAAATTCAAAATATTGATTATTGGAATTTTTGTATACAATTCTATCAGGAAGAATAATTTCATCTCCTAGTATCACATTTTGGGAAGCATTTAAACTTTTATAAGAAAACACAAATAATGTTACAAGTAAAGCTATTCCAAGCAATAATAAAAATAAAATAATACACACTTTTTTCATAAAAATCACCTGCAACAATTATATCGTATTTCGATAATTTATACAATGAAAAATAGACTTTTTAGGACAAATTATTGTATTCTAAAAAATCATGTGTTATATTAAAAAAGAATAAGAAAAGTGGCTTTGCCACATGTACAGATTGCTTAACAATTGTACATGCATATTTTTGTTCAGAAATAGCAAAGGAGGTCTTAGTATGATAGCTATTGGAGCAGATCACGGAGGCTATAAATTAAAAGAAGAAATAAAGAAATATTTTGAAGAAAATAATATAGATTATGAAGATTATGGAACATATTCAGAAGAAAGAACAGATTATCCAATTTATGCTAAAAAAGTAGCAGAAGCAATGGTTAATGGAAATGCAGATAAAGGAATTTTAATATGTAGGTCAGGTTATGGTATGACTGTTGTTGCTAATAAATTTAAAGGAGTAAGAGCTGCAAGTGTAACTAGTGTGGCATATGCAAAAGCAGCAAAAGCAGATGATGATATAAATTTATTAACATTATCTGGAGATAATACAACAATAAAAGAAGCAATAGAAATGATAAATGCATGGTTAGAAACAGAATTTAAAGGTGGAAGATATAAAGAAAGATTAGACATGCTAGAAAAGATAGAAAATGAAAATATGAAATAGAGGTGTTAAATATGTGGGGTGATATAGCGATAGCCTTTCTACTAGCCTTTATAACAGCTTTTATGATGACACCATATTCTATAAAATTAGCAAAAAAAGTAGGTGCAGTTGATGTACCAAAAGATAATAGAAGAATGCATCATAAACCAATTCCAAAACTGGGTGGGGTCGCTGTTATTGCAGGTTTTGTAGTTTCTTTTATATATTTAGTAATAACATTATCAATAGAAGATTCATCAAGACTTAATTTATTTGGTACCGAACAATATGGTAGAAAAATATTGGGCTTTTTTGTAGGTGTTTTAATATTAGGAATAACTTGTTTTATAGATGATGTAAAAACAATAAAACCATTAGCAAAACTTTCAGGGCAACTTTTGGCTGCTATTGCAGTTGTAATTTCTGGCATAAGAATTATAGAGGTAGTTCCATTATTTGAATCAGCAGTGCTTAATGAAGCTGTTTCTATGATTTTAACAGTTATCTGGATAATAGTAATTACTAATGCAATTAATTTAATGGATGGATTAGATGGATTATCGTCTGGAATCACAATGATCTCATGTATATCACTATTAATAATATTTTCTTTAAATAATTCACCATTAATTGCAATAATAATGATAACAGCTTTAGCCGGAGCTTTATGTGGATTTTTACCATTTAACTTTAATCCAGCAAAGACATTCATTGGAGATACAGGATCAAATTTCCTAGGATTTACCTTATCAGTAGTTTCAATTTTAGGAGTGGCTAAAACATATACAGCTGTAGTAATTATTTTACCGGTTATAGTTCTTGGATTACCAATTTTTGATACATTATGTGCAATACTAAGAAGAATTCATAAAGGAAAGTCTTTAAAGGCTATATTCCAAGCAGATAAAGGACATTTACATCATAGAATAGTAAGAAAAGGATTTTCACAAAAGCAAGCAGTTTATATTTTATATGGAATAAGTGCAACATTTGGAATGTTTGCGGTAATACTATTTGAAAGTGGTATAATAAAGGCAATATCTTTTGCATTTATGGTAATTGCAGTAATTGCTCTAGGCTATAGGAGCTTTTCAAGTTTGCGAGGAGAAGAAGGTAGTATGTATGAATGTTCAAACTGCAAATACATTTATAATCCAAAAGTTGGCAATGAGACTGCCGGAATAGGACCAAATACAGAATTTTATGATTTACCAGATGATTGGAAATGTCCAGTTTGTGGAGAAAGAAAAGATATGTTTACCCCATATGAAGAAAAATAAATTTATATATTGCTAAATTAAGATATTCATAATATAATTAGAAAAAACTAAAGAGGTGATAAATATGTACGTTTGTTTAGCGTGTGGATATGTATATGATCCAGAAAAAGGAGATCCAGATTCAGGAATAGCTCCAGGAACAGCTTTTGAAGATATACCAGATGATTGGGTTTGCCCAATTTGTGGAGTAGGAAAAGATATGTTTGAAAAACAATAGAGTTAGTATAATCTGTTGAAAGACTTAAAAAGCTGTTTTCAACAGATTTTTTATATATATTAAGAAAGGAAATAAAGAATGGAAGATAATATAATAAAATTTTTAGCTTACAATGGAAGAATTGCTATAACATGTGCAGAAACAACAATGTTAGTAGAAGAAGCAAGAAAAATACATGATTTAAGTCCTGTAGCAACAGCAGCTTTAGGTAGATTATTAACAATGGGTGTTATCATGGGAAGTGATTTAAAGTCTGAAAAAGATAATATTACTTTGCAAATTAAAGGTGATGGACCAATAGGAAAAATGGTTGCTGTAGTAAATAAAAACTTAAAAATAAAAGGAATGGTAGATAATCCACAAGTAGATGCTCCATTAAATGAATTTGGAAAATTAGATGTAGGCGGAGTCGTAGGATATAACGGATATGTAAATGTAATTAAGGATATTGGATTAAAAGAGCCATATATAGGTGTAATTCCAATTTCATCTGGAGAAATTGCAGAAGATTTTGCTAGATATTTTACAGAGTCAGAACAAACAAGATCTGCAGTTGCTTTAGGTGTACTTGTAGATAAAAATGGAGTAAAAAAATCTGGTGGTTATCTATTAACAGCAATGCCAGATGCAACAGATGAAGATATAACAAAAATAGAAAAAAGCATATTTGAAGCAGGTGCAATGTCAAAATTGTTAGATGATAACTTATCATTGTTAGAAATTGCTAAAAAAGTAACTGGAGATAAAAATGTAAAAGTTATTCAAACTGATATGCATCCAATATATGAATGTGATTGTAGTAAAGAAAAGATTGAAAGAGCTTTACAAGCATTAGATAAAAATGAAATAAATAAAATAATAGAAGAAGATGGTAAAGCAGAGATTATATGCCATTTTTGTAATAAAAAATATCTTTTTTCTAAAGAAGATTTAATAAATTTAGTAAATAAAAATTAATATATTGGATATAATATAATTAGGTGATTATTATGAAAATATCTTATATAAAGTCGATTCATGATAATACTAGTTTTAAATTCTTTAAGAATATAGGTATGAATGGCATAGAGTTACAAGACTTAGAAAATGTGGATAAAGTCTTGCAAAATTTAATCGAAAATGATTATAAAACATTTTTTATAACAAATGAAGTTGCTGGTCATTCACAAGATTTATTTAAAAAATATTATAACTCTAAGGATATAAATATAATAATTGCCAAAACAAAAAATTAGTTATGTAACTAAAAGTGAATATACTAGTTAAAAAAGCATATACTGTGATTATGGAGGGATATGATGTCTTTTGATAATTGCGTATATGCTAATTTTTATTTAGAATTTAATAAAGTAATAAAAAGAGTAAATGAAAAAAGATATTCGGATTTAATTTTTATTTGTATAGGGACAAATAAAATAGTTGGGGATAGCTTTGGACCAATAATTGGAGAAATACTAAAACGCAATGTAAAAGATAGAAAGATAAAAGTTATTGGAGATTTAACAAATAATATAAATTCAAAAAATATAAAAAACATAAAATATAATTGGGATAATCCATATGTTATTAGTATAGATTCTGCTTTATCAGACACTATAGAACCAGGAAACGTATTCATAATAAAAAAAGGATTAGTACCAGGAAGTGCATTGAATAAAAAAGCTACTGCAATTGGAAATATAGCCATTAAAGGCATTGTTGCTAAAGATGAAAAAAGCTTAATAAAAAATTATTATAATTTAAAAAATGCAGATTATAAATTAATATTAAAATTTTCAAAAAATATTTCAAAAATCATATTACAAAGTATAAAATTTCTAAATTTGTAAATTATTTATATAAATATAAATTTAGAGGTGATACATATGGAAATGAAAGATATGATTGTTTTAAAAAATTTACCGTCAAACATAGTGGAAGAAGCATGGGTTGTAATTAAACCAGAAGTAAAAAATAAAGAAAAAGAACTTATAAAAAGAATGAAAAATAGCAAAATAAATACTAAAACAGAAAATGGATATGTCTTAAAAGAAGCAGAAACTGTAATTTACGATTATCTAAAAAATATAAATAGTTATGAAGATAAGAAAAAATATAATGACATAATAAAAAAGTATAACAAATTAAAAAAGACAAGTCTTATTTTATTGGGAATATATGTGAGCTTGCTTATACTAAGTTTTTTATTTTAAACATAAATACCTTAACTTGTGAATATATTGTACAAATATATTACCAAGGAAGAGGTGTTTTTTTATGGAAAGAGTACTGTCAACGGAAGAAAGGATAAGAAGAGCAGAAGAGGTCTATAGAAACAAAGGAAATGTGGGACACGAGCATATAAAAAGCATTCCAAAATATAAGAATAAACTAATAAAAAAGATGATAATTCAAATTGTAGTATGTTTAAGTATATATTCTTTATTTTATTTCTTAGGAAATACAGAAAATTTATTTTCTAAAGACATGATAAATAAAGCAAGAGAAATTATGTCATATGATATCAATTTTGATGAAATATATAAAAATTTTATGAATTGGTTAAATTCAAATAATTTATTTATGAATAAAGCAGAAAATGAAATTACAAATAGTATAACTAATGAACTAACAAATGAAATTAATCTAAACGAAGCACTAGAAAATTCTGCTAGTATTGGAGGCGCTACACAAGAAGTTGAAAATACCAATTTATCTCAGATGGAAATAGATGCAAATGAAATAAAAAGCAAATATACTTTAATAAAGCCCCTTGTAGGAACGATTACATCAAGGTTTGGACATAGGGATCCAACTACAGCTACAGTACCTAAAAATCATACTGGTATAGATATTGCGGCAAATACAGGAACTGTTATATATGCGGCATTAGATGGTGTAGTTAAAATTGCTTCAAGCGAGGGAGATTATGGTAATCATTTAAGAATAGAAAAAGATGATGTTGCCATTTATTATGCACATTGTAATAAATTATATGTAAAAGAAGGGGACTATGTAACGCAAAATCAACCTATTGCAGAGGTTGGAGCAACTGGTAATGTTACAGGACCTCATTTGCATTTTGAAATAAGAAAAGAAGATAGATATGTTGACCCAGATATGATTTTAGATTTTTAACAATTGTGATTATAGTTATCAAAAATAGCTATAATTTAGAAAGAGAGAATGATGGAATTTAAGATAGACATAAAAATATTTTTAATAGCATTAGTTTTTTTATTGGTAAATCAAATTTATATGTACATATTGTTTATGATATTTGCAATTATACATGAATGCTTTCATCTTTTAGCTGGAATAATTTTAGGCTATAAAGTTAAAAGTATAAGAATTATGCCATTAGGCTTGTCAATTGCTTTTAATGAAAAAGAAGAAGATTATAATGCTAAAATTAGAAAATCAAATTTCAATAATGTAAAAAAGATAATTATATTATTAATGGGACCAATATCTAATATAGTAATTGCGTTCTTTTTTATGCTTTTAAATATGGCAATACCAGTATATATAAATGTTTTAATTGCAATTTTTAACTTGTTACCAATATATCCATTAGATGGCGGGCAAATATTAAATAGGGTATTAAGAATTATTTATGGTAATTTTGAGGCATATAAAATTAGCAATTCTGTTAACAATATAATAATGAGTATTCTTACAGCTTTAGCTAGTATTGGATTACTATACACTAAAAATATAGCAATTATTTTTATAATAATTTTTTTATGGTATTTAATTATTAAAGAAAACAAAAAATATAAAGAAATAAGCAAATATTTTAAATCTTTTCACAAACTGGACAAAAAAAGTAATTATAATATATAATAATTACGTAGAAGGAGCGGGAATTTATGGTTAGTGAAAATATTTTAGTAGTAGATGACGAATCAAGAATGAGAAAATTAATTAAAGATTTTTTGGCTCAGAAAGGATATAGTATTTTGGAAGCTGCTGATGGTGAAGAAGCTTTACAAGTATTTGAGGAAAATCAAAATAAGATTAATTTAATACTATTAGATGTAATGATGCCAAAACTAGATGGTTGGTCTGTATTAAGGCAGATAAGACAAATTTCACAGGTGCCAATAATAATGCTTACAGCAAGAGGAGAGGAACAAGACGAATTATTTGGTTTTGAACTAGGTGTTGATGAATATATTTCTAAGCCATTTAGTCCAAAAATATTGGTAGCAAGGGTAGAAGCAATTTTAAAAAGAACTAGAAAAGACACAGACAAAGTTAAAGATTATGGTGGAATTACTATAGATCCAGAGGGAAGAACTGTTAAAGTTGACGGTAAACAAATAGAATTAAGCTTAAGAGAATATGAATTATTAAAATATTTAGTAGATAACGAAAATATTGCTTTATCAAGAGACAAAATATTAAACAATGTATGGAATTATGATTATTATGGTGATTCAAGAACAATAGATAGTCATATCAAGAAAATTAGACATAAGTTGGGCAAAAAAGGAAAATATATCGAAACTATGCGTGGAGTTGGATATAAATTCGAGGTAAAACAGTGAAAAAAATAAACAAAAAATACAATTCCATACGTTTTAAATTATTTATAACACTTGCTATATCAGTTGTAGTAATAATCTTGTTTTTAATTGTGTTAAATAATATAGTATTAGAATCTTTTTATTTGTACACAAAACAAGGAGCACTTGTAGATATTTTCGATGAAGTAAATAAAGCATATAATACAAATCAGTCAGAAAAAGTAATAACTAATATATTATCAAATTATGCAGCAAAAAGTAATTATGACATTATATTAGAAACACAAGATGGTATTAATTTATATACATCAAATGAAAATTTCATTCAAACTATAAATGAAATGAATGCATTAAGAAGTGATAATAACAGAAATATAATTTATGCTAATAAAAATGTTAATATAAAGAAAGTTAAAGACCCTTCAGATAATATTACATATATATTATTGTCAGGTTCTTTAGATAATAACTATAATTTGTATATAAGAATGCCAATATCTTCAATTCAAGAAAGTGTTAAAATTTCTAACACATTCTTATATTTAATTGGTGGTATAACATTAATAATTGCAGCTATTTTGATAACTTTTATTTCTAAGAGGTTTACAGAGCCTATTCAAGAATTAAACGAAATTGCCGAGAAAATGGCAAGACTTGATTTTAGTAAAAAATTCCATCCAAAAGATGTTGATGATGAAATAAATGCATTAGGAAGAAGTATTAATATCATGTCAGACAAGCTAGAAGCAACAATACAACAACTACGAAATTCTAATATTGAGCTAGAAAAAGATATTGAGGAGAAATCTAAAATAGAAGAAATGAGAACTCAATTTATATCAGATGTCTCACATGAACTAAAAACGCCGATAGCTTTAATACAAGGGTATGCAGAAGGATTAGTAGAAAACGTAAATTCAGATGAGGAAAATAGACAATTTTATGCGAATGTAATATTAGATGAAGCTAATAAAATGGATAAATTAGTAAAGCAATTATTAGAACTTATGAAGCTAGAATATGGAAAAAGAGAATTCCAAAATGCGAACTTTAATATTACAGAATTAATACAAGAAGTTATTAGAAAATCAAAAGTAATGCTTGAAGAAAATAATATAGAAGTTAGAATGGATATGCCAGAAGAGGTTATAGTATTTGCAGATGAATTCTATATTGAACAAGTTGTAACAAATTACTTTACAAATGCTATAAAACATGCAAAAGAAGTTTTTAATGAAAAATACATTAAAATAAAGATAGAAATGAGAAAAAAGACCAATAAAGTTAGAGTTTATGTATTTAATACTGGTGACAATATTGAGGAAGAAAATTTACAAAGAATATGGAGACGTTTTTATAAGGTTGATTCTTCAAGAAATAGAGATAATGGTGGAACTGGTATAGGATTAGCCTTAGTAAAGGCAATAATGAATAATTATAATAATGACTTTGGAGTACAAAATAAAGATACAGGTGTAGAATTCTACTTTGACTTAGATATTGGTAAATAGGGATTAGGGATTTAGGGACGTTCCTTGGGGATTTAGGGACGTTCCTTAAATCCCTATTTTTATTTTAATTAAATGCAAGAAGCTTAAATTAGCTTAATCTGTAGTATTTGCGGAGCAATTGTGAATATGTAGCAAAGCTGTTTTTGTCGAATAATGTCTTACGAAAAAGCTTTACAAAAAAGCAATAATACTGTAATATAATGGAAATTGCAATTTTATCATTTTATTTTTTCAAAATAGGTGGTGGTAGCCATATGTAATTTTAGTCATAAAAATATACTTTTAATTTCTTTTATAATTTCAATATTAATTTTTATTTTTTTTGATCAAATATTTTTTAAGAATCAAAATAAATTTTTTGAAAATTCTTTAGAAAAAATTATTCCAGATAACATAGAAATAGAATTAAAAACTCCTAATAATACTGTAGCTATATCAGAACAGTATCAAAATAATATAGATACCCAAAAAATTTGGCAGATAGAAATTCCAAAGATTAATCTTGTTGCACCTATAGCAGAAGGAACAAGTGCAAATATCATGAACGAGTATGTGGGTCATTTTGAAGAAACTCCTAAAAATAAAGGCAATATTGGTTTAGCAGCTCATAATAGAGGCTATAAGGTTAATTATTTTCAAGATTTAAAATTACTACAAAAGGGGGACTTAATTATTTATACATATAATGGAGAGATATCTAAATACAGTGTAAACGAGCTTGGAATTATAAAAGATACAGATTGGAGTAAATTAGAATCTAGTAGTCAAGATAAATTAACATTAATAACATGTTTAGAAGATGAACCTGAATATCGTAGATATATACAGGCTGTAAAATTATAAATAAAAAGGAGAATAAAAATGAAAAGAATAATTACAAAATTTATAATAATTTTTACGATAATAGTATGTACATTAAATGCTATTACATTAACTACATTTGCAAATATTGATAAGAAGAATTTATATTCTAAAGGAGATTGTGGTAGATTATTAAAAAAAGGAGATGTTGTAGTAAAAACATATATTGTTGTATATAACGATAATGGCAAAGAATATCCAGCATATTGTTTGGATAAAAATAAAGCAGGTGTTGATGATAATATAACATATGATGTAACATTAGATGGAATTATAAAAAATGTATATATTTGGAAAGCTATAACTAATGGGTATCCATATAAAACTCCAGAAGAGATGGGATGTAATACCATAGGAGAAGCATTTATGGCTACAAAAATGGCAGTATATTCAGTACTATATAATTATACAATAAATGATTTTTCTCCTATAGGAGAGGCTGGACAAAGAACATGGAATGCTCTAAACAATATATTGTTAAAAGTTAATGATGGAAATAATACACAGATTTCAGCAAACTTAAATATACTAGAGGAAAGTTCTAACTGGGAAGAAAATAAAGAAATGCCTGGTTGCATAAGTAAAGATTTTTATGTTAATTCTGAAGGACCAATGAATTCATATACAATAATTAAAGAAAATGGACCTGAAGGTACAATAATAACAGATATAAATAATATACCAAGACAAGAGTTTAAATCTAATGAAAAATTTAGAATATCTATTCCGATAAGTGAATTAAGTGATGGAGGAAGTATAAAATTAAAAGCTTTAGCAAATGTAGAAACAAAACCGATATTTATAGGTAAAGCAGCTAATTCAAGCAATCAAGATTATGCAATAACAGGTATATCATATGAAAATGGAACAGGTGAAAAAGAAATATATTATAGTAAAAATGAAACTAAACTCAAAATAATAAAAAAAGATGAAAATGGAGAAAAAAATTTAGCAAATGCCGTTTTTCAGCTATTAGATAAAGATAAAAATATTATTATTTCAGAGCTTATAACAGACAAAAATGGAGAAGTTGTGCTAGAAAATATACTTCCGGGAACATATTATATAAAAGAGATACAAGCACCAGCTGGCTATATTTTATATGATAATTACATACAGATAAGACCAGAATTTAATGAAGAATTAACTGTTACAATAAAAAACTCAAAGGAAGAAAAGCCAGAAATACAAATTTCGGAAAATGTTTTAAAAATAAAAAATGAAGTAAAACGATTACCAAAAACTGGAATGTAAAAAATAAATAGATATATAAATTTCATTGACAGATATTTGCCAAAAATATATAATTATGTAGAACGTGACTATAACTAACGAAAAATGGGAATATTCAAATAGGAGGAATATTTGTAATGAAATTTCAAGAAAGAAAAGATAATAGAAAACTAAAGAGAATAAGTTTAAGTGTAGTAGCTGTAATTATAATAATAGCTATAATTACAGGAATTATAATAGCTATAAATAAAGCAAAAGAGAATTATACTGTAGAAGAAATCTCATCTGCAGATATAAATTATTATAAAATAATTAGTGATGGCAAATCAGGAGTTATAGATAAAGACGGAAATGTTATTATCGAGCCAGAATATAACACAATAAAGATTCCAAATCCAAAAGTAGCTATATTTATCTGCATATATGATTACAACGCTGCATCAGGTGAATATAAAACTAAGGTATTAAATGAAAAAAACGAAGAAATATTAACTAATTACGAGAATGTAAACACTATAGATATAAAGGAAATCGTAAGTAGTATTCCATATGAAAAAACAGTATTGCAATACCAGAAAGATGGTAAATATGGAATTATAGATTTTAATGGAAAAGATATAACAAAGCCAATTTATGAAGAAATAAGAAATATGCCATACAGGGAAGGCGAATTAATTGTAAAAAAAGACGGTAAATATGGCGTTATAAATATAAATGGCGGTAAATTAGTAAATTTTGAATATGATTATATAACAGGAGATAATTATTACAGTACAGAAAAAGAATATGCATTAGATGGTTATATAGTAGGAAAAAATGATGAAAATGGAAAAATGCAATATGGTTACTTAAATAGTGATAGACAGCAATATTTAGAAACAGATTTTGATAGAATATATAGAATGAATAATGTAAAAGATGATGCTAATACTTATTTAGTTGCAGAAAAAGACGGAAATATACAGCTATATAAAAATGATAAAGTGTTACTAGATAATAATTATCAAGCAATCAATTATAATGAAGATAGTGGATTATTAATATTACAGAAAGATAATAAATTCGGAGTAACAGATTTAAATGGTAAACAAATTTTAAATGTAGAATATGACCAAATACAAATTCCAGGAAATTATATACTAGCAACAAAAAATGGAAATTCAGAAACTTATGACTTGGCAGGTACAAAACAAGAAAATCTTAGATATGCCAATGTATTAAAAACTTCAAATGAAAATTACAGTATAACAATGGATACAAATGATAAATATGGTGTTATCTCAAAAGATGGAAATACATTAATAGAAAATAAATATAATTATATACAATATTTATATGATAACTATTTTATCGTTGGTGGAGATTCTGGTAAATCAGGAATAGTAAATGATAAAGGAGAAGAAATTCTTCCAACAAATTACGAAGTTATTCAAAAATTAGATAATAGTGATATTATTCAAACAATGGCAGGAAATGTTTTAGAGTTATATAATAAGCAGATGACTAAGATAATATCAATGGAAAATGGAAAATTAGATATAAAAGATAATTATGTAAAAGTATATTCTAGTACACAAACTGCTTATGTAAGTTTAGATGGATCATTAAAAACAGATTTTGAAATATTCCCAGAAAATACACTTTTTGCATCAGAAAAAGATGGAAAATGGGGATTTGTAGATAAAAATAACAATGTAAAAATAGATTATCAATACGATAAGGTTACAGAATTAAATGAATTAGGGTTTGCTGGAATAAAAAAGGACGGTAAGTGGGGCGTTATAGATAAAGATGGTAATATAATTTTAGAACCTACTTACACTATACCAGAACAAAATGGAGAACCTTATTTTATAGGAAAATATTATAAAGTTATTTCTGGCTATGAAGAAGAATATTATACAGACGATGTTAATAAATAAAAAAGCGCAATAGTTAAATAAAAATTACAAAAGATAATAGGGCGTAAAGGCGCCCTATTATCAAATTTAGAAAGAAGGAATAAAATGTATCAAGAATTAGGAATATCAAATAAAGTAGAAGAATTAGCAATTAAGGCAGAAAACGAATTAAAAGAAGAATTTAGTAAAATAGAAAGAGTATGCGAAATTAATAGTTTAAAAGTATTAAAAGCATTTCAAGATAACAACTTATCAGAAATCCATTTCGGAACAACAACAGGCTATGGATATAGTGATATAGGAAGAGAAACAATAGAGAAAATATATGCACAAATATTTAAAGCAGAAGACAGTTTAGTAAGAAATCAATTTATTTCTGGTACTCATGCATTAACTGTAACATTATTTGGTTTATTAAGACCAGGAGATACATTACTTAGTATTACGGGTGAACCATATGATACATTACATGAAGTAATTGGAATAAAGGAAAATAATAGTTCTTTAAAATCATTTGGTGTAAACTATGAGCAAATCGAATTGGTAAATAATGATTTTGACTATGAAAAAATACAAGAAACTTTAAAGAATAGTAAGATAAAACTTATAGAAATTCAAAGATCAAAGGGATATTCAACAAGAAAAACAATTAGTATAGAAAAATTAGAAAGAGTAATAAAGAAAATAAGAGAAGTTGATACAAATGTAATAATTATGGTAGATAATTGTTATTGTGAATTTGTTACAGAAAAAGAGCCAATAGAAGTAGGTGCAGATATTGCGGTTGGATCTTTGATTAAAAATTTAGGAGCAGGAATAGCTCCAAATGGTGCATATGTAGTAGGTAAAGAAGATCTAATTAACTTAGTTGCAGAAAGATTGACAGCTCCAGGAGAAGGAAAAGAGGTTGGCCCAACATTAGGTGTTAATAAACAATTTTTAGAAGGATTATTTTTTGCTCCAAGTGTTGTAGCAAGCAGTTTAAAAACAGCTGTATTAACTAGTAAGATAATGGAAGAGCTTGGATATAAAACAGAGCCTATGTATAATGAAGAAAGAGCAGACATTGTACAAAATATAGAATTTGGAAATCCAGATGATCTTATAAAATATTGTCAAGGAATACAAATGGGATCACCAGTAGATTCAAACTCTGTAGCAGAACCATGGGATATGCCTGGATATGCAGATAAAATAATTATGGCTGCGGGTGCGTTTACTCAAGGATCTTCAATAGAATTATCTTGTGATGGACCAATAAGACCTCCATATATAGCATTTCAACAAGGTGGACTAACATATCAATATGGAAAACTAGGTGTTTTAAAAGCTGTAGATAATTTGTTAAAAAATAAATAGGAAAGATGAAGAATATGAAAGTAGTAGTAATAGGTGGGGGACCAGCTGGAATGATGGCTGCGATAACCTCTGCAAAACAAGGTAATGATGTAATTTTATTAGAAAAAATGAAAAGTTGTGGAAGAAAACTATTAATTACAGGAAAAGGTAGATGTAATATTACAAGTAGTTTGCCAATGGATAAGTTTATAGAGAACATTCCGGAGAATGGTAAATTTTTATATAGTGCCTTTAAGAATTTTACTAATCAAGATATTATAACTTTGTTAAAAGAAAACAATGTTAATGTAAAAGAAGAAAGAGGAAATAGGATTTTTCCTCTTTCTGATAGGTCATTAGATGTTTTACAAGCATTCGAAAATGAAATGAAAAAGAATAATGTAAAAATATATACAGAAACAGAAGTAAAAGAAATTAAAATAAAGGATAATGCAGTAAATAAAGTTAGTTATTTAAATAAAAGAAGTGGTATAGTAGAAGAAATATTAACAGAGAAAGTAATATTAGCAACAGGAGGAAAAAGCTATCCACTTACTGGTTCTACAGGTGATGGATATAAGATTGCTAAAGAACTTGGACATACTATAACTAAAATAAGTGGTTCATTAGTTCCTTTGATTTCTAAAAATGAAGATTTACAATTATGCCAAGCAATGCAAGGGTTATCTTTAAGAAATATTTCGATGAAAATTGTAGACGAAGAGAAGAATAAAAAGATATATGAGGATTTTGGAGAATTGCTATTTACACATTTCGGAGTATCTGGTCCAACAATATTAAGTAGTTCTGCACATATATTAAGATATAAAAATGTAGAAGAACTATTACAAAAGGGAAAAATAAAATTACAAATAGATTTAAAACCAGCCCTAAATGAAGAAAAATTGAATCTACGTTTACTTAGAGATTTTGAAAAGTTTAAAAATAAACAAATTATAAATAGTTTAAATGAATTATTACCTAAAAAAATGATAGAGCCAGTTATTAAAAAAGCGAAAATTAAAAATGAAAAAAGAATTAATGAAATTACTAAACAAGAAAGAGAAAATTTAATTCGTGTAATAAAATGTTTTGAGATTACAATTAGTGGATTCAGACCAATAGAAGAAGCAATAATTACTCGAGGAGGAATTAATGTAAAAGAAATAAATCCTAAAACAATGGAGTCAAAGATTATAAAAGGATTATATTTTGCCGGAGAAATTATAGATGTAGATGCTTATACTGGTGGATTTAATTTGCAGATAGCATATTCAACAGGTTATACAGCAGGATTAAATAGTAATTAAAGGGTGAATAAATGAAAGAATATAATACTATTGAAAAACAAGAAACAAGCGAACTAGTAGAGAAAAAGTCAAAATTTATAGCTAACATATTTTATGTTAGCACAACACAAGAAGCAGAAGAAAAACTAGAGCAAATAAGAAAGAAATATTATGATGCTAGACATAATTGCTACGCATATAGAGTAATAGAAGACGGGAATATAATAGATAGAAGTAGTGATGATGGTGAACCATCAGGGACAGCAGGAGCGCCAATGCTTAATATTTTAAAAAAAGAAAATTTATGTAATGTATTGGTTGTAGTTACAAGGTACTTTGGAGGTATATTGCTTGGAACAGGTGGATTAGTAAGAGCATATTCACAAAGTACACAAGATGTAATAGAGAAAAGTAATATAATATTAAAACAAGAAGGATATG
Source organism: uncultured Clostridium sp. (assembly GCA_900553015.1). Taxonomy (GTDB): domain Bacteria; phylum Bacillota; class Clostridia; order TANB77; family CAG-508; genus Merdicola. Next base: position 129,001 of record USBY01000001.1, on the reverse strand, counting down.
TTGCAACATTAGAAGTGGAATATAAAGATTTAGAAAAGTTAAGATATTTTTGTAAGAAAAAAGAGATAAAAATAATAGATATAAAATATTTGGAAAATGTTAGTGTGAAATTAGAGTTTAAAAAAGAAGAAAAAGAAGTATTTATGAATAAAGAAAACTTAAATTTTGATTATTTAAATTATGAAATTATACAAGAAAAATTTATATAATACGAAATAGTGATTTTTTCTAGCAAAATACAAAATCTTCCAATGTAACTTGAAAAAATTTCCAAAAAGCACTTGCAAAAAATGGAAAAAGATAATATAATTTGAATTGTAAAAAATTTACAAATTTTAACAGTAGGGGGAAGAAAATTGAAAGAGAAAATTACTATATTAATTGCTGATGATAATATTGATTTTACTAGGACTTTATCAGCATATTTAGAGAAAATGGAAGATATTGAAGTTGTAGGTATTGCAAAGGATGGGAATGAAGCTTTTGAAATTATTAAAGGAACACATCCAGATATTTTATTGCTAGATGTAATAATGCCACATTTAGATGGAATTGGAGTTTTAGAAAAGCTTAATGAAACTACAATGACTAAAAAGCCAATAAGTATAATGTTGTCTGCAGTAGGTCAAGATAAAATTACTCAAAAAGCAATATCATTGGGTGCACAATATTATGTTGTAAAACCATTTGATATAGAACTTTTAATAAAAAGAATAAGAGATTTAAGATATTATCAACCTACTCCAAATAATAATTTTATTGCAAGAGAAAGCAAACCACAATACATAGATATATCTCCAGAAAATAAGAAAGATGAAAGAAATTTAGAGGCTTTGGTAACAAATTTAATACATGAAGTAGGAGTACCAGCACATATAAAAGGATATCAATATTTAAGAGAAGCAATTATGATGGTAGTAAATGATATAGAAGTAATAAATCAAATAACAAAACAATTATATCCCGACATAGCTAAGAAATTCCACACAACACCAAGTAGAGTAGAACGTGCAATTCGTCATGCAATAGAAGTTGCATGGAGTAGAGGAAAAGCAGATGAAGTAGAAAATATATTTGGATATACTGTATCTGCTACAAAAGGTAAACCAACAAATAGTGAATTTATTGCAATGATTGCAGATAAGTTAAGACTTGAATTAAAATCAGCTTAACATTTTAGCAAATTATAGAAGCGAAAGAGATACAATACTGGAAAAAATAACCACTAAACCTATAAAGTATAGGAAAATACATATAGATTTAGTGAAAAATCTGATACTAAACCAATAAATGAAATAGTCAAAAACCAATAAACTTTTCTTATTCATTGGTTCATGTTTTGAATATTTATAACATGAATTTGTGAAGAAGGAAGGTTTTTTTGATGGCGGAGGAAATCGATTTTGATGTAGATGAATTTATTGATTATTGTACAAGTAAGAACTTATCAACAAAAAAATAAGATAATATATAGAAAAAGAAAAAATTTTAGAAATTAAATTAGATAATAGTCAAAATGTGAAACTAACTGTAATAAGTTAGTAAAGCGAGAAAAAGATTAAAATATACAGAAAATTAGGAAATTTATTGATTTGTAATTTGAATAGAATTATTGTAAAATACTACCAACCTTTCGCTTAAAGGTAGAAAGGGGGATAGTAAATTATGACTTCATACGATTTGATTTGGCAATTGATAGATATGCTTTTAGCAGAAAAATCAAAAGCTGAAGAAACAAACGAAGACAAAGACTAGGAGTATACAATACATAGTCGGAAGTAGAAGTGAAATTGCAGTTCGCTTCTGCTTTTTTTAGGCAAAAAAATAGTATGTGCAATTGCAGTACACATACTAATAGCAAATTGACTTCATACGATTAAAGACACATTTGCTTAAGCTACTTATATATTAGCATAGAAACTAATAAAAGTCAAATTAATCCTCTAAGTTTTCTAATCCATATTCAATAATTTGATTAATAACGCTATTAAAACTTAATTCATTTTTTTCAGCTAATTCATTTTATTTTTTTAATGACTCAGGACTAAAAAAATCATTTTAATTAATGATGAGTGATGACATAATTTAAACCATAGTTTTTACTTTCAATATATTCATTAGAGAAATTTATATCTTTTATATGGGCTCTTTAATTAATTTTCTTGAAGTGATGGATAAAATCTTTTCAAATTCATGTAAGCCTTTTATATGGCATTTCTGTATTCATGTATTTTACCGCACAAACTCCAGCTGTTATTGATATTAAATTATTTTCATTCGCTTTAGTACCATCATAAAGTTTAGTTTATGTATAGCGCATATAATCCCAATAGTCTCTAAAATCAGTTTTACCTATTGTTTCTTCCTTGTGTTCCTAGATTACTTCTGATAAGTATTTACTACCCATAATTTTCCAACTCCTTTTTGAAAAAAATATATAATTTGGTGTTATTCAATATTTTATAAGTCTTATAAAATATTACAAAATGTGATAATATATAGAAAAATACAAGTTGAATAAAATTTAATGTAGATTGCAATGCATATAATTATGGAGGTAAAAATATGGGAAAAAAGAATACATTAAAAAATTTTTGGGTGCGGTTAGAATCAGCCAGCTCTACAGTAACTGGATCTTTAATTTATTTAAAACCGAATTTTCCAAATGGAAAAAAAGAACCAGAGTTAGTATTTGATTGCGGAACTTTTTTAGATAGCGAAAATAAGAAATATAACAAAGATTTTCCATGTAAACCAGCTAATATTCATGCAGTATTTATAACACATGAACATGTAGACCATATGGGACGGTTAGCAGGATTTTATAATCAAGGTTATAAAGGAAAGGTTTTTGCATCTGAATATGCAGTACAAGTAATAAAAAGTGAAGCAATAAAAAATTATTTTTTTACTATGAAAAACAATGAAGAACCAAAACATGAGGAAAAAGATGCAATATCATTAATCAATGGTTGTATTTCAATAAAATTAGAAGAAACAATCAACATTGATGATAATGTCGAAATTGTTGCATATAAAAATGCACATACTAAAGGTGCTGTTATGTACCTGATAACTTTTAAATATGAAGAACATAAAATAAGAATATTAATAACAGGGGACTATAAGAAAAGAAGCTTTTTAGGAAAATCGTATTTTCCTAGTGCTAAAAAATATAAAGAAAGAATTACTATAGTTACAGAAGCAACAAATGGAACTAAGAAAAAACCTGTAGCTCATTTTAAAAAGGATCTAGAAAAAAGCCTATATGAGGGAAAATCAATATTATGTTCTTCTACTGGAAGCGAAAGATATGAAGATATACTTTATGCAATTAAGACAATGCAAGAAGCAGGAAAAATATCCTCAGAGATTCCAATTTATTTGGAGGTAAAGAAGGCATTTGATTTAAGTAAATTAAATTTAAATGTACTGCCATTTAATTTTAATTTGGTAAATAATGGTAATGCGAGAAAAACAGCATTATATGATAAACGTCAAAAAATTATTGTTGTGGCTAATTATGGAGCATTTACATATTATTTTCCGAATGTAATAACAAAAAGTAATTGGGCTATTTTCTTTGTAAATCACATGTATAAAGGTTCTTTGGCTGAAAGGTTAATGGTACCTAGAGGCACAATTATTAAATATTGCGGTAAGGAATATAAAAAAGAGGCAACAGCATATCACACGGAAGAATTCTCAGCTCATTATTATATAGATGAATTTAAAGAGCTAATAGAAGGATTTCTGGATATTAATGCAGTTTTTTTAGGACATGGAGAGAGCGAAAGCAAAAAAGAACTTCAGGAAGAGGCTCAGAAAAGAATTGGATTAAATGTTCAAATACTAAAGAGAGGAGAAGCGTTTAAGATATTTGAAGATAAGATTAGACATTCTAGTTAGGCATTCTAAAATTACAAAAGAGGTACTTATACTATAAGTACCTCTTTTGATGTAATTAGTGTAAATTTGACACTTAGCCATTTTGATAATATAATCTTAGCGTATTAAAAGGAGATGGATAAGTGAGGGAATTAGTAAAAATAAATAGCCCATAATTATGTTATTCAGAATAGAAAATGAATAACTAAATATTAAGGGGGAAAAATTATGTGGCTACTATTTGCAACAATAACAGTATTATTATGGGGAACATCGGAAACTATATTTAAAAAAGTTTCTACAATAGAAAAACATAGTGTATTAAAATTAATTTCATACAATGGAATAATGTTAGGAATATGTGCATTAATCTTTATGCTTATAACAAGAACACAGATGAATTTAGAAATAATAAAAACTTATTTACCAATAGCATTAATATATATTGTATCAATGTTTTGTACATATAAGGCAATGACTTTAGTAAAAGTTTCAATTTTATCACCATTGCAGAATTCATCATGTGCAATAACTACAATACTTTGTATAGTATTATTAAAACAAGAAGTTGGAATTCCACAAATAATAGCAATTGTAGTAATTATAATAGCTATGATTTTATTATCAATAAATAAAGATGAAGTATTAAGGCTAGAATCAGGAGATAAAGAAGCAGATGAAAGAAATGCAAAAAGAGCATATTTATTATATTTAAAAGGTATAGCATTTGCTTTAGGATATTGGTTATTAGATGGTATAGGTTCATTTATGGATGATTATACTTTAGAAGCAGATTTATCAGCAGAACAAGTAATTATAGCATATTCATTAATATATGGAGTTATCGGAATTATTTGTGCAATAATAGTAAAATATAAAGAAAGAGATTATAAATTTATAAAAATTAAGGATAATAAATTAAAATTACTTGGAACATTAGTAGAAACAGCAGGACAATATACATATATTTATGCTTTTGCATTTGGCGATGCAGCTATAGCTTCACCATATATTGCAGCATATAGTATTGTAACAGTTATATTATCAAGAATTTTCTTAAAAGAAAAATTAAAGAAAAAACAATGGATATTAATTGGATTAATCTTGGTAGGATTAATAACGCTTTCAATATAACAAAAAGCCTCTTCACACTTGGTATGTGTGAGGAGGCTTTTTCTGGAAGGTTGTATTACGAATTAAATTGTGAGATAGAACTAATTAGTTCCATTGTTGCATCGTACTTGCTTTTTTGCTCTTTATCACTAGGTGGAATAATTGTTATTTCCAGTAATTCTGGTGAGTTAGAGCTTAAACTCAGCACATTAAATTGGAAAGTGGCAATTCCTTGTGCACTTAGATAGTTAAATTTCGAACAAAAGAAAGCTACACCAGAAGAACTATCTGCATGCACAATGTGCATTTTTGCAGATATGGTTGTAGTCCTTCCAATCGCAGAAATATGTAACACTTTTTTATTAACTGTTAAAATCTTTTTGATTTTTACAGAATTAAAGATGTTACATATAAGTCCCAATTCCGGAAATGGCTTCCGCAATGGAAGAATACAACTGTTTCGTTCACATGCTAAATCTTCTGTCTTAATATTGATAGTTGTGGCTGTATAGTTGTTTTCGATTGAGATGATTAAATCTCCAGTAGATTTATCATACTCAAAAAACGGTATACATTTTCTAAACATGCTGTTTGCACAGTTGAATAATGTGTCATCTGGTAAAGAATTCAGCTCGAAAGAAACCTCAAAAGCGACATAGGAATTTCTGCATCGATACACAGAAATGGTTAGCCTTAGATTAGAGATGCTGAATTTAAAACCATTCCTTTCTGTAGGATTAGCAAATTCATTTAATACATTGCAAATTTTTAAGACCAATTCATTTTCTTCGAATATAGAAATCCGAACAATGTTATTGTTAGTTGCCATTTATATACCTCCCTTTCTTAAACTAAACCTCAATGGCATATAATAATTATACTACAAAAGCAGAAAAAGGTAAACATAATGCAAAACGATAGTTTACCAATAACAAAAATTGTGATATAATAAAAGCCTATAAAAACCAAGGAGGTACAAGTTATGAGAGAAAATGCACAAATGTGCTACACGGATGAAGATTTGGGAAAGCATATGCTGATAACAACGGTTGGAATTAATAACCAACGGGAACGTCATATGATTTCAACAATCAAAACAGTTCATCTAACAGATGGTGTAAATTTGTTAGAAGACGGAGAAGGAACTTACTATATCTCATATCAAATTCATAATAAAACAAATAAGAAAATTGTTATGGGGTGGAGTAAGACAAAGCCTGTTCCGGCACAACCAATGTATGTTAAAGGCTTTGAAGCTAGAGAGCTGGATTTTGAAACAAATGAGATAAAAAATCCGGTAGAGCGGCAATTAAGACTTTATATTATGGATGGTGAAATAATGCATTATGGCAATGTTTATATTTTTGAGGCTATTATGTTAGGTGATAAAGTAACCGCTGTCATAAATGTAGAAGAGTAAAGCAAAAAACCCCCAGATGTTGCAAAAGCGATGTCGGGGGTCTTTTGTGTTTTATAAAAACATAATATTAAAAAATTAAGAAAATCTAAATTGATATAGATATAATGACATGATATAATTTGTAAAAAAATTGAAAAGAGTGAAAAAAGTGCAAAGATATAATCCAGATTATAAGACAGGTTTAAATTATGAACAGGTAAATAAAAGAAGAGAAGAAAAACTATTTAATATTGATACAACAGTAAAAACGAAAAGTATAAGATCAATTATTATTTCAAATTTTTTTACATTATTTAATATAATGAATTTTGTTTTAGCATTATTAATATTTTTTGTAGGAGCATATAAAAATTTACTATTTATAATAATTGTAATTTTAAATACATTAATAAGTACAATTCAAGAAATACATTCAAAAAGAACAATCGATAAACTTTCGTTTTTAGTCCAAACCAAAACAAAAGTAATAAGAGAAGGAAAAACAGAAGAAATAAGTAATTTTGAACTTGTACTAGATGATGTTATAGAATTAAATGCTGGAAATCAGATACCAACAGATAGTATTATTCTAAGTGGAGAAATAGAAGTAAATGAGTCACTTTTAACAGGAGAACCAGATAATATAGAAAAGAAAAAAGGAGATAAATTATTATCTGGAAGTTATTTAGTTAGTGGAAAATGTTTTGCAAAAGTAGAGCATATCGGAAAGGAAAACTATGTTGCTCAAATATCTCATGAAGCAAAGCAAAAACGAAAAGTAAATTCTGAAATAATGAATTCTTTAAATAAAATAATAAAAATAATTTCTTTTGTAATAATCCCTGTTGGAATTTTATTATTCTTTAATCAGTTAGATTTACAAGGAAATGATTTTAAACAAGCAATTGTAAGTACAGTTGCAGCTTTAATAGGTATGATACCAGAGGGCTTGGTATTATTAACCAGTACAGTGTTAGCAGTAAGTGTAACTAGACTAGCTAAAAAAAAGGTCTTAGTTCAAGAATTATACTGTATAGAAACATTAGCTAGAGTAGATGTGCTATGTCTTGATAAAACAGGAACTATTACAGAAGGAAGAATGACTGTTGATAAGATAATTCCATATAATGATTGCACAGAAAATGAATTAAAAGAAATCCTTGGAATTTTAGGAAAGTATTCAGAAGATAAAAACTCTACAATAGAAGCTGTAAGAGAAAAATTTACATCTAATAAAGAATTAAAAGTTATAGCAAAAATGCCATTTAAATCTGCTAATAAATGGTCTGGTATTAGTTTCGAAGATATAACATATGTATTAGGGGCACCAGAGGTAATAGGTAATACTCCTAAAGATATAGAAAAATATATTTCAGAATATAGAGTTGTGGCTATAGGCAAAAGTAAAGAAAAAATAGTAGATAAATTACCAAGTAATATAGAAATTGTTGGCTATATATTAATATCAGATGTAATTCGTAAAAATTCTAAAGAAATATTAGAATATTTTGATAAACAAGGAGTAGCTATAAAATTAATATCTGGGGATAATCCAATAACAGTTTCAAATATAGCAAAAAAAGCAGGAGTAAAAGATTATGAGAATTATATAGATGCAAGGACTTTTAAAACTATAGAGGAATTAAGAGAAGCAGCTACTAAATATACTATCTTTGGAAGAGTTACACCAGAACAAAAGAAAGAAATAATACTTGCACTAAAGGAAGAGAAACACACAGTTGCAATGACTGGTGATGGAGTAAATGATGTATTAGCATTAAAAAATGCAGATTGCAGTATATCTGTTGCAAATGGAAGTGATGCAGCAAGAAATGTATCACAATTAGTATTAATGGATTCAGATTTTAAATCTATGCCTAATATTGTAGATGAAGGAAGAAGGACTATAAATAATATACAAAGATCTGCCACATTATTTTTAGTAAAAACAATATATGCAACTATACTTGCAGTATTATTTGTATTTATAAATATGCCATATCCATTTATCCCAATTCAATTAACTTTAATAAATCTAGTTGTAACAGGAATACCTTCAGTAATTTTAGCATTAGAGCCTAATAAAGAAAGAATAAAAGGAAAATTTATAATAAATGTTATTAAAAGAGCATTACCTACAGCATTGACAGTAGTTACAAATATAATTATTATAGGAATAATTAGTAGTATATATAATTTAGACGAATTAAATTATTCAAGTGTATGTGTTGTTGTAACAGCAATAACAGGATTTATATTATTATTTAAAATATCTAGACCATTTAATGTAAGTAGAACTATTTTGTTTGTAGGAGTTGTTACAATATTTACATTAGGTATAAGTTTGTTTAGAGATTTATTCTCTATAAGATTAGATGCAAGCAATATTGTGCCAATAGTTATTTTAGGAATAACATCAATATTTGTAGGAGTATTATATAATTTTATAGCTAATAGAATTTTTAAAGTAATAGAAAAGAAGATATAAGGAGGAAAAATGGAAGAAGAGATAGTTGTTTTTGTAAATGAGTTAAGCCTAAGAAAAGGAAAAGTCGGTGAAGAAGAGGTTTCTATGATTATAGGAAATGCATTGGGTTATAAGGTTGGAAATAAATTTTTCGAACAAACAGCTAGGTTAACATTTAAATCTACTGAAGGAATTACTACAGAAGAGATTAAAAATATGAATAAAAAGATTATAAGAATAAAGGGAACAATAAAAGAAATAAGAGGAAATGTTAGAATTACAATATATAAAGTATTGGATATAGATATTAAAGACAAAGACTTTACAATTTATAATGACGACTTTAAGGAAACATCTATGGAAAGTAGTATATTTGGTAAATCTACAAGAGAGACAGCAAACGAAATTGAGTTTCAAATTAATGATACTATAATAACTATAGATATCGGAGATTGTTATGGTGAAGATATAACAAAGGAGGAGCTACTAAGTAAAATAGAAAACGCATATAAAAATAGAGATTCAATGTATAGAAAAATAGCAGAGAAGTTAGTGGAGATAAAAAATAAATATTGGTGTGATGAAGACGAAGATAAGATATTAACAATAGATGAATTTATTGATAATATGAAATTACTATATCTTACAATAGATAAAAAAGAAATATATATGGAATTAAATGATAGTGGTATGTTTGGGTGGCATAGGATTCATGGTTACTTTGATTGGAAACTAAATTTAAAAAAAGCGGATTTTTAATGATGGAAAGAGGCTAGAATAATGATTAGCAAAGATGATGTGATAGAAAATTCTAATGATAGAGAGTTTGTTTTAAAAGCAATAGAAGAAACACCAACTTTAATTGAATTTGCAAGTGATGAACTTAGAGATGATAAAGATGTAATGCTTGAGGCTATTAAAAGAAATGGTGAAGTTTTAGAATTTGCAAGTGATAGATTAAAGGATGATAAAGATGTTGTACTTACAGCAGTAAAGGAAGTTGGTTGGGTTGTATGCTATGCGTCAGAAGAATTAAAAGCAGACAAAGAAGTAATTTTAGAAGGCTGTAAAATAGATGGTCAAGTATTGTATTATGCAAGTAAAGAACTTAGAGATGACAAAGAAGTAGTATTAGAAGCAGTAAAAAATAAGGGGATAATAGTAAAATATGCAAGTGAAAGATTATTAAGAGATGATGATGTTATAATTGCAGCAATAACACAAAATAAAAAAGCATCAATCTTTATACCAATAGAATGTAGAGAAAGAGAAGAAATTAAAGCAGTGCTAGAAGAAGAATAAAATGGAACTAAGTTATATTCTAAAATTAAGAAATGCATTAAAGCCAGAGTTAAGACATATGCCTTTGTTTCAAAATGGCAGTGCAATAATCGTTGAAAATAAAGAAAAAGAAATTCTACTAGAAGAAAAGGTGGATAGAGAAATTTGGTGTTTGCCAGGAGGTCTTCAGGAATTAGGAGAAACTTTTGAAGAAGTAGCAATAAGGGAACTATTCGAAGAAACGGGCTTAAAAGCTAATAAAGAAGATTTAATATTGATAGATGTAATATCTGGTGAAAGCAGAAAAAATAGTTATCCAAATGGTGATGAAGTATATAATAATACAGTATTGTATTGTGTATCTAATTACACAGGCAAATTAAATTGTGATTATGCAGAAATTACTGATAACAATAATTCAAATTTTGTATTGCAAAAGGAATCAAGAAATCTTAAATTTTTTGATATAAATAAATTGCCACAAAACTTAATGGATAAAGATTTAATACAAAGATATATAAAATTTAGAAATAATAGATAAAAGGGGAAGTGTATGATTAAGGTTGAGAATTTAAAAAAGAAATTTATAAGATATGAAAATAAGAAAATCAAAAAAGAATTTTATGCGGATAATGGAATAACTTTTGAAGCAAATGATGGTGAGATTATCGGAATTTTAGGTCCAAATGGTGCCGGAAAAACAACATTGCTTCGAATGATTGCAGGAATTTTAGAACCAACAGAAGGTAGTATTAAATTTGATAATTTAAATTATAAAAACAATGAAATAGAAATAAAACAAAGTATTGCATATTTATCAGGAAACACAAAATTATATGATACATTATCACCATATGAATTATTAAAAATGTGTAGTGATATATATGGAGTTCAAAAAGAAGAGGCAGAAAAAAGAATTCAAGAAATTACAAAAATTTTAAAGATGGAAAACTTTTTGTACAATAAGATAGGTCATTTATCAACAGGTCAAACACAAAAAGTAAATATCGCAAGATGTTTAGTACATAATCCAAAATATTATATATTAGATGAAGCTACAACAGGACTTGATATAATATCTAGTCAAATTATATTAGACTTTATGAAACAGGAAAAAGCTAAAGGAAAAACTATTTTATATTCAACTCATTATATGGAAGAAGCAGAAAATATTTGCGACAGAGTAATAATGATAAATAAAGGTATTGTAATAAAACAGGGAACACCAAAACAAATTAAAGAAGATACAGGAACCACTAATTTAAGAGATGCGTTTTTTACAATGATTGGAGGTGGTTCTGATGAAGAATAATTTATGGAATATACTAAAAAAAGAACTAAGAGAAATGTTTAGAGATAAAAAGTCATTATCTATGATGCTAGTAATACCAATATTTGTACCTTTAATAGTATTAGGAATGTCGGCTTTATTTGAAGTACAAGCAAATAAAGATATAGAAGAATATAATAAAATAGGTTTTGCATATGAACTTAGCGAAGAAGAAAAAAATATTGCTAAAGAGTTAAATATTGAAGTAACCGAAGGTAATGAAAACGAGTTAAAAACTAAATATGAAAATGATGAGATAGATTTGTACATAACTAAAGATGGTAATAAATATATACTAAATGGTAATGATTCAGAGGTAACCACATATGCAAAAACTTTAATGGAATCATATTTTAATGTATATAAAGAATACTTACAAAGTGGATATTTACAAGCAAATAATGTAAATCCAAATGATGTACTTAATATTATAAGTGTAGAAGAAAATATAACAGAAGAAGAGAATATGTTTGTAAGTTATATAAGAAATTATGCATTTGTATTTATAATAATGGCAATAACAGTATCTGCAACATATCCTGCAACAGACACAACAGCAGGTGAAAGAGAAAGAGGTACATTAGAAACATTACTTACATTTCCAATAAAAAGTAAAGATATAATAGTCGGAAAATTTTTAGCAGTAACAATTGCCTCAATTCTTACAGGAATTATAAGCTTAATTTTAGCAATTATTTCTGTTGCGATTGCACAAAATGCATTTTCAATATATGAAGGATTAAATATAATGTTTAGTCCAATAAGTATATTGTTATCAGTAATAATTATAATTGCATATTCATTCTTTATAAGTGGATTATGTATTGCTATTGCAAGTAGTTCAAAAACGTTTAAAGAAGCACAAAGTGCATTAACACCATTAACATTTATATCACTATTCCCAGGAATGATTGCATTTATGATAGGTGTAACAGGAACCCCACTACTTTCTATAATACCATTTATAAATTATGTAGTAGTTTTTACAGATACAAGTGCAGGAAATGTAGATTGGTTAAATATAGCTTTAATGGTAATCTCAACAATTATATATATATCAATTGTATTAACATATATTATTAAACAATATAAATCAGAAAAAATATTATTCTCAAAAGAATAGCAGGTGTTTGTGGACGTTCCTTTTTTCAGTAGGGGGGAACGAACGTTCCTCTTTTTCCAGTAGGAATTTGTGGCGTTTCTTTTTTCTCAGTAGGGATTTTGGGGACGTTCTTTAAATCCCGATTATAAAATAAAAAGCTTACTTTATTTTTGGATAAGGTAGGCTTTTTTTTGCTATTAATATCATTAGCATTGCAAAAATAAAAAAACATATTGACAACTGTTATATACTGTTATATATTAAATATAACAGTTCGAAAAGGAGGAGAAAATGAATATTATTATTAGTAATAGTAGTAGCGAACCTATTTATGAACAAATAAAAAAAGCAATTAAACAAGCGATATATACAAATGAATTAAAAGAAGAAGAAATTTTACCGTCTGTAAGAGCATTGGCAAATGATTTAAAGATAAGCTTTTTAACGGTAAAAAAAGCTTATGACGAATTAGAAGCAGAGGGATTTATAAAAACTGTTCAAGGTAAAGGCAGTTACGTGTTGCCTAAAAATTTGGAACTATTAAGAGAAGAGAAATTAAAAGAGATAGAAAAAAATATAAGTACAGTTGTTAAGTTGTCAAAAATTTATGGTATTACCGAAGAAGAGGTAGTTAATTTAATAAAGATTATGTTTGAGGAGGATTTATAAATGGAAGCAACTATAAAAGTTAAAAATTTAAAAAAGAAATATGAAGGCTTTGAATTAAAAAATATTAGTTTTGAAATTCCAGAAGGCAGTATTGTTGGATTAATAGGGGAAAATGGAGCAGGAAAAACTACAACAATAAAGTCAATCCTAAATATTATAAGGTCAGAAGGGGAAATACAAGTTTTTGGAAAAGATATTAAACAAAATGAAAAGGAGATAAAAAGTAAACTTGGAGTAGTTCTTGATGACAGTTTTTTATCAGAATATTTAACTCCTAAAAAAATAAATTCAATAATGAAGAATTTTTATAATACTTGGGATAAAAAGCTTTTTGAAAACTATATAAAAATATTTAAGCTTCCAGAAAATAAAATGATAAAGGATTTTTCTAGTGGAATGAAAATGAAATTAAAAATTGCTACAGCAATATCACATAAACCTCAAATATTGATATTAGACGAACCAACTAGTGGATTAGATCCTATTGTAAGAAATGAAATTTTAGATATCTTTAGACAGTTTATAGCAGAAGATGAAACAAGATCAATTCTTATTTCTACACATATAACAACAGATTTGGAACATATTTCTGATTATATAATGTTTATAAAAAATGGTGAAATAACGCTTAATCTACCTACATCAGAAATATTAGAAAATTATGGGATTGTTAAATGTGACGAAAAAGATTTTAGCAAAATTTCTAAAGAAGATTATGATTATTATAGAAAAGAGAAATATCAATATGAAGTATTAGTAAAGAATAAAAAAATGATAAAGAGTAAATATGGAATTTCTACTATAGATAAGGCATCAATTGAAGATATAATGCTATTTTATATAAAGGGGGAAAAATAAGTGAAAGAAATTTGTGGCTTAATAAAAAAGGATATGTTAAATTTAAGTAGCTATAAGATTTCGCTATTAGTAATGCTTGTATGTGTATTTGCAATAGGAAGCGCTGGTGAAGAAATGTGGAGATACATCCCAATAGTTATGACAACTATGCTTGGAATGATAGCTTTATCAACATTTAGTTATGACGAACTTGCAAAATCAGACGAGTATGTTTTATCTTTACCTGTTAATAAAAAAGAAATTGTATTAGAAAAATATATTTTAGTAATTTCTATGGCATTAATAGGTGGGATAATAGGTTTTATAGTAACTCCAATATTTACTAATATTTTAAATAATGTAAGAGCAGAAAATATTATTAATATAGACTATAGTTCCTTAATATTCACAACAATGGGAGGAATATTTGGAATTTCTTTAATACTTGCAATACAAATTCCAAGTATCTATAAATGGGGTGCAGAAAAAGGAAGAATACAGATGTTTATACTATTTTTCATAATTATACTATTAGCATTAGGTATTGCATATTTAGTACCTAATTTAGGAATAAATATAAATGAAGAAGCTATTAATTCATTTTTTCAACGATTTGGAATATTAATAGTAGTTTGTTTACTTATACTAATGTATTATATTTCATATCGTATTTCGTATAAAATTTTTAGAAATAAGGAAAAGTAAAATTTAATCAAAAATAACCATAGAGATATAAATTGAACTTGTTAAGAAAAAGTCAGCACGAAAGTCTACTTTTATTTTATCAATTCAAAAATAAACTCAATGGTTATTTTTTTGACACAATAAATCGGGATTTAAGGAACGTCCCCGAATCCCGAAGAAATGTCTCCAAATCACGAAGGAACGTCCCTAAATCCCTAATCCCTTTATTAGAATTCCTAAGTTATCATGATATATTTTACTAAATTGCTCTAAAGGTAAGGGATTTTCGCCTTTTCCGAACCTCTATTGTAAAGCCAGGCTTGTTAAAATTTTTTATAAACCAATCTCTAAAACCACCAAAAGAGGAATTGTAAGGAGTGTCTTCTAATTCATATCCACTTACATGAGCAAATTCTTTTGCAAGTTCCAAAGAATTTGGTGGTAAAAAATCGGTGTATTTCCAATAGATTACTTCTCCTTGAGAATGAAAACACAAACATAAAGAAAAGTTTTTTAATAAAGCAAAATTATACATGGCTTGTGACTCTGGCTCTGAAAGAGGAATTTCTCCTGCAAAATCTCTTGGTGCAGGTTTATTAAATCCAAGATTAGATTTGATTTTTTTACCTAGTTCCCAATTAGCTGGAAATTGCGAATTTAAATCCACACCATTAATATTAGCTTTCCAACCAGAAGAAAACGGAATATCAGGATAACTTTTTGCAATATTATGTGCAGATATATATACTTCAGAAGTCGGAGAGTAGAAATTATTAACTAGGTTTATCCCATCAGGATTAATCATAGGAACTATGTATAAAGAACAATTTTCATATAAATATTTTGCATTATACCCATAGATTTGTGAATTAGAAACAAAAGCATTACATAGATTATGAGTAAACTTAATTAAAAGAAGTGATGTTATCCACTCATTAGCATGGATTCCAGCAGTATACAGAACTTCTTTTTTTCCTATACCAAATTTTATACAATATATTTCATTATTTAAAACGCTTTTTCCGATAGAAAAAATTTTTAGAAAATTATAATTCAGTCTAAATGTATGAAGCGAATCTTTTAAATATAAATAATCAACCATAAAATCACCTAATATATAATATGTAAATAAAAAATAAAGGTTATTGTAAGAACAAAACATTGCAAACAAGATAAAATAATGATAGAATACTGATAATTAATTGCGAGGAGTGAATTGATATGATAAATATTAGACCTGTATCAGATTTAAGAAATAAATATCCAGAAATTGAAGAATTAGTTTTAAAAGAAGATGAGGCAGTTTATTTAACGAAAAATGGATATGGTTCAATGGTAGTAATGAGTTTAAAAAAATATTCAAAATTAATTGAAGATGCTGAATATAATGAATATATCGAAAAAGAATTAGATGAAGCAGACAAAGAAGCAGAAAATCCTAATACTAAATATTATACACATGAAGAAATGAAAAAAATGGCTAGGAGGATAATTGATGGAGAAAAGTAGTTATGTAATAAAATATACTTCCACTTTTATAAATCAGTTTAATTCCATTTTAAAATAATTAGTTAATAAATTGAATAATAAGGTTGCAGCAGAAAAATTATACAATGAAGTAATTAGAGAAATAGAAAAAAGGAGTTCAAATCCAGAAAGTTATGAAAAATACATAGGAGTCCGTAAAAGGAAAAATATATATTATAGAATTTATGTAAAAAACTATACTATTTTCTATGTAGTAAAAGATAATACTATGGAGATAAGAAGAATGTTATATTCAAAAAGAAATTTAGACAAATTTATATAAAGAATCAATAATTAAAAATTAATGTTAATATTGAGGAGGAATAAGTATGAAGATATTAGGAAAAAATAGTTTATCAGCAGGAGTAAAAGTTGGGCTAAAAGTGATTTTAGCAATAGTAATAATTTTAGAGATTGCCTTAATTGCTTTTTCGATTATTACAAAGGCTAATATTATAGAAGAACCTAAAAACATAATATTGTATTTATTCATGGTAACTGCGATACCAGCAGTAATAGTGGTTTATAATTTTATAAAAATATTTAAAACTTTTGAAGAAGATGATGCTTTCAATAGAAAAAATATTAAAAGATTAAAAATTATATGGGCTTCATTTATAATTGCAGGAATATTGTTTATAGCAATTTCTATACTATTCAAATTTTTAATTGGAGATGATTTGTTAGAAGATTTATATATAAGAACATATGCACAGCTTTCTAGTATGTTTATAGCATTTATTGGTTTAATATTTGTTGTACTAGGAATAGGAATTATTATGCTTTTAGAAATTTATAAAGAAGCAATAAGACATAAAGAAGAGAATGATTTAACAATTTAAAGGACGGTGATAAGATGTCTATAATAGTAAATTTAGACGTAGTTATGGCAAAAAGAAAAATGCCATCAAATGAACTTGCAGAAAAAATAGGAATTACACCAGCTAATTTATCTATACTAAAAACAAATAAGGGAAAAGCAATAAGATTTTCAACACTAAATAAATTATGCGAAGTATTAAATTGCGAGCCAGGAGATATATTGGAATACAAAAAAGATGAATAATATTGCAAAAAAGAAAATGTGTGATATAATACCGAAGGAGAAAATTTGTTTGCAAAGGAGAAAGATATGTTTTCATATATAAAAGGAACTTTAGAAGTAAAAGCATTAAATTATATAGTTGTAGATGTAAATGGTATAGGATTTAAAATATTTATGTCACAATCAGCTATACAAAGATTAGAAGAAACAGGTAAAACAGTAAAGATATTTACTTATATGAATGTAAAAGAAGATGAATTAAGTCTTTATGGTTTTATAACAAATGAAGAATTAAGAATGTTTGAATTATTAATAGGAGTAAGTGGGGTTGGTGCAAAATCTGCAATAACAATGCTATCTGCAATTACACCATCTAAATTTGCATTGGCAGTAATTTCTAATGATGTAAAAACGTTAACAAAAGTACCAGGAATAGGAACAAAATCAGCACAAAGAATAATATTAGAACTAAAGGATAAATTAAAAACAGAAGAGGCTATTCAAGCAAATGATACAGAGCTTACATCAAATGTTGTAGGAAATAATAACTTAGAAGAAGCTATTCAAGCATTAAAAGTATTAGGATATACAAGACAAGAAATAGAAGGTGTATTAGCTAAAATAGATATTAACACATTAACTGTTGAAGATATAATTAGAAAGGCATTAAGCTTTTTAGGAATGTAAGGTGAGATAGATGGACTTAAGCAAACCACTAGCATATAGAATGAGACCAAAAACATTGGACGAATATGTTGGACAAGAACATATTCTAGGTAAAGATAAAATATTATACAGAACAATAAAAGCAGATAGATTATCAAGTATAATCTTATTTGGTCCACCTGGATGTGGTAAAACTTCTCTTGCAAGAGTAATAAGTGAAACAACTAAGTATAAATTCTATAAAATAAATGCAGTTACAGCAGGTGTTTCAGATATAAAAAGAGTTGTAGAAGAAACAAAAAACATGATGCTAAATCCACAAGGAAAGAGTATATTATTTATAGATGAGATTCATAGGTTTAATAAGTTACAACAAGATGCTTTATTACCATATGTAGAAGATGGAACAGTTATATTAATAGGAGCTACAACAGAGAATCCATATTTCGAAGTAAATAAAGCTTTAATCTCTAGGTCTATGGTATTCAAATTAAACCCATTAACTAAACAAGACATAATAAAAGTATTAAAAATGTCTTTAGAAAGAGAAGATGGTTTAAAAAGCTACGATATTAAGATATCTGATGAGACAATAGAAAAAATAGCAGATACTGCAAATGGTGATGTTAGAACAGCTTTAAATGGACTAGAAGTAGCTGTTTTAACTACAGAAATATCATCAGATGGATATATACATATAACAAATGAAGTTGCAAAAGAATGTGTTCAAGAAAGAAAAGCTATTTTTGATAAAAAAGGAGATAGCCACTATGACAATATAAGTGCATTTATAAAGTCAATGAGAGGTTCAGATCCAGATGCAGCCATATTTTATTTAGCAAGAGCATTAAATGGTGGGGAAGATCCAGTATTTCTTGCAAGAAGAATAGTAATATGTGCTTCTGAAGATGTTGGTATGGCAAATCCAAATGCACTAGTTGTTGCAACATCTGCAATGCAAGCTGTACATATGATAGGTATGCCAGAGGCAAGAATAATTTTGGCAGAAGCTGCAGTATATGTAGCAACTTCTAAGAAGTCTAATGCATCATATTTAGCAATAAATAGAGCATTGGACGATGTTGCTAATAAAGATACTGGAGAGATACCAATGCATATTAGAAATGCTCCAGTAGAGGGAATGGAAGCATTGGGATATCATGAAGGATATTTATATCCACATGATTTTCCAGGTCACTATGTAGAGCAACAGTATTTACCAGATAAAATGTTAGGAACAAAATATTATATTAAAGATGAAAATATAGAATAATTATATGAGCGACATGTTAATATAAAAATTTAATCATGTCGCTATAATTCTTTACTTGTTTTAACTAATAGATTATAATTAATCAAAGGATTGATGATAATGAAAAATACGATAGAGGAAAAACATAATTGGAAATTTGAAAATAAGCAGTACCTAAGGGAATTAACAAAGTTTATGGATTTAACAGAACAAATAAAAGATCAAGAATTAAAAGAGCAAATTATAACACAAATGTTAAAATGTGATATGGAATTAACAAAATTTGCAGAAGAAAAAATATTAAAATAGAATATTATTTTTTTCATTTGGAAAAATAATAATATGATAGTAAAAATAGTAATTGGATTTATAGCAGGTATTATAAGTGGATTATTTGCATCTGGTGGAGGTTTAATATTAGTTCCGGCATATGTATATATAATTAAGATGTCAGAGGAAAAAGCTAGAGCTACATCTATTTTATCAATATTACCAATGGTTATTGTAAGTAGTATATTTTATTTTAAATTTGATAATATCGATTGGGGGTTAGGATTAAAATGTGCAATTGGAGGCCTTATTGGTGGAGCGATAGGGGCTAAATTATTAAAAAAGATATCTCCAAAGATATTAAAGCTAATGTTTATAATATTTTTAGCATATTCAGCTATCAGATTATTATTTTTTTAAGGTGAAATATGATAGAAGTTTTTACAGGTATAATTTCGGGTATTGTAAGTGGCTTGGGTATGGGTGGAGGAACTATACTCATTTTAATTTTTACAATATTTTTAAATATAGAACAACATATTGCGCAAGCAACTAACTTGATTTTTTTTATTCCTACAGCGATTATAGCAATTTATATAAATAAAAAGCAAAAACTATTGGATATGAAAACAGGAATGATAATTGGAATTTCTGGTATATTTGGTGCAGTGATTGGATCAATTATTTCTAATAAACTAGAGGCTCAAAATTTAAAAAGATATTTTGGGATTTTTTTGGTAATAATTACTATACATGAAATATATTCTTATATAAAATTGTATATTAGCAAAAAAACTAGAAATAATAATATTAAGTAAAATATAATCGAAAAGAGGGATATTTATGAAGTTTATGAAAGGAATGCTTGTTGGAACTTTAATTTCAGCAGGTGTAATGTATATGATGAGTGAAAACGAAGGATCAAAAAAGAAAATGATAAAAAAAGGAAAACAATTTGCAAAAAAAATGGGAATGTTATAAAACATTCCCATTTTTTTTGTACCTAAGAATTAATATTTGTCTTTATGGCATTTATCATCGCATTTATTGTCACATTTTTTATCGCACTTATCCCATTTGTCTTTATCGCATTTGTTGTCACATTTATCCCATTTATCTTTGTCACATTTGTTGTCGCATTTATCCCATTCATCTTTATCACATTTGTCATGACATTTATCACAGCAAATTGGTCTTAAATCTTTGCATGAGTCCATATTTACACCTTTTAAGCAATCTTCATCACGATGATCGCATTTTGCACATATTTTTACATGTTTTACATTATCTACCCATAGTTGAATTTCATACATTTTGTTATGGCATAAAGGTCCAAATACGAATTCTCCATCGCAGTCAGTAAAAGTATGAGATACAGGACGTTTTTCTTCACGACCTTTTTCACAAACAACTTCTATTAATTTTACAACAGCATTTTGAACAGGATCTTTGTAACAGTCTTTTACAACACCAAAAATTACGTTTCTGTTATCTTCTGGTAAATTAATTTCGATATCAAATTGCTTGCCATTTTCTATAACACCTTCTACGTCAACAATAGGGCAAATGTTTTTATCATAATCCATAATTATTCATCCTTTCTATAATGATTTATAATATATATTATGTAAATGAAAGAAAAATGTTGAATAATATACTTAGTTTATAAGTATAAAAGCTTGGTTTTTAACATATAAATTATAAAAACACTAGGAGGATTAATTATGTTTTATGTAATAAATAAAGAAAAAATAATTGCATATGTGGTAACGGTATTTACTATAGTAGTACTATACTTTGTAGCTTCTACATATGAATATAAAGATGTGGTTCCAACTTCAAATATTGTAGTTAATAGCATAAGTGAAAATAGTATAAAACAGTAGAAATAAACATAAATATCCAAAAAATAACTTTTTATGTAGACAAACCCAAAAAAAAGTAGTATAATAGGTATATCGGGATGTTTAAGACAGGATGAGACATAAAAGGGAAACGATAGATAAAATATAATTAGTATAGGAGGAAAAAAATTGAATACGAATTATTTAGAGAATAACCATTTAGTATTGGTTGGAAAGGTTACTAGCGATAAAAAATTTAGTCACGAAATTTATGGAGAAAGTTTTTACATATTTGACTTAGAAGTTGCACGTTTAAGTGGTAACTCAGATATTATTCCAATTACAATTTCAGAAAGACTAATATTAGAAAAAGAATTAGAAATAGGAGATAAAGTAGCAATTGAGGGACAATTTAGATCTTACAATAGTTACGAAAATGAAAAGAACAGATTGATTTTAACTGTTTTTGCAAAAGACATTAAATATTTATCAGAAGAAGATGAAGAAAATTCTAGTGAAAAAGTTTCAAATGAGGTTACATTAATTGGATATATTTGTAAAAAGCCAATTTATCGTCAAACACCATTTGGAAGAGAAATTTCTGATATTTTATTAGCTGTAAATAGAGCATATAACAAATCAGATTATATACCAGCAATTGCTTGGGGAAGAAATGCAAGATTCTGCCAAAACATAGAGGTAGGAACTAAAGTAAAAATAACAGGAAGAGTTCAATCAAGAAATTACGAAAAGAAATTTGAAGATGGAACAACTCAAACAAGAACAGCATATGAAGTATCAATAAGCAGTTTAGAAATAGTAAATGAAGAAGAAGAAAATAAAGAGGTTATATAGATTTTATTGTTGACGAAATAAATCAATAAAATAAAGACTAAAAAGACTATGATTTTTAGTCTTTTTTTGTTATAATGGCAATATCTTAAAATAAGGAGAAAATAGCAAAATGAAGAATAAAAACAAAAAAGGAATACAAAGAAAAACATTAGTATTTAACATATTAGCCATTATATGTATAATTTTATTTTGTGTAGCAATATCACCTGTTACAATGCAAAACGACACATATTATACAGTAAAAGTTGGAGAATCAATAGTAGAAAATGGTATAGATGGAAAAGACCATTTTTCTTGGCATGAAAATTTAAATTATGAATATCCACATTGGTTATATGATGTTATGATGTACTTTATATATAATATGGGCGGATGGACAGGCATATATATTTCAACAATTGTGTTTACTTGTATATTAGGAATAATATTATACCTTACAAATGTAAAGATTTCTAAGAATCATATTGTACCTTTTGTATTAACAATTGGAGCAATATATTTAATAAAATCATATATAGCAGCAAGAGCACAGCTAGTTACTTTTATTTTGTTTGTACTAGAATTATTCTTTATAGAAAGATTTGTACGAAACAGAAAAATAGGTTATGCTATAGGACTGCTACTAATATCGCTGTTAATGGCTAATCTACATGTAGCGGTATGGCCATTTTTCTTTGTATTATTCTTACCATATATTGCGGAATATTTAATTTGTGTAGTTGTAGATTTAGATTTAATATTAAAAATAAAAACACTAATATGTCTTATTAAAAAGAAAATATTTTTCAAAAAACCTGAAAAGGTTAAGATGTTAGATGAAAAGATAGAACAATTAAAAATACAAAGAGAGAATATAAAACAAAGAAGAGAAAATAACAGAAAACATCCATATAAAATAAAAATTGAAAGAAATAAGAATGTAAAATATTTAATTTTAGTAATGTTAATTGCTGCATTATTAGGCCTATGTACACCTTTAGGAACTACTCCATACACATATCTAATAGATACAATGCAAGGTGATACAACAGAAAATATAAATGAACATTTACCATTAACACTAATAAATCAAAAAGATATTTTGGGGCTATTAATAGTAGTAATTGCACTATTAATGTTAACTGACATAAAAATAAAATTAAGAGATTTATTTATGTTTGGTGGACTTGTAATTTTAGCGTTAATGTCAAGAAGACAAATATCTATGCTAATATTAATTGGATTGCCAATATATTGTAAATTAATTTTAGCATTTCTAAAGAAATATAAATGCATGGATGATGTAAAAAAATTATTTAAAGAAATGACTGGTTTATATGGATTTTGTATTACATTATGCATATTTGTAATAGTAAGTACAAACATGTATAAACCAAAATTAGATGATGAGTATGTTGATGAATCATCATATCCAGTACAAGCATGTGATTATATTTTAGAAAATTTAGATATTAGCAATATGAGAATTTATAATGAATACAACTATGGTAGTTATATGCTTTATAGGGGAATACCTGTATTTGTAGACTCAAGAGCAGATTTATATACTCCAGAATTTAATCCTGGTTGTACAGTATTTGATGATTTTCTAAATATATCAAATATTGGAACATATTATGAAAATAAATTTGATGAATATGATATAACTCATGTAATATGTTTTAAAAATGCAAAATTAAATATGTTTTTATCAAGAAACTACGAATATAAGGAATTATATTCAGATGATAGATTTGTAATATACGAAAGAGATGTAGTTTAAGGAGGATATATGGAAGAAAATCAAGAATCAAAAACTTTAACTCAAAAAGTTAGAGAAAGAGAAGAACAGGAGAAATTAGCTAAAAGAAAAGTATTAAAAAAGATTTTTATAATTGTTCTTATATTGTTACTAATAGACCAAATAACAAAATTTATTTTTATAAATAAAGATATAGCTTTAATTCCAGGAGTGTTAAAATTCCATACAGTTCAAAATAGAGGAGGAGCTTTTGGAATAGGGCAAAATAGTACATTTTCATTTATTGTAGTTAATATTATAGTTTTGGGAATAATAATAAAATTCATAAGTATGCAAGCAAACCAAATAGATAAAAAAACTGGATTTGCTATTTCCATGGTTCTTGCTGGTGGATTTAGTAATCTTATAGATAGAATATTTAAAGGGTTTGTAGTAGATTTTATAGATGTTTCAGAATTAATAAATTTTCCAAATTTTAATTTGGCAGATATATTTATAGTTTTAGGATGGATTTTATTAGCATTGTTCTTTGCAATGTATGCTAATAATGTAAGAATGGGAAAGATAAAAAAAGAAAAGGATGATAAAGGTGGAGAAATATAAAATAGGAGAAGAAAATGTTAATTGTAGAATTGACAAGATAATACCTATTTTGAATGAAAATATTACAAGAGTTGCAACACAAAAGTTGTTAGAAGAAGGAAAAATACTTGTAAATGATAAAAAAGTAAAAGTGTCATATAAAGTTAAATTAAATGATATAGTTTCTGTAGAAATTCCAGAAGTAAAAGAAACAGAGCTTATACCAGAAAACATTGACATAGATGTTTTATATGAAGATGAATATATAATTGTTGTAAATAAAGCAAAAGGAATGGTCGTTCATCCTGCAAATGGAAATTATACAGGAACATTAGTAAATGCTTTATTATATAGATGTAAAGATTCACTATCAGGTATAGGAGGAGAAAAAAGACCTGGAATTGTACATAGACTAGATAAGGACACTTCTGGAGTATTAATTGTAGCTAAATGTGATAAAGCACATCTAAATATATCAGAGCAAATAAAGAATCACAAGGTAAAAAAGACATATATAGCTTTGGTTAAAGGAATAGTAAAAGATAATGAAGCAACGATAGATATGCCAATAGGAAGAAGTAAAAAAGATAGAAAGAAAATGGATATAGATAAGAACGGAAAAAATGCTATAACACATTTTAAAGTTTTAAAAAGATACCAGGGCTATACATTGTTAAAAGTAAATATAGAAACAGGAAGAACGCATCAAATTAGAGTTCACTTGTCAACAATTGGATATCCTATTGTTGGTGATGGTGTATATTCAAATGGAAAAAATGAATTTAATGTAGAAGGGCAAATGCTACATGCTGAAAGTATAGAATTTGTACATCCAATAACAGGCAAAAAAATGAAAATAGAAGCACCATTACCGGAGTATTTTAATAATGTTCTAAAATTATTAGAAAACAGAGTAATTGATGTTTAAGTAAAAAATCCAGTACTAGAACAGTACTGGAAGATCTATATAAATCTTTTTATTCCATTAAAAACAGAATAAAAAGAAAATTAAAAACATAACTTAATATTATAATATGCATAAAAAAATAAATTATACATAAAAAGGGGAAAAAATATGGAAGAAAAAAATGAAGTTAGACTTCAAAAATTTTTAGCAGATAATGGGATAGCTTCAAGAAGAAAATGCGAAGAAATAATATTAGAAGGAAGAGTAAAGGTAAATGAAAAAACTATAACAACATTAGGAACTAAAATAGATCCATATCAAGATTTTGTGGAAGTAGATGGCAAAATTTTAAAAAGACAAGATGAAAAAATCTATATTTTATTAAATAAACCAATTGGATATGTAACAACTGTAAAAGATCAATTTAAGCGTGATACAGTTATGGATTTATTAAAAGATATAAAGACAAGAATAGTTCCGGTTGGTCGTTTAGACATGTATACTTCTGGAGCACTTATATTATCAAATGATGGGGAATTTGTTAATAAAGTTACACATCCAAGTCATGAAGTCGAGAAGACATATAATGTTACAGTACGAGGTAAGGTAACAAAAGAAGATATGCAAAAATTAGAAAATGGGGTAGACATAGGTGATTATTTAACAAAGCCAGCTAAAACAAAGATTTTAAAAGTAGATGAAAATAAAAATATTTCTAGATTTCAAATAATAATACATGAAGGTAAAAACAGGCAAATTAGAAGAATGTGTAAAGCTATAAATAAACCAGTGCTTGCTTTGCATAGGGCTGCAATTGGAAAAATAAGTGTAAAGAATTTAAAAATAGGCCAATATAGACTATTGACAAATAAAGAAATAGAAGAATTAATAAAATAAATATTGATTATATTAAAATAAAACTATATAATAATAAAAGATTATACATAAGATAAGGAGAAAAAAGAATGAGCTACAAAAAATATATTCCATTTGACGATTCTTTAAAAGAGGACATGATAGTACAAGGTAAAATAAAAAGTATTCAGCCATATGGAGCTTTTATAGAACTGAAAAATGGAGTAGTAGGATTATTGCATATAGAAGATATGTCTGTAGCAAGAATAAAAAGCCCATTTGATAGATTTTCTATAGGACAAGAAGTAAATGTTAAAGTAAAAAGCATAGATAAAGAAAATAACAGAATAATGTTTACTTATAAAGAATTGCTAGGAACATGGGAAGAAAATGCAAAATTGTTTAAAGAAGGAACAAAAGTAAAAGGTATTATAAGAAATACAGAAGCTCATAAAAATGGTATTTTTATAGAGCTAAAACCAAATTTAGTAGGAATGGCTGAATATCAAGAAGGAATAGAATATGGAAAACAGGTGGATGTTTTTATTAAAAAAATTATTCCGGAAAAGAAAAAAATAAAATTAATAATATGTTAAGGAGGAATTTAAGATGGTAGAGGATAGTCAAATAAAAGCAGAAGTATCACCATTTGCAATAAGAGAAGGTGAAATTAAAGTATTTGACGGTAAAGATGGTTATGTTTCAATGAATCAAATCATAAACAAAATTAATTTAGGACATATTACAGATATTCATTTTAAAATTCTAGAAATAGTAAATGAATTTGAATTTATTACATCAAGACAAATTTATCAATTATTACAAATAAAGGGAATAGAAATAAAATCTCAAGATAAATTAAATAAGAAATTAGAACAATTAATAAAAACAAAAATATTAACAAGATATTATTTCCATTCAGAAGATGGAAAGGGAATATATAGAATATATTGTCTAGAAAAAATGGGAAAATATTTGTTAAATTCAAGAGATATAGAGTGTAAATGGCAACCAACAGACAATGTTAAACCAGTTGCATTAATTAAGAAAAGATTAGCAGGAAACCAAACATTACTTGCTTATTTAAGAAAAGTTAAAGCTTTTGATTCATATGTTGTAAAACCACAGCTTACAGCTAAAACATTAGCAAAACCTTTTAAGGCATCAGGTGGCAGTGTTAAATTAACTAAAAATAATAAATCAATTTCTTTCTTATTCGAAGTTGTAAGAAGAGAAGAAGATTGGAAAAATAAATTAGTAGAAAAAATGAGATTATATCAAGATTTTTACGATAATTTTGTACCAGGAGATTCTGGATTTCCAATTATGCCACAATTAATATTTGTTTGTGAAGATGAAAAACATACTGCAGAAACATTTAAATTAATTGTAACAAAAGGATTAGAAATATCAAAAATAAAACTATATTTTACAACAGATTTAAGACAAAATAAGGAATCATTAGAAGATACTTTAATCGAATTCAAATTAGATGAAAATACAAATAAATATAAAGTTGCAAATGTTGAATTAAAACTATTAGAAGATTAAAAAGAAAGTCGCTATAACAATATAGCGACTTTTTATATGCAAGGGAAATTCTATTTGTTAGAATTTCCTCTTTTTAAATCTACGATTATTGCATCATCATTATCAAATAAGAAATTTGAATCTGATGTATCTGTTTTTATTGGATCTATTTCTGCTGAATTATTAGTATCTGTAAAATCTACATTTCCATAATTAAATTTAGGTTTTCTTCTTAATCTAGAATCTGATTCATCAGAAATACCGCTTGTGAATTTTTCAAAGTTAAAGAATTTTACTTTTTGTTTTTCTTTATATTTTGAATCTACATGATCAACTTTACCTTTTCCAACTTGGATTCCACCTTTAGGATTTAATATTTTATAAGCACATTGTTTTGCTTTTAAAGAACCAAGTTTATCTGGTTTAAAGTATTCTGTCCAACCATATTCTATTTGACCATATTTTTCATCATAAGTACCTTTTGATGTATGATAATCATTTTTGAATTTCCATTTTCTCTTATTACCAAATTCTTTAGACCACCATTCTCTATCATCTGGAGTAGCGCCACCAAATAGTAACTTATTACTACAGTTTGCAAGAATTGTTTGTCTGTATCTTGAGTAAACTTTACTTCCTAATTGTTCTAAGTTTTGAGCTGCGATTAATGTACCAACACGATATTTTCTATATAAAGTAAAGATAACATCTATATCTTTGCATATGAAATCTGGAAATTCATCTATATATAAGAAGTGTGGAACTCTATTTTTCTCGTTACCAGGTCTTCTTAAAACAGAGTTTTGCATTAATAATATAAAGAATAGTCCAAATGCTTTGTGTGTAGCAGCACCTAAGTCACCTCTACGAGTACATACAAATGTAACTTCGCCATTTTCAAGAGCTTCATCAAAATTAATGTTATTGTTACGGTTACAAAGGATGTCTCTAACACCTTCAATTCTTAATAAATTATCTAACTGTGTAACAGCAGAGTATACGAATTTTTCTGTATCTGCTCTTCCAGAACCACTTCTATAGAAGTTCTTTTTAAAATAAGCTATTAGCATTTTATATTGAACAGATAATTCATCATCATATTCCATTTTTCTACACATTTCTTCTGCTAAATCGAAATCTGTAAGCATTTCTAACATATCTGATAAGTTTGGTAAATCTCCATCATTTAATTTTGGATACATAACTTTTAGTAATATAGATAAGTTTTCGATAGCTTGTGTTGCTACATTATCACGAAATGCTTCTTCTACATCTGTATGTGTTGTTTGATACATACTTCTTAAAGCAGAAGAAATAGCTATTGCAGTTTTTAATGGATCCTCGAATATAAATGGATTTATACCTATAGAATCTGGATTATCTGGATCAATTAAATTATAAGGAATATTAAAGTTGTCTGCTATTTTCATCATATTTTCTATAGAAGAAAAGTCTGGAGAAATAGCTGTAATTCCTAAATTTTTATATTTAATATCATCAGATGAAGAATCTATAATCATTTTCTTCATATATGTTTTATAAATTTTTAATTTACTTTCAACAGGCTTTAACATATTTAAATTAAAGTGTTTGTTTAAAAAGTCATTATTATATGGTGCATTAAGAGTAGCAATTCCAGTTTTTAGTGCTGTAAATCCCATCTCTTTAGCATTTTCTTCAAAAAATAGTTTCTTTTCAATATCTCTTGCTACCATTGGTTCTATTACCATAGTTGTTTTTCCTGTACCTGAAGGACCAACTATTAATGTAGATTCAAATCTTTTATCTTCTGCGATTACAGCAGGTTTGCCAAGTTCAGAATCCATACAAAGAATATTTTCGCAAGTATATGGTCCAATATTTTTTGGAGCAGGAGATAAATCTATTCCATTAAAATCTAATATAGAGTCTTTTATATCCAAAGTATCATTAAGTTTTGTATAAATAAATTTAAATACCATAAAGAATGTGGTTAATGGTAAATATAAAGCGATAGCTGTAAATGCTGGCTTTATTAATTCTGAAGAAGTAGTAATTATGTCTAGATAATTAGGTACAGACATTAATAGAATCCATAAAACTTCATTCATCCATTGTACAACCATTGATATTACAATGGTATATAAAACCACTATATATGTATACATAAATGAGAGCTTTGTTTTATCTGATTTTGTAAACGATGAGGAACCCGAAAATAAAAATGCAAAAATAGGGCAGGCTATTGCTAGCGTATATTGAATTGGTCCCCAATAAGATAAAGATATTCCACTAAAAAATAGGAATAATAATTCTACAACTCTATCTACCAAAATATATATAGAAATAAGTGTTAATATATATGTTAAAAAAGTATTTCTATTAGTTTTTAATTTCTTTAAAAATTTATCAAAAAGTTTCAAAACATTCCACCACTTTCATTTAAATCTGTAAAAATATACATATATATTATCCTATAAAATGAGAAAAAAAACAAGATATTTGCGCTATTTTATAAAAAAAAGTCATATTGAATACTTGAATATGAAAGAATTTATTAATATAATATGATTTAGTTTAATACAATAGAAAAAAGAAAGGATTTAAATATGAAAAAACAAAAAAATAAAGTGCTAAAGGAAGGCTTTATGCAAGCAGTACTTTCGCTAATGTTTTCTCAGGTACTTATTAAATTGTTAGGTTTGGTATATAACTTATACCTTACAAATAAAGATGGTTTTGGAGATCAAGGAAATGCAATATATTCAGGATCTTATCAAATATATGCATTATTACTTACATTATCATCAATTGGAGTTCCAAATGCAATTTCTAAGTTGGTAGCAGAAAGAACTGCAAAGGGAGATCATAAAGGTGCAATAAGAATATTTAAGGTAGCATTAGCTACATTTGCAATAATCGGATTAGTAGGAACTTTATTGTTATTCTTTGGAGCAGATATTATTGCAACATATTGGCTTAATATTCCAGAAGCAAAATATACATTAATTACATTATCACCAGCAGTATTTTTTGTAACTGTAGCCGCAGTACTTAGAGGATATTGTAATGGAAAACAAGCAATGAGAGTAACTGCTAGGTCACAAACATTAGAACAAGTATTTAAGACGGTATTAGTAATAATAATAGTAGAAATTGTTTATAAAATGACTAATGGAAATACTGTTTGGATGGCAGCTGCAGCAAATGTTGCAACAACATTGTCAATATTTATGAGCTTTATGTATTTGGTAAGATTTTATAGAATAACAAGAACTGAAAGAGCAAAAGAATTAAAAGAAACTGTAAATTATAAATATCAAAATGTTAAAAGTATTGTAAAAAAAATATTAAGTGTTTCAATACCGATGTCATTAAGTTCAATAATGTCATCTTTTAATAAAAATATAGATTCGTTCACTGTTGTAAGTGGACTTAAGAAATTTATGACAGAATCAGATGCAAAAGCACAATATGGAATATTAGGAGGAAAAGTTGATACATTAACTTCATTGCCTTTGTCAATCAATATTGCTTTTGCAACAGCATTAGTTCCGACTATTTCTAGAGCAATTGCAAGTGGAGATAAAGAAACGACAACAAAAAGAGTTTCATTTTCTTTAATGGCTAGTATGCTTATAGGACTTCCTTGTACAATAGGAATGATAGTTTTTGCAGATCCAATATTGCATTTACTATATCCTGCACAACCAGAAGGAGCATTATTATTACAGATATCTTCACTAACTATAATTTTTACTATATTAGACCAAACTATTAATGGAACTTTGCAAGGAATTGGTAAAGTTATGGTACCTGCAATTTCATTAGGGTGTGGAATGCTAGCAAAACTTGTTATAAATTTACTTTTAGTTTCAAATCCATCTTTTGGGGCAAATGGAGCTGCTATTGGTTCTGTAGTATGTCATATGGTAGCTTTTTCAATAGCATTTACTACATTAAGAAGAAATGTAAAATTGAATTTAAATGTTGGAAACTTTTTAATAAAACCGATAATTGCAACAATTATAATGTCAATTTGTTCGTTATTCATATATAATGTACTTTTAGGAATAATATCACAAGCTTTGGCAACACTAATAGCAATTATATTTGCTGTGGTAATTTACGCAATATCAGTGGTAGTATTAAAAATTTTATCAAAAGAAGAATTTTACATGATTCCATATGGACAAAAGATATACAAATTGCTTGAAAAGCTTGGTATATATAGATAATAGAAGATTGTATGTTGTGAAATAAATGGTAAAAAAAACCAGCTTTTCTTAGAGAGAAAGAGGTTTGAACAAAAAAATAATAAAAAAAAAGAAGGATTTTAGTAAAAATTGGCGAATATAAGATTTAGTAGGCATTTCAAAGCACTACATAAACACAATTATTAGGAGGTAATTTAAATGAACAAAGCTGATTTAATCGCAGCAATCGCTGCAAAAACAGGAGAAACAAAAAAAAGTGCTGAAGCATCAGTAAATGCATTCGTAGATGTAATTACAGAATCTTTAGTAAAAGGTGATAAAGTTCAATTAGTTGGATTTGGATCTTTCGAAGTTAGAAAAAGAGCTGCTAGAAAAGGAAGAAATCCTCAAACTAAAGAAGAAATAAAAATACCTGCATCAAAAGCTCCAGTATTCAAAGCTGGAAAAGCTTTAAAAGATTTAGTAAACAAAAAATAATTGAATTTTTATATATTAAAAAATATGAATTCATATTAAAAAAGGTCTTAGGACCTTTTTTTCTTCCAAAATAATAGGGTATAAGAACTATACTTTATTATTTTGGAAAATAATTATTAAATAAAGATAGCGCAAAAACGTTAATAAATAAGGGATTCTTTAAATAATATAAAAAAATTTAAAAGATAAAATAAAAAAAATTAAAAAAAGTATTGACAGAAAATTAAAAACATAGTATACTAAAACTCGTCGGAAGAAAACGGTCGCATAGCTCAGCTGGGAGAGCATCTGCCTTACAAGCAGGGGGTCATAGGTTCGAGCCCTATTGCGACCACCACTTTTCTTATACGGCCCGGTAGTTCAGTTGGTTAGAACGCTAGCCTGTCACGCTAGAGGTCGACGGTTCGAGCCCGTTCCGGGTCGCCATTTTTTTATTGCGTAGAAAAAATCGCTAGATTTTTCTGAAGCAATAAGGTTAAGTTACTTATGATCGTGCGATTGCGAAGCAATCTGTACATGTAGCGAAGCAACTTTTCTTATATAGAAGAAATGGTGTGGAAAACATATAAGAAAAAAAGTAGTTATCAACAATTTAATAATAAGCCTCGATAGCTCAGTTGGTAGAGCAAGGGACTGAAAATCCCTGTGTCACTGGTTCGATTCCCGTTCGAGGCACCAAAAATAGTAGTATCAAAAATTATTAGATACTACTATTTTTTTGTGATTATAATGGGAATCGAAAAGGACGTGCCTGAACATGGTGAAGGCAAAAACAGTCCAGAGGACTGTTTTTAGGACGCGGCTCGCCGATTCCCGTTCGAGGCACCAAAATAACAGTATCAAAGATTTTATAGATACTGTTATTTTTTTGTGATTATAATGGAAATCGAAAAGGACGTGCCTGAACGAACCGCAATATCGGAAAAATATAGTGATTTATTTTTTACAATTTAGTGTGTCAAAAAGTGTGTCAAAAGTAACAAAATAGCATCAACTTACATATGTATAATGTATGGAGGTGTAAATATGGTTACTTTTACTAAAATGCACGGACTAGGTAATGATTACATATGCATAAATTGTTTGGAGAATATATTAGCAGAAAATAAATTGCCACAAATAGCTAGATATATGTGTAACAGAAATTTTGGTGTTGGGGCAGATGGACTTATCTTAGTACAAGAAAGTACTGTAGCAGATATAAAGATGAGAATTTTTAACAAAGATGGCTCAGAAGCTGAAATGTGCGGAAATGGGATAAGATGTTTTGCTAAATATGTTTATGATAATAAAATAATAGATAAACAGAGTATAAGTATAGAAACTAAAGCTGGAGTAAAGGTTGTAAGATTAAAAGTACTAAATGGCGAAGTTTACGAAGTCGAAGTAGATATGGGAAGACCAATTTTTGATGATATAAAAAATATAAGTGTTCAAAATAATTATAGAATTCCAATATCAGTTAATATTAAGGTGGATGACACCAGATTTATAGGAAATTATGTTTCTATGGGAAATCCACATTTAGTTATTTTTGTTAATAATGTAGAAAATATTGATATAGAAAAATACGGACCAGCAATTGAAAATATGAAATGTTTTCCAAATAAAATAAATGTAGAATTTGTTCAAGCTTTGGGTAGAAATACATTAAAGATTAGAACATGGGAAAGAGGAGTAGGAGAAACCTATGCGTGTGGAACAGGATCGTGTGCTTCATTTTGCATAGCCTATTATAAAGGAATATGTTCTAGTTATGTTAAAGCTATATTAAAAGGTGGAGAATTAAAATTAAATTATAATAAACAAAATGGACATATTATTATGAGTGGTATTGCAACAAAAGTATATGATGGAAATATAAACATATAGCTATACAAAATTAGTAAAATATGATAAAACTAATGGGATATCAAAATAGGAGAAATAAAATGAATGTAGAAAAATATTTACAAGGATTTTTTCCTGGAACTAAAGGACCAACATTAGATGCAATGAAATATTTTATGGAAAAATTAGGTCATCCAGAAGAAAAACTAAAATTTATACATATAGCTGGAACAAATGGAAAAGGTAGTTGTACAGAAATGATGACAAATATCTTTTTAAAAAGCGGATATAAAGTCGGAAAATTTATATCACCACATTTAATAAGGTATAATGAAAGAATTAGTGTTAACAACATAAATATTACTAACAAAGAGATGGAAGAAATTATAACTAAATTAGATCCATTAGTTAAAGAATATAATGCAACTCATGAGAGAAATGTTACTTTATTCGAGCTAGAAACAACAATGTCTATAGTATATTTTGAAAGTCAAAAATGTGATGTAGTTGTTATGGAAGTTGGAATGGGAGGTTTATATGATTGTACAAATATAATTTATCCTGAAATTTCTATTATTAATTCCATAGGATATGACCACATGAATGTTTTAGGAAATTCACTAGAAGAAATTGCTTTTCAAAAAGCAGGAATAATAAAGAAAAATTCAAATACAATTTATATAAGCCAAAGTGAAAGTGTTGATAAAGTTATTATAGATAAATGTGCAAAAGAAAATAATGAATTGCATTTAATAAATAAAAAAGAGATACAAAATTATTCATATAATAAGGATTTTCAAATTTTTGATTATAAGCAATATAAAAATATAAAGATAAAACTTAAAGGGGAATCTCAAATATATAATGCAAGTATTTGCATAGAAGCAGTAGAAATTTTGAAAAACAGATATAACTTGCCAGAAGAAAAGGTAAGGGAAGCATTAGAAACAGTAGTACACAAAGGTAGATTCGAAACACTACATGAAAATCCTACAGTTATATATGATGGAGGACATAATGAACTTGCAATAAAGAATTTTATAAATTCAGTAAATATGTATTATAAAGATACTAAAAAGGTGTTTATAATATCTTTACTAAAATCTAAAGATTATAAAACTGTATTAAAACTATTAGTAAAAAATGATGATAATATTTATATATTTACAAATGGAAATAGTAAAAAAAGATACTGGGATAACCAAGTTTTAAGTGAAGAAGCTATAAGGCTAGATGGAAAAAATGTAATTGACTTAGATTTAAATGAAGCTATAAAAAAGAGTTTACATGAGTATAAAGATTACACAATCTTCGTAATTGGAAGCTTTTACATTTATGGTGATGTAATTAAGTATATAAATGAATAATAATTCAAAAGCTGCACTAAAAAGTGCAGCTTAACTTTTTATTCTACTGGTTTTCTTTCGCCAGAAGCAATCATTTCTTCTATAGCGTCATGAATAACGACTCTTTCGTCATATGGGTATTTAACATGCATATATTCAATATATAAATCACTTCCAAGTCCAGGTAGTACAATGATGTCATCTGGAGTTGCGATTGATAAAGCATATTTTATAGCTTCAGTTCTATTTAAAATACGTACATATTCACCACCGGATTTTTTTAGTCCAACTTCGATATCATCTAGAATTTTATTAGGATCTTCTGTACGAACTTGGTCAGAAGTAAGTATTGTTAAATCTGCTAGATTACCAGAGATTTCTCCCATTATAGGACGTTTTTTAGAATCTCTGTCTCCACCAACACCCCAAGTACAAATAACTCTACCTTTAGTGTAAGGTTTAACAGTTTCCAAAATAGATTGTAGGCTAGATGGGGTATGGGCATAGTCTATTAATATTTTTAAACCTAATTTATTAGGAACAACTTCACTTCTACCAAATACTTTAATATCTTTTAAAGCTTCTTGAATATCTTTAACATGAGCTCCAAAATAAGTAGCAATACCGATAGCTCCTAAACAGTTGTATACCATATATTTTCCTGGTATAGAAACTCTTACAGGAAATTCTTTATCATTCATACAAAGTGTAAAATCAACACCAGTATTACTTAAATTTAAATCTTTTGCCATTACATCAGCTTTAGTATCCATTGCAAAACTTCTTAATTCTTTATCTGGTAAAAGATTTGGAATTCTAGCTGTATATTCATTATCTAAATTAAATACTACAAATGGAGCCATTTTAGCTAAAGAAAGCTTAGCTTCGAAATAGTCTTCCATATCTTTGTGTTCTTTTGGACTTATATGATCCTCAGAAAGATTTGTGAATAGAACGCTATCAAATTCACAACCAACAACTCTGTCTAATTTCATTGCTTGTGAAGATACTTCTAAAACAACTATGTCAACGTTTTCTTTAACCATCATAGCTAAAGTCTTTTGGATTTTATAGCTTTCTGCAGTTGTTCTGTCACAATCTTCAATTTTTTCATCATTAATATATATAGCTATACTTCCAATTAACCCAACTTTAAGCCCATGTTTTTGAAGTATAGATTTAATCATATAAGTAGATGTAGTTTTTCCTTTTGTTCCAGTAACACCTATAAGTTTTAATTTCTTTGATGGATTATCATATAAATTACAACTAGCTACTGCAAGTGTATGACGAATATTGTCTACTTTAATTATTGTTACACTTTCTGGTACTTCATAATCTGCAATATTACATGTTTCATCAATAACGATAGCAGATGCACCATTTTGAACAGCACTATTTATAAATTTAGTTCCATCTAAATCATATCCTTTTATTGCAAAAAACATATCATTTTTTTCTATAACCCTTGAATCTGAAGAAATATTATTAATTTCTGTATCTAAGTTACCAACAGATTCAATTATGTTTACATTGTTAAAAATATCTTTAATCTTCATTTGTTTCACCTCTTGGAGCAATTATATACTCTTTTATTTTTTTTGTACATACTATTGACAATAAAACATATAAATAATATAAAATAATAAGAGAAATTTCTAACTAGAAATTCTGTAATTAAAGACTCTTAGGAGGCAAAAAATGATTAAAATTAACGAAAATTTTTTAAAAATGCAAGATAGCTATTTATTTTCTACAATAGCTAAGAAAGTGGCAAAATATCAGGAGGAACATCCAGATAAAAAAATTATTAAATTAGGAATAGGAGATGTAACAAAGCCTATAGTTCCTAAAGTATTGGAACAAATGAAAAAAGCAGTAGAAGAAGAAGGAGCAGGCAATACTTTTAGAGGTTATGGTCCAGAACAAGGATATGACTTCTTAAGAAATGCAATAGTAAAATATGATTATGAAAAAAGAGGAGTAAAAATAGATCCAGATGAAGTTTTTGTATCAGATGGTGCTAAATGTGATTGTGGTAATATTGTAGATTTATTTGATGTAGATAATAAAGTTGCAATAACAGATCCAGTATATCCAGTATATTTAGATACGAATATAATGTCTGGAAGAACAGGGAAATACAACGAGGAAACAGGAAAATATGAGGGAATTATTTACATACCATGTACAGCAGAAAATAATTTTACACCAGAACTTCCAAAAGAAGTTCCAGATATGATATATCTATGTTTCCCAAATAATCCAACAGGAACAGTTATATCAAAAGAAGAATTAGCTAAATGGGTAAAATATGCTAAAGAAAATAATTCTATTATTTTATATGATGCTGCATATGAAGCTTTTATAACAGAAGATGATATTCCACATACTATTTATGAAATTGATGGAGCAAAAGAAGTTGCAATAGAATTTAAAAGTTTTTCAAAAACAGCTGGCTTTACAGGAATAAGATGTGCATATACAATAGTTCCAAAAGAATTAAAAGTAAAAGCAAGCAATGGAGAAGAAGTTAGCTTAAATAAAATGTGGAACAGAAGACAATGTACAAAATTTAATGGTGTATCATATGTAACACAAAGAGGAGCAGAAGCTGTTTATTCAGAAGAAGGACAAAAAGAAATAAGAGAAAATATTAAATATTATTTAGACAATGCGAAAATAATAAGAGAAGGATTAGATGAAGTTGGTATAGAATATTATGGAGGAATTAATTCACCATATATATGGCTTAAAGTACCAAACAACATGAAATCTTGGGATTTCTTTGATTTATTATTAGAAAAAGCAAATGTTGTAGGAACACCAGGTGTTGGTTTTGGACCAAGTGGTGAAGGATATTTTAGATTAACAGCATTTGGTGAAAGAAAAAATACAGAAGAAGCAATGAAGAGAATTAAAGAAACATTGCAATTCTAGTATAAGCTAGGAGGCAATTATTAAAATATGAATATTAATGAAGAATTAAAAAATATTCTAGAGTGGGTAATATGTATTATTATAGCAGTAGTTTTAGGATTATGGATACGATATTACATAATGACACCAACTCAAGTTCAATCTGTTTCTATGAAACCAACATTAATAGAAGGTCAAAGATTGATATTAAATAGAACAATACGTTTAACTCATAAACTACCAGAAAGAGGAGATATTATAACTTTTGAGGCACCAACTGAAGATTATTTAACAGAGGCAGAGTTTGAAGAATCTCCAACTGCAAGGTATGAAGAACCAGATAATAAATTTGTTCATAATGTATTAGAAATAGGAAAAGTAAGTTATATAAAAAGAGTAATTGCCTTACCAGGTGAACATGTTAAAATTCAAAATGGAAAAGTATATATTAATGGAGAAGAATTAGAAGAGGATTATTTAGCTTCTAGTGTAAGGACAGAAGCTGAAGGTGGTTTGTTAGTAGATTTTACAGTACCAGAGGGAACTGTGTTTGCAATGGGAGATAACAGACAAGAAAGTCATGATTGTAGAGCATTTGGTTGCATACCACAAGATAAGATAGAAAGTATAGTTCTTTTTAGATTCTGGCCATTTGATAAATTTGGAAAAGTTGAATAAAAAAGATAGGAAGTTGGGGCCTTCCTAGAAGGGATTTGGGGACGGTCCTAGTAGGGGATTTAGGGACGTTCCTTAAATCCCTTTTTTAGTGAAGACGTAGTGAATTTATTAAAACCAATAATTGTAAAATTATTTTTGCTATTATTGGTTATTTTATTGCTTAAAATGTAGAAATATGATATATATAAACTGAATTAATTTATTTGAAATAAAGGGAATATATATGAAAATTAAGGGGATATTAAAAAATTGTAAATTTAATAACAATGTAGGAAAAAACTACATTTTATTATTGCGCGACTCGCTAATGTGAAGGACATTGGCGAGTTTTTTGCATATGAAAGATTATTCAATAAGGAGATTTATATTTTATGGAGAAAAGAAAATTGCATAAATCAAAAGATTTAATAGAATATGGAATTGATGAATTATTTGAAATGCTAAATATAAAAAATGATAAAGATATTCAAGAAAAGCGGAATTGAAGAAGGTAAAAAAATAGAATACATGTCAATATTATTTAGACCAATAGAGACTAAAGAAATCTGGGAGAATTGTGCGAAGATAATTGTTAGCCAAAGTAAAGAAAAAACTTCAAGATATCATTATGAGTTATTGCATTGGCTAGAAAATAAACAATGGCCAGGATATGATATTATTTTTGAATATATTAAAAAAATACCAGAAACAGATTTATATAAAACATATGGATTTTGTATAAAAGAAGCTGATAAAGAACAAAAAAATGAATGGCTAAATAATTTAATTAGCTTATTAAAAGAAAAAAACTTATATAATTATTTAACAGAAGATGAAAAAAGAATAATAAATAAAATGAGAAAGAAGTGACAATATGGATATTAATCAAATTTTTAATATGATAGACGATAAATATATAGCGAATAATGATTTAAAAAACCAAGAACAGGGAATAGAAGAAGGAAAAAAAGTAAAAAATATGTCTGTATTTTTCCAACCAAAAGAAAATAAAGGAGTATGGGAAAATTGTGCAAAGATAATAGCAAGTCATACTGATAAAGAATTGGAAAAATATTTACCACTTGCATTGGAATGGTTTCAAGATGCGAATTGGCCAGGCTATATAACAATCCGAGATAGATTAAGAAAAATGAATTGCGATTTTATATATAATGCATATAGCAGTGCAATTTCTGAAGCATACAGAATTCAAGATTGGATATGGGTGTATTGGCTGACTGAACTACTTACTATTCCAGGTTTAAAAGATAAATTAAGCAAAGAAGAAAAACAAATGATAAAACAAGGGGTTAAAAATTCTAAAATGGATTATTAAATTATAAAAAAATATGGAGGAAAAATAATAGATGGGAGCATGGGGAACAGGATTGTATCAAGATGATGATACATGTGATATAAAGGAAGAATATTTAAATTATTTAAGAATAGGAAAGACAAATGAAGAAGCTTTACAAGAAGTAATAAGTGATAATAAGGAAATGATAAAAGATGATGAGATAGGCCCTTTGTTTTGGTTAGCATTGGCTGATACTCAGTGGAAGTATGGAAGATTAACAAATGACATTAGGGATAGGGCGTTAGAAGTAATAGATAGTGGAAAAGATTTAGAGAGATGGAAAGAAGATAAAAAACTATTTCAAAAAAGAAAAAAAGTTTTGGAAAAGTTAAAAGAAAAATTAAATACTGAGCAACCACCAGAAAAGAAAATTAGTAAAATTAAATTTGAGAGAGTAAACTGGAAGGTGGGAGACATCATATTATATCAAATATTAAACGAAGATTTTAAAGAACATAGATGGTATAAAAAATATGTATTATTAAAAGTTATGGGAACAAGAAAAATTAATGTTGGAAGTTTACCTAGAAATAAATATTATCATGAAAACGAACTGGTAAGTTTGTATAATTGGATAGGAGATAAAGAAATAGATGAAAGAAAAATAGATGATTTAAAAATAATATTTTTACAAGAAGAAACTGTTTATGGACCAGATATACGTTTAGTAGGTAAGTATCATTTGACAAAAAGAGAATTGAAAAAATTAAATTGCAAAGTAATAAAAAATGATATGAATAATTTATATACAGAAGAATTAGAAAAAAAATATCCAAGATATTATTGGTATAATATAAAAAATTTTGATTGGGAAGTAATAGATGCATTAGAAAGAGAAGAAAAACGAGGAAATCTAATTAAGGATTTATAGCCAATATGAATCAATTAAAAGCCAACTGCTTAGCAGTTGGCTTTTGAATGAATAGATTATAATGAGCAATATCATATACCATATTCAAGATACCACCCAAAATAAATATTTATTTATTATTCTCAACATTTTTACCAAATCTTTTAATCTTTTGAGTAGTAGTCTTTTCAAATTCCTCATCTTTAATAATAAAAGATTTTATATGTTTATAATTTGGTAATTTTTTATTAACACTAGAAACGATATCTTTAATAACAGCAAAGATTTCTTCCTTTTGAGGAATAGAAACTTTTAAATATTCTTTTATAGCATCAATATTTGGGAATATTTGTGCATTAACATATACTTCTTCGTCTTTATCATCAGGAAGACCTGTTACTAAAGATTCGGAAATTAATGGATTTTCATTTAAATAATGTTCAATTTCTTCAGGATAAATATTTTTTCCATTTTGAGTAACTATTACAGTTTTTAATCTTCCAGTAATATATAACCAGCCATCATCATCAACTCTACCTAAGTCACCAGTATGGAACCAGCCATCTTTTAATACTTTGGCTGTTCCAGCCTCATCTTTATAATAACCAAGCATTACATTAGGTCCTTTTACAAGTATTTCTCCAACACCAGAACTATCTGGTTTATCAATTTTATATGAAACATTTGGAATAGGTAAGCCTACAGCATCTGGTTTAATATAAAAATCATTATTTCCAGCAACTAAAGGTGAACATTCTGTAAGTCCATAACCTTGAATAGATTTTATATCTAAATTTTTAAATGAAGTTATAACATCTGGACTTAAAGGAGCTGCACCAACTATAAATGCTCTTAATCTACCACCAAGAGAATTTTTAACCTTGGTTTTAACTATCTTTTTAATAATTAAAGGTAAGTTGGCAATTACGTCACCTTCCATATTAGCATATTTTTCTGGCAAAGATTTTCTAACTGTGGTCTCTATTTTCTTATACATTTTTTCTAAAAGTAAAGGAACACATAAAATAACTGTTGGTTTAAATTCTAGAATGTTATTTGTTATATGACGAAGTCCTTCACAATAACTAATACATCCACCACTATAAATTACAAGTAAAAATCCTAAAGTACATTCATAGGTATGGTGTAAAGGTAAGATTGAAAGAACTTGATCACTTCTTTTTACTTTTACAATACCAAAAGTTGACATTATATTAGATACAATATTTTTATGTGATAAACAAACACCTTTGGCATTTCCAGTAGTTCCGGATGTAAAAATAAGAATCTTCATTGCATCAGGATTTATTTTTATATTATCGAAATCTTTATTTCCTTCTTCTAATTGGTTATAACCTGCATCCAAAAGTAAAGAATAAGACATATAAGTATTTGTATCTTTTTCAGAATTAAAATTGATAAACAAAGTGTTTTTATTAGTTATTTCAGCTTTCTTTGAAATTAATTCAGTAATATATTTATCATCACCAAGTATTGCTTTAGAAGAAGATACATTTAAGAAGTTTATTATCTCTTCAGATTTCAATTCTTTATCAATTGGAACAACAATTCCAACAATTGTAGCAGCTAAATATGATACTGCCCAATTATAACTGTTTTTACCAGTAACAGCTATATATTCATCTTTTAACCCAAGATTAATTAAAGCTGTTCCTAAAGCCATAACATCTTTCTTAAATTTTTCATATGTTACTTTATAAATATTTCCAATTTTATCTTTTAATTTAAAAGCAGCTCTTCTTGTATATCTAGTAGCAGACTTATATAATAAATCCTTTAAATCTGTAACTTCTAGAGCTTTATGATATTTTTTCTTTAATTTTTCAGCTAAACTCTTTTTTTCCATATATACCTCCCAATTTATATATGTAATGATATTACAATTGAACAAAATAAGCAAGATATAACAACCAGTTAGTCAGTTACAAAAAGATATATAATTCTACATTTTTCTACATACATATAATATTTATTAATAATAAAATTAAGAAAATATTAAAAAATTATACAAATTCATAAAATTATATGATAGAATAAGCTTGCTAAAATAATTGCCAAAAGAAACAGGCATGTCAATTAAATAAGCAAGGAGAGTGTATAAAGTTGGAAAGTAATAAACCCTACAAAAGAGTACTATTAAAGTTAAGCGGAGAAGTACTTGCAGGTGAAAAGAAAACAGGAATAGATGCAAA
Organism: uncultured Clostridium sp.; assembly: GCA_900553015.1. Lineage (GTDB taxonomy): Bacteria > Bacillota > Clostridia > TANB77 > CAG-508 > Merdicola. The sequence goes on along the minus strand of USBY01000001.1, from coordinate 85,312 downwards.
AGTAGTAGGAAATTTATGTGATGCCATAAAAGAAGTTTCTGATTTAGGAATACAAGTAGCAGTTGTAGTTGGTGGAGGAAACTTCTGGAGAGGAAGATATGGTCACGAAATGGAAAGAACTACAGCAGATTATATGGGAATGTTAGCCACTGCAATGAATGGTTTAGCACTTCAAGATGCTTTAGAAGCAAGAGGTGTATATACAAGAGTTCAAACAGCAATAGAAATGAGAGAAATTGCAGAACCATATATAAAAAGAAAAGCAATTAAACATTTAGAAAGAGGAAGAATCGTAATATTTGCTTGTGGTACAGGCAATCCATATTTTACAACAGATACAGCAGCAGCCTTAAGAGCAGCAGAAATAGATGCAGATGTAATATTACTTGGAAAATCAATAGATGCTGTGTATTCTGCAGATCCAGAAATAGATAAAAATGCGGTAAAATATGATGAAATTACATATTTAGATATTTTAAATAAAGATTTAAAAGTAATGGACTCTACAGCAACATCTTTATGTAGGGATAATAATATACCTTTAGTAGTTTTTGGAATAGATGATCCAAACAATATTGTAAAAGCTGCAAAGGGAGAAAAAATAGGAACAATAGTAAAATAATAATAAATAAGATTAAAAATTAAACTTTTAAGACGGTATTTAAAGGAAAATTAACATAAAATTTGAACTTTAAGCTCCGTCCCTAAAGTTCAAAAAAAGGAGAGGTTAAAATGGATTATAGTAAAATAGAAGAAAAAATGAGTAAAACAATAAGTGTATATAAGGAAAATTTATCAGAAATAAGAGCTGGAAGAGCAAACCCAGCAGTGTTAAATAAGATTAAAATAGATTATTATGGTACACCAACACCAATAAATCAAATAGCAGGAATTTCTGTACCAGAAGCAAGATTAATTGTAATTCAACCATGGGATGCTAATGCTTTAAAAGAAATAGAAAAAGCAATATTAACATCAGATTTAGGAATAAATCCAAATAATGATGGAAAATTAATAAGATTAAATTTCCCAGAATTAAACGAAGAAAGAAGAAAAGAATTAGTAAAAGAAGTTAAGAAAATGGGAGAAGATGCAAAAGTTGCAATTCGTTCTATAAGAAGAGATGGAATAGATGAATTTAAAGCTATGCAAAAAAATTCTGAAATAACAGAAGATGAATTAAAAATGGCAGAAGATAATATTCAAAAAATAACAGATAAAAACATAGATGAAATAGATAAGTTAACAGATGGAAAAGAAAAAGAAATAATGACAGTTTAAAAGGAGTTTAATATGAATTTTGAAAAGGAAAATTTCCCAAAACATATTGCAATAATTATGGATGGAAATAGGAGATGGGCAAAACAAAGAGGTCTTCCAGCTAAGCTAGGTCATAAGGAAGGTGCCAAAACACTAGAAAAAATAGTTAGATATGCTAATAAAATAGGATTAGGCTATATTACAGTTTATGCTTTTTCAACAGAAAATTGGAAAAGAACAGAAGAGGAAGTAAGTGCTCTTATGCTACTTCTTCAAAATTATTTAGACGACTATAGTAAAAGAGCAGATACAGAAAATATAAAAGTAAAAGTACTAGGGGATATATCAGTTCTTTCAGAAGCAATGCAAAAAAGTATAAGAAAATGTGAAGAGAGAACAAAAGATAATACAGGAGTAACATTTAATATTGCATTAAACTATGGTGGCAGAAATGAAATTGTAACAGCAGTTAAGAAAATTGCTGAACAAGTAAAAAATGGTGAATTAGACGTAGATAATATTACAGAGGAAACTATTTCAGCTAACTTATACACTAAAGGTGAACCAGATCCAGATCTAGTTATTAGAACAAGTGGAGAATTGCGTACAAGCAATTTCTTGCCTTGGCAAATTGTATATTCAGAATTTCTATTTCTAGATAAATTATGGCCAGATTTTACAGAAGAAGACATTGATAATGCAATTTTAGAGTTTCAAAAGAGAAATAGAAAATTTGGAGGAAAATAATGAGTATAAAAAGAGTAATTTCAGGTCTAATTGGTTTCCCTATAGTAGCATTAGTACTTATTTTTGGAAATCAAATAATAATAGATATTGCATTTGCAATTATTGCGGCAATGAGCTTTCATGAGTATTCACATGCTTTTAAAGTTAGCAACAAGGCTAATCCATTAACATGGCTTGGGTATTTAGCTTGTGTAACGATTGCCTTAATACATGTATTTCCAAAAGAATATCTAATGCTAATAATAGGAGCAGTTGTTCCAATAGCTATATTATTATGTTTTGCACAAATTCTAATAACTAAAATGAAAACAACAATAATAGATGCAGCAGTAACTTTATTTGGAATATGTTATATAGTAATATTCTTAATGTTTATGCCAATTATTAGAGCAGCAGAAAACGGAGTATTTTTAATTTGGTATGTAATGTTTGCATCATGGGGAACAGATATTTTTGCATATGTTTGTGGTAAATTAATAGGAAAACACAAATTTAGTAAAATTAGTCCTAATAAAACAATAGAAGGTTGTGTTGGAGGAACAGTTGGAGCAGTAATAGCAATATTAATATATACTGTAATAATTAATAATTTATGTGGAATGAATATTAATTATTTATTAATAGCTGGTATAGGATTAATATTAAGCTTATTAAGTCAAATGGGAGATTTTGCAGCATCATCAATTAAGAGATATACAGGAATAAAAGACTATAGTAATTTAATACCTGGACATGGAGGTATGTTAGATAGAATAGATAGTATAATATTTATAGCTCCATTTGCATATTTTTTATTAGTATTAATTTAAACTAGGAGGTTTCTTTTTGATAAGTTTTTTAATAAATGCTATAAAAATAATTTTCTTATTGGGATTTTTAATATTAATTCATGAAGCTGGTCATTTCTTTATAGCAAAATTATTTAAAGTAAAAGTACATGAATTTGCAATAGGATTTGGACCAAAGATTTGGACAAAACAGGGAAAAGAAACAAAATATGAATTAAGATTAATCCCATTAGGAGGATTTGTTAGGCTAGAAGGAGAAGATACTAAATCAGAAGATGAACGTGCTTTTAATAATGCTAGTATACCAAAAAGAATGGCTATTGTTGCAGCAGGTGCAACAGTAAATATTGTTTTTGGTATATTAGTATATTTTATAATAATGGCATCAATTGGGAATAATGTATCTACAGTTGTAGATTCAACAATTCCTGATTTTGCGGCAGAACAAGCAGGTATATATGCAGGAGATAAAATAGATAAAATTAATGATGCAAAAATAAAAACAAAAACAGATATAGATAACATACTTCAAAATTCAAATGGAGAAGAATTAACAATACAAATAGAGAGAAATAATGAGGAAAAAGAAATAAAATTAATTCCAACAGAAAAAGAAACTAAAAGTACAGGAATATATGTTGCAAGTAGTAATAGTGGCGAAAATGCAACACAAGTAGTGCAAATAGACGAAGGAAGTGCAGCAGCTAAGTCAGGAATCGAAACAAATGATGTAATCACAAAATTTAATGGTGTTGATGTAAGGGAAAGTGCAGATAAATTAATAGAAGCAATACAAACCTGTGAAAGCAATACAGCAGAAGTGGAAATTGAAAGAAACGGAGAAAAAATTACCCTAAACTTAGAATTAGATTTGATTCCAACATATTATCTAGGAATAAACTTTAAAATGGCAGAAAATAATTTGGCAAATAATGTTTATTATGCATTTTTTAAGACAGGTGATTTTTTAGGTTCGATAGTAGAAAATTTAAAAATGTTGTTTACTGGTAAAGTAGGAATAGACCAAATGATGGGGCCTGTAGGAATATCTAGTGTAGTATCACAAACAACAGGATTTGTGGATTTCATATATATGCTTGCAATAATATCTATTTCACTAGGAGTAACGAATTTATTGCCAATACCAGCATTAGATGGTGGAAAATTGTTAATATTGTTAATAGAGGCAATTAGAAGAAAGCCAATGAAAGAAGAACTAGAGATAGGAATTCAAATGGTCGGTTTTATAATTTTAATATCATTATCAATCTTTATAGCATATAAAGATATTTTAAGAATTTTTTAAAAAGAGGTACGAAAATGGATAAAAAAGAAGAAGTAAAATTAACAGTAAAACCAAAATATAATGTAGTATTTAGTTTTTTATATAATCATGTAACAACATTATTAATTATAATTCTAATTTTAGTAGTATTAATTTCCGAAAACCAATTAATAGAATATGGTGTAGCAATATTAGTTATATATATTATATATCTAATAATAAATGCTGCTTACAATAAAGTAAAATATAGAAATAGTTTTTATAAATTTTATAGTGATAAATTAGTATATAACAATAAAATTAAAGATGATAACGAAAAAGAAGTAAAATATACAGAAATGACACAGATAAAATATGGTCAAACATTTTTACAAACTGTTTTTAAATTAGGAACGATAATGATATATACAAATAATAAGAAAATAACACAAAGGATAATTTTTATAAATGGTGTAAAAGACGTAAAATTAGTGTATGAAAAAATACTAAAAGTAATTGGAGAAAAAACTACTGATAACAAATAGGAGATGCTAAATTGGAAAACTTAAAGAAAATAAAGGAAATATTTAGTGACTATAAAAATAATTCTCAAATGCAAGAGTGTTATATAAGTAAAATAGGAATAAACAAAAAAACTAATAGATTAACTATTATTTTAAATACGGATAAATTTGTTCAAATAAAAGATATGTGGGATTTTGAGAAATATCTAATGGAACGATTCAAGATAAAAGATATAGAAATGATATTTAATTATGAAGAAGGAACTAAGATTCCTGATGTAAAAGAGGAGTGGAAAAATATAATATGCTATATGGCACATAAACATCCACTAATGAAACCTATTTTACTTATGAAAAGTACAATAGAGGTAGAAAATAACAATATAAATGTAAAGATGCATATAAAAGGTGCAGATTTTTTACGAACCAGAAAGACAGATAAGCAAGTAGAAATAACAATAAAGAATTTGTTAGGAAAAGAATATAAAATCAACTTAGAAGAACAGATAAGTAAAGAAGAATTAGCAAGACAAGAAGAAAATAATAGGTTATTAGAAGAACAATTAATAAGAAATAGAATAGAAGAAATGAAAAGACTTGAAGAGGAAAAAGCAAATGCTAAAATGCAAGAACCACCGGACTATTATGTACCATTACCTTCTGATAGCGATATTCCTCCAGAGAAATTAGGCGAAATGGCGCCACCAGTTATAGAAAATAATAATATAGATTACATTATTGGAAAACCATCTAAAGCAAAAGAAAATCATGTAAAGATAAAAGATATAAATGCAAATACAGGTAAAGTAACAATAGAAGGAAGAATTGTAGAAGTAGATTCTAGAGATACAAAATCTGGAAAGAAAATAATAATAATGGATGTATATGATGGTACCGGTATAATGACATGTAAATCATTTACAACTATGGAAGAAGCAGATGGTATCTTAGAAAAATTAGAAAAAGTAAAAGCTATAAAAATTATAGGAAAAGCAGGTTTAGATACATATGCTGGAGATGTTAATATAATTGCAAATTCAGTAATAGAAACAGATGCAGAAGTACCAGAATTACCAGAAGAAGATAATAGTTCACCACTAATAATGGGAACTTCTTTAACTATTAATGAACCTCTAGTAAAAATTAAAAATTTAGGTGTAGATGATAAAAAAGTCTCATTAGAAGGAGAAGTAATAAATTCTGAAGATAGAGAATTAAAATCTGGTAGAGTTTTATACAGTTTTGATTTGTATGATGGAACAAGTACATTAACTTGTAAAGCATTTTTAGATAAGAAAAATGCTAAGAAGATTATGGGAAGAATAAAAAGTGCTAAAGCAATAAAAATAGCAGGAACTGCACAAATGGATTCTTTTTCTCATGAACTTACTGTTATGGCATATACAATTATAGAAATTGAGCCACCTAAAAAAGAAGAGAGAATGGATAATAGCGAGGTTAAGAGAGTAGAGCTTCATATGCATACAAAGATGAGCCAAATGGATGGTATAACATCTGCAACAGACTTAATAAAAAGAGCTATGAAGTGGGGAATGAAGTCTATTGCAATAACAGATCATGGTGTTGTACAAGCATTTCCAGAGGCACATAAATTATTAGGTTTTGATAATCATGATATAAAAATAATTTATGGTGTAGAGGCATATCTTGCGCCAGATAAGGTTTCTCCAGTATCTTTTTCTAAAGGACAAAGTATAGATACAACTTATTGTGTATTAGACTTAGAAACAACAGGTTTTTCATTTAGAACAGAAAAAATTACAGAAGTTGGAATAATGAAAGTAAAAAATGGAGAAGTAATAGATGAATTTTCTTGTTTCGTAAATCCAGAAAAGCCAATACCACAAAGAGTTGTAGAAGTTACCAATATTACAGATGATATGGTAAAAGATGCAGAAACAATAGATAAAGTTATGCCTAAAATATTAGAATTTGTTGGAGATTCAGTTTTAGTTGCACATAATGCAGATTTTGATATTGGATTTTTAAAATATAATGCAAACGAATTAGGATTAAGTTTAGAAAATACATATTTAGATACATTAAGGTTAGCAAAAGATTTATTCCCAGATTATAAAAAATATAAGCTAGGAAAAATTGCAGAAAACTTAGGTATAAAAGTAGAAGTAGCACATAGAGCGTTAGATGATGTTGATACAACTGTAAAAGTATTAAATGTAATGCTTAAAATGTTAAAAGATAAGGGTTGTGAAACATTAGATGATATTACTAAAAAAGTTGCAGGAGAAGCAGACTTTAAAAAATTACCTACTTATCATGCAATAATATTAGCAACAAACTATGTTGGACTTAAAAATTTATATAAATTAATATCAATTTCTCATTTAGACTATTTTTATAAAAAACCAAGAATTTTAAAATCAGTATATAAAAAATATTCAGAAGGTTTAATATTAGGAAGTGCTTGTGAAGCAGGAGAATTATATCAAGCAATAGAAATGGGAAAAACAGATGAAGAAATAGAAGATATTGCAAAAGATTATGATTATTTAGAAATACAGCCATTAGGAAATAATGATTTCTTAATTCGAAATGGAACAGTAGCAGATGAAGAAGGTTTAAAAAATATAAATAGAAAGATTGTAGAAATTGGAGAAAGACTAAATAAATTAGTTGTTGCAACTTGTGATGTACACTTTATGGATCCATCTGATGAAATTTATAGAAGAATGTTACAGGCAGGACAAGGATATGATGATGCAGATCAGCAAGCACCACTATATTTAAGAACTACAGAGGAAATGCTAAAAGAGTTCGAATATTTAGGAGAAGAAAAAGCATATGAAGTAGTTGTAACAAATACAAATAAAATTTCAGATATGTGTGATTGGATTAGCCCAATATCACCAGAAAAATGTCCACCACATATACCAGGTTGTGAAACAACTATAAAAGAGATTGCATATTCAAAAGCCCATGAATTATATGGCAATCCACTTCCAGCTATAGTTGAAGAAAGACTTGATAAAGAATTAACATCAATTATAAAAAATGGATTCTCCGTTATGTATATAATTGCACAAAAACTGGTTTGGAAGTCAAATGAAGACGGATATATTGTTGGTTCAAGAGGATCTGTTGGTTCGTCATTTGTGGCTAATATGACAGGTATAACAGAAGTTAATTCACTTCCACCACATTATAGATGTCCTAATTGTAAGTATTCTGATTTTACAGATTATGGGTATGAGAATGGATTTGACTTACCAGATAAAGATTGTCCAAAATGTGGAACAAAACTTGTAAAAGATGGTATGGATATACCATTCGAGACATTCCTTGGATTTAATGGAGATAAGGAGCCAGATATAGACTTAAACTTCTCTGGTGAATATCAAGCAAAAGCACATAGATATACAGAAGTTATATTTGGAAAGGGTACAACGTTTAAGGCTGGAACAGTTGGTACAGTTGCAGATAAGACAGCATTTGGCTATGTAAAGAAATATTATGAAGAAAGAAATATACCAGTTGCAAATGCAGAGGTTGCAAGAATTTCGCAAGGTTGTACAGGAATAAAAAGAACAACAGGCCAACACCCTGGAGGAATTATAGTTGTTCCAAAAGGTAGAGAAATATATGAATTTACACCAGTACAACATCCTGCAGATGATCCTAATTCTGATATCATAACAACACATTTTGATTATCACTCAATAGACCAAAACTTATTAAAACTAGATATACTTGGTCATGATGATCCTACAATGATAAGAATGTTATTTGATATTACAGGAGTAGATCCAACTAAGGTACCTTTAGATGATAAAGAAACAATGTCAATCTTTAGTTCTACTAAAGCATTAGGAGTAACTCCAGAACAAATACATTCAGAGGTAGGAAGTTATGGAATACCAGAATTTGGTACAAAGTTTGTTAGAGGAATGTTAGTAGATACAAAACCTAAAAGATTTGATGAGTTAATTCGTATTTCTGGATTGTCACATGGTACAGACGTGTGGCTTGGAAATGCACAAAGCTTAATAGATGCAGGAACAGTTACATTATCAGAAGCAATATGTTGTCGTGATGATATAATGATATACCTAATTAAAAAAGGTTTGCCACCAAATGATGCATTTAAAATAATGGAATCTGTACGTAAAGGAAAGGTAGCCAAAGGAAAAGAACCTAAGTGGGATCAATATAAAGAATTAATGAAGGAACATGATGTTCCAGAGTGGTATATAAAATCTTGTGAAAAGATAAAATACATGTTCCCTAAAGCCCATGCGGCAGCATATGTTACAAATGCATTTAGAATAGCGTGGTTTAAAGTTCACGAACCAAAAGCATATTATACTGCATATTTTACAATAAGAGCAGATGAATTTGATAGTGATATAATGTGTCACGGAAAAGAAAAAGTACTAAACAAAATGAAAGAAATAGATTTAGCTGGAAATAATGCAACTACAAAAGATAAAAATATGTATGCCATACTAGAACTAGTATTAGAAATGTATGAAAGAGGAATTAATTTCTTACCAATTGACTTGTACCAATCTCATAGTACAAAGTTTATTGCAGAAGAGGATGGAATAAGACCACCATTAAATAGTATTCCTGGTCTTGGAACTGTTGCAGCAGAAAGTATAGTTAAAGCAAGGGAAGAAGAGCCATTTATGTGTATAGATGACATAAGAATGAGGGCAAAAGCAGGAAGCTCAGTAATAGAATTACTAAGAAATGCGGGATGCCTAAAAGGAATGAATGAGAGCAATCAAATGAGTTTATTTGCTTAAATATAAGAATGATAAAGGTGAATAATAAAATATTCACCTTTATTGTAAAAGGGGAATAAAATGAAAAATTTTGTAATATGTATATGGTTTGTAGTAATATTTTTAATACTATTTATACTATATAATAAGAAAAATGTAAAAAAATATATTCCGATATTACTAATATTGTTAATTTTAGCTTGCATTCCAATTGCTGTAATGCCTTTAAAACTTGTGGATCTTATTAGCAATAATAATGGAACTAGTGTAGCGATTATATTAATAATTACATTACTATATTTAATTATTAGATTAGGAAAGAAGATATATAATATATTACAAGTTAGAATTTCTAGTGATGAAGGTATATATGTAAGAGATATGGAAGTAAACTATAGTCCAGCAATTTTATCATATCTTCAAAATCAAAAACTAGAAGACGAGAAAGATATTACAGCATGTATTTTAGACTTATGTGCTAAAAAATATTTGGATATAAGAAAAACAGAAGAAAATAACTATATATTGGAAAAAGGAACTAATCAAGACAGCAATATTCTTCCAGTAGATGAAAAATATTTATACGAAAAAATAGTATCAAAACAGAAGATAGATTTTTATGAATGGAAGGAAATTGTAATAAAAGAATTTAACAAATTTGGATTTTTAAAATATAAACATATAGGTTTAACGGGAATATTTTTCATATTATTTATGCTTATAATGCTCTTATGTGCAATAGTATATGCTACTAATCCAAGAGCTGAATTAGCACAATTTCTTATAACAATATTATTTACACTATTTGAGATAGCACTTATAGAACCATGTTTAATAATAATATCAAAAATCATACAAAAGGATGAAAAATATATTGCTGGCATTTATACTAGTGCAGGAGCAAAAGAGATGAAAAGATGGGATAAATACAAAAATTTCTTAAAAGATTATACTTTAATAAAAGACAGAAAAATAGACAGTGTAATAGTTTTAGAAAAACATATAGCTTATGCAACAGTATTAGATGTCAATAAAGATTACACCCAAAGTATAATAAATGATTTAAAATTAAATTATAATTTGAATTTAGATTATATAAAAAGTATTTTTAAAGATATAGGAGAGAATGATGTTAGACTATAAATTAATGGTAGAAGCAATATTTACACCAAAAAATATTATAATATATTTAATTGTTATAAATTTACTAGCTTTTGCAGCTATGTGGTGGGATAAAAGAAGAGCACAAAAAGGTGAATGGAGAATAAGTGAAGCAGGATTATTCACATTAGTTCTATTAGGAGGTGGAATTGGAGGAATAGCCGGAATGTACACATTTAGACATAAGACTAAAAAGTTAAAATTTACAATAGGATTTCCTACAATTCTAATAACAGAAATTGTTTTGGCAATATATTTTTTTGTTATTAAATAATAATCCTTGATTTTTTGTAAATAATATGATATAAGTATATAAATTTAATAAGTGCGATGAAAAAGAAAAAGTATTTATAAAGCTAAAAGAGAGTTAGTGGTTGGTGTAAACTAATAGCAAAAAAATATGGGGAGCTTTGGAGCACAATTATAACGAAGAGGATAATTAAATTTATCAATTAGGGTGGAACCGCGGAATATAACTTTCGTCCCTAGCTAATATGCTAGGTACGGAAGTTTTTTAGATTAATAAAGCCTTCTGGTACTTAGCAAATAAAGTATTAGGAGGTTTTTATTATGGTAGATTCAATGGAAAAAATCGTAGCATTATGCAAATCAAGAGGATATGTATATCCTGGTTCAGAAATTTATGGAGGACTTGCAAATACTTGGGATTATGGTCCTTTAGGAAATGAATTAAAAAACAATATTAAAGCTGCTTGGAGAAAAAAATTCATTCAAGAACAACCAAATATAGTAGGATTAGATGCAGCAATATTAATGAATCCAGAAACATGGGTTGCTTCAGGTCATGTTGGAGGGTTCTCAGATCCATTAATTGATTGTAAGGAATGTAAAACAAGACACAGAGCAGATAAATTAATAGAAGAATGGGCACATGAACAAGGAAAAGATATGATTGCAGATGGTATGACAGATGAACAATTAATAAACTTTATTAATGAGAATAAGATACCTTGCCCTAATTGTGGTAAAACAAATTTTACAGATATACGTAAATTTAATTTAATGTTTAAAACATTCCAAGGTGTTACAGAGGATAAGACAGCAGAAATATATTTAAGACCAGAAACAGCACAAGGTATATTTGTAGATTTTAAAAATGTATTAAGAACATCTAGAAAGAAAATGCCAATGGGTATTGCACAAATAGGAAAAGCATTTAGAAACGAAATAACACCAGGAAACTTTATATTCAGAACAAGAGAATTCGAACAAATGGAATTAGAATTCTTCTGCAAACCAGGAACAGATTTAGAATGGCATAAATATTGGAAAGACTATTGTGAAAACTGGTTATTAAGCCTAGGAATGAAGAAAGAAAATATACGTTTAAGAGATCATTCAAAAGAAGAATTGGTATTCTATAGCAAAGCAACAACAGATATAGAATTTGCATTCCCATTTGGATGGGGAGAATTATGGGGAATTGCAGATAGAACAGATTATGACTTAACACAACATATGAACCATTCAAACCAAGATATGTCATATTTAGATCAAGAAACAGGTGAAAAATATGTACCATATGTTATAGAACCATCACTAGGAGCAGATAGAGTATTATTAGCTTTCTTATGTAACGCATACGAGGAAGAAGAAATTGCAGAAGGAGATGTAAGAACAGTATTACATTTACATCCAGCTTTAGCACCATATAAACTTGCAGTTTTACCTTTATCTAAGAAATTATCTGAAAAAGCAACAGAAGTATATACAAATTTAGCAAAGAAATTTATGTGTGATTATGATGAAGCAGGAAGTATAGGAAAGAGATATAGAAGAGAAGACGAAATTGGAACTCCTTATTGTGTAACAATAGATTTTGACACATTAGAAGATAATTGCGTAACAATTAGAGATAGAGATACTATGGAACAAGTAAGAGTAAATATTGACGAATTAGAAAATTGGATTGCTGAAAAAGTAGAATTTTAATTGTAACTAGTGAAATTAAAGTTTTATATAGTATGATAATTATAAAGACATTCATTAAACAAAATTAGTTTGATGAATGTCTTTTACTTTTGTTTAACTTATGATAAGATTTTGTTAGATGATACCAAAGAGGTGTATAGGATGGAAACAAGTTTAATAGTAAGAAAAGAGAGTAAGCTTGATAAGATAATAAAATTGCTTAATAGAATGTTTTTTAAGGAAGCATATTATTTAGAAGAACAATTAGATGAATTATTTAAACCCAAAAGTGTGAATGTTTCTAGAATAGTAATACCTAAAGAGATAAAATATTAGATACAAAAGAGGGAAAAAAGCACCGTCCCCAAATCCCGAAAGACAAAAAAAAGCACCGTTCCTAAATCCCGAAAAAAACAAAAAGGAACGTCTCTGAATCCAGAAAAAACCAAAAAAGGAACGTCCTCAAATCCCTAAATTTCTTCAAAAAGGTTTACTAAAAGACATAAAGTGATATAATATTGATATAAAAATAGCATTGTACGAAATTAAGCTTAGTATATAAGCAAATATGATTCAAAAGATAAAGGAGAGAAGATACATGGAAGAAAACAAGAAATATGTATATTTATTTCAAGAAGGAAATGCAAAAATGAAAGATATTCTTGGTGGAAAAGGTGCAAATTTGGCAGAAATGACAAATTTGGGGCTACCAATTCCACAAGGTTTTACAATATCTGCAGAATGTTGTAATAAATATTATGAAGACGGAGAGAAAATATCAGAAGATATAATAAGCCAAATAGAAAAAGCTCTAGGTAAACTAGAAGAAATGTCTGGCAAAAAGTTTGGAGATGTTCAAAAACCATTATTAGTTTCTGTTCGTTCTGGAGCTAGAGTTTCTATGCCAGGAATGATGGATACAATATTAAATTTAGGAATTAATGATGAAACAGTTAAAACATTAGCTGCAAAAAATAGAAGATTTGCATATGACAGTTATAGAAGATTTATACAAATGTATAGTGATGTAGTAAAAGGAATTCCTAATAGTGTTTATGAAAAAGCTATAGATACTAAAAAAATGCAAAGAGGTCTTGCTCAAGATATAGATATGGATGCAAATGACCTAGAAGATTTAGTAAAAGTATTTAAGGGAATATATTATGACCAAACTGGTTCAGCATTTCCACAAGATGTAAAAGCTTTACTATTAGAATGCATAGAAGCTGTATTTAAATCTTGGAATAATCCAAGAGCAATTAAATATAGAAGATTAAATGATATACCAGGAGATTGGGGAACAGCTGTAAATATTCAGATGATGGTGTTTGGAAATATGGGAGATGACTGTGGTACAGGTGTAGCATTTTCTAGAAATCCAGCAACAGGAGAAAATAAAATATACGGAGAATTTCTTATGAATGCACAAGGGGAAGATGTAGTAGCAGGAATAAGAACTCCAATGACGATAGATAAATTAGCAGAGATTAATCCAGATGTGTACAATGAGTTTGTAAGAAGTGCGAAAAAATTAGAAAAGCATTATAAAGATATGCAAGATTTGGAATTTACAATAGAACATGGAAGCTTATATATTTTACAAACAAGAAATGGAAAAAGAACTGCGCAAGCAGCTTTGCAAGTGGCTGTGGACTTAGTAAAAGAAGGGTTAATAGACGAAAGAGAAGCAGTACTTAGAGTAGAACCAAAGCAATTAGAACAATTATTGCATCCTAATTTTGATAAAGAAAAATTAAAATATGCAAGATTGATAGCACAAGGATTAGCAGCATCACCAGGAGCTGCAACAGGAAAAGTTGTATTTAGCGCAGAAAAAGCAGTACAACTACATGAAGCAGGAGAAAAAGAATTAATATTAGTACGTTTAGAAACATCTGCAAATGATATTGATGGTATGAATGTGTGCAAAGGAATATTAACTGTAAGAGGAGGAATGACATCACATGCTGCAGTTGTTGCAAGAGGAATGGGAACTTGCTGTGTGGCAGGATGTTCTAGCATAGTTGTAAACGAAGAAGAAGGATATTTCGAATTACCAGATGGCGCAGAATATATGGAAGGCGACTATATATCTTTAGATGGTTCAACTGGAAATGTATATGATGGAAAAATAGATACTGTACCTGCAACTGTTTCTGGAAATTTTGCAGAACTTATGAATTGGGCAGATCAATATAGAAAATTAAAAGTTAGAGCAAATGCTGATACTCCAAGAGATGCAAAACAAGCTTATGAATTTGGAGCAGAAGGAATTGGTTTATGTAGAACAGAGCATATGTTTTTTGCACCAGAAAGAGTAAAAGCAATAAGAGAAATGATTCTTTCAGAAACAGTAGAACAAAGAAAAGTTGCATTAGCAAAATTATTACCTATGCAAAGAGCAGATTTTGAAGAATTATATAAAGCAATGAATGGATATACAGTAACAATTAGATTGTTAGATCCACCACTACATGAATTTTTACCTAAAACAGATAAAGATATATATGAACTATCAAAAGAAATGAATATAAAAGAGGAAAAAATCAGAGAGACAATTCAAAAGTTACATGAGTTCAATCCAATGATGGGACATAGAGGTTGTAGATTAGATGTAACATATCCAGAAATAGCTCAAATGCAAACAAGAGCTATTATAGAAGCTGCAATAAATGTTAATAAAGAAGGAATGAATGTAATTCCAGAAATAATGATTCCTTTAGTTGGGGAATATAAAGAAATGAAATATGTAAAATCAATAGTTACAGAAACTGCAGATAAAATTTTGGAAGAAGCAAATATAGAAATGAGATATCATGTAGGAACAATGATAGAAATTCCAAGAGCTGCATTAACTGCTGATGAAATAGCTAAAGAAGCAGAGTTTTTCTCATTTGGAACAAACGATTTAACACAAATGACTTTTGGATTTAGTAGGGATGATGCAGGTAAATTCTTAAATGAATATTATTCTAAAAATATTTATGATTTTGATCCATTTGCTACAATAGATAAAAAAGGTGTAGGTAAATTAATGAAAATAGCAGTGGAACTTGGAAGAAAAACAAGACCAGATTTAAAAATTGGAATTTGTGGTGAGCATGGTGGAAATCCAGCTTCTGTAAAATTTTGTAATGCACTTGGTTTAAATTATGTATCTTGTTCTCCATATAGAGTACCAATTGCAAAACTTGCAGCAGCTCAAGCAGCAATAAATGAAGAGTAGGAATATACAAAAGGAAAATAAAGAGATAGGGATATTTTATGAATTTTTCAGAGATAGAAAAAAATTTAAAATTAAATCAACATATTCAAAAAGACATTAGACAGATTGTATTCGAATGTTATTATGATATTTATAATTATTTAGGAAGAACTGGATTTATAAAATGGGTAGATAAACAAAATTTAACAATTGGAATTAGAAATATCATATTTAAAGCATTAACAGAAAAAGAGGATGAATATTTAAAAAATAATAGATGGGTTGCAGGTTATCATGTGCAACCCTTAAATCCAAGCCAAAAAGAAAATATAGTATTAAGAAAAGGCGTAGGTGACAATAAAGATACAAATGCACATGAGATATTTCATTCTATAGTGGATGGTCTTGGAGGATTTAACCGATTTTGGGGAGAAGGAATAACAGAATTTTGTAAAAAAGCGATGTATAATAGAACAGAATACAGTTATCCAAAAAATGTTGAAATGGTTTTTTTAGCATATTCTATGTTTGGAAATATTATATTAAAAGATTATTTTTCAAAACAAGGTGATAAGTTTTATTTCCATTTGGCTAAAGGAGCAGAGAATCATTTCTTCCAAATAATGATGAAAATAGGAAAGGAGCTCGATGGAAATTTAGAAAACTATCATTCTATTATGTATAATCAAAAAAGGGCAACAGCAAAAGAATTAAAAACAGCAGATCAAGATTTGAAAGATGGAATAAGTGGATTACTTAGTTTTTATTATATGTATAAACAAGAACAAATTAAACGATTTAAACATATTAGGGAAGATAGAATAGATTTTAATGGATTTATCGATGAACAAGTAGAAATACTTAGATATTTAAAAATTTTAGATACAAATAGAAAAGAGTATAAAGGAATATATGAGCAATACGGATTTATTAGAAAAAATCTAATTGAAAAAATGCTCCAAAATAGTCACTTTATTTTTAACAAATCAGAAGAGGAAAAAAGACAAATAGTAGACAAGATTACAAGAGATATTGATTCAAAAATTGCTAGTAGAAGTTCAGGTAGATATTTATCTATTGAAGAGACATATATAAATCAAGAAGTAGAAGAACCATATAGAACATTAAATGAGAATGCAACTGGAAAATTAGTAGTTACATTTTTGTATAAAGATGAGTGCAAAGATTTTTTAACTACGATGAGAAAAATAGCAGATATACAAGCTGCAACAACTGAATTTTCAAATGAAGAGGTTGCAGATACTTTAAAAATAATAGGTGGAAGTTTAAAAGATAAGAATGCATTAGCGATATTAGGAAATGCACGAACTTTTGCAAGGGCTATAGAAAATATTTCGCAATTAGAACAACAATATGAATATGATTTGGAAATGCCAACATTTAAGAAAATTCACATAGAAGGCTTAGAAAATTTAAATACTTTTGTAGAGTTTAATGAGGATAAACAATTTTTGGTAGTAATTGATACTGAAGAGGGAAGGGTAGATAGAGTATCTTTGAATGATTACTCTAGTGAGTCTTCTGAATTTAAGCTATTTACATATAAGAATAGTGAAAATGATAACTCTGACGAAAATTCTTATGGAATTGTTATGTCAAACAAAAAAGTGTCAGAGATAGTACTGGATTCTAAAACACAGAAGGTAGAAGTAACTAATGGAAAGGTTGATCCTAGATTAATAGTAGGAATGCAATCAATATATGAGGACACTCTAAATAGTGTTACTTTCAAAGTGATCGAAAAAGATATAGAACTTGGATCATATTCACATGGAATGTCAAAAAATCAAAAAGTATTAAGTACTGTAAGAATTAGTGATAATAAAAGAAGTATAGATATTGATGATTTTATACAAGATTATATAGAAACCAAAAAGTTAATTCCGGGAATAGATAAGCAAGAGACAGTATTTGTAGATATGAGTGAAAAACTAATTGATACAACATTCGAAGCGCATATGATTCCAGAAGGTACAATAAATCAACAATTATATAATAGACAAAAATATGCTTTAGTTACTGATATGAAACAGTTATTACAAGAAAGACAAAGAGGAAATAATGAAAGAAATGTAGAGGCATTGCATAAACGTTTAAATGCTGATTTGGAGAATTTAAATAGTACGGTAGATAAAGCGACTTCAAAAGAAAATATTGGAATATTAGTTGGTAGGGAAGAAGCAGGAAATGAATTTTTAAGGAGCGCTGTAGATGGAACCAAAACAAGAGCAAGAACTTCCGGAATGCAAAGCCAAATAGAACTTATAAGGCAAAGAGAATTATTAAAAAGAGGGTTAACAATGAAAAATACGGAGGAAAAGGGACAAGAATATGGAGATAACTAAAAGTACGAGAATTGCATATGCAGAAATAGATAGTTTTATAGAATTGTTGCCAAAAGCAGAAAAAGAGAAAATTCCAAATAATCTTATAAGATATTTTAAAGAAGAAAAAGATAAAGAGACTGTTAAAAAATTGTCATTAGATATACCACTAGAAAAACAAAATTTACAAGAAGACACATGGAATTTAATTGCAATAATTTACTTAAAATATTTGTGTGAATATGAAGAAGAGAAGAAAGAACTAGAGAAAATTTATGACGAAAATGAGAAAATATATAGAGAAGAGATAAAAGAGAAATATAATCCAGAAAAAATATTTAGTGATAGAGAAAAGAAGCACACTACATCACAAGAAAAAGATCAAATTTTACCTATAGAAGTAAAAAAAGAAAGCTTTATTCAAAAAATTATAAAATTAATTAATAAGATATTTCATAAGAAAAACACTTGATAGAATTATCAAGTGTTTTTTATATTATTTATTATTTTCTAATCCAGAATATTTCTTTAATTTTTCATAAACTAGATAATTAATTGTTCCAGAAGGGAACTTTCCGTTTTTATCTTTAGTTCCAGCAGGTACACCTGTTAATAATTCGATACCTTCATCAATTGTAGAAATTGCATAAATATGGAATAAATTATTTTTTACAGCATCTACAACTTCATCATCTAAATGAAGATTTCTTACATTTTGAACAGGAATTATAACACTATGACTACCATCTAAGCCTCTGTCTTTACATATTTGGAAAAATCCTTCGATTTTTTCATTAACACCACCAATAGGTTGGATTTCACCTTTTTGATTTACAGATCCTGTAACTGCAAAAGATTGATTTATTGGTATTTCAGACAAACTAGAAAGTAGGGCATATAGCTCTGTACTAGAAGCACTATCACCATCAACGCCATTATATAATTGTTCAAAACATATACTTGCAGTTAAAGCAAGAGGAAAATCTTGTGCAAATTTTTGTCCTAAATAGCCTGTAAGTATTAATACTCCTTTAGAATGAGATGAACCAGAAAGGTCAACTTCACGTTCTATATTAACAATTCCTTGTTTTCCTGCATAAGTATTTGCAGTTATTTTTGTAGGTTTTCCAAAAGAATAGTCACCTATAGTTAAAACGGTAAGCCCGTTAATTTGTCCAACTTTAGATCCAGATGTATCTATTAATAAAGTGTTTTCTTTTATCATTTCCAAATAATGAGTATCATATTTTTTTACACGTTCAATTCTTTCTTTTAAAGCTTTGTGAATAAATTTATCTGTAATCAGTTTAGAACGACTAAGTTTTGCCCAAGTCGCAGCTTCACCAAGAATTTCTGACAAGTCATTAAATTTGGTAGAGATTTTTTCTTTATCATTTGCAAGAACAGTAGCATAATCAACTAAACTTGCAACACCAGTTCTATCTAGTTGAGGTAAACCTTCTTTTTCACAAAATCCATGTGCAAACCTAGCAAGTTTTATCATATTTTCAGAATTACGAGGAGCATCGTCTTCGAATTCAACTTTTATTTTAAATAATTTTCTAAAATCATTATCCACAGCAAGTAGGGTATGATAAATATTGCTATTACCAATTATAATAACCTTTAAATCTAAAGGAATTGGCTCAGGTTTTAAAGAAATCATTACCATAGAAGAATGTTGTTCAGAAGCATTTTCTATATTTAGTTCTTTTACCTTTAATGCCTTTTTTAATGATTCATAGCATAGGCTATTTTGTATTATATCATCTGCTTGGAACATAATATATCCACCATTTGCCATGTGAAGTAAACCAGGTTTTAACATAGTATGATCAGTTTTTAAAGCACCATAGTAATTTTCGTATTCAAGTCTTCCAAATAAATTTGGATAAGAAGTATTAGAATCCATTATAACTGGTGCACCTTCTAAATTGCTATTATCTATAAACAAGTTTACTCTGTAATTAAGCCATGGGGCAGGAGGTTCTACTCTTGGTCCGTTTTGAGGTTGATTATTATTAGGCTCTGCTGTAAATGCAGAAATATTTTTTAAAATATCTGTTTTTACATCATTTAAAAATTTTGTGATTTTTTTATTTCTTTTAAATTTTGATTTTACATTATTAATATGAACATTTATAGTAAGTAGGGCAATATTAGATTGCCATTCTTCTATTTTTTTATCTGCTTCTTTTTCTATTGCTTTAATTTCGCTTATTGCTTCGATAATTTGTTGTTGTACAATTCCAGATTTATCTTCAAATTCTTTTTTTACACTTTCATCTAATTTATCGAATTCTTCTTCTTCAATAGTTTTACCATTTATTACTGGCATCATGTAAATACCATTTTGTGCACTTTTAACAAAAAAACCATATTCTAAAGCTTTTTTGTTTAAGTTTTCCATTAAAACATTTCTTTTTTCTTCGAATTCTTGTCTGATGATAGTTTTTTCTTTTTCAAAATCATCATTATTAAATGTATTTTTTATATCAACTTTTATATCTTTAATAAAAGCATCCATAGTATTTTTAAATTCTTTTCCTTGACCAGCAGGAAGAGAGACCGCAATTGGTTCATTTGGTCTATCAAAATTATATATATAGCACCAATCATTTGGAACTTTTTTCTTTTTAGCAATTGTATCCAAATAATTTTTTGTATACATAGTTTTACCAACACCGCTAGGACCTTCTAGATAGATATTATATCCTTTAACATTTACATTAAGACCAAATTCTAAAGCTTTAATGCCACGTTCTTGTCCAATTCCAGAAGTAATAGGCTCTAAATTTTCTGTTGTTTCAAAATCAAAAAAGTTTGGATTACACATTACTCTTAGATCTTTGTAATTTAATTCATTTTTTTTCATTTGTTTTTTTCCTTCTTTCTTTATAATTCTTTTGTCATAATAATTGCATTATCTTTATTGTTATAATATTTTTTTCTGAAGCCAACATTTTTAAAACCATATTTTAAGTATAAATTTATTGCAGGTAAATTGTGTTCATTTACTTCTAGAGTAATTGCTTTAAAATTTTGATTCTTTGCGGTTTGTATTAGTTTCTCCAATAATTTACTGCCAATACCAGTTTGTCTGTTAGATTTTTTTACAACTATATCTGTAATATGTACATCATCTACAGCTTTCCAAATTCCTGCAAAGCCTAAAATATTATTTTCCAATTTGGCTACAAAATATTCTGAGTTAGGATTATTAAGTTCTTCTTGCAAGACATCATATGTCCAAAAATCGTCAAAATCGTCGATTAAAATATCTTTTATTAAAGATAAGTCATAATCTGTCATATTATATATTTCTAAATTCATAGTAATTATCCTTTATTTAATTTTTTCTCTAATTCGATTTCCGCACTTGATTTTTTTAAATATAATGGGGAAAGGGCTAAATCTTCCTTATCTGTGCAATTAAAATATTTATAGATTGCAGCTTTAGCTACTCCACTAGCAGAAGAATTGTTAGAATTTCCTTCTGTTATTAAACAATTTTTAATAGAATCTTTAATTTGTGAAGAATATGTTGTAGCTCCAGAACCTACAAATATAATTTTGTTATTAGAATAATGATTTAAACTATCTAATGCATTATTAATATTATCAGATATATATTTATCTATTAAAGAATAATGACTATCTTCATATTTGAATAATCCTGCATATACATTATTATTTTTTGCATCTATTATAGAACAAACCAAAGAGTTTTCTTTTGGTACAATATTGTATGCTAAACCTTCTAAAGAAGAAATACCGATAGCTTTTTTATTATAGTAATCTCTAAAAGCACATATTGTAGCAACTCCAATTCTAATTCCTGTAAAAGAACCAGGTCCTTTAGAACATGCAAATAAATCTATATCAGCTAAATTGATCTGTAAATTGTCAAAAGCTTTTTTTATCATTGGCATTAAGTTTTCAGAATGAGTTAATTTATCAGCTATATAGTCTTCATAAATTATTTTGTTATCATCTAAAATTGCGAGACTACAAATATTGCTAGATGTATCGATACTTAATGTTTTCATTTTTACACTTCCTTTAATTTATATTCGCCAAAACATTCCATATTTAAAATACGAATGTCAGAATCTTCAAAATCTCTAGAAAAAGAAATCTTTAAATAAGATTCAGGTAAAAGTTCTTCGATTTTTTCGCCCCATTCGATTATGCAAATACCAGTTTGAAAATATTCGTCTCCACCAATTGCATAAAATTCATCTATATCTTCTAATCTATAAACATCAAAATGATAGATTGGAAAATCAGGAGTATCGTATTCGTTTACAATAGTAAAAGTAGGACTTGATAATTCGTCTTGTAAATTAAAATATTCTAAAAAACCTTCTGTAAATTTAGTTTTTCCAGAACCAAGTTCGCCACATAAAACGATAATATCTCCTTTTTTTGAATTAGAAGCGATTTTTTGTGCTAATTTCTTTGTTTCTTCTTCAGAATGTGAAATAAATTTTGTCATATTTTTTCTCCTTTGCTTCTTAATTATATAAGAAGGAAAAACATTTGTAAAGAAAATCAGAGGCTAATTATATGGAAATTTGTAGAAAAATATGATACTATATTGATACTGCAAAATAATAGAAACTAGGAGAAAATTATGAGTGAAATCGAAAATATAAACTTACCAGGAGATTTAAAAAAACTTAATATAAAAGAAAAAGAAAAGTTATCAGCAGAAATAAGAAAAGAAATACTAAAAGTCGTATCTAATAATGGTGGACATTTAGCCTCAAATTTAGGAGTTGTAGAACTTACAATAGCACTACATTCGGTGTTTAATGCACCTAAAGATAAAATAGTTTGGGATGTAGGGCATCAGACATATGTTCATAAAATTCTTACTGGTAGAAAAGATAAAATGAATTCTTTAAGAAAAAGGAATGGCATAGCTGGTTTCCCAAAAAGGGAAGAGTCAGAATATGATACATTTAATACTGGACATAGTAGTACATCTATTTCTGCGGCTATAGGAATGGCAAGAGCAAGAGATATAAAAAAAGAAAATTATCAAATTGTTGCAGTTATAGGAGATGGTGCTTTAACAGGTGGAATGGCATTAGAAGCTTTAAATGATGGGGGAAGTTCCAAAACCAATTTTATAATTATCTTAAATGATAATGAAATGAGTATTTCTAAAAATGTTGGTGGAATATCTAATTTTTTAAGTAAAATAAGAAGCAAAAGATTTTATAAAAGGTCAAATAATATAATTAAAAAAGGTGTTTCAAAAATTCCTTGGCTTGGCAATAAAATAATAAAGCTAGTACAAGATTTAAAATATAGTATAAAAAAGATTTTTATATCTAATATGTTTTTCGAAGATATGGGATATACATATTTAGGACCAGTTGATGGACATAATATAGAAAAACTAGAAAATATTTTAAAAATCGCTAAGAATATTGATGGCCCTAAATTAATTCATGTTATTACTAAAAAAGGAAAAGGATATGAACCGGCCGAAAAAAATCCTGATAAATTCCATTCAACAGGTCCATTTGAAATAGAAACTGGAAAATCTAAAAAAGCTAAGTCAAAAGATTACTCAAAAGTTTTTGGTGATAAATTAGTAAGCTTGGCAGAAAAAAATAAAAAGATTGTAGCTATAACAGCATCTATGAAAGACGGAACAGGGTTAAAAGATTTTGCAGAAAAATTTAAAGATAGATTTTTTGATGTAGGAATAGCAGAAGGACATGCAATAGGTATGGCAGCAGGTATGGCAACAAATGGAATTATTCCAGTTGTTCCAATATATGCATCGTTTTATCAACGTGGATATGATCAAGTTATACATGATGTGTGTATGCAAAATTTACATGTAGTTTTGTGTTCAGATAGAGCTGGAATTGTAGGTGCAGATGGCGAGACACATCAAGGAATTTTAGATTTATCATTTTTTTATATAGTTCCAAATTTGGTTATTATGGCACCAAAAAACTTTAAAGAATTAGAAGATATGTTAGAGTTTGCTATAGATTATAATGGACCAATTTATATAAGATATCCACGTGGTGGAGAAGAAAGTACAAAGATAGATAAAGAAGAAAAAATTGAACTAGGTAAAGCTGAAAAATTATCAGAAGGAAATGATTATACTATAATTGCGATAGGCAAGATGGTTCAAAGGGCATACGAAATTTCAAGCATCCTAAAAAAAGAAGGGGTAGAGGTTCAGGTAATAAATGCAAGATTTTTAAAACCTTTTGACGAAGAAAATATTATTAAATGGATAGGAAATTCGAAAGTTATAACAATTGAAGACAATATTATAAAGGGTGGATTAGGAAGTACTGTATTAGAGACTCTAAAGAAATACCATAAAACGAATGAATTAAAAATGCTGGGATATCCAGATGAATTTATAAAACAAGGTACAGTAGATGAAATAGAAAAGGATTATAAACTAGATGTAGAAAGTATTTTAGATATGATTAGAAAATGGAGTAATTATGAATAAAAAAGAATTATTAGAGGGACATAATAAAGAAGAACAAATACTTATTTCCAAAATGATGGATAAAATGGAAGAAGCAAAGCAAAAAAACAAAATAACTAATACAGATTTCTTAGATGGATATCAAATAAGAATATGTACAGAAATTTTAAATAAAGCGAAATTTAATAATTATATTTTCTTTGGTGGATATGAAGAAGCAGAAAGAAAAATTATAGTATTTTATCCAGATAAGTTTAAATTTATTATAGAAGATAAAAAATATATGAATAAGTTATGTGCAATAAGAATAAGTTTACCTAATGAATTATATGGTGCATATACGCATAAAAATTATTTAGGCATGATAATGAAATTAGGAGTTGTACGAGAAAAAGTTGGAGATATTTTAGTTAAAGAAAGTGGAGCAGATGTAATAGTAATGCCAGAGATTGTTAAATATTTATTAACTAATTTAAGTGAGTTGACAAGGTTAAGAAAAGCGGACATAAAAGAGATACCAATTAACGAATTAGAAAAAGTAGAAATAAAAACAAAAGAATATAATATAATTGTTTCTGCATTAAGACTAGACAACATAATAGCTGAACTTGCTAAAACTTCTAGAATGCAAGCAAAAGAGCTGATAAACCAAGAGCGAGTATTTGTAAATTTTAAAAACGAAATAAAACAGACAAAGCTACTAAATGAAGGTGATTTAATATCAATTAGAGGTAAAGGAAGATTTAAAATTAGCGAAATTATAGGGAATACTCAGAAGGGTAGATATATATTGAAAATAGAAAAATATGTATAAAATGTAAAGAATTGAGAAAGAATACTTGAAAAGTATTCTTTTTTGTTATAGAATGACTATGATCAATTAGTAGGTCAAATTTTTACATGCCTATAAGGCAAAAAAGAAATGGAGGAATTATAATGTCAATTAAAGTAGGTTTTAACGGATTTGGAAGAATTGGAAAATTAGCATTCCAAGCAGCTTTAGAGAAAGGTGATGCAGTAGATATCGTTGCTATAAACGATCCTTTTATAACTGCAGACTACATGGCATATATGGTAAAATATGACACAATGCATGGAAGATTTAATGGAACAATTGAATCAAAAGAAAATGTTTTAGTAGTAAATGGAAAAGAAATAAAAGTATATAATGAAATGGATCCTCACAATGTACCATGGGGAGAATTAGGAGTAGAATATGTATTCGAATGTTCAGGAGTATTTACAACAATGGAAAAAGCACAAGCACACTTAGATGCTGGAGCTAAAAAAGTTGTTATAAGTGCACCTTCAAAAGATGCTCCAATGTTTGTTATGGGTGTTAACAACGAAACATATGATCCAAGTATGAACATTGTTTCTAACGCATCTTGTACAACAAACTGTTTAGCACCACTTGCTAAAGTAATTCATGACAATTTTGGAATTAAAGATGGTTTAATGTCAACAGTACATTCAACAACTGCAACACAAAAAACAGTTGATGGAGCTTCTAAAAAAGATTGGAGAGGTGGACGTGCTGCTTCTGGAAATATTATTCCATCATCAACAGGTGCTGCAAAAGCAGTTGGAAAAGTTATACCATCATTAAATGGAAAATTAACAGGTATGTCTTTCAGAGTTCCAACATTAGATGTTTCTGTAGTTGATTTAACATGTAACTTAGAAAAACCAGCAACATATGAAGAAATATGTGCTGCAGTTAAAAAAGCTTCAGAAAACGAATTAAAAGGAATTCTAGAATATACAGATGAACCAGTAGTATCTTCAGATTTCTTAGGAGATCCACATACATCTATATTCGATGCAGCTGCTGGTATCCAATTAACAGATACATTTGTAAAATTAGTTGCATGGTATGATAATGAATGGGGATATTCTCATAAATTAGTAGATTTAGCTTGCTATATGTCAACAAAAGACAATATGTAATTAATTAAGATTTTTTAGAGGTTGCTTTTTAAAGTAACCTCTAAAAGTCTAATATATTATGGGCAAGATAATGTAATTGTAAAGGTTACATATGTGCCTAAAAAGGACATATATGCAACCTTTACAATTAATCCACCATCGGAATCTCTGATTTCGTTTGGTGGGATATATGCATGTGCTTGTCATAAAAGTTTTATTAAATAAAAGGAGTGAATTTTTTATGAGTAAAAAAACAGTTAGAGATATTGACTTAAAAGGAAAAAAAGTAATCGAAAGATGTGATTTTAATGTACCATTATTAGAGGATGGAACAATAAGAGATAACACAAGAATCGTAGCAGCATTACCAACAATCAAATATTTATTAGAACAAAATTGTGCAGTAATCTTATGTTCTCATTTAGGAAGACCAAAGGGACAAGTTGTTCCAGAAATGTCTTTAGCACCAGTTGCAAAAGAATTATCAAAATTATTAGGACAAGAAGTAAAACTTGCAAAAGATGTAGTTGGTGACGATGCTCAAAAATTAGCTAAAGAATTAAAACCAGGTGAAGTAATGTTACTAGAAAATGTAAGATTTGAACCAGGTGAAGAAAAGAATGATCCAGAATTAGCTAAGAAATTTGCAGATATGGCAGAAGTATTTGTAAATGATGCATTTGGTACAGCTCACAGAGCACATGCCTCAACAGCAGGTATAGCTGATTATTTACCAGCAGTAAGCGGATTCTTAATCGAAAAAGAATTAAAATTCTTAGGAGATGCAATAAACAATCCAAAAAGACCATTTGTAGCTATTTTAGGAGGAAAGAAAGTTTCTGATAAAATAGGTGTAATTGACAGTTTATTAGAAAAAGTAGATACATTAATGATTGGTGGAGCAATGGCATACACATTCTTCAGATCAATGGGATATACAGTAGGAAATTCTATTTGTGAAGAAGATAAATTAGATTTAGCACAAAACTTATTAAAGAAAGCAGAAGAAAAAGGTGTTAAATTCATGCTTCCAGTAGATACAAAAGTAGGAAAAGAATTTAAAGAAGATACAGAAAGCAAAGTAGTAAGCTATAAAGAAATTCCAGACGGATGGGAAGGATTCGATATTGGTACAGAAACAATAAAAATGTACACAGACGAATTAAAAAATGCAGCAACAGTATTATGGAATGGACCAGTAGGTTTATTTGAATTTGATCAATTTGCTGTGGGAACAAATGCTATAGCTAATACTTTAGCAGAAATCGATGCTGTTACAGTAATCGGTGGTGGAGATTCAGCTGCAGCTATAAAGAAAGCTGGACTTTCTGATAAAATGACACATATTTCTACAGGTGGAGGAGCTTCACTAGAATTTATAGAAGGAAAGAAATTACCAGGAATAGAATGTTTAATGGATAAATAAAACTAAATCTTCTGAATAGAGGAGTATCTATGGAATTATTAGATGTAGTAGACGAAAATAATAATTTAACAGGAATACAAAAAAATAAAGATATAATTCATGAAAAAGGATTATTACACAGGGAGATAGCTGTTTTTATCCAAAATGAAAAAGGTGAGTTTTTAATTCAAAAAAGGTCTGCAAATAAAAAGCAAGCACCTAATAAATGGTGCTTGACAACAGGCCATGTAGAACTAGGAGAAGAATATGATAAAGCAGCAATAAGAGAAGTAAAAGAAGAGCTTGGAATAGAAATAAAAGAAGAGGACTTAATACCTTTAGGAATATTTAAGCAGAGTGTTAAAAGTGGTAAGGCAATAAATAACAGTTTTATGAAGTATTATTTTTATAAAACTAATAAAAAGATAGAAGATTATATAATACAATTAGAAGAATTAAGCGAAATAAAGTATATATCTTTTAATGAAATAGTACGTGTAATAAATGAAAAAGACGAAAATTATGTTTTCGCTAAAAAAGAAATTATGCAAGATATATTAAAATTGTTAAAAGCATATAAATGAATTATATCTAATTGAGAGGAGAGAAAATTTATGCGTAGAAAAGTAATTGCTGGTAACTGGAAAATGAATATGCTTCCAAATGAAGCAATATCATGTGTAGACGAATTAGCAAAATTAGTAAAAGACACAGAAAACGAAGTTATTTTATGTGTTCCATATACAGATTTATTTTATGCTATTTTAACTGCACAAAATACAAATATAAAAATAGGAGCACAAAATATGCACTTTGAAGAAAAAGGAGCATATACAGGTGAAGTTTCTGGACCAATGCTTAAATCAATTGGTGTAGAATATGTTATTATAGGACATTCAGAAAGAAGACAATATTTTGCAGAAACAGACGAAACTGTAAATAAAAAAGTAAAAGCAGCACATAAATATGGATTAAAACCAATAGTATGTGTTGGGGAAACTTTAGAGCAAAAAGAAGCTGGAGAAACAACTAATGTAATAACAACACAAACAAGATTAGCATTAGAAGGACTTTCTAAAGAACAAGTAGAAGGAACAATAATAGCATATGAACCAATTTGGGCTATAGGAACAGGAAAAACAGCAACATCAGAAGATGCTAACAACTCTATAAAAGAAATTAGAAAAGAGATAGCAAAAAATTATGGACAAGAAGTAGCAGATAGGGTTATAATACAATATGGCGGAAGCGTTAAGTCAGGAAATGCAAAAGAACTATTTACAACATCAGATATTGATGGTGGACTAGTTGGTGGAGCAAGCCTAAAAGCTGACGAATTCGCTAAAATAGTAAATTTTGATAAGTAAGGATGGTAACAAAGTATGAAAGATAAGCTAACAATGCTAATGATATTAGATGGATTTGGCGAAAACAGTAATAAAGACGGAAATGCTGTTGAACTTGCAAATACACCTAATATAGATAGACTAATGAAAATATGGCCAACAACAGATATTCATGCGAGTGAACTAAGTGTAGGACTTCCAGAAGGACAAATGGGAAATTCTGAAGTAGGTCACACAAACATAGGTGCTGGTAGAATAGTTTATCAAGAATTAACTAAAATTACTAAATCAATAGAAGATGGTGACTTTTTCACAATACCAGAACTAGTAGAAGCAATAGAAAATTGTAAGAAAAACAATTCAAAATTGCATATACTAGGACTTGTATCAGATGGAGGAGTTCATAGCCATATTCGTCATTTATTTGCAATTTTAGAATTAGCAAAAAGAAAAGACTTCGAAAATGTATATGTACACTGTTTTACAGATGGTAGGGATACAGCTCCAACATCTGGAGAAAGTTATATTGCACAATTAGAAGAAAAAATGAAAGAAAAAGGTGTAGGAAAAATTGCTACTATTTCTGGTAGATTCTATGCTATGGATAGAGATAAAAGATGGAATAGAATTCAAAAAGCATATGATGCAATGGTAAATGGAAATGGTATAAAAGCAACAAGTGCAATAGCTGCAGTAGAAAGTTCATATCAAAAAGAAGTTTTTGATGAATTTATAGAACCAACAGTTATTTGCAATGGAGATACACCTGTTGCAACAATAGAAGATAATGATTCTGTTATATTCTTTAACTTTAGACCAGATAGAGCAAGAGAAATAACAAGAACATTAGTAGATCCAGATTTTAATGAATTTGAAACAAAGAAAATGAATTTAGATTATGTTTGCTTTACACAATATGATGAAACAATGCCAAATGTAAAAGTTGCATTTAAACCAGAAAGATTAGTAAATACATTTGGAGAATATGTAAGCAAACAAGGTTTAAATCAATTAAGAATTGCAGAAACAGAAAAATATGCACATGTTACATTTTTCTTTAATGGTGGAGAAGAAAAACAATATCCAGGAGAAGATAGAATATTAGTTCCTTCACCAAAAGTAGAAACATATGATATGAAACCAGAAATGAGTGCAATAGAAGTTACAGACAAAGTTGTTGATGCGATAAACTCTAAAAAATATGATACAATCATTTTAAATTATGCAAATCCAGATATGGTAGGACACACAGGAAATCTAGATGCTGCTATAAAAGCAATAGAAACAATAGATACTTGTGTAAAAAGAGTAGTTGATGCGGTAGAAGCACAAAATGGAGTATTAATAATTACTGCAGATCATGGTAATGCAGAACAAATGATAGATTATAAAACAGGTGAACCACATACTGCTCATACAACAAATTTAGTTCCATTAATTTTAGTTGGAATGAAAGATGTAAAATTAAAAGAAGGAAAATTAGCAGATTTAGCACCAACAATGTTAGAAATTATGGGACTAGAAAAGCCAGCTGAAATGACTGGAGAAAGTTTAATTGTAAAAGAATAAAATATGAAAACTTATGGGGGGAAATACAGTGTCAACTTCGGCCAGGATGAAAGAACTATATAAAGAAATACAACATAGTCTATTTGACATGATACCAGAAAAATGGAATAAGATATTTTTATATGCATCAGTAATAGATGGAAGAAATAGCTTAGAAACTGGAGAAATGTACTTTTATTATATTCCAAAGGGAATATTAAAAAGAGAGCCTGTTAATGTATATGAAGTACCAAATAAGTTTAACTTAGAAGAAAATTCATACTTTAAGATGGCTGACGATTTGTATGGAATTATAAAAAAGTTAAGAAAAGAATATATAGCAATAAATGGAGCTTTATGGACCAATATTGTAATTTCGATAGCTGATTATACTTTTAAAGTAGAATATGGCTTTGAAAACTTGGCTACTTCCCCATATAGTAATTATGATAGACATTTAGTTTTTAGATATAAATATTTAAAAACAGGATTAAATTCTTATAGTAAAAGAGAAAAACAAATGGTTTTAGATTATATAGATAAAGAAGAAAATTCTAATAGAAAGGTAGATGTATATGAAGAATCTTTATATGCAACACCTAATAAGAATTTAGTTAATTTCGAAAAAGATGCGCCAACAAAATCCAGAAAAGAAGAAAGAATGGAAGAGCTTTACGAAATAGAAAAGGAAAGCGAATTTTGGCCGCATGACAAAAAATATATAATTGTAGAAAGTAAACCAAAAAGTAAAAATCAAATTATAAATACCAAAAAAAGATACTAATAAAATGTGAAAGGAGAAATAGAAATGATATATTCAAAGGAATTAGAAGAAATGTGCACAGTTGCAAAAGGAGTAAACCATGGACCAGCACCAATACCAGAAGAAGGTAAATGGGTTAAAGCAAAAGAAATAAAAGATATATCTGGTTTAACTCATGGTATTGGATGGTGTGCACCACAACAAGGAGCTTGTAAATTAACATTAAATGTAAAAGATGGTGTAATTCAAGAAGCTTTAATCGAAACAATTGGATGTTCAGGAATGACGCATTCAGCTGCTATGGCAGGAGAAATTTTAACAGGAAAAACAATATTAGAAGCATTAAATACAGACTTAGTATGTGATGCCATAAATACAGCTATGAGAGAATTATTCTTACAAATAGTATATGGAAGAACACAAACAGCTTTCTCAGAAGGTGGACTTCCAGTAGGAGCTGGACTTGAAGATTTAGGAAAAGGACATACATCACAAGTTGGAACAATTTATTCAAGCACATTAAAAGGACCAAGATATTTACAATTAACAGAAGGATACATAGTAGAACTTGGATTAGATAAAGATGATCAAATAATTGGTTATAAATATGTTCATATGGGAAAAATGATGGATAACATCAAAAAAGGAATGGATCCAATGGAAGCAATCGAAAAAGCTTCTGGAACATATGGAAGATTTGATGAAGCTGTTAAGAAAATAGATCCAAGAAAACAATAATAAGAAGGTAAAGTATGAATATTTATTTTTCAGGTTCAATATATGGTGGAAGACAAAAATTAGAATCATATAAAAAATTAGTAAAAGAGCTTGCAAAGTTTGGTAATGTTTTAGATGAAGAAGTAGCGGATGATAATGTATTAATTCGTGAAGAGAGCATTTCAGATAACGAAGTTTTCGAAAGTTTAGTAGATAGACTAAAACAAGCAGATTTAGTTTTTGCAGAGGTAACAGTTCCATCATTAGGAGTTGGATATGAAATTGGTTATGCAGATAGCCACAATAAAAGAATAATATGTGTTTATGATAAAAATGTAACACCAAAAATTACAACAATGCTTAGAGGTAATAATAGATTAAAAATTATTCCATATACAGATATAAATGAAATAATAAACAATTTGGAGAATATATTAAAGGAGGAAGATTAAATGGCAGTAACATTTGAAAGTTATGAAAGAAGAATAGACCAAATCAAACCAGTAATGGAAAAATACGGAATAAAAGATTTTGAAGATGCATTAAAAATATGTACAGATAAAGGATTTAATCCATATGAAATAGTAAAAGGAGTACAACCAATATGTTTCGAAAATGCAGCTTGGGCATATACATTAGGTGCTGCAATAGCAATTAAAAAAGGATGTACTAAAGCAGCAGATGCAGCAAAAGCTATTGGAGAAGGATTACAAGCATTCTGTATTCCAGGTTCAGTTGCAGATGATAGAAAAGTTGGATTAGGACATGGAAACTTAGCATCTATGTTACTTTCAGAAGATACAAAATGTTTTGCATTCTTAGCAGGACATGAAAGCTTTGCAGCAGCAGAAGGAGCTATTGGTATAGCAAAATCTGCAAACAAAGTTAGAAAAGAACCATTAAGAGTTATCTTAAATGGTTTAGGAAAAGATGCTGCTCAAGTTATTTCTAGAATTAACGGATTTACATATGTAAAAACAGAATTTGATTTCTTTACAGGAAAAGTTAATGTAGTAGAAGAAATACCATATTCAAACGGAGAAAGAGCAGAAGTTAGATGTTATGGTGCAAATGATGTTAGAGAAGGTGTAGCTATAATGTGGCTAGAAGATGTTGATGTATCTATTACAGGAAACTCAACAAACCCAACAAGATTCCAACATCCAGTTGCAGGTACATATAAGAAAGAAAGAATAGAAGCAGGTAAAAAATACTTCTCTGTTGCATCAGGTGGTGGAACAGGAAGAACATTACACCCAGACAATATGGCTGCTGGACCAGCTTCATATGGTATGACAGATACAATGGGAAGAATGCATTCAGATGCACAATTCGCAGGAAGCTCTTCAGTTCCAGCTCACGTTGAAATGATGGGATTAATCGGAATGGGTAACAACCCAATGGTTGGAGCTTCAGTTGCAGTAGCAGTTGCAGTAGAAGAAGCTATGAAATAATGAACTTTGGGGACGGAGCTTAAAGTTCATATGGTAAACATAAAATATAATACCCCTACTTGTTAAATAACTTAACAAGCAGGGGCTTTTCTTTTGATTGTAAGTAAGTTATGAATATAGTAAATACAACCAATATATGAAGTGTTTTGAATCGTAATATCTCAAAAAGTAATGCAAAAAAATAGAAAATGGTGTATAATATAATAACCTAAAAACAGTTGAAAGGAAGGAAAAAAGATGAGAGAACTTATAATTAAGCGGTCTAATTTGAAAGACGAATACATCTTGGAGGTAACAGGATATGTTCCTATAGAACTGGAAGAAGATTTTGAACAGATGGCGGAAAAATTTGCTTCAGAAGAATATTTATTAATTGAAGATATTTACAAGGAAGTTATTGCTTTCCAAAAATATCAAAAAAGAAGAAATGGACTTATCATCAAGTATGAAATATCTTCTAAAAGTGAGGATATGGATGAAGAACTTATTGATGAGTTTGGAACAATTAGAACGGTGACATTATATATTCAAGTCAGAAGAACTTTTGCCAAATGGATCGAAGAAATTTTTTAGGTTATAGAAGAGGGCTGAATGCGAAAAATATAAAACGCATTTAGCCCTTTTCTTAAATAATTGGATATATTTTCAAATAATTGGCAATAATAATATAAATGGAGGTATGTTATGAAAGATTATTTGAAAATAGAAAGTGTAGAAGCACTAGAAGTGCTAGATTCAAGAGGAAATCCAACTGTTCAAGTTGAGGTTATAACAGATGGAGGATTTTGTGGTGTGGCAAAAGTACCATCAGGAGCATCAACAGGAAGTTTTGAAGCAGTGGAGCTAAGAGATAATGATGAAGAACGCTATATGGGAAAAGGAGTAAAAAAAGCAGTAGAAAATGTAAATAGAACTATTGCAAAAAAAATCACAGGTATGAATGTATATGATCAATTAAAAATAGACCAAAAATTGATTGATATTGATGGTACAGATAATAAAGAAAAGTTGGGTGCAAATGCAACTTTAGGTGTGTCACTGGCAGTAGCAAAAGCAGCAGCAAATTCATTAGGAATGACGCTATATAATTACATCGGAGGAGTAAATGCAAAAAAATTACCAACTCCGATGATGAATATATTAAATGGTGGAAAACATTCCGATAATAATATTAGTTCACAAGAATTTATGATAATGCCAACTTCAGGCAAAGATTTTGCAGAAAACCTACAAATGGGAGTTGAAACATACCATAATCTAAAAAAAGTATTAAAATCAAAAGGATATTCCGTTGCTGTAGGAGATGAAGGAGGATTTGCTCCAAACTTACAAAGCGAAGAAGAAGCATTAGATGTAATTGTAGAAGCAATAAAAAAAGCAGGATATATACCTGGAAAAGATATATCAATAGCATTAGATGTTGCAAGTACAGAAATGTATGATGAGGCAAAAAAAGTAGGAAAAAATGGATATTTATTTTGGAAAACAGGTACTTTTAAAACTAGTGATGAGATGATAGATTATTTAGAAGAGTTGGTACAAAAATACCCAATAGTTTCAATAGAAGATGGCTTAGCTGAAGAAGATTGGAATTCATGGAAAAAACTTACTCAAAAGCTAGGTAGTAAAATTCAATTAGTTGGTGATGATTTATTTGTTACAAATACAGATAGATTAAGAAAAGGAATAAAAAATAAAGTAGCTAATAGCATATTAATAAAACCAAATCAAATAGGAACATTAACAGAAACGTTAGATGCAATAGAAATGGCACAAAAGGCAGGCTATACAACTGTAATATCACATAGATCAGGTGAAACAGAAGATACAACTATAGCAGATATTGCAGTAGCAGTAAATGCCGGTCAAATAAAAACAGGAGCACCATGCAGAACAGATAGAGTTGCAAAATATAATAGATTATTAAATATAGAAAATGAATTAAAATAAGCATTTTAAATTGCTAAAAAATGTAAATTGTGATATTCTATATAGGACACAAGTTGTTTTAGTTAAGGAAAGGATCGAGTTATGAATTACAGTATGAGTGTAGGGCGGAATGGTGTGATAAAAAAGGTCGAAATGTCAGATTGTACATTAAGCCATGGCTTTCGACTAGTGATGATTGGCCATATTCCAAAGGAAAAAAATGATGATTTATCTGTTCTTTTAGCAAATCTGTTAGAGGAAGATTCTTTATCTACGGATAAAGAATTGCAGAAATTCAAGAAAAATTGCAGGAAAGAAGGATTTTTCATTACTGAAAAGACCTATTTAAATCATGAGCCAAAATCAGCATTAGATGACGACAAAAGAGACCGCACAATAGTGACGTCAGTAACTACGTATTTTCGCATACATCGAACTCCGAAAAGGTGGTTCAATGAACGCTAAGCTTTCCGAAATCTCCCCATACTTAAAGTATTAAAAATAATACAAGTATGGGGAGAAAATAATATATGCCCAAATAATTGACAAGTATTTTTTTTATTTATATTATTATGAATATGAAAAGGGGGATATATTTATGGGCATAGCTAGTTTGATTTTGGGAATTGTAAGTGTTGTATTAGCGTTAACAGGACATTTGCTTCTAACCATTATACTTGGAGCAATAGGTTTTGTATTTGGAATAGTAGGTTTATTAATTAATAAATCAAAAATTTCGTATATGTCTATAATTGGGATAATACTAATAATTATATCTATTACAATTGTTGGCGTAAAATTTATATTTTCATTAAAAGAAGATGAAAATACAGGTAATACAAGTCAAATTACCGAAGAGGAAGAAATCAAAAATAATCCTATAATTGGAAATTGGCTAGGGAATAGTGAAAATATAGGATATTTTGAATTTAATAAAGATAAATCATTTTATTGGTACCAGTCACAATATACAAAAGACAATAATTATTATAAAGGTACATATAGTATAACACCAGGAGCACTTCAAAATAATGGAAAAATAGATTATGGAACAGAAGGTCACGAGATATATACTATTATGTTGTATTACAATTCACAAAAAGTAAATGGAGTATCTAAAGAAAGAACCGATATGGGAATGTTTATTGTCCAAAAAGAATCAGAAACAAAATTTAATGTAAGAAATATGATAACTAACAGTTTCTTTGACATTAACAAAATTCAATCAAATGCATAGGAGGAAAAAATGCTTAAATTAGCGAATATTACAAAAAATTATAAATCAGGGGATGAAGTAGTTAAAGCATTAAAAGGGATAAATTTAGAATTTAGGAGTAATGAATTTGTATCTATATTAGGTCCAAGTGGATGCGGAAAAACTACATTATTAAATATAATTGGTGGACTAGATAGATATACATCAGGTGATTTAATTATAAATGGTAAATCAACAAAAGAATTTAAAGATAGAGATTGGGATGCGTATAGGAATTATTCGGTAGGTTTTGTATTCCAAAACTATAACTTGATTCCACACCAAAGTGTATTATCAAACGTAGAATTAGCATTAACACTTTCTGGGGTATCTAGAGAAGAAAGAAAAAAACGTGCAATAGAAGCTTTAGAAAAAGTTGGACTAAAAGAACAAATACATAAAAGACCAAATCAATTATCTGGTGGTCAAATGCAAAGAGTTGCAATAGCTAGAGCATTAGTAAATGATCCGGATATTATACTTGCAGATGAACCAACAGGAGCACTAGATACAAAGACAAGTGTACAAATAATGGAATTACTAAAAAGTATTTCAAAAGACAAATTAATAATTATGGTAACACATAACCCAACACTTGCAGAAAAATATTCTACTAGGGTAATTCGTGTATTAGATGGAGTTGTTCAAGATGATACAAATCCATATAGTAGTGAAAAAGAAGAAAAGAAAAAAGCCAAAAGCGGAAAAACAGCGATGAGCTTTTTTACAGCAATTTCATTAAGTTTAAATAATTTAATGACAAAAAAAGGAAGAACAATTTTAACATCTTTTGCAGGAAGTATAGGTATTATAGGAATTGCATTAATATTATCTTTATCTACAGGAGTTCAAAACTATATAAATAAAGTGCAAGAAGATACATTATCAAGTTATCCCATTCAGATTCAAGAAACTACAGTAGATTTAACAAGTATGATGGAAAGAATGATGGGCGAAATGACAGAAGGAGAAGAAGCCCATGAAGATGGAAAGATATATTCTAATAATATTATGACAGATATGTTAACAGTATTAGCCGACAAAAAGCAAACAAACAATTTAGAAGAACTAAAAAAATATATAGATGAGGGTAATAATGGAATATCTGATAATGCAAATGCTATAAAATATGATTATAATTTGAATTTGAATTTATATAAAACAGACACTTCAAATGGAGTAGTACAAGTAAATCTAAGTACTGTTATGGAAAAATTAGGGATGCAACAAACAGGAATGGCAATGGGTACAGATTGTTTTACAGAATTATTAGATAATCAAGAATTAAATAATTCACAATATGATGTAGTTGCAGGTAATTGGCCACAAAATTATAATGAAGTTGTTTTAATAGCTGATGAAAATAATAAAATTAGTGATTATACATTATATACTTTAGGAATAAAAGATCAAAAAGAATTAGAAGAAAAAATAGATGCAATACAGAATGATGAAAAATTAGAAGAGGATGAACAAACTTCATATACTTATGATGATTTACTAAATCTATCTTTTAAAGTTTTATTAAATACAGACTATTATGAAAAAGCAAATAATATGTGGATAGATAAAAGTGATGATGAAGAATATATGAAGGAAAAAGTAGATAATGCTGAAGAAATAAAAGTAGTAGGAATTATAAAACAAAAAGAAGGAAGTATATCTACTCAAACAGCTGGAGAAATAGGTTATTTAAAAACTTTAAAAGAACATGTTATTAATAAAATAAATGAACAAGAGATAGTAAAAGAGCAAAAAGAAAATCCAGAGATTAATGTATTTAATGGATTGGAATTTCCCAAAAAAGGTGAAGATGGAAAGTTCGATTATAATTCTTTAACAGAAGAACAAAGAGCAATGCTTTCTAGGTTAGATGCTAATCAAATACAGTTAATGATGGAAGCATATGAACAAAATGAAAATGCATCATATGACAAAAATCTTGAAACATTAGGAGTAGTAGATTTAGCAAAACCATCAGCTATAAGTATTTATCCAAAAGATTTCGAAGCAAAGAATAGAATTACAGATGCAATAACAGAATATAATAATAAACAAATTGCAGATGGCAAAGAAGAAAATGAAGTAAATTATACAGATACAGTTGGTTTATTAATGAAATCTGTAACTCAAATTGTTGATACAATAAGTTATGTATTAATAGCGTTTGTTGCAATTTCATTAGTAGTTTCATCAATAATGATAGGAATAATAACATATATATCAGTATTAGAAAGAACAAAAGAAATAGGAATTTTAAGAGCAATAGGTGCTTCTAAAAAAGATATATCAAGAGTATTTAATGCGGAAACATTTATAGTGGGATTAATTGCAGGAATTTTAGGAATTGTTGTAACACTATTACTTAACATACCAATTAATAGTATTATTCATTCTTTAACTAATATGGATACAGTAAATGCTGTTTTACCAGTAAATGCAGCAATAATTTTAGTGGTAATTAGCATGGTTCTTACTATAATTGCAGGATTGATTCCATCAAGGATGGCAAGTAAAAAAGACCCAGTTGAAGCATTAAGAACAGAGTAAACTAAGAGTAGAGTCATTTAAATAATGACTCTATTTACTTTTGTAAAAAAATGAGATATTATACCGAAAGGAGGGGAGTATATGAAAAATAAAAAGGTATTAATAGGGACGTTAATAATATTAGTAATTATAATTGTAGCAATAGTGGCTTTTTTCATGTTAAATAAGTCAGAAAAACCAGAAGAGGCATTAAATAATTACTTCTCAAAAATAGGTGAACAAAAATATGAAGAAGCATATGAGTTAATAAGTTCATCAAGTAAGGACAAAACAGCGAAAGATACATTTGTAAATAAAAATGATTCAATATATAGTGGGATAGATATGACAAATTTATCAACAGAAATTACAAATGTAGAAAAAGCTGATGATGGAGAGAAAATTACATATACACAAAAAATGAATACTTCTGCAGGAGAGGTTAGTTTTACAAATACAGCAACACTTGTAAAAGAAGATAAAGAATATAAGCTAAATTGGTCAAATAGTATAATCTTTCCCGAATTAAGTGATAATGATAAGATAAGAGTAAAAACATTAGAAGCTGAACGTGGAAATATATATGATAGAAATAATGTTTTATTAGCAGGTAAGGGAAATATTTCATCAATAGGACTTGTACCAGGAAAAATGAGTGCCAATAAAGATGATGATATACAGAAATTATCAACTATTTTAGGAGTGTCAGTAGATTCAATAAACAATAAATTAAACATGTCATATGTTAAAGACGATACTTTTGTGCCAATAAAAAATGTAGCAACAACAGAATCTCAAATAAAAGAGCAAGCACTAACAATTCCTGGAGTAAAAATTACTACAGAAAGTTCAAGAGTATATACTTTAGGAAAAGAAGCATCTCAGTTAATAGGATATGTACAAGCAATAAGTGCAGAAGAATTAGAAGCAAATGCAGGAAAAGGATATAATAGTAATAGTTTAATAGGTAAAGCTGGAATAGAGAAAGCATATGAAGACACATTAAGAGGAAAAGATGGAAAAGAAATTTATATAGAAAATGAAGATGGAGATAAAGTAAAAACAATAGCAAAGCAAGAGCTAGAAAATGGTAAAGATGTAAAATTAACAATAGATGCAAATACACAAAAGAAAGTTTATGATAGCCTAGAAGAAAATAAGGGAGCATATGTAGCAATGGATTCAAAAACTGGTGAAATTTTAGCACTAGTAAGTACACCTTCATATGATTCTAATGATTTTGTTTTAGGAATGAGTACAGATGAATGGAATTCGTTAAATCAAGATGAAAACAAACCATTATTAAATAGATTTACTGGAACGTGGTCACCAGGTTCAACTTTTAAGCCAGTAACAGGAGCAATTGGAATAACAGAAGGAAAGATTGATCCTAATGAGGATTTTGGAAGAAGTGGACTTAGTTGGCAAAAAGATTCTAGCTGGGGAAATTATATGGTAACAACATTAACTCCATATAATGAACCTGCAAATATGCAAAATGCATTAATAAGATCAGATAATATATATTTTGCCAAAGCAGCTTTAAAAATAGGATATGATGGATTTATGGAAGGTCTTAATAAGTTAAGATTTAATGAAGATATAAGTTTTGAACTTTCTACATCAAAATCAACATATGATACAGATGGAAAAATAGATGATGAAGTTCAACTTGCAGATAGTGGATATGGTCAAGGACAAATATTAGTAAATCCAATACATATGGCATCAATATATTCTGCATTTGTAAATAATGGAAATATGATAAAACCTACAATAATTTATGAAGAAAACAAACAGCCAGAATATTTAAAAGAAAATGCTATATCAGAAGAGGCCGCAAATACAATAAAAGAAGATTTAATACAAGTTGTTGAAAATCCAAACGGAACAGCACATGATGCAAA
The DNA here is from genome assembly GCA_900553015.1 of uncultured Clostridium sp. Classification (GTDB taxonomy): domain Bacteria; phylum Bacillota; class Clostridia; order TANB77; family CAG-508; genus Merdicola. The sequence continues at coordinate 44,060 of USBY01000001.1, read as the reverse complement.
AATAGATGGATTAACAATTGGTGCTAAAACAGGAACAGCAGAATTAAAAGCTAGTAAAGATGAAGAAGGAGAGGTTATTGGTTGGTTTAATGCATTTACAGCTGATGAAACAGCAGCTAAGCAATTAGTTGTAGTAAGTATGGTAGAAGATGCAAATTCAGTAGGAGGAAGTCATTATCTATTTCCTAAAGTAACACAAATATTTAAATAGACATTTTATAGAAAGAGGAGATATTTTATATGTATAAAATAATGAAGACATTAGTAAAAGGACTTTGTTGTCATTTTATATATAGGGTTAGATATATAGGTTTAGAAAAGATAGATAATAATAAGAAATATATTATCTGTCCAAATCATTCAAATGTTTTAGACCCAACATTTATATTTCCAATAGTGGATAATTTATCTATAATGGCAAAGTCTGAGATTTTTAAGAATAAATTATTAGCTAAATTATTTAGAAGATATAGAGTATTTCCAGTTAACAGAGAAAAAAGAGATGTAAAAAGTACTCTTCATGCTATAGAATGTTTGAATCTAGAGGAAAACTCCAAACTTTTAATGTTTCCAGAAGGTGGAATATTAAAGAAAAAAGAAGATTTAAGAAATAAAGTAAAAAATGGTGCAGTATATTTTTCCGCAGAAAGTGGAGTACCAATATTACCAGTATTTATTACAAGAAGACCACATCTTTTTCAAAAAGTTTATGTAGTAATAGGTGATATAATAGAAATACCTACAGAGATAAAAGATGATAAAGAGAAAATACGAGAATATTCGAAAAAGATGATAAATATAATTTATGATTTAGAACAAGAAATTAAAAAGAAATAGTTGAAAAAAAGCTAGATATATATTATTATATATCTAGCTTCATATTCGGGTATGGCCAAGCGGTAAGGCAGTAGGCTCTGACCCTACGATCGTTAGTTCGAATCTAACTACCCGAACCATAAAAATCCCTTTGTAGAGCCATTTTACGAAGGGATAAAATTTTTCATAAAAAACCGAACAAAATTTCGAAAAACTATTGACAAAATTTATATAAGAATATAAAATACATTCAACAAAAGCAAACAAGAGTTCGAAAAAATATTAAGGAGGTTTATTATGAAAAAAGTTAAAGAAAATGTTATATCATATACAATAGATAAAGCTATATTTGGAGATTTCTCTATCTTAGTAAATAACGGAGAAGTAGTAGTAAAAGCTCCTTGGTATTTTTCTAAACAAAGAATACAAGATGCCATAAGAGAAAACAAAAACTGGATAATAAAGAAATTAAATGAAATGGAAGAAGTATCATTATACAATAGTGCAAAAATATTAGGAATAAATTATGCAGTAAAAGTTATATATGCAAACATTAAGACTCCAGAATTAAATTTAAACAATAATTATATAGAAATAAAATTACCAGTAAAATTAGAAGGAAGAAATAATAAAAAAATAATAGATGTTATATTAAATAAAATGTATGCAAAATTAGCAGAAAGACATCTAGAAAATGTTTTTGAAGAAATTAGAATCGAAACTGGTTTAGTTCCAGAAGATTATAGTATTATTCAAAATTCAAAAGAAATGGCTAAATTTGATTTTGATAAAAAAGAAATTTATATTAACTCAAAAATAATGGAATTAGATGAAAATTGTATAAGATATATTGTAATACATGAATTATGCCATTTAAAATTTAAAACACATGCAAAAAGTTTTTATAAATTATTAAAAAAATATTTTCCTAAATACGAAAAATATGATGAAATATTAAGCGAATACAAATTTTAATCAAACTAAAGCTGCTGTTATAAAATTGTAGATTTTAACAGCAGCTTTATGCTAAAATATTTCCAAAGGAGAGGAAATATGAACTTAAAACAATTAGAAAAAGAATATGATAAATTACAAATAAAATATGGAGATAAAAATCTAGATTCTATATATAATGGAGGATGTAGTAATAATCCAGATATATGTTTTGTGTTTATGAACCCGACCAAGAGAAATATAGCTTCATCTAAAGAATGGAAAGGTTTAAAATCTCCTTGGATTGGTACAAAAAACATATGGGATTTGTTTTATAAATTAGATTTATTGGATAAAGATATTTATAATAAAATAAAAACTATTAAAGGAACAGATTGGACAAAAGAATTTGCAGAAGAAGTCTATAATGAGGTTACTAGACATAAATATTTCATAACAAATTTGGCTAAATGCACACAGGTAGATGCCAGACCATTGCCTGATTCAGTATATAAAGAGTATTTGGAATTATTTAAACAAGAAATAAGTATAGTAAAACCAAAGAATATTGTTTTATTTGGAAATCAAGTTAGTTCGATTGTACTAGATGAAAAAATATCAGTTTCACAGGTAAGGAAAAAATGTTTTAATCAAGAAATAAATGGAAAAGAATATAAATTTTATTCAGTTTTTTATCCAGTTGGAAATGGAAGATTTAATATAGATAAATCAATAGAAGATATTAAGTGGATTATTAACCAAAATAAATAAGAAAAAACTCAATCTTTGTAAGATTGAGTTTAAAAATTATCTACATAATTGAATTAAAAGTTCGATGGAAGTTTTTAATTCATCTTGTGTGTAAGGATTAGTTGGTGATGGATGATCTATTGCGTTACGTATATATGTAGGTAATGTTTGATAAGTAACAGTGTTTCCGCTAATATTGGTAAAAGAAGATGGTTTGTAATGTAGTGTAGGATTGTATATAGAAGTTTGAGCAACAATATAATCGTCACAACGTTTTACTGAATAACGATTAGTTTTATTCTGCAAGTATCCATATAATTCTATATGATAATCTGGAGAAATAATGCCAAAAGCTAAATAATTAGTTTCAGCAGCTGTAATTGTTGGTAAAACAGATGGTGCAGTAATCCTTTTAGAAACTATAGTACCATTATCGTCAGATAATATAATTATCAATACATTGTCTCTATCTTCAAGTGCTGCTCGTAATACATATTCAGAATGTGTTGCTATAATCATTTGAACACTTTGCGTATTATTTTTGGTAAAAAGTTTGCGGTAATATTGTAAGATATTCTGTTGCCATTTAGGATGCATACTTAATTCAGGCTCATCTATTAAAACGGTTCCGTTAGAAATACTATTAATATTTTTTAATAAATGTGCACCTCTAAATACAATTTGTTTTTCACCTGTACTTAAATCATCTATTGAAATATTTTTTCCATGCTTTTCAAAAATAATCTTTTTTTCATTAGGGTCTGTATCATCAACATTTTTAAATTTTATAGTTTCAAAGAAATCATTAAAAGCTTCTTCAAATCTATGCATTTTTGATGTCTTTTTGAATTCATCAAAAGAAGTACCTTTTCCTGATTTCGTGATTCTCATCCATTCAGAATTGTCTTGTGTATCTACATCTACTAGTAATTGCTTTAAAGAGGTAAAATCATCTTTTGCATCATTTTCATATTTATCAATATCTAATTGCTGAAGAGTTGATGATGTTACTTTTTGCGTATTAAATCCAGATCTTGCTTTTGAGTATGCGACACCATAATGGCGAATATCAGCGGTATCTTCTTCGATAAATGTTGGATTAGTATATTTATTGGTATTAATACTTATATTAACTCCAGTACTGTCATTTATCCTACTATGGAATCCGTATTGAGCACCGTCAAGATTTTTATAATCTGGAGAAACAGTATAAGAGTCATTATCAATTTGATAATTAATATATTCGAAAGGTTCAATTGAACCAAGATTAAGAAATTTTGCTAAAGTTTCGAGAATTGTTGTTTTTCCAACACCATTTTCACCAGCTAGTATAATAGTATTATAAACTGAACCATCAGGTTTTGAAAAATCTAGCTCAAGATTTCCAAGAGCTTTATAATTATTCCATTTAATTTTTTTAATCATTTTTACCTCCAATTTTAATAAATAGATATTGTATTCAATTCGACTTTTTTTTCATTATTATCTAAATAAAAAACTTATTTTTCGGTATTATATTAAAAATATCGAAAAATAAGTTGTAAATGGAGCGGGTAGTGGGAATCGAACCCACACCTTCGGGTCGGAAGCACGAAATTCTACCATTAAAATATACCCGCGAGTAAATATATTATAACTTTAAATAAATAAAAAAGCAACAACCTAAGCCAGCTGTTGCTAATTAATGGAGCAGGTAGCGGGAATCGAACCCGCATAGCCAGCTTGGAAGGCTGGAATTCTACCATTGAACTACACCTGCGTTTGCTCCTAAAATATTTTTATTATATTGTCTGGAGCAGGTAGCGGGAATCGAACCCGCATAGCCAGCTTGGAAGGCTGGAATTCTACCATTGAACTACACCTGCATTAGCTCCTGACAAGTATAGATTATAATTGTTTTTGTTTTTTTTGTCAATATCTTTTTTCACTTTTTTAGAAAAAATTATATATGATTGGATTTTTTCTAGAAGTTTCAATAGATTTTAAAGATATAAAATATAAAAAACAAATTTAATAAAATTAAAACAATATATTGAAAAAAATTTAAAAAATAAGTATATTAAAATAGAATAAAAAATAGGAGGAAAATTATGCAAGGAGATTCAAAAGCTAGAAAAGATTATTTAAGTTGGGATGAGTATTTTATGGCAGTAGCAAAATTATCAGCAATGAGAAGTAAAGATCCACATACTCAAGTAGGAGCTTGTATAGTAAGTAATGATAACAGAATTTTATCAATAGGATATAATGGAGCTCCAAATGGATTTAATGATGAAAAATTTCCATGGGGAAGAGAAGGAAATCCATTAGAGACAAAATATTTATATGTTGTACATGCAGAAAGAAATGCTATATTAAATTATAGAGGGTCAAGAAAGGATTTAGAAAATTCAAAGATATATGTAGATTTGTTTCCTTGCAATGAATGTGCAAAAGAGATAATTCAAGCCGGAATAAAAGAAGTAGTTTATTTATCAGATAAATACGCAGATACAGACGAAACAATAGCATCTAAGAAATTATTAGACTCATGTAACGTACAATATAGAAAAATTGACTTGAAAGATAGTAAAGAACTTGTAATAAAGCTGTAATTAAAAAGAAAAAAACATGTTATATAAAACTATAAGCTTATATGTTATTATATAAATATAAGGGGAGAATTCGGTCATGAAAAAAATAATAAAACTTATACCAATACTGCTTATTATTACAATATTCTTGGAATTAAATAGTATATCTTTTGCAACAACAGATGAAAAGGAATCTACTGTTTCATTAAATTTATCAGAAGATTTTAAAAATTGGGACAAGCTTTCAGAAGAAGAAAAAGATAATGTAATTATGCCAATGGCTACTTCAACAAATATTGATGAAGAAGATAAAAATAATGCTAATTCATTTTTATTTGGTGTACAGAACTTTTTTTCAAAAGCTTCAATTCCAACAAAATATAGTTTAACAGAAGATATTAATGTTCCTGTAAAACATCAAGGAACTACAGGAGAGTGTTGGGCTTTCTCTATGACAAGCGTATTAGAATCATATTTAGCATTATCTGAACAAAAAGCAGTTATACCAAGATATTCTGCAAGACATATGGACTATGCTACTTCAGAAACTTTTTTAGATGGAAAGAATCCAATAGGATATAGTAGAGAAGTTGGAACTGGTGGTAATTCAACAATGGCATTAGGATATCTTACAAATGGAACAGGAGCAGTTTTAGAAGAAGATATGCCATTTGAAGATAATGAAGATAAAATAAAATTGTCAGAAATTCAAGATAAAGAAGCTGTTATAAGAGTAACAGATGCAAAAGTATTTCCAAACATAAATAAATATATAGATTTAGAAGGTAATGTAACATATAGAGATGATTCTTATAAAGAATATACAGATGAAGAAGTTACATTAATTAGAAATGAAATAAAACAATATATTATGAAATATGGTGCTTTAGCTGCAACAACAGTTGGAAATAATAGAAATTATTATAGCAATCCAGAAGATCCAATGCATTCAGCAGCATATTTCTGTGATAATAATTTTTATAGTATAGACCATGCAATTACAATAGTAGGATGGGATGATAATTATTCAGTAGATAATTTTAATCCAGAAAATAAGCCAAAGAATCCAGGAGCATATATTTGCTTAAATTCATATGGAACAGAAAGTTTTGCTGACGGATATACATATGTGTCATATGATGATGTTAATATAGAGAAAAATTTAACTGGAATAATGGGAGCAGAAGATATTTCAGAAGACCAAAACATATATCAAAATGATTTTTATGGTGCAACAGTATATTTAAATGTTAATCCACAAGGACCAATTGGTATAGCTAATGTATTCACTAAAGAAGGCAATGAAGACGAATATATAGAACAAGTACAAATTGCAGCAAGTGGAAATGTTACAGCAGAAGTATATGTTAATCCATCAGATTCTAGTTTGGATTCGGCTAAATTACAAAAAGTTGATGTAGACTCATCAACATTAGATGCGACATATAACACTTTGAAGCTAAAAAATCCAGTAAAAATAACTGGAGACAAATTTGCAGTTATGGTAAAATTAACTGCTACAGAACAATTTAAAATAGGTATTGAATGTAATTATGCGGATAGTAAATTAACTACATCTCCAACAATGTTTGACAATGTAAGCGCAAATGCAGGAGAAAGTTATATATCATTAAATAGTTTACAATCTTGGGAGGACTTTACAGATTTTAAAGTAGATGAAAATACTTTTGAAGAATCTAATTTATGTGTTAAGGCGATAACAACAAAGGAAGCTTCAAGTGAGCCAGAAGAACCAAATACAAATACAAACACAAATAATAATAATGACAATACAAACACGAATAATAACAATCAGAATGCAAATACAAATACTGGCAACAATAATCAGAACACAAATACTGATAACAACAATCAAAATACTAATACAAACATAGATAATAACAACCAAAATACCAATACAAATACAAATAATCCAAATACCAATAGTAATTCAAATTCTGGAACGGGTACAACTAATAGTAATAACAACTCAAATAGTAATTCAGCATATTACTATAATGGAACTGTAAATCAAACATTAGCAGATGAACTTTTGCCTAAGACAGGAACAGATATGGCGAGATGGGTATTACCAGTAGTTATAGGAATATTTATTATTTCATATTTTAATTATAGAAGATATAGAGATATAAAAATTAAATAAAGAAAAAAGGGGGCAATAAGTTAATTCTATCTTATTGCCCATTTGTAAATAAAGCCATAAAATTTTGTTAGTTTGAAAGGAGATAGTATGGAAAATAATTTAGAAGAAATAGCAAATAAAATAAGGATTAATACTGTAAAAGAAGTATATTATGCTAAATCTGGACATCCAGGAGGTTCTTTATCTATAGCAGATATATTAGCAGTACTTTATTTTAAAGAAATGAAAATAGATCCTAAAAATCCAAAAGACGAAAATAGAGATAGATTTGTATTATCTAAAGGTCATTGTTCTCCAGCTTTATATGCTACTTTAGCCTTAAAAGGATTTTTTAGTATTGATGAATTAAAAAACTTTAGAAATATAAATTCAATTCTTCAAGGACATCCAGATATGAAGAAAATACCAGGAGTGGACATGTCTACAGGTTCATTAGGACAGGGACTATCAGCAGCAAATGGAATGGCAATAGCAGGAAAATTAGATAAAAAAGATTACAGAGTTTATGCAATACTAGGTGACGGAGAAATAGAAGAAGGACAAATATGGGAAGCTGCAATGGCTTCAGCAAGATATAAATTAGATAATTTATGCATTTTTGTAGATAATAATAATCTACAAATTGATGGAACTATAGATAAAATAATAAATCCATATCCAATAGATAAAAAATTCGAAAGTTTTGGATTTTATGTAATAAATATAAATGGTAATGACACTAAAGAAATAGAAGAAGCTTTAAATAAAGCTAGACAAATAAAAGGAATGCCTACAGTAATTATTGCCAAAACAATAAAAGGTAAGGGGGTTTCTTTTATGGAAGATAATGTCGGATGGCACGGAAAAGCACCAAACGAGGAAGAATATAAGATGGCATTAAAAGAGTTAGGAGGCGAAGCTGATGAATAAGGATGAAAAAAAGGCAACAAGACAAAGTTATGGAGAAGAATTAGCAAATTTAGGAGATAAAAATAATAAAGTAGTTGTATTAGATGCTGATTTGTCAGCTGCAACCAAAACTAGTATATTTGCTAAAAAATTTCCAGACAGATTTTTTGACATGGGAATAGCAGAACAAAATATGATAGGAACTGCAGCTGGACTTGCTACATGTGGTAAGATTCCATTTGCAAGTACATTTGCTATGTTTGCTGCTGGAAGAGCATATGACCAAATAAGAAACAGTATTTGCTATCCTAAATTAAATGTTAAAATTTGTGCAACTCATGCGGGAATAACAGTAGGAGAAGATGGAGCTACACATCAAATGATAGAGGATATATCTTTGATGAGAACAATTCCTAATATGACTGTTATTTGTACATCAGATGATACACAAACAAGATGGGCAGTAAATGAAATTGCTAAATTTGAAGGACCTGTATATTTAAGACTATGTAGATTAGCAACACCAAAAATATACGAAGACGAAAAATTTGAAATAGGTAAAGGAATCCAAATAGGAAACGGAACAGATGCTACAATAATAGCTACAGGTGTTGTTGTATCAGAAGCTATAGATGCGATGGAAGAATTAAAAAACATGGGATTAAATGTAAGAGTTATAGATATGCATACAATAAAGCCAATAGACAAGGATATCATTATTAAAGCGGCAAAAGAAACAAAGAAAATTATAACTGTAGAAGACCATAATATAATAGGTGGATTAGGCTCTGCTGTATGCGAAGTATTAGCAGAAAATTATCCTACAAAAGTATATAGAATGGGTATAAAAGATGAGTTTGGAAAGTCTGGTAAAGCAGATGATTTATTAAAATATTTCCAAATTGATAAAAGTGCTATTATAAAGGCTGTTACAGAAAATAATTGATGTAAATTTTTATGTACCCTATTGCAATAAATCTTATTTATTGTTATTATATCTTGTAGATATAAATAAAAATATATCGAATTAAGGAGCAATTAAGATGATAGAATTTAGAAATGTTTGCAAAAAATACGAAACAGGAACAGAAGCTGTAAAAAATGCCAATTTTGTTATAGAAAAAGGTGAATTTGCATTCCTTGTAGGTGCTTCAGGATCAGGAAAATCAACATTAATAAAATTAATTTTAAAAGAAGAAGAACCTACATCAGGAAATATTATAATAAATGGAAAAGATACTACATTTTTAAAACCAAACAGGATTCCATACTTAAGAAGAAGTATGGGAGTTGTATTTCAAGACTTCAGGTTATTACCAGACAAAACTGTTTATGAAAATGTAGCTTTTGCTATGTATATTGTAAAAGCTACACCAAGACACATTAGAAGACAAGTACCAATGGTATTATCATTGGTTGGATTAAGTGCAAAAGCTAAAATGTATCCAAACGAATTATCAGGAGGAGAGCAACAAAGAGTAGCACTTGCTAGAGCTTTAGTTAACAATCCTTCAATGTTAATTGCTGACGAGCCTACAGGAAACTTAGACCCAGACACAGCTTGGGATATTATGACTCTTTTAAATGATATTAATTTAAGAGGAACAACAGTAGTTGTTGCAACTCATGCAAAGGACATTGTAGACCAAATGAATAAGAGAGTTATTCATATTCGTAAAGGCTCTATAGTAAAAGATGATGAAAAAGGTGGGTATGAATTGTGAGATATAATGTTATAACTTATCTATTAGGAGAAGGAATAAGGAATGTTTTTAAAAATAAAAAATCAACAAGTGCTTCAATAATTATAATGAGTCTTACAATGTTAATATTTGGAGTATTTTTCGTAATAACTCAAAATATTAACAGTATAATGAAACAAATAGAAAGTGAACAAGGAATAGAAGTATTCCTTTATGATATTTCAGAAGATCAAACAAAAGCGCTAGAAGATTATATAAGAAATATTGACGGTATAAATACAGTAGAATATAAGTCAAAAGAAGATGCATTAAATCAATTAAAAAGTCAGTTTAAAGACAGGGAAGATTTATTATCTGGATATGATGAGAATAATATATTCCCAGCATCTTATGTTGTAACATTAACAGACTTAACTAAAAATAATGAAGTAAAACAGAAAATAGAAGAGTATGATAAAGATAAGCCTGACACCGAAAAGGTAATAAAGAAAATAACAAGTAGTGATGAAACAATAACTACATTAATTAATCTAGCAAATGGAATCAGAATAATAACAGGAGTAATACTTGTAATTTTAATTATAATTTCAATATTTATAATATCAAATACAATAAAGCTTACAGTACATGCAAGAAGAAAAGAAATATCTATAATGAAATATGTAGGAGCAACTAATAGCTTTATAAGATGGCCTTTTATTGTAGAAGGTATAATAATTGGAATAATATCAGGAGCAATATCAATAATTATTCTAGGAATAAATTATAATTTAATTGCAAATAAAATATTAGAATCACAAGTTGTATCTGCAATGAATATAAACTTATTAACTTTTGCAGATATGTTTGGATTAATTGTGTTAGTTTATACAATATTAGGTGTTGGAATAGGTGTTTTAGGAAGTTGTATTTCTATGCGTAGATATTTAAAAGTATAGAAAAGGAGTTTAATATGAAAAGATTTCTAAGAATATTAATAATAGTAACATTGTTAATATCAACTTTAGGGGTTTCAACTTTTGCAGCTGAATTATCAGATTTACAAGAACAACAAACACAAGTACAAGCAAATCAAGATATGGCAACATCACAACTTCAAGCAGTACAAGAAGAACTAACAGAGAATTTACAACAAATTCAAGAACTAAATACTAATATTACACAATATGAAACAGAAATAAATGATTATAATACTCAAATTGTAACCTTACAAGATGATATTACAAAAACCGAAGAGGAGATAAAAAAAGCAGAAGACAATTATAATAGTCAGAAAAAATTATTAGATGATAGATTAGTAACTATGTACCAAGCTGGCACAACAGAATATTTAGATGTTGTGCTAAGCTCAAAAACAATAACAGAATTTTTATCTAACTATTATTTGTTATCAATTTTAGCTGATTCTAATGTTGACTTTTTGGATACAATAGAAGAGCAAAAACAAATAATAGAAGATGAAAAGAAAAAACTAGAAGAGCAAAAGAAACAAATTGATACAGCAAAAGAAGAAAAAGAAAAAGCATCTATAATATTGCAAAACACAAAAGTTATGAAAGATACTTATACATCTCAATTAACTGATCAAGAAAAGCAAATTCAATCAGAAATAGATGCATACCAAGCACAATTAAATCAATTGGAAGCAGAAATCCAAGAAATAACAGCTGATAGTATAATAATTAATCCAAATTATATTGGAGGAGAAATGCTATGGCCAGTGCCTGGTTATACAAAATTAAGTTCTACATTTAAGATGAGAGTTCATCCTATAACTGGGGTATATAAATTACATAGTGGAATTGATATACCTGCGCCTACAGGAACTAATTTCCTTGCAGCAAATGATGGAGTAGTAGTAAAAGCAGGATATAATACTGCATATGGAAACATGGTTATGATAGACCATGGTGGTGGAGTATCAACATTGTATGCACATGGTGATAAAATAATGGTAACATTAGGACAAACCGTAAAAAAGGGAGATGTAGTTTTACAAGTAGGTGAAACAGGATATGCAACAGGACCACATGCACATTTTGAAGTTAGAATAAACGGAACTCCTGTAGATCCATTACCTTATGTAACAAACCAAAATGGAGTAAACTAACTTAAAAATAACGGAGGATAAAAAATGAAAAAGATGTACTTAAAGGTTGTATCTATATTAGTGATTGCAACAGTAATATTAAATACAGTATCAATATCGTATGCAGCATCGAGCATTAGTAGCCAAAAAAACGAATTAAATCAAAAAATACAGGAAACCAAAGATAATTTAAATGAAGTAAATAGTCAAAAAGAAGAATCTCAAAATAAAGTTAATGATTTATCTAGTCAAATAGATTCATATGAATCACAAATAGATTCTTTAACAAGTGAAATAGAAACAAAAACAAACGAAGTTAACGAATTACAGAAAAAACTAGATGAGTTAGAAGCAGAAAGAGAAAAGAATCAAAGTTTATTAGATGAAAGATTAGTTACATTATATGAATCTGGAGAGGTTTCATATTTAGATATGTTGTTATCTTCTACAGATTTAACAGAATTTATATCTAGTTATTATATGATAGAGACATTAACAGCAGCAGATAAAGAATTAATTCAAAATCTAGAAAATGATAAAAAAGAAATAGCTGATACTCAAGAAAAAGTAAACAATAGTTTAAGTGAAATAGAAACAAAGAAAAGTGAATTGGAAACTGTTAGAAAACAATTAAGTGATGCTAAAGATGAAGAGCAAACAAAAGTAGATGAATTGACAGAACAATCACATGATTTGGAAAGTGATGTAGAAGAATACGAGAAAAAAATGCAAGAACTTGATGCAAAAGAAAAAGCTCAAGAGGCAGCATTGCAGAAAAAATATGAAGAAGCTAAAAAGAAAGCAGAACAAGGAAATTCTTCTGGTTCAAGTTCTAGCTCAGGAAGTTCATCTAGTTCAGGAAGTTCTGTAAGTTCACAAGGATTTATAAGACCTGTTAAGACTGGAAGTATCACTGCTACAATGTATTATTCAAGTGGAAAATATCATGGTGCTGTAGACTTTGGTGTATCAGTAGGAACACCAGTTTATGCAGCAGCAGATGGAATTGTTGTTACATCTACTTGGGGTGGTTCTGATAGTTATGGATATTACATAAAAATCAAACACTATAATGGATTATATACATTATATGCACATGGTTCATCACTAGTTGTAAGTGTAGGACAGGAAGTAAAACAAGGACAATTAATAATGTATTCAGGAAATACAGGAAATTCAACAGGACCTCATTTACATTTTGAGGTAAGAGTTTCACCAGGAGGATATAGCAATAGAGTTAATCCACTAAATTATTTACCATAGTGAAATAGAGATTTGATAGGGATTTGGGGACGGTCCTAAAATCCCTTTTAATTAAGTTTAAACATAAAAACCGCTACATAAGAATAAAAACTTAAGTAGCGGTTATATTAAATATTAAAGAACAAGGGGGATTTTGTATGAAAAAATCAACAATAGCAATTATAGTAGTTGTTGTTATATTAATAGCAATAATTGCTGGTTTAGTATCTAGCTATAATGGGGTAGTTAGCTTATCAGAAGAAGTTGACAATAAATTTGCTACAATTGATACTATGTTACAAAGAAGAGCAGATTTAATACCAAATTTAGTAAATACAGTAAAAGGGTACACAAATCAAGAGCAAGCTGTTATAGATTCTGTAACAGATGCAAGAGCAAAATTAGCAGGAGCAAATTCTGTAGAGGAAAAAGCAAATGCTGATCAAGAATTGACCAGTGCTTTAAATAATTTATTAGTAGTCGTAGAAAATTATCCAGATCTAAAATCATCACAAAACTTTATTAATTTATCAGATGAATTGGCCGGTACAGAAAATCGTATAGCAACAGCAAGAAAAGATTATAATGATGCTGTAAAAGAATATAATACAAAAATAAAAAGATTTCCTACAAATATAGTATCTGGAATGTTCGGATATGGAGAAAAAGAATACTTCCAAGCATCAGAAGGAAGCGAGGAGGTACCAACTGTTGACTTCAATACTGTACAATAAAAAAATTAAATATATATTAATTTTAGCCATTTTTTCTATAGTGTTAGTTACTAATAGCTCATATGCTATTGTTTCACAAACAAAAGAATTTTATGTTAATGATTCAGCAAATTTATTGTCTGCTGAAACAGAAGACTATATAATCAATATGAATAAAACATTAGAAAAACAAACTGGTGCACAAATAGTAGTTGTTACGGTTCAAAATCTAGAAGGACAATCTTTAGAAGAATATGCTACAGAATTATTTAGAGATTATGGTATTGGAGACAAAGAAAAGAATAATGGAGTTCTTTTATTATGTGCATATGAAGAAAGGCAATTTAGAATAGAAGTAGGATATGGTCTTGAAGGAACTTTAACAGATGGAAAAACTGGTAGAATTCAAGATGAATATATAATTCCATACCTTAAAGAAAATAATTTTAATGATGGCATAAGAAATGGATTTAATGCTGTATTAAAAGAAGTAGAAAATGAGTATGGCATTACAATTGAAGGTGCAGAAGAAGGAAATGTAGTAGGAACAAGTACTATAAGAACAGAGGAAGTTAATAATATATTACCACATATGATTATGATGATAGTATTTATAATATTAATAGTCTTTTTTAGCAGACGTGGAATCTTCTTTATAGGAGGTTTTGGCGGTGGCCATTTTGGTGGGCGGAGGCTCATTTGGTGGCGGTGGTTCCTTTGGCGGAGGAGGTTCTTCCGGTGGAGGAGGATCTTCGAGAAGTTTCTAAAAACAAATATATGGACATTCTTGGGGGATTTGGGGATTGTCCTGGGGGATTTGGGGACGGTCCTAAAATCCCGATTATATATAAAGCCCGTATTAATATATTTTATTAATACGGGTTTTAGTTTTAGTAAATCTAGTTATAAATTTTGAAATGGATTAATTATATAAATTTTTTTCATATAAATCTTCTATATGGACATTTTTTTCTTCAAAATTATCAATAAATCCTATTTTGGCGATATCATTATTTACTTCTTGTATCCATACAGGTCTTTCATTATAAAAGATATCTACTTTTTGTTTATTTCTTAAAATTTCATGTATTTTGGAAGCTTTCATACAAATCATCTCCTTAAAAAACTTGTACTATTAATATATCCAAAATATAGAAAATTATTCCAAAAATATTTATAAATGAGGAAAATCCCCAAGGTGACAAGCACCTTAGGGATTTCCTACCAAAACCAGAAGAAGAGCATTATAAAAATTATACCCTTCAACACGACAACCATTGCCCGCTCACGGTCTCCGATCATTTCGTCTGGTTTTAGAAGCTTATTAATGACCCAATTTACGAAAAATAAGAGCAATCCGAAAAGGGCCAAATAAAAACTCCATTCTCCAAGCTTAAAGAATGCCCAGAGAATTAACAGACAAATAAAGAACCACATATTCTATGTGACCTCCTTTCAATTAATTCAACAGTTGATAAAATCTAAATATATTATAACATATTAATTAACATAAATCAAAATTGCAATATAAAAAACTAATGTGATAAACAACAAAAAAGAGTACCAAGTAAAATACTTGATACTCTAATAAAATATAAATTGGTGACCCGTACGGGAATCGAACCCATGATTCAGCCTTGAGAGGGCTGCGTCTTAACCGCTTGACCAACGGGCCATAAACAAACCTCATTATTTATATCATAAAAATAAAATATAGTCAATAGGAACAAAATTTCGTAAAAATCTATTGACAAAAAAATAAAATCATATATAATAATAAGCGAACAAAAGTTTTAAAGAAAGGCAGAAAAATGTTAGAAGAAAAAGATAGAATAGATGTTGTTTTAGTAAAAAAACACTATTTTCAAACAAGACAAAAAGCTAAATATGAAATAGAACAAGGCAATGTATATGTAAACGGAAAGCAAATTACTAAAACAAGTAAAATAATAAATCATCAAGACAATATAGAAATAAAAGGAAAAACACTAAAATATGTAAGCAGAGGTGGCTTAAAATTAGAAAAAGCTATTAATTCGTTTGGGATTTCATTAACAAATAAGATATGTGCAGATATAGGGGCATCAACAGGAGGGTTTACAGATTGCATGTTACAAAATGGTGCACAAAAAGTTTATGCAATAGATGTTGGTCATTCACAACTAGCAGAAGAATTATTAAAGAATGAAAAGGTAGTAAATTTGGAAGGAACTAATATTAAAGAATTAGATACTAATAGTATAGAGAAGTTAGATTTTATTAGTTCAGATGTGTCTTTTATTTCGGAAATACATGTATTACCAAAAATATATGAATTACTAAAAATAAAAGGAAAAGCAGTTGTGTTAATAAAACCACAATTCGAGGCTGGAAGCCAACATTTAAATAAGAATGGAGTTGTAAAAAATATAAAAATACATCAAAAAGTAATTCAAAATATTGTAATGTTTGCAAATAAACTTGGTTTTAGAATTATAGATGTTACATATTCTCCAATTAAAGGTCCAGCAGGTAATATAGAATATTTATTATATGTTGAAAAAAATGAAAACAATTTATTAGATTTATACAAAATGAAAAATAATGCATTAGAAATTACTACAGAGGCATTTAAAGAATTAAAATAAAGAGGTGTACATATGATATCTACATTGCATATAAAAAACATAGGAATAATCGATGAGATTATGATAGATTTTTCAAAAGGATTTAATATATTAACTGGCGAAACAGGGGCAGGAAAAACGTTAATAATAGGAGCATTAGGCATAGTAGCAGGTGGAAGGTTTTCAAAAGAAATGATTAGAAAGGGTGAGAATCATTCATTTGTAGAAGTTAGTATTTATTTGCCCAATCATCCAAAAGCAGTAGATGGAAATATCATAATTTCTAGAGAAATATTTGATAATGGTAGAAACACTTGCAAAATAAATGGACGTTTAGTAACTGTAAATGAATTAAAAGAATTTATGAATAATATCATAAATATACATGGGCAAAATGATAATCAAAATTTATTAAATAAAGAAAATCACATAAAATATTTAGACAAGTTTTTAGGAAAAGAATTCTTAAATAAGAAAAATGAGTATACTGAATTATATAATAAATATGTAGATATTAATAGAAAACTAAAAGAAAACTATGGAGATGAAAAAGAAAAACAACGTAAGTTAGATTTGTTGAATTATCAAGTAAACGAAATAAAAAATGCAAATTTAAAAATAAATGAAGATGAAGAATTAGAAGACCAAAGAAATCTTATAATAAATGCTGAGAAAATATCTAAATCATTAAATGAGGCAGATATACAAATAAATGAAAATGCATTAAATTCAATAAGTATAGCAATTAAAAACTTAGAGAAAATAGAAGATATAAATATAAAATACCAAAAAACACTAAGTTCATTAAAAAGTAATTATTATGATTTACAAGAAATTGCAATAGATTTAAATCATTATAATTCAGATACATGTTTCGAAGAAGAAGAAAGAGATGAGATAGAAAATAGAATAGATGAAATAAACGACTTAAAAAGAAAATATGGAAATACAATAGAAGAAATATTAAATTATAAAAATGAAGTAGAAGAAGAAATAGATAAAATAGAAAATTTAGAAGAGAAAAATAAGGAGTTAAAAATTGATTTAACAAAGATAACAGCAGAATTAGAAAAAAGAGCTATAGAATTACACGAAACAAGACAAAAGCATGGAATAGAATTAGAAACTAAAATAAATAGTGAACTTGCAGATTTAGAAATGCCTAATGCAAAATTTAAGATAAACATAGAGAACACAAATTTTAATAAAGATGGAACTGATGAAATAGAATTTATGATAACAACTAATAAAGGAGAAGATTTTAAACCATTAATAAAAACTGCATCTGGTGGTGAGATGTCTAGAATAATGTTGGCTATAAAAACAGTGTTGTCAGACGTAGATGAAGTGCCTATTTTAATATTTGATGAAATAGATACAGGTATTAGTGGAAAAGCAGGAAATGCAGTTGGAGAAAAATTAAAAACAATTTCAAAAAATCATCAAGTTATAATAGTTACACATTTAGCTAGTATTGCAGCTAAAGGAGACTCTAATTATTATATTTATAAAGAAGTAGATGGAGATAATACTAAAACAAGAATAAAAAATTTAAACGAACAAGAAGTTATAGAAGAAATAGCAAGAATTGCAAGCGGAATTGTATCAGAGATATCATTAAAACATGCAATGGAATTAAGAGCAGCAGTTTAAATAAATGGACTAATATATGTAAAAAGAAGTGGACTAAATTAAATTTATCCACTTCTTTTGCATAATGATATTATTTTAATTCTACGATTGTGACACCCATTTCACCTTCTCCGAAAGTACCAAGTCTAAATGATTTAACATGAGGATGTTTTTTTAGAAAAGCATGAATACCAGTACGTAATTTACCAGTACCTTTTCCATGTACAATTCTAACAGTTTTTAATTTTGCTAAACTGCAATCATCCAAATATTTATCAATAACGAAAATTGCTTCATCAACGGTTTGTCCTATTACATTAATTTCTGGAGATATGTTTTTGGATTTTGACATACCAGAGAAAGCTTTAGAAGGCGTTTTATTTGTACTCTGTTTTTTATTTACAATAGAAATATCTGTAACAGGAACAAATGATTTCATATTTCCACATTGTACTTGTACTTCATTATTTTTGTTTGGTAATGATAGTAAAGTACCGTTATTCATAAATTTATTTATATATATATCCATTCCAACTTTTAGTTGGTTTACATCTAAGTTACTAGAAGATGAGTTGCTTATTGTATTAGAAGAAACCTTTTTTATAGAATCTGTTAATTTATTTCTATAATTATCTAAATCTTTTAAAGAATTAGAAGTATTTTCGATTTTTCTCATTTGACGTATTATATTAGTTGCTTCATCTTTTGCTGAATATAATATTTCACGAGCTTCTAACTTAGCTTTATTGATAATTTCGTTTTGTTTGTTTTGAACATCAGAATAATCTTTTTCTAAATCTTCTTGTAATTGTGATATTTTAGCCAATCTTTGTTCAATTTCATTTTTCTCGTCTTCAATTTTTAGTTTATTATCGTAAATGTTTTTTAATAAATCTTCAACATGAATAGTATCAGTATCTAAGAATTCATTAGCTCTTTGTAATATATCATCAGAAAGACCAAGTTTTTTACTGATAGCAAAGGCATTACTTTTACCAGGCACACCGATTAAAAGTTTATAAGTAGGGGAAAGTGTGTCTATATCAAATTCTTGGCTTGCATTTTCGAAGCCAGAATGTGTTAAAGCATAGTTTTTTATTTCTGGATAATGTGTTGTAGCTAGTGTTAATATTCCTCTATTATATAGAGCCTCTAGTATACTTATTGCTAGACTACTTCCTTCAATAGGATCAGTTCCAGACCCAAGTTCATCAACTAAAACTAAACTATCTGATGTAGAATTTTTTAGTATTTCTATAATATTTAGCATATGTGAAGAAAAAGTACTTAAAGATTCTTGAATACTTTGTTCGTCACCAATATCTGCAAAAACATTGTCAAATACAAAAACGCTACTATTTTCATTAGCTGGAATATTTAATCCAGACATAGCCATTAATGTTATTAAACCAACTGTTTTTAAAGTTACAGTTTTACCACCAGTATTAGGACCAGTAATTACAAGTGTATTAAAATTAATTCCTAAATTTATATTAATCGGAACTACAGCATCCTTATTTATTAAAGGATGTCTAGCTTTTATCAAATTTATTTGTTTATTATCGTTCAAAATAGGTCTTGTAGCATCTAAAGATATAGAATAATTTGCTTTAGCAAAAATAAAATCAAGTAAACCTATAATTCTAAGGTTATTTTCTAATTGTTCTAAAATCTCAAAAAGTGAGTTTGTAAATTTTGCTAAAATTTTTTCTATTTCTAAGTTTTCTTCTACAGTTAAATTGGCAATTTTACTATTTAATTCAAAAATAGAAACAGGTTCTATAAAAACAGTAGAACCACTATTAGACATATCATGAATAAATCCCTTTATATTATTTCTGTATTCTTCTTTTACAGGAATAACATACCTATCATTTTTTATAGTTACAACAGGTTCTTGTAGATATTTAGAATATGTAGAAGAAGATATGTAATTATTTAATTTGCTTTTTATTTCTTGTTCGATTTTTCTCTTAGTTGTTCTAATATTAAATAAATTAGTAGATGCTCTATCATCAACAGTATAATCATCAATAATTGCAGAAAAAATGCTATCTTCAATATCTTTATTAGTGTACAAATTATCAAAATAATTATATAAGCTATTAAATTCATTTAAGTCGATAAGTTCATCAGAAAAAAAGTAATCCTTTAAGTTTTTTGCTAATCTTAAAAATTTTCCGATATTTAGTACATTTGCAATTGATAATATCTTATTACTTTTTAATGTTTTTAAACAAATTTCGATTTCTTCTGATAATTCATAAATAGGAATATTGCCTTTTTTATATCTTAAAATAACAGCTTCATTTGTTTCATTTAAAGCCTTTATAACTTTATTTTTATCATCAAAAGGATATAAATTAGTACAGTATTTTTTCCCAATAAAAGTTTTAGAAAAAGTTGCTAAATTTTCTGTAACTTTGTTAAATTCTAATTTTTCCAAATATTTGCTAAACATATGAAAACTCCTTTATATTAAATTGTATTTTTCAAAAATTGATTTAATCATATGTGTATCTAAACCTACAATCGAATTATAATCACCATCATAGCCTTTTAAATAAACTTTTCCTATACCTTGTACAGCATATGCTCCAGCTTTATCCATAGGTTCTTTTGTATCAACATAAGAGCAAATATCGTAATAAGACATATTTTTAAAATAAACGGTTGATTTATTAACCCTTGTTTCAAAAATTATTGAGTGTTCTTTTTTTATAATTACAGTTGTACCAGTATAGATATCATGAGAATTTCCTTGTAATAGTTTTAAAATACGAATAGCATCATCTCTATCCTTTGGTTTACCTAATATAATATTACCAAAAGAAACTAATGTATCAGAACCAATTACAGTATATTCATTATTTTCTTTATATTTATCTGTAAAAATTGAATAAGCTTTTTCATATGATAATTTTTCTGCTAATTTTTGTGGATTAGGTTCAAGCTTTTTCAATTTATTTTCATCAATATCACTTGGAATAATATCAAAATTACTTATAATTGTTGATAATAATTGTTTTCTTCTAGGAGAAGAAGAAGCTAAAATAAATTCCATAACAAAACCTCCTATAATCCTACGTATTATAACATTTTTAGTTTTGAAAAATCAATATTGCGTTTAGAGTTTTGCTATGGTAAAATAAATAAAGTTAAAAACGGAGGAATTGTATGGAAGATAGACAGCAAAACATAAGAAATTTCAGCATAATTGCACATATAGATCATGGTAAATCAACATTAGCAGATAGAATGATAGAAATGACAGGAGTTCTTTCGAAAAGAGAAATGGAATCTCAAGTATTAGATAATATGGAGATAGAAAGAGAACGTGGAATAACAATAAAATCACAATCTGTAAGAATGATTTATAAAGCCAAAGACGGGAAAGAATATATATTTAATTTAATAGATACACCAGGACATGTAGATTTTAATTATGAAGTGTCAAGAAGTTTAGCTGCATGCGAAGGTGCAATATTAGTTGTAGATAGCAGCCAAGGGGTGGAAGCACAAACATTGGCAAATGTTTATTTAGCATTAGATAATAATTTGGAAATTTTACCAGTAATAAATAAAGTAGATTTACCAAATGCTAGACCTGATGAGGTAAAAAAAGAAATAGAGGATATAATTGGAATACCAGCAGAAGATGCCCCTTGCATTTCTGCTAAAACAGGTTTAAATGTTGAAGAGGTTTTAGAAAGAATTGTAACAGATATTCCGGCACCATCTGGTGATAAAAATAAACCATTAAAATGTTTAATATTTGATTCTTTTTACGATAATTATAAAGGTGCTGTAAGTTATGTAAGAGTAAGAGATGGAAGAGTAAAAGTAGGTGACGAAATTTTACTAATGTCTTCTAATAAAACTTTTATAGTAACAGAAGTAGGATTTTTTGAACCAGGTAAATATTATCCTTGTGAAGAATTAGTTGCAGGTGATGTAGGATATATTGCTGCAAGTATAAAAAGCTTATCAGATATAAGAGTTGGAGATACAATAACATTAAAAGATAATAAAGCAGAAGAGCCTTTACCTGGATATAAAAAAGTAAATCCAATGGTGTATTGTGGATTATATCCAGTAGATGGTAGTGATTATGAAAATTTAAAAGTAGCGTTAGAAAAACTGCAATTAAATGATGCAGCGCTTCAATATGAACCGGAAACTTCTAATGCACTTGGGTTTGGTTTTAGATGCGGATTCCTAGGGTTACTGCATTTAGAAATAATAGAGGAAAGATTAGATAAAGAATTTGACTTAAGTTTAATTACAACCTCGCCTTCAGTTATTTATAAAATTCATAAGACAGATGGGGAAATAATTGAACTATATAACCCAGCAGATTTACCAAAACCACAAGAAATAAGCTATATGGAAGAACCTTTTGTAGAAGCAGAAATATTAACACCAAAAGAATTTGTTGGAAATATAATGGAAATCTGTCAAAATAGAAGAGGTATATATAAAGATATGAAATACCTTGACGAGAATAGGGTTACAATTATATATGAATTACCATTAAATGAAATAATATACGACTTTTTCGATACATTGAAATCAAAAACAAAAGGATATGCTTCATTTGATTATGAATTAAAAGAATACAGAAGGTCTGAATTAGTAAAATTAGACATATATGTAAATGGTGAAAGTGTTGACGCATTAAGTTTTATAGTTCATAAAGATTCTGCCTATGATAGAGGTAGAAAGATGATAGAAAAATTAAAAACAGTTATACCACGCCATTTATTTACAATACCATTACAAGCTGTTATAGGAGGAAAAATAATAGCAAGAGAAACAATCTCAGCAATGAGAAAAGATGTACTTGCTAAATGCTATGGTGGTGATATAACACGTAAAAAGAAACTTCTAGAAAAGCAAAAAAGGGGTAAGAAAAAAATGCGTGAGATAGGTAATGTAGAAATACCACAAGAAGCTTTCTTATCAGTATTAAAATTAGATGAAGAAAAATAATAGGAAGTATAAAAATGAAAAGAATTGTATTATGTGGAAGTAGAACTTTTAAAGATTATATTATACAGATAGGATACAAATTAAAAGAAGAAGGATATGAAGTTGTAATTCCTAAAGAGTTTTTTGTACCAATGCCTAAAAGAGAACATTCAATGCTACATTTTTCGGAGATACAAAATGAAAGAACAGATTATGTTTTAGTAATAAATGAAGAGAAAAATGGAAAACCAAATTATGTAGGTGCAAATAGTTTTGCAGAAATAGCAATGGGATTTTATTTTGGAAAAACAGTGTTTTTAAAAAATGATATATATGAGCCTTTTGCAGATGAATTAGTTGGGTGGGGAGTCATACCACTTAAAGGCAATTTAGATGCAATTAAAGAATACAAGTAGTAGGTAGTAATATGGAAATAACCAAAAAAGAATTTATAA
Organism: uncultured Clostridium sp.; assembly: GCA_900553015.1. Lineage (GTDB taxonomy): Bacteria > Bacillota > Clostridia > TANB77 > CAG-508 > Merdicola. The sequence goes on along the minus strand of USBY01000001.1, from coordinate 20,525 downwards.
ATATAAATAATAAATTTGATGAGTATAAAATAAAAGAAGAAAAAGCTTTCGAATATATAGAAGGAAAAGAGAAAATAATTGTATCTGCCCCACATAGTGTTAGGCAAATCAGAAATGGAAATATAAAAGGCAAAGATTCTTGTACAGGGACAATAGCAATTTTGCTACAGAAACAATTAAATTGCTATTGTTTATATAAAACAAAAAATTGTAATGATGATGCAAATTACGATATAGAAAATAATCCATATAAGGATAAAATAATAGATTTAGTAGGAAAAAACGACATAAATTTTTTATTGGATATTCATGGTGCAAAAGATGGACAAGGGTTTGATATAGATGTTGGAACAGCAAATTTAAGTAATTTGAATGGACAAAATACATATCTCAAAGATTTTATAAAAATAGGAGAAAAATATAATTTAAATATTACTATAGATAAAGTTTTTAAAGCAGATACTTTACATACTGTAGCCAATACAATTGCTAGAAAAACAAAAATACCATGTATGCAAATAGAAATTGCAAAAAAATATAGAGATATTGAACAATTTAATAATATTAAAATAATGTTAAATTTTCTTGAGGAATATTTAAAAAATGTTTTAGTAGGAGGGCAAAATGAGTGAAAAAGAATATGAAGACCAAGTAGAAGGAAGAAATAGTGTATTAGAATTACTAGAATCTGGAAAAGATATAAATAAGATATTTATACAAATAGGAGAAAAACACGGTTCAATTAATAAAATTATTTCAAAGGCTAAAGAGAATAGAATAGTTATAGTACAAGCCGAAAAATCTAAATTAGATAAGATGAGTCAAACTAATAATCATCAAGGTGTTATAGCAATAGTTCCTCCTTTTGAATATAGCTCGGTAGAAGACATAGTAGAGGAAGCAAGAAAAAGAAATGAACAGCCATTTATTTTAATATTAGATGGAATAGAAGATCCACACAATTTAGGTTCAATAATTAGAACAGCAGAAACAGCTGGAGTACACGGAATAATAATTCCAAAAAGAAGGGCTGCTGCAGTAAATAGTACAGTTAATAAAGTGTCTGCAGGTGCTGTGCAATATATGAAAATAGCAAGAGTGAATAACATAAATGAAACGATAAAATATTTAAAAAGTAATGATATATGGATTTGCGGAACAGATATGAATACTAACAAATATTATTACGAAGAAAATTATAATATTCCAATAGCTTTTGTAATAGGAAGCGAAGGGTTTGGAATAAGCAGATTAGTTAAAGAAAATTGTGACTTTTTAGTTAAGATTCCAATGAGCGGAAAAATAAGCTCATTAAATGCTTCGGTATCAGCTGGAATTGTAATGTATGAAGCGGTTAAACAAAGAAAAAACAAATAAAATACTAAAGATGGGAGGAAAAAGATATGATGGGGAGAAAGAAAAGAAATTTAATTATAGCGCTTTCTATCATAACAGTTTTAATTTTAATAATAGGAGGAGTTTTAATATATTTAAATATTGCAACAGATATTTTTAAAAGTCCGGATGAATTATTTTATAAATATTTATATCAAAATGGATCTATAGCAGACGTATTTGATACAGACTTATTAGATAGATATTATCAAAGAATAGAAAATAATGCGTACAATGGCACTGGAGAAATAACAATAAAAACAGGAATGAATGATGACTCAGAAAGTGATACAAAAGAATTCGATACTTTAATGAATAATTTAAAACTTTCTTATACAACGAAAAGCAATTTGGCAGAGAAGAAACAAGAAACAGAAGCCACCATTGCCTATAATGATCAAGAACAATTTAAGTTTAGTGTAGTGCAAGATAATAATAACTATGGAATAAAGTCTGATGAGGTAGTATATAAATATTTAAAATTAAAAAATGAAAATTTACGTGATATTTATACAAAATTAGGAGTTCAAGATTCAGAAAGTATACCTAATCAATTTGATAAAATAGATTATAATATCTATAAAAATATGGATGCACAAGACAAAGCTACAATTTTATCAACATATCAAAATGTTTTAAACAAAGGAATTTTAAGTAATCATTATACAAAGCAAGCAAATGTTAATTTGAACTTTAATGGACAAAGTGTTGTGGCTAATGCGTATTCATTAACTCTAACCGAAGAAGAAATTTCTTCTTTAAAAATAAGCTTATTAGAGACATTAATGACAGATGAATTAACCTTAAAATATTTAGTGCAATTTTTACAATTAGATAGTTCATATACAGTACAAATAAAACAATCAATACAAGAAGAAATTGATAACTTAAAAAGAGAACAAATTGAGAACAATGAAAATGTTAGAATTACAGTATACGAAAGCAATATGCAACTTTTAACAACAATAGTTGAAACACCTGAAGCTAATTATACAATAAACAATAATGTTTCTGAAACAAATCAAAAAGTAACTATAGTTAAACAATCAAATGATGGAAATAATATAAATACGACTGTAACATTAGAAAGAAATACAAGTGATAGTAGTAATTCTTTTAAAATGGAACAAATCTCAACAACTGGAGAAACAACTACAGATAGAAATGCAATAACAATTAACCTAAATGGTAATGTGGATACTGGAAATTTGGAATTAAATGTTAAATTAGAAAATCTTATTGGAAACAAACTAAATGAAATAAATTACACAGATAAAAAGGAATTTTCTTCTAGTGTTGATATAGAAGGATTAAATGACGATAATTCAGTAAGCTTAAATGATATGACATTAGAAGAAATAAATAGCTTGTATAAATCAATTGTGGAAAGAATTCAATATTTATATAATGAAAAATTACAAAATATAGGGTTTGATTCAAATACAATTAATTATCAAGGTACTTTAAAATGGAGTAGGATTATAGATGCTTTTGATGAAGATGAATTTAGAGCACAAGTTCAAAGAGCATTAAACTTAGCAAAAGATGATTTACAAAACAATACAGAATATAGAGCACTAATAGAACAAGCAGCAGGAGATGAAAATAGAATTAAGCAAATAAAAGGTCTAGTAACAGTAGAGAGACTAAAAGAAACAGGATTAGACGCAACATTAAATGAATCAGATAATTCTATTTCGATAAAAACAAACAGTGAATCAGCTCATAAATACGAAATAGATTACGAAAACTTTAAAATATCAAAAATACAGTAATTTAAGTATTGACAAAAAGCAAAAATGCTAGTATACTTATACAGTAACTGAATTTATGCGAAAAATTAAATAGATATATAAATATCTTAAGTCAAAGGAGGGATAAGAATGGCACAACCAAAAAGAAGATGGTCAAAACAAAGAACACATAAAAGAAGATCAACATGGAAATTAGAAACTCCAAAATTTGCAACATGTTCACATTGCCATGAACCTGTAATGCCACACAGAGTTTGCCCAACATGTGGATATTATAATGGAGAAGAAGTTGTAGTTAAGGAAACTAATACAGCAAATAATTAGAATATAGTAAAGTTATAAAAGGAGCTAAAGTATTAAGTAATTAATATTTTAGTTTTTTTTTGCCTAAAAATGATAGAGGTTAATATAGTTTTTTAAAAGGAAAAATGTGCTAAATGCTAATTTTTTACATATTGACTTGAAAAGTCAAATAGTATAAAATGGGGACGAGAGGTGAAATTGATGGCAAAACCAATAGTTGCAATAATAGGAAAACCAAATGTTGGAAAATCAACATTTTTTAATTATATAGTAGGAAAAAGAATATCAATTGTAGAAGATACTCCAGGAGTAACAAGAGATAGAGTATATGGCGAAGCAAATTGGAGAGGAAGAGAGTTTACATTAATAGATACAGGTGGAATTGAGCCAGAATCAAATGACGAAATTTTGGTTCAAATGAGAACACAGGCAAATATTGCTATAGATATAGCTGATGTAATTATTTTTATGACAGATATAAAGCAAGGGGTAACAGCAGCAGATGAAGATATAGCTATAATGCTAAAAAAAGCTAGAAAGCCAGTAGTCTTAGTTTGTAACAAATCGGATTCTTTTGGAAAAGTAGAAGATGAAATATATGAATTTTATAATCTAGGCTTAGGAGATCCATATGCAATTTCTGCAACTAATGCAAAGGGTCTAGGAGATGTATTAGATGCTGTATACGAGAATTTCCCAGAAGAAAAAGAAGAGGAAGATATAGGAACAGAAATAAAAGTTGCAGTAATAGGGAAACCAAATGTTGGAAAATCATCACTTATAAACAAAATATTAGGTGAGAATAGAGTAATTGTAAGTAATATTGCAGGAACAACAAGAGATGCAGTAGACTCTTATTTTGAAAATGAATATGGAAAGTACATATTTATAGATACAGCAGGAATTAGAAGAAAATCTAAGGTTAACGAAAATATAGAAAGATATAGTGTAATGCGTTCAAAACTTGCAATCGAAAGAGCTGATGTTTGTCTAATATTAATAGATGCAACAGAGGGCGTTACAGACCAAGATGCAAAAATTGCAGGAGAGGCTCATGAAGCTGGTAAAGGTGTAATAATTGTAGTAAATAAATGGGATGCATTAGAAAAAGAAAATGGTACATTAGAAAGATATAAGAAGGAAGTATATGAAAAGCTATCATATTTATCTTATGCTCCAATATTATTCATTTCTGCTAAAACTGGTCAAAGAATAAACAAATTGTTTGAAATGATTAATGTTGTAGCAAATCAAAATGCAATAAGAATACCAACTGCTACACTAAATCAAATAATAAATGAAGCAGTTGCAGTAAGGCAACCACCTACAGATAGAGGTCGTAGATTAAAAATATTATATGCTACACAAGCTTCTACAAAACCACCAACATTTGTAATCTTTGTAAATGTGAAAAATTTATTCCATTTTTCATATCAAAGATATTTAATGAATCAAATAAGAAATGAATTTGGTTTAATAGGTACACCAATAAGAATAATTGTACGAGAAAAAGGTAATACAATAGAAACAAAATAGGAGGGAAAGTATATGGAATATATAATAATTGCTATAATAGCTTATCTAATAGGAAGTATTAATTTTTCAATTTTAATTAGTAAGAAAAAGGCTGGTTATGATATTAGACAAAAAGGCAGTGGTAATGCTGGAACTACTAATATGTTAAGAAATTTAGGAAAGAAATATGCTGCAATAACATTAATTTGTGATGTATTAAAAGGTGTTGTCGCAATTGGAATAGCTATAATTGTAGGAAATATTTTAGGAGATACTAATAAAGCTTTATTAGTTCAAATAGCTGGAGTTACTGTTGTTATAGGTCATACATTTCCAATATTCTTCGGATTTAAAGGAGGAAAAGGTGTTGCAACATCACTTGGAATTTTACTAATGACAAACTGGCAACTTGGATTAATTTGCTTAGTATTTGCGTTAGTATTAATGGCTTTAACAAGAGTTGTTTCTATGGGATCAATTGCTGCAGCAATATTATACCCAATATTAACATTATTCGTTGGAGGAGGACATTATATAGTAGAAAGTAGTGGCTTAGGAAATGGATATTTTATATATAGTGTAATACTTGCTGTAATAGTAATATTTAATCATAGAGAAAATATTAAAAGAATTTTAAGTGGTACAGAAAATAAAATCAGTTTTAATAAATAGGAGTGAAACAAATGAAGAAAATTACAATAATAGGAAGTGGAAGCTGGGGAGTAGCTCTAGCAATCCATTTAGCTAAATTAGGACATAAAATAAAGATATGGTCTTTTTCTAAAGAAGAGGCAGATTTAATAAATAACGAGAAAAAATGCAAATTTTTGCCAAAAGTAACATTACCTGAAGGAATTACATGTTGTACAGATTATAAAGAAGCAATAGATGGATCTGAAATAATTTTACATGTTACACCTTCTAAATATACTCGTAGTACAGTAAGTGAGTACAAAAAATATGTAACAAACCAACCAATAATTATTTGTTCAAAGGGATTTGAAAGAGAGACTTTATTACCATTAGATGAAGTCATAAAACAAGAAATGCCAGAAGCTAAAATTGGTGTATTATCAGGCCCAAGCCATGCAGAAGAAGTTTCAATTGGAATACCAACAGTAATGGTTGTAGCATCAAAGGATGATGAACTTTTATTTGATATTCAAAATGATTTTATGAGTCCTGAATTTAGAATTTATACATCACATGATGTTAGAGGTGTAGAAATAGGAGGAGCTTTTAAAAATATCATAGCTTTTTGCGCTGGAGTGGCTGCAGGAATCCATTTAGGAGATAATTCTTTTGCTGCTCTTATAACAAGAGGATTAGGTGAAATTACAAGATTAGGAGTCGCTTTAGGAGGAGAAAAAGATACTTTATATGGTTTAAGTGGTCTAGGTGATTTAATAGTAACTTGTTTAAGCGAACATAGTAGAAATAGAAAAGCTGGAAAATTAATAGGAGAAGGAAAAACAATAGAAGAAGCAAGAAAAGAAGTTGGAATGGTAATAGAAAGTATTGACAATATAGAGGCAGCATATGAACTCTCTAAAATTCATAATATAGAAATGCCAATTGTAGACGGAGTATATGATATTTTATACAATAATTTGGATCCAAAAGAAGCTGTTACAATGCTTATGACCCGAGATAAGAAATTTGAGTAAAGGAGAATGAGTATGGATTTTTTTGATAAATTAGGTAAAAAAGCGTCAGAGACATATAAGGTTACTGCAGAAAAGACAACTAAAATTGCTAAAGAAACAAAGTTAAAACTAGAAATAAGCAATTATAAATCAAATATGGAAGACCTTTATAAAATAGTTGGTAAAAAAATATACCAAAAATATGCTGCTCAAGAAGAAATGCAGTTAGAAGACATTCAAGATGAATTAAATAAATTAGATACTATTAGTGAAAAAATAGATATAGCAAATAAAGAAATAATGAGTTTAAAAGATAAAATTAAATGTCCTAATTGCAATTATGAAATGAGTGAAGAATATGAATATTGCCCAAAATGTGGAACAAAAATAAAATAGACAAATAATTGGGAGTGAAGAAATGAAATTAGTAATACAAAAAGTGAAAAAAGCAAAAGTAGAAGTTGAAAATAAAACTGTAGGGCAAATAGAAAAAGGTTATATGGTATTATTAGGAGTAAAAAAAGGTGATACCAAAGAAAATGCAGATTATTTAGCTAGGAAACTTTGTAATTTAAGAATATTTGAAGATGAAAATGGAAAAATGAATTTATCAATAAAAGATATTAATGGCGAATTACTTATTATTTCACAATTTACACTATATGGTAATACAAAAGATGGAAATAGACCTAGCTTTATAGAGGCAGAAGAACCAGAAAAAGCGAATAGCTTATATGAGTATTTTATGTCAAAATGCAAAGAAAATGGAATAGAAAAAGTAGAAAAAGGCATTTTTGGAGCACATATGGAAGTTTCATTAATAAATGATGGACCAAATACAATAATAATGGAAAAATAATTAATATGGAAAACGTTCAAACATGTACTTTATTATTAAATCTGCATTATAATCTGTAATATTAATTAAAATACCGGGATCAAGAGAAACCCACATACCAATTTTATATTTATAATTATTATCAATAAAACTACCAATCATATCAACAATCTCTATGGGATTGTTGTATTTTTTTGTCCAATAAAGATTATCTTTTAAATATACAGGCTCATCAAAAAAACTTTCTAAAAAGCTTTTTATTTCACCAGTTTTTGTACTATATAAATTAACACTTGCCAACATAAAAACTCCTTTAAAAATAGTATTTGTATAAAAAACATATTTATACATTGTATATAAAAGCTAATTTTGGAAATAATATGAAAAAAGTTAATTTTGGAGGAAATATGTTAAAGAATATAATAAAAACTTTAAGTATTATTTTTTTTATAGCTTTAGTAATCATTTCTTTTTCAGGATGTTCTAAAGAAAAAACAGATGAAGAACAACTTAGAGATAAAAATATATCAGAAATAGATTATTTAGATAATTATATAATGTTGCTAATAAATAGTATTAACAATATTGATTTAAAACAATATGATGCTAAAATCGAAAAAACAGAGAATTTAAATGAAATTTTACAAGAGAATGAAGAAACATCAAGTGAAGATACAGGGAACAATGTTGTACAATATAGCATGGTTCCAAATACTGTTTTAAATGCTAATAAAACAATAAATTGGGAAAATTTAAAATTAGAAATAGAAAATTTAAATAATACTTGGCCATCAATAATTGTAGATTTATATAAAGCAAATGTTGATAATAATAAATTAACAGAATTTAGTGATTTAATTAATACTTGTATTGGAAATATAAAAAACGAAAATAGAACAGAAACTCTAAATAGTTTGGCAAAATTATACGAATATATACCAGTATTTTTAGAAAAAATTGTGACTGATAATCAGCAAGTGAAATTAGCTAAAACAAAAGTAGAAGTAATAAAGGCATATGTAAATATAGATCTTGAAAATTGGGATGGACTAAAAGGTAATTTAGACAGTGCTATTTCAAATTTCGAACCTATTGTAAATAATACAAATGAGTCAGAAAAAGAATATAATATAAGAAAAGCATATGTATTACTACAAGAATTTAAAAACGCAGTAGATACAAAAGACAAGGATTTATTATTTATGAAATACAAAAATTTAATGGAAGAGCTTATAATATTATAAAAGTAGTTTATTTATCAAAAAAATATGCTATAATGTTAATGCAAATTTAATAAAAAGGATGTTAAATATGTATACAGGATATAATGAAGTAGAGAATTTTTACAAATTTTTGTATGAAAAACCAAAATATATTGTTTTTGAATCAGATCATATAATTAATAGAAATAGCGGAAAGTATCCAAATGATGGATTAATTTATTATACAGAAGATATATCAAGATTAATTAGAACACAACCATTTAGAAGAATGGGAAAAATTTTTCAATTGGGAACTAAGTTTTTAGGAGATAGTAATCTTAAACATTCTAGAGCAGATCATAGTAAGGGAACATATGCAAGAACGATGGAATTACTTATGCACCTTTTAGAAGACAAAAATATAAATGGCTTAGTAAAGAAATGTCATTACGAAAAATATATTGTTGCAGAATTAATGAGAGGACTAACACACGATATTGGGCATGGCCCATTTTCTCATACTATGGAAACGATATGTAATCTACCAAAGGGATTTCATGAAGTTATTGGAAAAAGAATAATTAACGAAAATAAGAAAATAAATGATGCTTTAAACAAAATATGGCCTAATTTACCAGAAATAATGGAAGAAGTAGAGAAGAGGAATTTTTTAGGTTTAAATAGTTTGTTTGAAGGACAGGTAGATGTTGATAGAGGTGACTTTGGTCCAAGAGATAGTTGGGCTTTCGGATTAGATGATGTTGGTTCTGACGAAATTACAGATTTACTACAAAATGTAACTATACGAAAAACAGTTATAGGTGGTAAAGGAAAATTAATTCCTGTATTTTCAAGTGAATGTTTACCAGAAATAGAGAAATTTTTAGAGACAAGATTTAATAATTATCAAAAATATTACTATTCTTCATCAGGTAAATTATTTGAACACATATATAAAGAATTTGCGGAGGAACTGTTAAAATCTGATGAAGAATTTAGTTTGAAAACTTTTTTAGAACATAATTATAATAAAAGACCGGAAGAAATTGATTTAGATGAATATATACATTATAACGATATAGAATTTTTAAAAGGAATATTTGAAGTATATGACCATACAACAAATGAAAGATTAAGAGATTTAGCAAGAGTTTGTATTCCTGATGCTGAAAGTTATTATACATTATATTATGGTTTAATGGTAACTAAAGAAGATATGAATGAAGACGGAAACATAAGACTTTCAGCTGAAAATGCAAAGTTTTTTGATAGAATAGCTCAAATACCAGCAGGTTCTACACTTGAGTTAATTAGAAAAAGATATGTAATGCAGAAATGTAATAATGAAAAAGATTTAAAACACAAATTAAAGGAAATAAAAAGAGAAATAGATTCAAACGAGGAATTTGATTTTAAAGATTTTGGTATTACATATGATGTTTCTAAAAATAACTTGTATAAAAATAAACCAGGAGAAGAAATTTATGTAGCAGATGAAGAAGGAAAAGTTTATACATTTGATAAACACCCTAAAAGAACAGTACCACTTAAAAATTTTACTAATGTAATACTTATAATAGATAAGGAAAAATTAAGAGATAAAGTAAAAGATGAGGAAACAGTAAACAGAATTATAGATATAGCTAGAAATAGAAGGAAAGAGGCTAGATAGCTTGACTTTTATTAAAAAGATGTTAAAATAAATAAGAGTAAATTAGACAGTCGCGTATAGCAAGGTCGAAAGACAGCGTACGAGGAAAGTCCGGGCTCCATAGAGCAATGATGCTGGATAACGTCCAGTGAGGGAAACCTTAAGGAAAGTGCAACAGAAAATAACCGCCTTGTAAAAGGTAAGGGTGAAAAGGTAAGGTAAGAGCTTACCGCAGGTATGGTGACATATCTGGTCAATGTAAACCCCATCTGGAGCAACACCGAGCTTGAGGGTTAAGACTGCTCGTCGTCCTCTTATTGGTGGCTTGAGCCATATGGTAACATATGGACTAGATAAATGACTGTCCAAGACAGAACCCGGCTTACAGATTTACTTTTTAATTAAATAATTATAAAAAATATAACTTTAAGTTTTTTACTTAAAGTTTATTTTTTTAGAGGGTAAAAATTAAAATATTTAGAGTATAAATCTTGATAAATATATATGTGAAAAAACAAGAAAAAAGGCGATTATATAGCTAATAGATAGGAATCTTAATAAAATTGTTTTTTACACATTTTGATTGACATAAAACGAAGTTAATTATATAATATATAGGATGCAGTATTGTAAAAAATTGAATTAATCTGCATTAATATTGAGCAATTTGCTTAAAGGAGGAGATTAGTACATTAATTATTTTTTAATGTAAGAAAGAGAACTGATTATGCTAAAAAATATGAAAATTAAGAAGGAGGATTGAGATGAAAAAAGTAGTATTGATGGGAGTACCACATCACAATAATTTAGGAGATAATGCAATAGCGTATGCAGAAAAGAAATTCATAAAGGATTATTTACCGGAATATAATTATTACGAGATTTCAGAAGAAACAATTGATAAATGTGTATATAAGGTAATAGATTACATAGATAAAGACAGTTTAATTTTCCTACATGGTGGTGGAAATTTTGGAGACGAATATCTGTATGTAGAAGAAGGTCGAAGAAAGGTTATAGAGTTATTTCCAGAAAATACTATTATTCTGTTTCCGCAAACGATGTTTTTTAGTGAAACAAAGCAAGGAAAAGAAGAGTTAGAGAAAAGTAAAAAAATATATTCAAAACATAAAAAATTAATATTACTAGCAAGAGAAAGTGTTTCTTATGAACTTATGAAAAAAGAATTTCCAAATAATAAGGTAATTCAAACACCAGATATAGTAACTTATTTAAATAAATCAGATAATACAACAAAAAGAGAAGGATTATTATTTATATTAAGAAATGATGTCGAAAGGGTTACAACTGATGAACAAACTGAATATTTGGAAAAAATTGCAGAAAAATATTTTTCAAAAATAGATTATAAAGATATAGCTAGAGGAGCACCTATATTGGCAAAAGATAGAGATCAAAAACTAGACGAAATGTTTTCTAGATGTAGACATGCTCAATTAATAATTACAGATAGGTTGCATGGCATGATTTTTGCTGCAATAACAAGTACACCTTGTATAGCACTAAAAAGTTATAATCATAAAATCACATCGTCAAAAGATAATTTTAAACACTTAGGATATATAAGATATATTGAAGATGTAAAAGACGTAGAAGAACAAATAAAATACTTATTAAATACAAAATTTGAACCATATGATAATGAATTTGCTAAAAATCAATTCATAAAGGTAATAAAGGAGGAAATTAAAATTGAATGAGGAAGGCATAAGATTTACTGTTGCAATTAGTACATATAATGTTGAAAAATATGTAGAAAGGGCAGTAAAAAGTGTTGTAAATCAAGAATTTGATAATTTTGAGATAATAATAGCAGATGATTCATCAACAGATAACACAATGGAAATTGTAAATAAATTAAAAAATGATAAAATAAGAGTATTTAAAACAGAGAAAAATACAGGAACAGCAGGTGGAACAAGAAACATAGCAATAGAAAACGCGAGAGGAGAATATATAATCTTTTTAGATGGTGATGATACATTATATGATAACAAAACTCTAGCTAAAATAGATAAGATAATAGGAGAAGATACTCCAGAAATTGTTTACTTGGGATATGAAGACGTAGGACAAGGAAATAAAGAAAGAATTTCTGATGAAGAAAATTCAAGTAAAAAAGCCAGATTAATATGTGATGTTACATTTTCAGTTTCAAGTAGATGCTGGAGAAGAGAATTTTTAATTAACAATAATATGAAATTTAAAACAGGAATGTATTATGAAGACGAGTTGTATTGCCTAAAGGCTACAATTCTTTCTAAGAAAACAAAAAGTGCAAAAATTAAAGTATTTAAATATTATAGAAATAGAGAAGGTAGTGTTATGACAAAACCTTCAATAAAGAAATGTTCAGACTGGTATAGAATGCTTGCAGAAGTAGTTGATTTATATGAAATAACACCAGATGAATATAAACCATATTTATTAAGCTTTATAAAAAATGAAAATGATACTATACCACTAAGAATAAGAGGAATATTAATAGCATTAAAAAATGACGAGAAAATTAAATTATTCCCAAAAAGAAATTATGAATTTAGGAGCTTTTTTGAGGATGAAAACTAGAATTTTTATTGTTAGACATACAGAAACAGTTGGAAATATAGAAAAAAGACTAACTGGTAGACAAGATTATTCCTTAACAAAAAAAGGAGAAAAATTAGTAGTATATTTGACAAAAGAATTACAAAATATAAAATTTAATGCAATATATTCAAGCACATCAGGTAGAGCAGTGGCTACAGTTGAGCCACTTGCTAAACTTAATAATTTACCCGTAATACAATCAGAAAATTTATGTGAGATGTTTTTTGGTGATTATGATGGCTGGAAATGGGAAGAGGTAAACAAAATACAGCCAGAAATAAAGGCTAATCAAAATAAAATTAACGAAATTTATGGGATACCACACCAAGAAACTATGCAAGAAGTAGCAGAAAGAATGTATAAATACATTACTCAGCTTTCCAAAGAAAATCAAGGAAAGACTATTCTAATAGGCTCACATGGTGTTGCAATCGAAGCTTTTCTAAGAAAGATTGTTAATTTACCATTTACATATGAGCGCGAAAAGTTTTGTCAACACAATGTTGCTATAAATGAATTAAACTTTGAAAATGATAAATTTGAGATTGTTAGACTAGCAGACATAGATTATCTAAATAAATATAAGGAAGAAGAAAGGGAATAGTAAATAATGGAGAAACCTTTGATATCTATAATTATTCCAGTATATAAAGTAGAAAAATATTTAGAAAAATGTATTAAAAGTGTATTAGATCAAACATATAAAAATTTACAAATTATTTTAGTAGATGATGGCTCTCCAGATAATTGTGGGAATATTTGTGATAATTATGCAAAAATAGATAACAGAATAGAAGTAATACACAAAGAAAATGGTGGTCTTTCTGATGCTAGAAATGTAGGTTTAAAAAAGGCAAGAGGTAAATATATAGGATTTGTTGATAGTGATGACTATGTAAGTAACGAAATGTTCGAAAATATGTATAATACACTAGTGAATAATAATGCTGATGTTTCAATTTGCAATTTTTATACCGTAATAGATAACAAAAACATTATAAAAAATGCAGATAATGGTGTAGAGATATATAATAAATTAGAAATATTAAAAGAAATTTTATTAGATAAGAAAATTCAAAGTTATGCTTGGAATAAATTATATAAAAGAGAATTATTTAAAGATATAGAATATCCTGTTGATAAGAAATATGAAGATATCGGTACAACATTTTACATATTAGAAAAATGCAACAAAATAGCAGTAAGTGGAAGTCCAGAGTATTATTACATAACTAGAGGAGACAGTATTGTTAATAATAATACAGAAGGAACAGTAATAGATTATATAAGCTTAATAAGCGATAGATATGATTATATTGACAAAAAATATAAGGAACTAAAAAAATATAATGATTATTATATAACTAAAACATTAATAACAGCTTATACAGATGCATATTATTTGAAAAACAACAGTGAGGAATTTCTAAAAATATTAAATAATTTCTTTAATAAAGTAAAAGATATTTTCAAAAATAATGAGGAAGATATAATATCATTATTTAATGATGATCAAAAAATGCAACTAGATATGTTGCTAAAAGATAAAAATTATTTTATAAGCTATTAGAAGAAAAGAACGATGTAAAATAGATTACATCGTTCTTTTTTAGTTATTTATTATATTTTCTATATCATTAGGCAAAGGAGCTTCTAAACTTAAAACTTTTTTTGTTACTGGATGTATAAAAGTAAGTTTATAGCTATGTAAAGCTTGTCTATTAATTAATTCAGAAGGACTACCATATAAAGTATCTCCAAATATAGGATGACCAATATAACTAAAGTGAACTCTTATTTGATGAGTTCGCCCAGTTTCTAAAACAATGTGCACTAAAGAAAGATTATTAAATTCTTTTACTACATCATAATGTGTAATTGCACTATCTCCATCAGAATTTACAGTTCTTTCTATAATACTTCCTTCTTTTCTAGCTATAGGAAAGTTTAGAGTATCGGATTTTGATTCTAAGATGCCTTTGGCAATAGCTAAATATTCTTTTTTTAATTCTTTGGTTTTCATTTGCTTTATTAAACATTCTTGAATATATTCGTTTTTAGCAAATACTACAATTCCAGAGGTATTTCTATCTAATCTATTTACAATTCGAATTTTTTTCTTTAATCCTAATTTATCAAAATAAAATTTAACTCCATTGGATAAACTATTATCAAAATGTAAAATAGATGGATGAATAGCAATATTTGCAGGTTTATTAATTACTAATAAATAATCATCCTCATAAATAATGTCTAAAGGGATGTTACTTGCAACTATATTAGAATTATCTTCCTCAAAATCAATTAAGACAGAAACTTTATCGCCCACAGTTACTGATTTTTTTGTATATGTTGGAAGGTCATTTAAGTAAATTTTATTAGCCTTTTTTAATTTTGTTATCAATCTATCTGATAATAAAAATTGTTCTTTTAAAACGTGAAGAATATTATCATAATGATCATCTTTATCTATTTGATACGATAAATTCATAATTTCACCACTTTCGTTATAAGATAAGTAGCTGTGCAGATAGCTTCGCAATTGCACGGACATAGGTAACTTAACCCTGTAATACAGAGAAAATCTTTGATTATTTCTATATTATAAATAAATATTCAAATAATGGCAACAAACATAAGGAAATTACTTGATTTTTTGCCAAGAATATAGTAAAATACTTGAAGTGACCTTATACTTAGCTATAGGATATAACACACCTAACTTTAGCTCAGTTTAAGGAATAAGAAATATAGGAGGTGCAAATAATGACAAAGGAAAGAAAACAAGAAATTATTAATACTTATAAAAGAGATGAAAAAGATACTGGTTCTCCAGAAGTTCAAGTAGCTCTTTTAACAGAAAGAATTAATGAATTAACAGAACATTTAAAAGTTCACAAAAAAGACAACCATTCAAGAAGAGGTCTTTTAAAAATGGTTGGTAAAAGAAGAAACTTATTAAACTACTTAGCTAAAAAAGATGTTCAAAGATATAGAGACATTATAGCAAAATTAGGTTTAAGAAAATAATATACAACTTTAGGGCGTTATCATACGCCCTAAAATGGTATATATAAATACTTATTTATTATTTTAGAAAGTAGCTTGTATTCTGAACTATGTATAATAATTTAGAATAGAGGTTACGTCTAATAATAAATAAGTAAATTAATTATTAGAGGAGAGATGAAAATGTTTAAAACTTATGAGACAGAATTAGCAGGAAGAAAACTTACTTTAGAAACAGGTAAACTTGCAGGTTTAGCAAATGGAAGTGTATTAGTAAGATATGGTGATACAGTTGTATTAGTAGATGTTACAGCTTCAAAAGAACCAAGGGATGGAATAGACTTCTTCCCATTATCAGTAGATTACGAAGAAAAATTATATGCAGTAGGAAAAATACCAGGAAGCTATACAAAAAGAGAAGGCAAACCAAGTGATAAGGCAATCCTTACATCAAGAGCAATAGATAGACCACTAAGACCATTGTTTCCAAAGGACTTCAGAAATGATGTATGTGTTGTAGCAACAGTATTATCTGTAGAACAAGATAATCAACCAGAAATATGTGCAATGATTGGTGCTTCAGCAGCATTATCTATATCTGATATTCCATTTGGTGGTCCAACAGCAGCTGTTGCAGTAGGATATGTTAATGATGAAATAGTAATTAACCCAACAGAAGAACAAAGAAAAAATAGCAGATTAACACTTACTGTTGCTGGAACAAAAGATAAAATAGCAATGATAGAAGCTGGAGCAGATGAAATACCAGACGATATTATGTTAGAAGCAATAAAGAAAGCTCATAAAGAAATAAAGAAATTATGTACTTTTATAAGCAAAATGCAAAAAGAAATAGGAAAACCAAAATTCGAATATAAATCATTTGCTGTAGATGAAGAAATCTATAACGAAGTAGAGGCAAATTATAAAGATAAAATGTATGAGGCAGTACAAGCTGTTGACAAAGAAGTAAGAGATGAAAATATAGATAAATTAACAGACGAAATCGTAGCATATTTTACAGAAAAAGTTGGAGAAGAAAAAACAGAAGAAATAATGTCAGACATTGCAACAAGTATACATGACTTAGAAAAGAAATGTGTAAGAGAAATGATTTATAACGAACATAAAAGACCTGATGGTAGAAAAATAGATGAAATAAGACCATTATCATGTGAAGTTGGTTTACTTCCAAGAGTACATGGAAGTGCATTATTCACAAGAGGACAAACACAAGTATTATCTGTTGCAACATTAGGAATGGTTTCAGAAGAACAATCATTAGATGGTATAGACACAGAAGAAAGCAAAAGATATATGCATCAATATAACTTCCCAAGCTATAGTGTTGGAGAGGCTAGACCATCAAGAGGACCAGGAAGAAGAGAAATTGGTCACGGAGCTTTAGCAGAAAAAGCATTAGTTCCAGTAATTCCAAGTGAAGAAGAATTTCCATATGCAATAAGAGTTGTTTCAGAAGTTTTATCTTCAAATGGTTCTACATCACAAGCAAGTATTTGTGCAAGTACACTAGCATTAATGGATGCAGGTGTTCCAATAAAAAGACCAGTTGCTGGTATTTCAACAGGTCTTGTAACAGCACCAGATGGTTCAGATGATTATGTAATGTTAACAGATATCCAAGGAATAGAGGACTTCTTTGGAGATATGGACTTTAAAGTTGGTGGAACAGAAAAAGGAATAACAGCAATTCAAGTAGATATAAAAGTAGATGGTTTATCATATAAAATCATAAAAGAAGCTTTTGAAAGAACAAGAAAAGCTCGTAAATATATCTTAGAAGAAGTTATGTTAAAACAATTAGATAAGCCAAGAGCAGAAATTTCAAAATATGCACCAAAAATTATTAATATGAAGATAAAAGTAGACAAAATTAAAGATGTAATTGGAACAGGTGGAAAAACAATAAATAAAATTATAGATGAAACTGGTGTAAAAATAGATATTAAAGAAGACGGACAAGTATTTATTTATTCTGAAGATGAAAAACAAGCTAAAAGAGCTAAAGAAATAATAGAAGAAATCGTAAGAGAAATAGAAGTAGGTCAAGTTTATGAAGGAACAGTAATCAAATTAATGAATTTTGGAGCTTTTGTAGATTTAGGGGCTGGAAAAGAAGGATTAGTTCATATTTCAAAAATATCAAATGATAGAATTAGAAATATTGAGGATGTACTTCATGAAGGAGATAAAGTAAAGGTAAAAGTAATAGAAATAGACGACCAAGATAGAATAAATTTATCTATGAAAGATGTAGATGAAAGTAAGGAAAAATAGAAAATATTAAGATTTTATTAAATTTTGTCAAAAGTTGCAAAAATAGTATAAAGGTAGTATAATTGTAATTGTAGTGAATATTATAGAATAAATAATAAAAAGAGAGGGAAGAAATGGAATATTTATATATAGTTCAACAAGCACTAGTATGGATACTTACTATATTCTGGTTATACCAATTAATGATTAGTATTTGTTCGCTTGTTAAATTAAAAGAAAAACCTTTATTAATAAATAAAAATCATAAATTTATGGCTATTATTCCTGCACATAATGAAGAAGCTGTTGTGGGTAATTTGATAGAAAGTTTAAAAAAACAAGATTATCCAAAAGATTTATATGATATTTACGTTATAGCAGATAATTGTACAGATAATACCGCTAAAATAGCTAGGGAAAAAGGTGCTATCGTATACGAAAGGTTTGATAGCGAGAAGAAAACAAAGGGATATGCTTTACAATGGTTTTTACAACAAAAAATACAAGAAAATGCTCCATATGATGCATTCTTTGTATTTGATGCTGATAACATTGTAGATAAAGGTTTTATAAAAGCAATGAATAAAAAACTATGTCAAGGTGAAGATGTAGTTCAAGGATATAGAGATATAAAAAATCCTACGGACAGTTGGGTAACAGCTGGATATGCAATATTTTATTGGACAATGCACCGTTTCTACCACTTAGCAAGATATAATTTAGGACTATCACCATTATTAAATGGTACAGGTTTTATGGTAAAATTTGATGTAATAAAACCAAATGGTTGGGATACACAAACATTAACAGAGGATATAGAATTTTCATTAAAAAGAATTATAAAAGGAAGAAAATTAGGTTGGGCAACAGATGCAATAGTATATGATGAACAACCAGTAGGATTTAGACAATCTTGGTCACAAAGAACAAGATGGAGTGTTGGTCATATTCAATGTATTCAAAAATACACCAAGGAACTTGCAAAAGGAGTTAAAGAATACAAAACATTAATGAACTTTGATGGTTTATTATATATTTTAGGAAGTATACCAATGTTTATAATTGCAATTGTTCTATTATTAATAAATGCAATTATGTACTTAAATAATGGTATGACAACTTCAGATTTAATTTTAAATTATGCAAGATACATTATACCAACTTTCTTCTTACCAATATTAACAGGTATCTTAATATTAAAATTAGATAAAAGACCAATAAGACCTATGATTAAAGGATTATTATGCTATCCATTATTCTTAGGATCATGGCTATTAATAAACTTTAAAGTACTATTTAAAAGAGATACAAAATGGGAGAAAATTGACCACGTTAGAGATATTAAAATTAACGAAGTTCAAGAAAATGCAGAACTTGAAAAAGTATAAAAATATATATGCAATAAAAAGACAAAGTAAATTAGTGATTATTTTTAGAGAGAATTAGTCATAGGCTGAAAGCTAATTTAAATGTAACTAATTGAAAAACTACCTTTTTAAGCACCTAGGCTAATAACCTATGGCGTTGATAACGATATAATCAAATTAAGTAAAAAATTAGGATGGAACCGTGTAAGCACTCCTATAGATGTAAAAGTCTATAGGGGTGTTTTTTTATACAAAATAAGGTAATTATAAAATAGGAGGGATATATATGGTTAAATTAAAATTAAAAGATGGATCTATTATGGAGGTAGAGAAAGGCAGTTCAATATTAGATGTAGCCAAAAAAATAAGTGAAGGGTTAGCAAGAGTGGCAACTTGTGGAGAAATTAATGGAAAAGTAGAAGACTTAAGACATGAAATAAATGAAGATTGCGAATTAGTAATTCATACATTTCAAGATGATGACATAGAAGGAAAAAAAGCTTATTGGCATACAACATCACATATCATGGCACAAGCAATAAAAAGATTATATGGTGATGTAAAATTAACAATAGGACCAGCTATAGAAAATGGATTCTATTATGATTTTGATACAGAAAAACATTTTTCAGAAGAAGATTTTGAAAAAATAGAAGAAGAAATGAAAAAAATTATAAAAGAAGATTTACCAATCGAGAGATATTCACTATCAAGAGAAGAAGCTATAAAATTTATGAAAGAAAACGATGAACCTTATAAAGTTGAACTTATAGAAGAATTACCAGAAGGAGAAGAAATATCTTTCTATAAACAAGGTGAATTTGTTGATTTATGTGCAGGACCACATTTAATGAGTACAGGAAAAGTAAAAGTAGTAAAATTATTATCAGCTTCAGGAGCTTATTGGAGAGGAAATGAAAACAATAAAATGCTTCAAAGAGTATATGGAATTTCTTTC